>NZ_NTFY01000016.1 GCF_002289565.1 Rhodopirellula sp. SM50 | reverse complement strand
TCCAGGAAACAGAGGTCCGACGAATTCCGGTGGGCGTCCTCCGGGTCACGATCCAACGACGGCGAATCAATTGCCACAAAAGAACGCGAGAGGACGCAAAAGAAGAAGTGGGCGCTGTCATCAGGCAAGCAGACAATAGACGTCGACGATGCTGGCGTCGGCGAATTTGAAACGCCACAGGCGCCATTTCAACTTCCCGCACTGATCGGGCGGAACGTCGCGCGGCGGCTTGATTCGGCTTTCTTCCACGTGTTGACCACGCGGTCGTACAGCACCCGCTGGGAACGCAACGGAGGCTCATCGCCGCGGTCCTTCTGTCGATACTCTCCGTCAGGCATCATCTGCCAGCAATTCGTGTTGTCGTCGAAATAGGTTTCCAACACCTCCTTCAACCGATCACAGCACTTGCGATCCGCCACGGGTACCAACAACTCGACACGGCGATCCAAGTTGCGTGTCATCCAATCGGCACTGCCGATCAACAGTTTCTCGTCGCCGTCCTGGTGGAAACAGAAGATCCGCGCGTGCTCCAGGAACCGGTCGATGATCGAAATCACCTCGATTGACTCGCTCAAGTTCTTCACGCCGGGGCGCAAACAACACTGCCCACGAACATTCAAACGGATCTTCACCCCAGCACGACTGGCTCGATACAGCGCATCGATCACCTCGGGGTCGACCAGGGCGTTGAGCTTAGCGGTGATTTGCCCGCGGCCACCTTGCAGGCTGCGCTGCGTTTCCTCTTCGATCAAATCCAAAAAACGGCGCCGCATCGTGGTCGGTGCGGCGGCCAGCTCTTCCAACGCCCTGGGCTGGCTGGCGCCGGTGATCGCATTAAAAAAGTTCGTCGCGTCGCGGCCCAATACCTCATCACAGGTCAGCAATGAAATGTCGCTGTACAGCTTCGCCGTCGCCTCGTTGTAATTGCCGGTGCCGAAGTGCATGTAGCGGACGATGCCTTGCGGTTCACGCCGGACGATGATGCAGACCTTGGCATGCGTCTTGAGCCCGTGGATTCCGTAAATGACCTGGACGCCGGCCCGTTCCATTTCTTTGGCCCATTCGATGTTGCGCGCCTCATCAAACCGGGCCTTCAATTCCACGATCGCCGTGACGTACTTACCGCGTTCGGCGGCGCGTTCCAGCGCCGCAACGACCGGGCTGTTCTTACTGGTTCGATACAACACCTGTTTGATCGCCAACACATTCGGATCCGCCGCGGCCTCCTCGATCAACCGCACGACGGAGTCGAATCGATCGTAGGGATGGACCATCAACACATCGCCCGCCGCGATCGTCGTGAACATCGACTCTTCCGGATCGATCCGCGGATGCGGTTTGGCCGGCCAGACCTCATCGCGGAGATGATCGAAACCTTCTTCCCCGTGCAGCGTAAACAGGAAACTCAAATCGATCGGGCCGTCGATCGCGTACAGGTCTTCGGGGTGCAATTGGTGGACCTTCTGCAAAAATCCGACCGCCTCCTCGCTGGCCGACGCTCCGTATTCCAGACGAACCGGTCTGGCGTAGCGCCGGTTCTCCAAGATCTCTTCCATCCCGCCCAGCAGATCGCTGGCGGCGTCTTCGCGAAACTCGATGTCGGCGTTGCGGGTCAGCCGAAATGGGACGCACTCGAGCACTTCGCGGCCGGGAAAAAATTCGTCGACAAAGTGCGCCGCCAAACTCTCCAACAACACGTACCCGTGCCGTTTGTCGCCCGAGATCGGCAACACGCGTTGCAGCGATCGGCCCATCGGAATCAACGCGTATTCCGACGTTCCCTCGGAATCCCCTGCTTCGCCCGACTCCGGCCCGTCGCTCGCCTTGCCGAGCCGGGTGTCGGGGTCACGTTTCAGACGGATGAACAGGTGCAGCCCCAGGCCTTGCAGCAGCGGAAAGCTGTCCGAGGAAACCGCTTGGGGCGACAGTACGGGAAAGACATCTCGCCAAAATCGGGCGGTCGCCGAGCCATGCTCGGCCTCGCTGGCCTGCGTCAAATCGATTTGCGCGATGCCGGCCGACTCCAATTTCGGCTGGACCTCCTGGCGCAGTAACTGGTACTGCCGCGAGACGATCTCATGCCCCTTCTTGGCGACCGCCTGCAGTTGCTCGACCGCCACCAAGCCTGCCGGATCCCGCTGGGTCGGATTGCGTTGGTGCAAGATCTTGAGCCCGCCGACGCGGACCATCATGAATTCATCCAAGTTGGAACTGGTGATGGCCAGGAACTTGGCGCGTTCGAGAATCGGCAAGCTGCCGTCAGCCGCCTGGGCCAGAACGCGTTGATTGAATGCCAGCCAGCTGAGTTCGCGATTGAGAAAACGATCCTCCGGCAGCGGACGATCGATCAGTGCTTTGCGTGAGGCGGTTTTGGAACCCGGTTTTTTCTTCTTTTCGCTTTTCGCCACTCGTTTTCCCGTGTCCATGATTGCGTGATTCGTGCCCGGAACGTCCCACACACAGAATACGCGATCCGCCGATCACCAGAAATCACCCGAGGCAAAATACGGGGTAGACGACGCCCCACCCGCGATCATTCACCGATCACGTGCAACTGCGGTGGTGCGTCGCGGTAGTCACTGCGGTAGCCATCGCTGAAGAAGCCATCGCAGACGAAATCGTCTTCTTCGATTTCCACATCGTCATCCTCGATGTCGATGCATTTACTCGGGTCCTCAGCAAAACTCTCAAAATCCCTGCTCGCTGGGGAGACGCAGAGGTGATTGCCGTCGACGCGGCGAAGTGATTCCCGCGGCGCCACGAGAGCGTCGTACGATGCAAACGCCAAAGCTTCCTGTGTTTGACGCCGCAGCCGCTCGCGACGCTCCTCATACCTGATTCCGGGAAACAATCCGCGCCCCGGATAGTTGGCCAAAACGGCGGCTAACAACAACACCGCCGCGACGAAACCGACGTAGGGGACTTCATAGGTGGATCCGATCACGGCAACGCTCGCCAACAGGAATCCGATGAATCCTTTCAGCACAAAACTTGACGCCGAACTGACCACCGCGGTCGCCAAACGTCCGCGCCGCCTGCGCGAAAATCGACCGCTCACCGCACCGAACAGACGAGCCGTCCTGCCGACAAAACGCAGCCCCATGAAAGCGACCACCAGCATCGGCAACGAGAGCGTTGCGTATCCGGAAAACTCTGGAAAGAAGAGAAACAGGAACGCGGCGACCACACACAACACTGCGATGACGCCTCGGATGGTCAGCCGCAACTGGTGCGACGCTTCGAGTGCTAACATCGCTCTTACCGACCCGCAGGAACGGTTCGACCGCAAGGCGGCGCGGCGAGACCTGAGCGGCGCCGTCGACTCCGGCAGAGCCCCCGCCACCGGCTGATTCAATTCGTCTTCTGCGCTGTTGAACTGACCTTCCGCTTGATTGATAACGCCCACGATTTGCACTCTCACTGCTGTTTCTTTCTTCTCCGGCCAGCCCTCCTTACACAATCGCTTGCAGTCCTCCATCCCCGGCGTCAGACCGCCAGGTCGCAAGCGGGGAGTGTGCCACGCACGTTTCGTGCCGAAGGAGCGAGGCTGAAAGCCAATCGCACCTCTTGTTGCGACGGTCCTAAGACCTTCGCAGCGGCGGCCCTCTCTGGCGTTTGCTTGCTGCGCAAACGCCGTCTCTCCCAGAGGGAGAGAATCTAAGCAATGAGCGGAATAGAAGTGCCGGATCTCTCGAAGTGGGATAGGCTTCCAGGCTGTCATTTCAGCATCGACAGGCTGGAAGCCTATCCCACTTTTTTCGTGCGTTGCTAGATGGGTTGTCAAATCAACGCGATGACGAAATCAGGCGCGGATGGAAGCGACGGCCCTCTCTGGCGTTTGCTTGCTGCGCAAACGCCGTCTTTCCCAGAGGGGGAGAATCTAAGCAATGAGCGGAATAGAAGTGCCGGATCTCTTGAAGTGGGATAGGCTTCCAGGCTCGTCATTTCAGCATCGACAGGCTGGAAGCCTATCCCACTTATTTTTCGTGCGTTGCTAGATGGGTTGTCAAATCAACGCGATGACGAAATCAGGAGCCGATGGAAGCGACGCGACAACACCTCTCAGTTGGACGATGCCGTTGTCACCGTCGCCGTGACCACTTCACCGTCGGCCGATGCCGCGGGTTCTTCCGCCAACTGTTCTTCGACGGGTTCGCCTTCGGTGCCCAACAGGATCCGGAATGCCTTGGGATAGAAATCCTTGCCATAGGTCATCTCGCCACCCTGGTGTCCGACCGCGCCGACCATTCCCGCGACGACCAACAGACCGATTTTCCAAGTTCGTTCGAGCGAATCATTTCTCGTCGCCAACGCTCGCAGCGCGACCAGTGCCAGCACGGCGGATGTGACGGCCACGATCACCCCACTCCAGCGATGCCAGAACACTTCGCTGTCCATGTCGACCTTGGTCCAAGAACCGTAGCCCTTCTCGATCGCGAACGACCATCCCATCGCGGTCGAAGCGATCGCCATCAAGGAACCCAACAGCAAACAGGCCAAGGGGATCTGTTGCCCCAGACTCGGCCACTTCCATCCTAAAACGACGAACAGCGCGCCGAACAGCAACAGCGCGATCGGGAAATGGACGGTGGCAGGATGCAAGAAACCTTGGAACGCCCAGACCCGATCCACCAGCGACATGGGCGCTTCGGCAACCGGTTCGGCGGCCGCTTGCTCCGGCTCAGACGTGATGGGGACGATCGCGACGTCTTCGGGCCAGTGTGCGCCTTCGTCGATCCAGACGCGAATCAGCGACAATTCGTGCGGCGACATCGGGCCTCCCTTGGATGGGGGCGGCATCAACATGTCGGGATCGTCCGAAAGCATGTAGTCCGCCAGCACCGTGCTGTACTCGGCGTCCTCCGGTTCGACGTACGAAAGGAACGTCTCGGCGTCATCGACACGAAAGTCCCCCTTCGCTTCCTCTTCGTTATGACACTCCAAACATCTGGCCCGCAGGATCGGAACGATGTCACGCTGAAAGTTGACGATCCGCCCCTCTTCGTCCACCGCGGTGCGTTCCTGAGCCTTCAGGGAGCCGACGTCGACAAGGGTTGCCACACTGATTGCAGCAAGGACGAGGCGGAACGGGAAACGCATGAAAATGGACATCGCGTTTGTTTCTCCAAAACGAGAACGACACCGAACGCACCGCCGGTTGACGATCGACCGGAACGCACGCGTCCGCCCCAGTCGTGCGATTCGCGTCGAGGCCCGGTCGGCTCAAAACTTCAGTGGGTCACAGGGATCGTTGCCGGAAAAAGCGGGTGGTAGGGGGAGGGGGGACCGGCCGGCGGGCGCAATGCGGCAGTGCACGGGGCAACCCGAGTGGCGATCAAGACCGGCCGGTGCGTCCGAGATTGCGGGCGGGCCACAACAGCGGACACGCCACCATTATGACACACGACGGCCCCGGTTCCAATCACTTGTGTTAAACCGTCAATCCGCTGAACGCGCTACCGATTCCGAGCGACTGGATTTCCTTCTTGACCGCTGCTTTGTCGGGGTTTTCCAGCGTTTCGACCACTTCGTCGGCCAACAACTGTGCGAAGGCCGCTTTGGCTTCCAATTTCAATTGTTGCAACTGAACTTGGTCCAGCTTGACCGAGCACGCCTTTTCGACTTCGGCGGCGATCTCTTCCAAGCTGGCCTTGGGATGAATCGTGCTGGCCCACAAGACGCTGTACAGCGGTCGGCTGGCATCTTGGTGCTGCATGCGTTCCAACGCTCGCCAAGCCCGCTCGAGCAGACAATTCCGCCACAACACGAGCCACTGCTTGGAATCCAGTGTCACCGAGGGCGATTTTTCCGGGTCCGATTCGGCGCCACCCTGTTCGAGCAACCGCGCCTTGGCACAGGATTTCACCGCCCGCGCCAAAAAGTCTCGCAGCCGCCCCTTGCGATGCTCGCCGAACCCCGCCGAAACCAGATGCGTCAATAGAATCCGCAACGCCTGATCGGCTTCTTCGGTTGACCCCATCACGGTGGTCAACTGCTTCCGCATCGGCGACAGATAACGCAACACAAAACCGGCGGCACTTTCGGCTTCGGTCCATGAGTGCGAGGACCGAACCAAGTTGACCGAGGATCGGGTTTTGCCGGTAGATGAGATCTGAGTCGACATGCTGCCCAGTATAACAGTCCACCGCCATAAACGAAGCGGTTTGCGAGAATTCGTGCCTTTGCCGCTTGCGTCGCAGGGGATCCCCAGCCTCCACACCTTGCCATCAGCGGCCATCACACGCATCCTTTGCATCGACTCATCCTTTTACGCCCCCGCCAAAGGGAATCTGCCGTGCCACGTACGCTTGTCACCGAACTGACCGACGGCCAATCTCTGGACCAATCCTTCCGCTTGGCCGACAAGCAAATCCGCGTCAACCGGCAAGGCGGCAAGTACCTGCTGCTCAAACTGGCCGACCGCAGCGGGACGATTGTCGCCATGATGTGGAACGCCGATGACTCGGATTATGAAAAAATCCGTCGCGGCGGCTATGTCCATGGCATCGGCCGCACCCAAGTTCACCAGGGTGCGCTGCAAGTCATCTTGACCGCCATCGACGATCTGGCCGAGACCGAAGTCGATCCCAGCGATTTTGATCAGTTCGACGCCGGTGCCGCCGACGAGGCCCTGGCGACCCTGCGCGACATGATGGGGAACCTGCACAACGTCTACCTGCGTGGACTGGGAAAGACGTTCCTGTCCGACGAATCCTTCGTCGCCAAGCTTCGCCTGGCCACCGCCGCGGTGTCCAACCACCACGCCTATCCCGGCGGGCTGCTGCGACACACCGTGGACCTGATGGAAGTCTGCCAGTTTCTCGGACCGCGCTATCCCGGCGTGGATACCGAACTGTTGATGTTTGGCGCGTTCCTGCATGACCTGGGCAAGATCGAAGAGATCTCCGCCAGCGGCGAACTGAGCTACACCGACCGCGGCCAACTGGTCGGGCACATCGTCATCGGCGTGCAGATGCTCGGCGACGCGATCGCGGCGTTTGAAGATGACGCCGACGAAGATTTCCCCAACGATTTGCGGTTGCAACTGGAGCACCTGATCGTTTCCCACCATGGCCAACTCGAGTTTGGTAGCCCCCGCTTGCCGGCCACCTTGGAAGCGATCGCGTTGCATCACATCGACAACCTGGACGCCAAAATCACGTCCTTTACCAGTCTGATCGAGTCGGATCTGACCAACAACGAAAACTGGACCAACTACCATCCCTCGATCGGACGCAAGCTATGGAAAAAGCAGTGACCGAAAACCGCCCCCCCGCCGTCGTCTTGCTCTCCGGTGGACTCGACAGTGCGACCTGTCTGGCGATCGCGCGCGAAGCAAACTTTGCCCTCCATACGATCAGCTTCCGCTACGGCCAACGACACGAATACGAACTCGAACGAGCCGCCGCGTTGGCCCGGCAATTCGACGTCGCCTCGCACCGGGTCGTCGAAATCAATCTGTCCCAATTCGGCGGATCGGCGCTGACCGATCAGTCGATCGTGGTTCCCAAATCAGACTCCGTCGAACAGATCGGCGTGGAAATCCCCGTCACCTATGTGCCGGCACGCAACACCGTCTTCCTGTCACTGGCATTGGCCTTTGCCGAAACCATCGGCTCGGTCGATCTGTTCATCGGCGTCAACTCGCTCGACTACAGCGGCTATCCCGATTGCCGCCCCGAGTACATCGCCGCGTTTGAAACGATGGCCAACCTGGCGACCCAGAGCGGCACCAGCGGGCGAAAGCTGACGGTCCACACGCCGCTGATCCATCTGACCAAAGGCGAAATCATTCAAACCGGCCTCCGCTTGGGTGTCGACTATTCGATGACCCTGTCCTGCTATGATCCCGGCCCCGGCGGAAAACCCTGTGGCCACTGCGACGCCTGCCTGCTGCGGCAAAAAGGGTTCGATGAAAACAACCTGAAAGACCCCGCAGGCTGAGCAACAGTGGGATAGGCTTCCAGCCTGTCATCGCGGAATTGACAGGCTGGAAGCCTATCCCACTTTCTCGTTGACAGGCTGGAAGCCTATCCCACGTCGCTCACTCAAACGTCTTCGGTTCCTTCACCGGCACCAGATTCCAGGTCTCGGCCGGCGACACGTCTCTCGTTCCGAACCGAAGACTTTCCAGCGCCGCCGCGGGGACGCGACAGTTCCCCAATTCGGTTTGCACGCCCGACAACTCGCGGCCGTCAAATCCGGCCGTCTGCAATCCCAACCGCGCTCCGTCACGGGTTGTGATGACGTAGCGACACGCTGCCGAACGTTCGTCGGATGGGCCGAGCCAAATCACTTCCGCCACGCTGGAGCGATTGATCAGCCGCGTCCGACCGCGGATTTCGATGCGAGCGGTCTGTTCGTCCATCGACAACAATCGCCCCCTCAACACGTCACCGTTGGGCGAAACCAGCAAGTGTGTCGGCGGCGACGTGGCCATCCGTCGCGGCAGACGCGTCAACCATGGCGCATCGGTCTCGCCCGCCGCGACCGCTGGCCCCGTTCGAATGCGATGGACCTCATCCAACGCCACCAGTACCTCGCCACACCAATCGCTCTGAAAACGGACACCGTTGGGCTGAATCGAAATCAATTGACCGGGCAAGCGATCACCGCAACGCAGCTGCAGCATGCCGAGTTCGGGCGCGGACTTCGCATCCGAATCCGACGTCGACGCGAACCGAATCGTCACGCCATCGGTCGCCGAGATCCCCACGTCATTCTCGCCGGACAAGGATCGCCAGCCGAACGTCGCGCCGACGTCGCCACCGTCCAGCAAACGTCCCCACAACGTCACGCCGTCCGCTTGGAATTGAGACGCGTCGCCGGGCGGCGCGGTCACGTCCTCCGATCGGCCCACCCAACGCGTGACCCGCGACGGTGCGACGGCTAAAACGGTTCCCGTCCCATCACGCACAAGGATTGCACCAGCGGAATCTCGGCCTTCCACGTGCCCACGCACTCGACTACCGCCAGACAGACTCACGTCACACGCGGGCGCAACTTGCGTCGCCACGGCAAACTCCATCCGCGCAAGATCGTCCATCGCGTGCCACGTGCCGTCGACACGAATTCGATCCGCATCCCATTGCTCGGCGACTTGGTCAACGATCGAACCGTCGCGAAACAAGGTGAAGCGATCGGGCAAGAACTGTGACGGCGGCGTCTGGCCATCCCAATGGAACAATACGAAACTCGTCAGCTGCACCGGATCCCCACGGTTGATCAACGTCAACTCGCGCCGCACGACGGGCTCCTCATCGACGAGCGAGACGTCCGCTTGCAGCACGCCGTCGCGGTAGGCCAGCAGCCGCCCGGTGAGTTGGTCACCATACAAATCCAGCTCCAACCGTCCCGGCGAATCCGACACGTCAAACACGCCGGCATCGGAAACGCTCGCATTGCTGCGGACCAACGAAACACTTTCACCGAACCACTCCACTCGGGTGACGAAACGCTCGGTCGGCAAACGTGAAATCGACCCACCCCGCCGATCAACCCGCCCACCGCCCTGCCCTGCCCCGCCCTGCGATCGATCACCGAGCGACAGTTCGAAATCGGCCGATCCCTCACAAGCCACTTCGATTCGAATTCGAAATCGATCCGGCAGAGCGATGGCTGCGACGGCCGTCGATTCCGGGACCGTGCATGTCATGCCCTGCTCGGTAAAGCTCCACCCCGTCTCACGACGAAACCGATAGCGAGCGTCGGCCAAAGCCAGGATCTGGTGCGGCGTGCTCGCCTGGTCGACGATGCGGACCACACGTTGGGCGGCAAACGAGACCCGCCCCAGGTCTTCGGTTTCGAGCCTGATCAGACCGCCTGACCAGGAGACGACGTTGCCAACGAATCGGCTGCCATCGTTCAACAGAAACGCAAAGGTGTTGGTGGATGTCTCAGGACCATCACCTGCAACGCTGCCAGAGTTCAAGGGTTCGCGACGAGCCTCCAACAGATTTCCGGTCGAGATTTCGATCGGCTGGGCGAACAGATTGCTGTTAATCCGCAGCCTCTCCGGCTCGTCCGCGGCGGACAAAGTGCCCTCGATCACGCTGCCATCGACTAGCAAAAAACGCATGCCGGGATCGTCAGCGGACAAATCTGCTACCGCGCCGATCAACAGGAACAAGACGCCGACCAACACGCCCGGACGCTGGCGCGAACCAGCTGGTGTCAAACGATCACCAGCCGTAGGGCGTGAGCCTAGGAGCCCATCGCCATCTGATCGCAATCGAATGTCTTGAAGGCTATCGTTCATAGATCGGCAAAAATCGGTAGTTCACAGCCAGCGCCAACAAGGACATCGAGGTGCTGTTGGTGACGCCGAGGTCTCCGTCAAAACTTCCGTTGGGCTTCTGGTCACGTTTGAGTCGTTGAATCAGCCGATCGTTCCACTGTTTCCAAACCTCGACGTCCGATTGGAAGTACGCCTGGGCTTGATAGTAGCGGGCGTATTCGGGCCACAGCGGCTCGGCGTCGCGGTTGGCAACGAGGTACTGCAACGTCGAGGGATAGGCCTGTAACTCTTTTCGTCCGGCGATGGCGAGCACCAGGTTCACGATGCTGCTGCGGGCAACCGATTCGCCGCCACCACCTTCGCTTGCACTGGTGTAGCCGACTGAGCCGTCCTCGGCCGTCATCGAAACCAGATAATCGATTGCCCGATCGATCGACTCGTCCGGCACCTCGATTCCCGCGTTGCGTGCGGCCAACAAGCCCATCACGACGGCGCCCGAGACGGAGGTGTCCGCGTCGCTTGCGTTGGGAGCGTAACGCCATCCGCCCCGGCGATTATTCTTTTGTGCCGTCAGCGCCGCGCGAACAGCCAGTTCCACCGCTTCGGCGAGACTGCGCTGGGATTCCCGCTCGCCGGGTGGATACAGATCCGAGTCGTCGACCACACCGTAGGCTTCACAAAGTGCCAGCATCGCGAACCCGTGATGATACATGCTGGGCGAAATATAACCGGTCACCGCGGACTGGCCGGCAAGGATGTGCCGCAAGCCTTTGCGAATCACGTCCCGATGCGGACCAAAATTGGGGTCTTCGCCGGAAGCCAAAAAGGCCAGCACGGCCAGCCCCGTCGTACCCGGTCCGACGCCCTCACCGGCCGGCCACGTCCCCCGCTCGTCCTGGGTCTGCGTCAGAAACTCCAGCCCCTTGGCGTAGATTTCATGCACGTCACGCGAGACCCTCTCGCCGATGTTGGCCGACGATGAATCCGCAGACCGGTTGGCCTGGGCGTTGGCCGGCATCGCCAGGCCAAACAGGGCGCCGAAAACCAGGCAGAGCGCAGCGATGAAGTGACGAGTGTTCTTGAACCAACCCAGATTCATCAAGTTCATGCTTGGATTGATCCGCGAAGTGAAATCGCCCTGTCTAAAAGGCATTGGTGTCGACTCATCTAAAGTAACCCTCCCTGGCAGGGAGGGTCGAGCGAAGCGAGGGGAGGGTCGATTGGTCATCGCTGAGTAATCTCCCGAGCCACAACGGACCCTCCCCGACCGCTCGTACCTCGCGTCCGACCCTCCCTGCCAGCATCGGTATCTACACAACTGAAGTCACCCTCCCTGGCAGGGAGGGTCGAGCGCAGCGAGGGGAGGGTCGAGCGGTCGTCGCTGAGCGATTCCGAGCGAGATAAACCCTCCCCGCGTCGTCGTAAACTCCTCCGCGACCCTCCCAGAGGGAGGGTGACTTCGACTCTTGCGAGCGTTGTCGTTACCAAGGCCCGTATGGACGGTGATGAAACGTCGGACGATGCCCGAGCCAGAGGGCTGTGAGATCTCTTCATACGCATCCGATTCCTCATTGCCCCGCCTCCAAAATCGCCGATGACCGTCGTTGTTCCAACTGATCGAAATACCGATCCAAACCCGCTCGCCATCGTTCTGGCACCTCGTCACGGTCTCGCCCGACAGACAACGGTGTTTCCGATTCACGGGTGATGGCGAGTTGATTGAGGCCTTGGCCCAGCAACGCGATCGCCGCCTGATCGGTCTCGCCGCCCTGCCCTCCCCCGGCGCTTCCTCCGCCACCGCCGCCGCCCTCGGGGCTGATCTTGTTACTCCGCAACAACAATTCAATCGCTTCGGTTTGCGCCGCGATCGCGACCGGTCCGGTTTCCGGCGTGACCAATGTCTTTGACGCGTCGACCATCGCGGCACTGGCCAATTTCAACACTTCGATCTCTTCTCCAAAATTCAACAACCCGTCCGGCAATGCTTCGATCCCGTCGACGACCGCGTCCAAACGATCGCGCAACAGATCCTGTGATTCACTCAACCGAATCGCCTCGCTGACGTAGTCCGTTTCCTGCATCGCCTCGCGTCCCTGATCAGCGACGCGCGTCTGTTCGCGCAACGTCACCTCGGCTTCCAGGATCCTCAACACTTCCACGATCACCTCCGGTGAAAGCGACTTTTTGTTCTGTGGCCCCGATTCGGATTGTTCGGAACCCGGATCCACCAAGTCATCGGCCCACCGATCCAAGTTATCCGACCAATACTCGGCCGCGGAGATCGAAACGCCGGGCCGCACCGGGACTCGTTCCTGCAACGCTTTCAGCTGTTCCAAGACACGCGCCTGCGTCATTTCATCTAACACGGACTGAAAATGTTCGATCTCGCGTCGCTGACAAAAGGCTTCCAAGTCGTCCAGCACCGTGCGAACCCGGGCGGCCGACTCGATCACGTCGGCAACGACCGACTGCAACACATCACCGTTTGATTCGGGGGCTTGCCCGAAGGTGGATTCGATGCTTCGTCCCAGCTGCATGGCGACCCGATCCTGTAACCGGCTGACCGATTTCAAACGTTTGACCAGCGTGCTGCCTTCCATGTTTCCCATCAGCTCTTTGAGTTCCTCGGCGACGGCATCGAATTCCGCGACCAGATCGGTTTGATCTTCGATGGCGATCGACAAGCTGTCCTCTTCCGCTTTCTCGCTTTCACTCTTGGGCGACCGCTTCGACGTGTCGACAATCGTGGTGCCGGCCAAACTGATTCGCTCGGAGGATTCCGCGTCGGGGTCCTGCGGCGAGTCGTCGGCGGCGTCGCCATCACTCGGCTCGGCCAACGTGCCTTGCGAGCTTTCCTGACCGGCTAGTTCCGCGAACTTTGATTCTTCGTCCCCTTGCTCTGACGCTTGCTGCAGCAATTCGGCGACGCGCGGCATGCGATCATCGGACATCTCTTGCAGCGTCTGGATCGTTGCGGCAAGCTTTTCGACATAGTCCACGCCAACTTGATCATTCCGCGCCGCCTGCCGCAACAACGCTTCCCCTTCACCGGTCAATGCTTCCAGTTGCCGACCGTTGAAGGCTTCGGCCCGCGCCTGCTCGGCCACCGCCGCGCGCCATTGGTCATCGCGCTCGGCGACGGCGACTTCGGCCAATTCGCGATTGCGAGAGAACAGATTTAGTTCTCGATCTCGAACATCCATCGCGGTCTGACGCCAGCGAGCGAATTGGCCGGCGATCCAGACGGCGTGCTCGTCGGCGGTCAGCACGTGGATCGGCAGCGGATCGGAATACACCCGCTCGCGTCCCGGAAAGTCGTCTTCGGCCCAAAACCGCACGCTCACTTCACCCGGCGGAACGGACAACGACGTCGCCTGAAACACCGCAGCCAACGAACCGTCCTCGTCGCCGGACCCCAGCACCCGTTCCCCCGACTCGGAACTCGAATCCGCGGACCACTGCATCCCGACTCGGCGGACGGCAAAGTCGTCCTGAGCCGTCACCGAAAAACGCAACGCTTGACTGTCCAACACTCGCGGCGGAATCGATTCGTTTTCGACCAGCAGTGTCGGCCGCTGATCGGGAACACGCTGCACGGTCACCGTCATCGGCTCGGCTGCCGCCAATCCGTCCTGATCGGTCCAGTGCAGACGGACGCTGTCCGCCGATGTCCCCAGTTCCGCCACGAATTGATTCCCCTGCACAGCGACCGGCGTGCCGTCGACGGTTGCATCGGCCAAAGACGACGATACCGTTAACTGCAGCGTCGCCGCGGCGCCTTCGACGATGCGAATCACACCGGCGTCGTAATCGGTCTGCAGCTGGCCGCCGTCGATTCGCTCCGCCAAGTAATCCGGCAACCGAACCGTTGCAACGACGCTCGTCAATTCCGGCCGAAGCTTAGGGATCAATCGGACCCGGCGGCGTGCATCACCCACTTGAACGTCCGCGATCGAAGGCTCGAACAAACGTGGTAGTTGGAACGAATAGCTTGCCGGAACGGAGTCGTCGGATCGAATCACACGAGCGGTGGAGCGATGTGTTCCAATCCGAATCGTCGCATCACGCGGCGTCCAGCGACTCTGAGAATCCAACGCCACCGTCCACTGCGACGGCTCGTCGCGCGGCACAACCCGTTCGGGCGGAAGCGGTTGCAAGGTCACAAACGTAAAACGATCGATCTCTGCCGACGGAGCGAACAGTCGTGTCGCCGTGTTCCAAACCGCTTGCGGGGCGAGCGCGAACACCAAGACAGCCGACGCCAACAACGCCGACAATCCACGGACCATGACGCGTAGACGCGATTCCGGAAGCGCCTGCTGAAACTCTCGTTCCACCGCTTCGTCGGCCACTTGCTCCAGCGCCGCGACACACAGCGTCACCGAACGAGCCTGCTCCGATTCACAGTCCGCCAATTCCAACGCACCGACCAAGTGATCGCCGAATACAGGATCGCGCCGACGGATCACCTCGGCAACACGCAACGGTGACCGGCAATCCCAAAGGGTTTGCCACAGTCGCAGTACCGCAATGCCCGTCGCCGCGACGATCACCGCCAACAGCCCCCAGCGGATCGCGACGGGGGTTTCGACGAATCGGTCTGCGATCAGCAACACCCAAAACACGATCATACCGATCAACAGAAAACGAACCAGATGATCACGCCCCACCCTCCACACCAGCGCACGACGAAACTCGGCCAGTTTGTCAAGCAAACGGGCGGGAATCGAGATGTGATGGGATTGCCGGGTGGTCATGGGGTGGGAGGTGGCAGAAAAATGGAGGGCAGAAAAATGGAAAAGAAAAGACAGCTTAGCAATCGAAACTTCAAAGTTAAAACCAACCCTCAAACGCCTCCGGCCCATTTTCTTCCGACCCAGAACAACGCCAATCCGGCGATCATGGCCGACAACACCACGGGGTGATTCCACCACTGGATGCGTCGGATGGTGGAGGGATCGGGCGGCAAGCGATTGAGTTGATCGACGAGTCGGTTGATTTGATCGGGCGCGAATGTCTGGCCTCGGCCCACCTTGGCCACTTCAATCATGATATCACGCCGCGCCGGCCGACCGATCTGTTCCTCCCCCCTGCCCTGCACCGCAACACGCGCCGTGACGGTGGATTCTTCCGTGGGGTGTCGGAGCGTCAAGGCATAGACGCCGTACTGATCCAACTGGGTCTGCGCGGTGAACACACCCCACTGCGAACCTTCGCGTTGCAGTCGCAGTGATGGGTTCGAACCGGTTGGCGAAACGATTTCCAGCATCGCCGCGTCGGCCTGGGACGGTGTCCCGTCGCTGTTCATGATGCTGGCCCTCAACGTGACGGTTTCTCCGATCTCCGGTTGATCGGGTCGATAGGACAATCGCATGGTTTCTCCGACCGCCATGTTGCGTTGATAGGCCATCCAACGAATCACTTGGCCCCAAAAACGATAGTGGTATTGATCCTCGACCCCCATCCGCCAACGCCAAACCGAATCGATGCCCATGAACAGGACCTTGCCGGCGCCGGCCGGTCGCGTGACCAGCAGCGGCACACGCCCGTATTGATTGCTTGATTCGGCATGCACCGCCAACACCTCGCTACCCGCTTTGGCGCGGGTGACTGCGGCGTGCCAATAGAATCCCGGCAGCGATTCCCAGACCGCCCAGTTGGTCTGCGGGTCATCGTCCAGCGCCGTCAACAGGCTTCGTCGGCCCGTCCCGGTCAGTGCAAACGATGCCGGCACGCCGTTGCCAACCCCTAACGGCCTGGCAGGGTCGATCACGACAGGCACCAAGTCCCCGAGTTCACTGGGCAACAACGACGCTTGCTGTCCCCGTGTTCCCGGCATCAACACCAAGCCCACCGCTTGCTGCTCGACCAACCCTCGAATCTGTCGACACTGCTCGATGGTCAATTGCCCTTCCGCGATGCCGACATCGCCCAAGAAGATCACATCATAGGACGCCAACTCCGCAGGATCCTCCGGCATCGACGCCAAGTAATCTTCTCCACCGCCCCCCACCGCCGGCAACTGGGGGTGGAAAAGCAAACACGAGACGTCGATCCCCGGATCACGCAACAACGCGTTTCGCAAATAGCGATACTCCCATCGTGGAATCCCTTCGATGACCAAGACACGCAGTTTCTCTTCGCGAATTTCAATCGTCTTACTCAGCCGATTGTTCTCCCGGTTCATCTCCGATTCGATCACGGGCGTCTGGAAGGTCAAGGCATACGTGCCTGCCTGGTCGGATTGCCACACGAATGCCCCGTCGAAACGCGCACCGGCGCGGATCGAAACGGTTTGCGTGTCCGCGGCGCGATCGTCTTGGAGCAACGACACGGTCACTTCACGTGTCTGGCTGAACCAGTTCCGAATCGTGAACGGAATCCGGACGGGTTTACCGACGACACCAAAGGTCGGAACGTCGGCGGAAACCAGTTCGATGTCGGGCAAGCGATCGGCACTGCCAATCGGAATCGAATCCACGCGTGCGCGACCACCGCTGCGGGCGGCGATTTCCGCCGCCGACTGAACCGGCGAACGCCCACGATTGAAATCGCCATCGGACACCAACACGAACGCGACCGCTGATTCATGACGTTCGGCCGCCCGATCCAACGCGCCGCCCAGGTCGCTGCCCAAGTCGCGACCCCCATCACTGGTTCCATCGCGGCCCTCGCCGAGCGAGACGTCGACTTTCTTGAATCGACCGTCCAACCGCCCCCAGGCCGCGTCGTCGCCAATGCCGTCGGCGATCTCCTGACGACTGGCCGATCCGAGTTCGGATGGAACATCACGTGTTTGCATGCTACCGGAACGATCGATCAACACGACGACTGCTCCCTTGCGATCCGAATCGACCTGGTACGTCGTCTCGGGTTGCCACAGCAGTCCGATCGCGACGGTCACCAACACGACGCGCAGGCACTCGACCACACCGACACGCCAACGACGACCACTGCGTCGCCAGGCGGTCCATGCGAACCCAATCACGGCGATGATCGCCGCAGCAGAGATCAAAACCATCGCGACTCACCTCGTGTCCGCCCCGGTAACGTCAACCAGGCTTCACACAACATCCCAATGATCATCATCACCCAGATCGCACCCCAGATCTCATGCACCAGCCCGCCGCCGGAGTTCTCTTGGGGACCGCGTAGGACCACGCGGTTCCAGCGAACCTCGGCCAGCAGCTTCTGGAGCTGCGAGTCGGAGATCGTCTGGCGATCGGATTCAGCCGCCGGCCGATTGACCGCGACCAAACGCGGTGCACTTTCCGCGGAGTGCCTCGTTGCAAACACCCCGGCGCCGTGCCCGAGTGGCATGCCGATCACCTCGTCGCGGGCAAGCAGCGTTTCGATGTCTGCTGTTTCGCTCAACGGATCCGGCCCGGTTTGCAGACGGCGGTCATCTGTACCCGCCACGATCCCGCCATCACCGGCAATCTGCAGCGGGCTGGCATCCAGCGCTTCGGACATCAATCCATACAGCACCAATCCGTCCTTGGCGAACAAGCTGTCGGGGTCGATCACGTCGGCTCCGCAAAACCAAGCGGCTCCACCGCCGACGCGTATCTTTCCGATCCAACGTTCCCCTTCGCCGATCTCCGCCAATTGCACCATTTGGCCGTCGAGGGAACACGAGGCGGCGATCGGCAATTCCCACTGATCGAAGCTCGCCTGGCGAACGGTGCCCCGAGTCCATTGCGCCCAACGGACGCCCTGGAACTCGACCCCGCGGTCGACATCGGATGGTGGAAAAAAAACCACGCTCCCGCCGCTCTCGAGAAACCGCGCGACCGCCGCGGCATCGTCGCCGACGGGCAGCTGTCCCTGCCAGATCAAACACGCCACACTGCCGGGCAGTTGTCTCGGTTGTTGCAGACGACTCCCCTGCCCTGCCCCGGCCTCGGCTGGCACCACGTTGCCCAGCACGTCCGCGGCCACCTCCAAGGCCAAACACGGCGATTCGGTGACCAACCCGATGGGACGATCCTGATCGGCAGCCGCGACAAAAAACCAATCGTCATCCGCGGCGTTCACATCCGCCGGAATCGAAACCTGGCCGTAGATGACGTCCTGGTCTTCTGGGACGGGGACACGTGCATCCATCAATTCTCCTCGTCCATTGTTGACCTGGACGTCGAAGGATTGCGTCACACCTCCGACCACCAGACGCAGCGGAACGACAACCGACGCGTCGTCCTGTCGCTCAACGAGCACCGAGACCGCCAGCTCCTTGCCTGGACCTGCATCGATGACGCGTTGGCGAGTCAACACAACCGAAGTATTCACGCGTGGGTCATCAGCGACGTCCACCAGATGCAGACAAACGCCGTCACCTAAGGATTGGGCCGCCTGAGCGACTCGGTTCCATGACTCGGCATCGGGACGCCAATCGTTCACTTGACCATCGCTGCAGACCCAAACGTCGGCCACGGAATGATCATGATCGATCAGGTACTGCATCGCGACGCGCAACATCGTCGGCACGTCGGCCGCGGACGCCGCCCCGCCGGTGAGCTGTGGATCGGTCAACGCATCGACATCCGCCAACTCGACCGGCGTGACGCTGACGCTGTCGATCAGCACCACACGCTGGGTCCCCAATGTCCGCAGCGTCTCCGCAACGCGGCGGAGTGCGGCCGCCTGGTGGGTCAATCCAGACTCGGTTCGACGCTGCATGCTGGCCGAACGATCCAAGACCACCACCGAAGGCGCCCCCGAAACGACACGACTGGCCGCGACGCCGAACATGCCACTGGAAAGTGGACGCGCCAGAGCGAACACGACAGCCGCGACGACCAAGGTTCGCACGGCGAGGATCAACCACCGTCTCAGCTTTGCCGGACCTCGACGTGCTTGAGTGGCGCGGTGGAGAAACATCATCGCCGCCCACGGCGCAGTGGGATGCCTGCGACGGTGAATCAGATGAATCACGATCGGGATCAGAACCAGCGGAAGAGCCCACAGCGCTCCGAGTCTCAGAAAGCTCATACAGCCGAATCTCTTCCTCGCCCGGCCAAAAATCCCATCAGAGACTCTTCGATCGGCCGGTCCAACATCACGCGGTGATAGTCGACCGCTGTTTCGCGACTGATCCGTTCGACTTCTTCGAGAAAGTCTTGGACGGCGTCTGCATAGCCGGCGGCGATCTCTTCGGGATCGACCAAAATCGATTCATCCCCCTCCATGTCGTCCAATCGAATCGGACGATCCCAATCGGGTTGCAACTCGACCGGATCCATCAAATGAAAGACGGCGACATCGTGTTTGCGAAACGCCAAGTGCTCGACCGCGCTGCGCAGCGTCGGCGGCTCCAACAATAGATCCGAGATCACGACGATCAAGGCGCGTTCACGAATCGTTTCGGCCAACTGATGAAGGGTTTCTTCCAGCGTCGTCACCCCGGTGGCTTGCAGGTTTCGCAACCGCTCGAACAACACGGACACCTGGCCGGCAATCCGCCGCGGCGGCAACAATTCCGAACCGGCGTCGCTGGCACAAATCAATCCCGCGGCATCGCCCTGACGAATCGCGATGTAGGCGAGCGTGGCGGCGATCTGCCGCGCCGCGTGCAGCTTGTCACCGAACCCCATCGATCCGCTGCCGTCGAGGACCAAGACCAGACGCAAGTTGGTGTCGGCTTCGAATTCCTTGACATAATAACGGTCGCTTCGCCCGTAAGCCCGCCAATCCAATCGTCTCAAATCATCGCCGGGCTGATAGCGTCGGTACTCGGCAAACTCAACGCTCGATCCGCGATGCGGACTCTGGTGCCGCCCCGAAACGGTGCCCAACATCGGCCGCCGCGTCGTCAACGCAATCGCCGACAAACGCTCCGCAAGCACGGGATCGAAAAACGATTCCGTCACGGCATCGGGGTCAGAACCGGGTTCGATCATGCGTGGTATGAAAGAGGAAGAGCTGGCTGGTGGGAGGTGACAGAAAAATGAGGGGCAGGAAAATGGGCGTGGGGTAAAGAGGAGACAAGAAAATGGGTGACAGGAAAATGGGGAGACTGAAGCGGGCGGCTGCTCAAATCTCAAATCTCAAATCTCAAATCTCAAATCTCAAATCTTGAATCTTGAATCTTGAAACTTGAAACTTGAAACTTGAAACTTGAAACTTGAAACTTGAAACTTGAAACTTGAAACTTGAATCTTGAATCTTGAATCTTGAATCTTGAATCTTGAATCTTGAATCTTGAATCTTGAATCTTGAAACCTGAAACTCGAAACTCGAAACTCGAAACTCGAAACTCGAAACTCGAAACTCAAAACTCAAAACTCAAAACTCAAAACTCAAATCAACTTCGCAATGATTTCGCGGGCGGTGATGCGTTCGGCTTGTGCGGCGAAGGTCAAAACCAACCGGTGGGAAAGCACCGGCGAGGCGACGGCCAGGATGTCTTCTTGGCGAACCATGTAGCTGCCGTAGAGCGCCGCTCGGCTCTTGGCACCCAGAATCAAACTCTGCACCGCGCGGGGTCCGGCGCCCCAGGCGACCAGCGGGATCAGCCAATCCGGTGCCGTGCCGCCGTCGGGCCGCGTTTGACGCACCAGTTTGGCGGCGAATTCGTATAGATGATCGGGCACCGGGACGCGGCGAACGACTTCTTGGTGGCTCAGGATCTGTTCGACCGACAGCAGCGAATCCAAGACCGGCTGACGCTCCCCGGTGGTCATCCGAGCGATCTGGATTTCTTCCGCTTCGCTGGGATAGCCCAGTTCGATCAAAGACATGAAACGATCCAGCTGCGCTTCAGGCAGTGGATACGTCCCCTCCTGCTCCACCGGATTCTGGGTCGCCAAGACCATGAACGGGGATGGCAGGGTAAACTCTTTCCCCAGCACGGTCACGTTGCCTTCCTGCATCGCTTCCAACAACGCCGCCTGAGTTTTCGGCGGGGCCCGATTGATTTCGTCGGCCAGCACCACGTTTGCAAACACGGGGCCACGGACGAACTGGAATTCACGCCGTCCCTCGGCCGTGTCTTGCAGGATGTCGGTGCCGGTGATGTCCATCGGCATCAAGTCAGGCGTGAACTGAATCCGACTAAAACTCAACGACAAGGTCTCAGCGAATTTGCCGACCAACAGCGTTTTGGCCAACCCCGGGACTCCGACCAGCAACGCGTTGCGGCGGGCGAAGAAACAGATTGCCAGCTGCTCGATCGCTTCGGCTTGACCGACGATGACGCGAGACAGCTCGCGGCGCAAATCGGCATAGGCCTGCTGCAACCGATCGATCGCGTTGACGTCATCACCCGAAAGATCGCCTTGTGATGTGTGACTGGGCGGTGGGGGATTCGGTGCCGTGTGATCCTGTGCTGCTGATTGAAGTTGTCCAGACATATAACTTTTTCGTCGACGATCGTGTCACGTTCGCGTTGTTTGAATCTCCGCCGTGCGCGACCGGCTTGCACGGGGTCGGCCCCCCTCTCCAATTGTCCGATTCGAGTCGAGTTAGTGTAACCCAAACCGTCTGCAGGCGAACCCGCGGACTGTCATCCCGCCGAGAATCACCGGCCTGCCAGCGATTCTCCGGTCTGGGCGGTAAACCGTATCGATTGGTCAAAACGACGCGGTGGTCCACGTTAGACGGAGCAGAATTGATTTCGCCAACCCAGAGGGGGGCAACGCCCGAAATCCCTTAGTGCGGGGAAGCTGGGATGCTTTTTCCTGCGGACAAATTGGTGACTGCTATCCCCCATCGAAAGGATTCGGACATGCGTCTCGGACAGAAACTGTTTCTCACACTCGTGATGTCCGTCGTTGGACTCTCGTCAGCCTCCGCCCAGCGTTTCGATTTCACGAATTGCTATCTCTCGGGGTCCATTGCGGGCGATTTCCTGTCCATGGAAGGCTCCGGGCGCAACACCAACGGAAACTTCGACGCGTCGGGAATCGAACATGAAACCAACGAAGCGTACGGATTCGCCTATGGACGGGAGTACGACCACTGTGACTACCAGATCCGCCTGGAGTCCCAATACACGTTCTACGACGATTCACAATTCACGCTCAATAGCTTCCCCGGACCTCCGGGACCGTACACGTTCTTTTACCGTGGTGCGTTCACCGAGCGCTGGAGCGGACTGAGCAACATCTGGATCGACAAGCCGATCAGCGACAACTTCGAAGTCTACGCCGGTGGCGGCCTGGGTTGGTCGCACTTCGAATTCGCCGCAACCGACGGTGTCGTCTCCAGCGTCAAAGAGGACGACGATCTCGCCTACCAGTTTGGCGTCGGACTGACGTGCAAGCTGCTGTCCAACGTTGAACTGGATTTCGGCTATCGCCGCGTCGACCTCGGCAACGCCAACACCAACCTGACGACGACCGGTGGTGGTGCCCCCGCCGGCAACCTGAACGTCGATCTCGATTCGGATCAACTGCTGCTGACCCTGCGCATCTTCCGCCGCTAAGCAACGAACGGAAGTGAAGTGGGATAGGCTTCCAGCCTGTCGTTGCTGGAATGACAGGCTGGAAGCCTATCCCACTGGTAAGATCCGACACTTATCTACTTGTCACCCATTTTCTTGTCTGATTTCCACGACGGGGATGTTTCTGCCCCCTGTTTTCCTGCCATCCCACGGCGGGCAACCGGATCACTTGCGTTTCCACTCCAAAGCGACATTCACGTCGCCATCAGCCAGCGTCGTGACGGTCACCGGATGCATGCCTTGCTCGAGTCGAATCTCGGTCGAATAGGTTTCACCGGGATCGAAACCGAAATCGGCATCGATCAACTCCGCGTCATGAATCCGCGCAAACGTTGGTGACTTGGTCGAAAGCTGGACTTGGTAGAGTCCCGTTTCGGGGGCGACAAACACGCCACGAAACCGAACGGCTCCCTTGGCACCTGTGACGGACAGCTCGTCCGACCGCCCCGACGTCGTCGGCTGCAATTCGTCGACGTCGGGGACATAGGGGAACGCTCCCGAGTAAACGTCATACGTCCAACCTTCCTGTTGGCTCACGTTGACCGCCGGAATCGCCACGTCGTCATAAGGCCGCGGCGCCGACGGATTGGCCCGGCGAAGCTGCAGCACACGGTCATGCATCTTCTTCTGCAACTTCGCAAATTTCGCCCCCGTGCCGGCGAGATCATGAAGCTCTTTCGGATCGTTCTTCAAATCATAAATTGCGAACGGCTGACTGTGATCCTGAATATCGACTCGCACGCCCTTGTAGCCGTCGACAAACACGACCTGCATTTGCCTGCGCCGTTGGTTTCGTTTTGACGCATCAAAATCACCGTACGTGGGTGTTCTGCCTCCGTTGAAATACTCGATGTACACCTGGCTTTGTTGCTGTGTCCCCTCACCTGTCAGTGTCGGCAACAACGAAACCCCGTCCGTTCTTGCCGGCGGTGCGATCCCGCCGGCACGCGCGAACGTCGGCATCCAATCGTGGAACTGAGAGGGCGAACGATCGATCGATCCGGCTGCCACCTGCCCGGGCCACCACGCCAACGTGCCGACACGAATCCCACCCTCCCAGACATCCCGTTTGGTTCCGTCAAAGGGACCATAAGACTGAAAGGACTGTGGCGTGTAGTTGACGCGATTGTCTTTCACATCGCGCAGGTACGATTCGTGGTGCGGACCGTTGTCGCAACTGACGACGACCAGTGTGTTCTTGTCGATCGATAGATCACGCAACGTCTGCAACAAGTCGCCGATGCTATGATCGATACGGCGGACCATCGTCGCAAAACGTTCTTCGACGTCCGACCAGCCCTTGCCGGTGTAGTCGGGATGCCGATACCCGTCCACCGTCCCGACCGCGGTGTTGATCATCGCCCCCGGCTTGCCGAGCCACTGCAATCCACCGTCTAGACCGTAGCCTTTGGGGAACGCAACCGATGGCAATTGGAGCGCCGCGTGTGGCGTGTCGTAGGCGAGATACAAAAAGAACGGCTCTGTGGAACCACTTTGCACATGCTTGGCGATCCAGTCTTTGCTGCGGGCGGCGAACAGGTCCGTCGTGTAGCATTTGGCCAAATCCTTGCTGACCTCCTGATCGTTGTGCCAAATCTGTTTGGGCGTGCGATGCAATTCGTTGTCGCCCAGGTTCCAGTTTTCCGCCGGATAATGAACGTGACCGTCGCGGTGGCGGACATAGCCGTAGAACTCATCGAACCCACGCTTGGTCGGGTACGCGGGCCAATCGGCCGGAGTCCAATCGTCGTCCTGGCCGTTGGTCGCACCCTGCAATCCATACTTGCCGACCAACCAGGTCTTGTAGCCTGCCGCCTTCATCACCGTCGCAAGCGTGTGATTGTCTTCGAGCGCCTTGTCAAACTGATTGTCACGCACCACCGCATGCCCTTGATGCACCCCCGTCAACAGCGACGAACGACTCGGGGCACAAACCGGCGCCGGACAATAATGGTCACGCAGCTGCATCCCTTCGGCGGCCATCCGATCCAACATCGGCGTCTGATGGCGCTTCGAATGCGTCGAATCATTTTGATGTAGCACCCCAAAGTCCCCCCACCCCATGTCGTCGAGCAGGATGAAGATCACATTGGGCTTGGATTCGGCGCTGGCCGTGGAGACAAACAGGACGACAAGAAAGGCGAGTGACGTGGCGACGGTGCGTAACATCGGATGCATGGATTGAGAGACAATAAAATGGCGTACGGCATGTCAGTTTAACCGCTCGTCCAATCAATATCATTCTGCCCCGAATCATTCTGCCAATTTGCCTTGTCGTAGGAAAGAGACGGTAGAACGATGGGGGGCAGAATGATGGCCGGGCAAGACACCGCGCCCCCTACTCGCCCGCCTCGGCATCGAGGGCCGCTTTGGCTTTGGCAAAATCGGTCGTGTCTGCGACGACCTGGCCGTCGCGGAGCACGATCGTCCGCTTGGAATTGCGTGCGATGTTGGGGTCGTGCGTGACCAGAATCACTGTGATTTTCTGTGTTTCATTCAGCTCTCGGAACAACGCGATCACTTCGCGGCTGGTCTGGGAGTCCAGATTGCCGGTCGGCTCATCCCCCATCAAGATCGACGGGCGATTGACGAGCGCCCTGGCGATCGCCACCCGTTGCTGCTGACCGCCGGAGAGCTGGCTGGGATGATGATGGTAGCGATCCCCCAACCCGACCTGATCCAACACCTCACGCGCCCGATCATGCCGCTGGCGGGCGGACAGACGTGGGCCGTACATCAGCGGCAACTCGACGTTTTCCAGCGCCGAGGTCCGATTGAGCAGATTAAAGTTTTGGAACACAAAACCGAGCTGCTTGTTTCGAATCCGGGCCCGCTGGTCGCGATTCATCGAAACGATCTCCTGGCCGTCGAGCAAGTAGCTGCCGTGGGTCGGCCGATCCAAACAACCGAGCGTGTTCATCAACGTCGACTTGCCGCTGCCCGAGGGCCCGACCAGCGCGATGTATTCCCCCCGCTGAATCTCCAAACTGACCGTACGGAGCGCGTGCACTTGGACTTCGCCCAAGTCGTAGACGCGTCTGACATCTCGAAGTTCGATCAATGCCACGATGGGTTACTCGTACCTGAGCGCATCGATCGGGTCCAACATGCTGGCCCGCCGAGCGGGATAAAAACCAAAAAACACACCGACGGCCGCGGCAAATCCCATCGCGACCAGCGCCGCGGGAAACGAAACCACCATCGGCCATTCCGTCCCCGGTTTGTAAGCGTTGATCAACATCGTCGCCGCCATCGACATGCCCGTTCCGAGCGCCAATCCGATCACCCCGCCGATGCTGGACAATACCACCGACTCGATCAGGAACTGCCACAAGATATCGCGGCCCCGCGCCCCGAGCGCCATTCGGATGCCGATCTCGCGAGTCCGTTCGGTCACCGAGACCAACATGATGTTCATGATCCCGACGCCCCCGACGACCAACGAGATCCCCGCGATGGCCGACAACATCAGCGTCAGCGTCCCGGTGATCATCCCCAACGTTCCGGCAACCTCTTCCATGTCCGTGATGTCGAAATCGTCTTCCTCCCCCGGCGCGATGTCATGTCGCTCGAGCAACAGATTGCGAATCTGCCGCGTCGCCGCGCTCATCTGGTTGGTGCTGCGAGCCGAAACCATGATCGCGTGAATGTTGTCCATCGGTGACCCGAGCAACCGCTTCCGCACCGTCGTCTGCGGCATCAGCAACAGATTGTCCTGGTCATCACCGACCATGTTGGCCCCTTTTTTGGACAGGATTCCGATCACGCGAATGGGCACATTGTTGACGCGCAGCGTCTCGCCGAGCGGATTGGTGGTGCGAAACAACTTCGGTATCAATGATTGACCGATCACACACACCTTGGCCTTGGACTCGACGTCGGCTTCGCTGAAAAACGACCCGGCCTGAAGGCTCCAATTGCGGACCAACAGAAAGTCCGTTCCGACGCCCAACATCTCCTTCGGGCTCCAGTTCTCATTGCCGTAAATGACCTGCCCGCCGGTGAACACCAGCGGCGAGGCGGCCAAGACCGCCGGACATTCCATGCTGATCGCTTCGGCATCCGCGGCGGTCAACGAAGGCGCGTCGTTCTGGCGAACGCCACCGTCGGTGGTCTGTCCCGGAATCACAAAGATCACGTTGGTGCCAAGATTCTCCAGTTCACCTTGCACCAGACGATTCGCGCCCTGACCGATCGACACGATCGTGGTCACCGCGGCGATCCCGATCACCACGCCGATGATCGTCAACACAGCGCGCATCTTGTTTTTCAACAAGGCCCTCAGTGCGATTCGAATGGTATCCAAAAAAGACATGGGCGAATTACTTTTTCACTTCCTCGCCGGTCACCAACAGATCACCGACCGAAAGCGCCCCCGACTTCAGCTCGGTGAATCCGCTTTCGCTCAAACCGGTTTCGATCTCCACGGCGCGCAACCACTTTCCATCGACGACCCAGACGTGACGTTTGTTCCGCACCCTTCGCTTCTCCGCTTTCTCCGCGGCCGACAGCTGTCGCTCCTCGTTCTCCCGATCTCGTTTCGTGCTCCACATCGACCCATCAATCAGATGCCGATCGGATTCATGCACCCACTGGACATCGTCGGGAAAGAAACGGAGTGCGGCATTAGGCAATTTCGGCACATCGCTGATCGAATCGACTTCGAACGAGATGCTGGCCGTCATGCCCGGCAACAGTTTCAAGTCGGGATTGCTGGTCACGATGACGACGGGATAGGTGACCACGTTCTGGTTGGCGACGCTGCTGACGCGAATCTGCTCGATTTCACCGCTGAACAACTCATCGGGGTGAGCGTCGACGGTGAAGGTCACCGGTCGCGTTTCAGCTTGAGCCTTTTGGACCAGTCCGATGTCCGCTTCGTCGACGGAGGCGAACACGTGAACCTTGTCGCGTAAATCAGGGGCGACAATGAACAGTTCCGGCGTCTGAAACGAAGCGGCAAGGGTTTGGCCGGGATCAATCTTGCGGTCGATGATCACGCCATCGACCGGAGCCGTGATCTCACAGTAATTCAAGTTCGCCTGCGAGTTTTCTAACGATGCCTCGGCCTGCTGAATCATCGCGTGCGCGACCTTCAACTGCGCCTCCAGCGACTTCACTTCCAACACCAGCGCGTCCATTTCGCTATCGGAGAGAAAGCCGACTTTCTTGGTGTACAACTTCTGACCGCGCTGGTAGCTGTTGTTGGCTTGGACCAGCTCCGCTTCGATGCGTTCCAGTTCCGCCTTTCGCGTGGCCAAAGTCGCTTCGTCTCTGGCAACGTCGGCTTTGAAGAGTCGCGGATCGATCGTCGCCAGCACATCGCCCTTCTTGACCTCGTCGTTGAAATCAACGTTCAACTCCTCGATCGGCCCCGAGACGACCGAACCGACCAAGACCGATTGGACCGGCCGGACCGAACCGGTGGAGTTGACATAGCGCGTCACATCGCCGCGGACGATCGCGGCGGTTTCCCACTTCACCCGATGACGCTCTTCCCAATACGTCCGCGCCGGTTTGTATCCGACTGTACCAATGCCGACCAAAACGCCAATCACGACCAGCATTTTGAGAAGCATCTTCATTCGACTGAGGGGTGAGAGGCAGAATCTGATCAACGCCCTTTCAAGTCTAGTTGATCGACGACCCGGGCAAGACCTTTGGGATCTAATTCGCGTCGCGATCGAAAATCTTGGCACCGCGGGCATCCGTGTTGGTGTGCAGGCTTTAGCCGCCCGGTGGCGCTGCTCGAGACATCAATTGTATAAGTGACGGATTTCATCGTAGCGCAGCGTCTATCGGTAGATGTCATGCGTGGTGCGTGCACCGTCTGCAAACGGCTTCCCTAGATCGATCTGATCAAACAAACGATCTCTGGTATCACCGCAACGGAGAACACCCACCGATGGCAAGGCGTACCCACGGATCCCTGGCTGCTTTTCATCCGTGGGTACGCTCTGCCATCCGTGGGTTCACTTAAGTGGAGCACTGTGGGTGTCTTCGGGCTAGCGTTTCCAGCGTCGCACCGCATCCCACCGGCTTGAGTCCGCGATCCAATCAGACGGCTCAGCGGCGCATCACATGGATCGCTCGACGGACCAGTAGGGCAAGACGCCAAGACGTTTGCAGCGCCGGCCCTCTCTGGCGTTTGCTTGCTGCGCAAACGCCGTCTCTCCCAGAGGGAGAGAATCGAAATGGGTTGCCAAATCCTGCAGTAAAAGATTCGACGTCCCCCGCAACGAGTGGGAACGCCTGAAGGCTGGACACCAACGGTTGCTTCAGCCCGTGCCAGTCGAACCTGCCTCCATCGAGTTCATTCCCCCCGCCTCAGGCCCACATTTGGAAATCACCGGCGGCTTCGAACGCGTGTTCGTAATGCTCGATCTTAACCGGCATCGATTCGCCCTTGGGCCACCAGATGGCGATGACATCGAAACGGCATGGCGTGCCGAGAAGTTTGCGACGTTTGAGAAATCGCAATGCGGCGCGGGTGATCCGCGCCTGCTTGTTTTCATCGACCCGATCGGCCGGATGCCCGGGGCGGGTCGTCTGCAGCGTTTTGACTTCGACGAAGATCACCGCGCGGGACTTCTTGTCGGCGGCAATCAAATCGATTTCGCCGCCGCGGTCAGATTCACTTTCGGCGACCACCACGAATCCTTTTTGGCGCAGCAACCGCGCGGCGGCTTGCTCGCCCCGCCGGCCGATCGGGGCCTCGGGATCGATCCGCCCGTAACGCCACTCGGAATAGCGCTGCTGAAGTCGCCGGATGAAACGCGGGGGCGTTGGACGTGTCATGGGCAAACACGAGCGGGATGGACTTCCGGTCTGTCGACCCTGAAATGACAGGCTGGAAGCCTATCCCAGGTTCGCTGCTCCCGATTGGGTGCAGCGAAAAATCCGCAGTCAGGTTCGTAGGTCAGGCTGTGCCTGACGGCCCGCTGGCATGCACAGCATGCCCTACGGCTGTCGCCATGTCGTGAACCGTTGGTGTCTAGCCTTTAGGCGATTCCGGGTCGCTGCGACGCACCGACCGTGGGCGGCTAAAGCCTGCACACCAACACGCATGCCTGCGCCGTGTTGACGAGCGGCCTAGGATCGGCGGCGTTCTTTCAGACGGACGGCTTTGCCGACTCGGCCACGCAAGAAGTACAGTTTCGCGCGACGCACGACACCGCTCCGTTTGACTTCGACCTTTTCGATGCGGGGGCTGTGCAGCGGGAACTTTCGCTCCACACCCTCACCGGAGACGATCCGTCGGACGGTAAACATCTCTTTGGATCCGCTGCCGGAGAGTGCGATCACGACCCCGGTGAAGACCTGGATCCGCTCCTTGTTGCCTTCCAGAATTCGCAAGTGGACGTCAACGGTGTCGCCGATTTCGAACTGCGGCGGGTTCTCTTTGATCGCGGTCTGCTCGACCTTGTCCAGAATGGCTTGGCTCATCGTACTACTCTCTTCGTCTGACTGATCGCCGAAGTCGCCAGACTTCGGGCGTGGAATTCAAGTTCCCGGAAACTGGCGAATCCGGTTGTCTGGTGCTGTCTACTCTTCTTCATCGAGCAAATCCGCTCGACGTTGTTTCGTTCTGATTCGACTTTGCTCGGCCCGCCACGCGGCGATCGCTTCGTGGTTTCCGCCGAGTAAGACTTCGGGGACGTGGTGCCCTCGAAAGTCTCGCGGTCGCGTGTACTGCGGAAACTCCAACAACCGATTTCCGCGGCTGAAGGAATCATCCACATGACTGTTTTGATCACCCAACACGCCGGGCAGCAACCGCACGACGCCGTCGATGATCGTCATCGCCGCGACCTCGCCTCCGTTCAAGACGAAATCGCCGACACTGACTTCCTCTGGTTCCAATATGTCGACCACTCGTTGGTCGAACCCTTCGTAACGCCCGCACAGCAACAGCACTCGGTCGCTGAGTGCCAAGTCCTCCGCCATGCGTTGGTCAAATCGCTCGCCTTGCGGCGTCAGCATGATCTTTCGCGACGGCGTTTCCGCCATCCGCTCAATGTCTTCCACACAAGGCACCGTGACATCGACTTGCAACAGCATGCCCGGGCCTCCCCCGAAGGGTCGATCATCCACTTTTCGGTGCGGCGTCTCGGCGGCCCAGTCGCGCAAGTCATGTCGGTGGATTTCGACCAGCCCTTTGGCGATCGCTTTTTCCAACAGACTTTGCGTCAGGTAGCCGTCAAAGATCGCCGGGAACAGCGTGACGATGTCAAATCGCACTCGTGTCTCTCCCGGGATCTAAATTGCCGTTGAACAGGTGACCGATCAAACACGGACGAATCAGCAATCCGAAATCACTCGGCGGTCGCTTCGGCTTCGGCAACCGACTCGCCTTCGGCGGCAGCTTCTTCGGCTGGAGCTTCTTCGGCGGCGGGTTCTTCTTTGGCCACCGGCTTGGGTGCTTCAGCGGGTGCCGGGGTGTATTCCTTTCGCTTTCCGAGTCGCGCGAGCGCTTCTTTTTGAGCTTCCAGGTGCGTGCCGTCGGTGCCGTACTTTTTGATCAGCACGGCGACCTTTTCACTCGGCTGTGCGCCGACGCTCAACCAGTGATCGACGCGATCGCTTTTGAGTTGAACGCGGGCATCGGTTTCGGGGCACATCGGGTCGTAATATCCCAACTCTTCGATCACCCGACCGTCGCGCGGCGACCGTTGGTCCATTGCGCAAACTCGGAAGAAAGGTCGGTGGGTGCGACCCATCTTTTTCAGACGGATTCGAACTGACATTTCAAACTCACTCCAGGAAAAAACAAATTGTGTTGGTGAACTGCTATCGCTTGTTTCGTCGCTTTTGACGCTTCAACTTGTCACGTTGCTTTCGCAACTTGGCACGTTCGGCATTTGACAATCGCTTGCCGGTGCCTTTTTTGACACGCATGCCGTCCAGGCTGCCATTGCCGCTGGCCATCGCCCCCTGCAGCTGCTGCATCATCTTGGCTCGATCCATCATCGAGCCGCCGGCCATGCCCTGCATCAACGGTTTCATGATGTCGAACTGCTTGACCAACTGGCTGATCACCGGCGTTTGCACGCCGGCACCCTTGGCAATCCGCGTCCGACGCGAGGCGTCGATGATCTTGGGGTTGCGGCGTTCTTCCGCGGTCATGGCATTGATCGCGCCGATCGTCTGCCGAATGCCCCCGGCCGCCTCGTCGCTTTCCAAAGCTTCCTTGAACTGACCCATGCCGGGCATCAAGCCCATCATTCGGCCCATCAAGCCAGGCTTGCTGACTTTCTCCATCATGTTCTTAAAATCGTCCAACGTGAAGTCGCCAGAAGCCATTTTGGCCTCCAACTCCTCGCGTTCCTTCTCGTCGACGATCCGATGGGCTTCCGCGGCGGCGGCCACGATATCGCCCATCTGCAAGATTCGGCCGGCCATCCCCTCGGGACGAAACGGCTCCAGTGCGTCAAAATGCTCGCCGGTTCCGATGAATTTGATCGGGACGCCGGTGACGTGCTTGACCGACAACAACGCCCCGCCGCGGGCGTCGCCGTCCAACTTGGTCATCACCACCCCGTCCAGCTCGAGCGACTTGTTGAACGCGTCGGCACTGTTGACGGCATCCTGGCCGGTCATCCCGTCGACCACCAGGTAAACCTGATCGGGGCCGACCTTTTTGTCGATCCGCGCCAATTCCGCCATCAACTCCTCGTCGATGGCCAACCGCCCGGCGGTGTCCAAAATCACGACCCGCGAACCGTCCGCTTCGGCCTTGGCGACGCCGTTCTTGCAGACTTGGACGGGATTCTTGTTATCCGGCTCGCTGTAGACCGGCACGCCCAATTGCTCGCCGATCACCTTCAACTGCTCGATCGCCGCCGGTCGCTGCAGGTCAGCGGCCACCAACGTCGGCTTGATCTTTTGCTCGATCAACAACTGCGCCAACTTGCCGCAGGTCGTCGTCTTTCCGCTCCCCTGCAAGCCGCACAACATGATGATCGTCGCACCATCTTTCTTCAGATGGATCGACGGGTCGACCGGTCCCAAAATCGAAACCAGCTCGTCGTGGACGATTCGTACCAGCTCTTGTTCCGGTCGCAGGCTCAGCAGCACCTTTTTGCCGAGCGCCCGCTCGGTCACGTGCCCCATGAACTCCTGCACGACCGGGTAACTGACATCCGCTTCCAACAGAGACCGCTGAACGATCTCCAACCCCTCGCGCATATTGCCCTCGGACAGCTTGCCTTTGCCGCGCAAGCTCTTAAATGCCGATTGCAATCCGTCTGAAAGGGAATCAAACACGCTGAAACAGGAAAATTACGAGTGTAAAAAGCATCATGCACCCTCCGAAGCACCCAACGGGCGCACCGATAGCGGGCGCGGGAAAGCCCGGCAGTGTACGAGGGGCAGTGCCGTTTTGTAAATGGAGAAAGCCCCTACTTTGCCAGCGGTTTCTCCGGTTCGGCCAACCCGGTGACCGCCAACACCCACTCTAGTGGATCGGCCGCGGACACCAAACCGGTGTGAGTCAGCGAAAAAGTCTTCCTGCTCGCCGGATTCGGCAACCCCAACGCACTCTCCACCGTCACCGCACCATCACCCAACCCCTCAAACAGCTCCTCCGCCTTCATCAACGCCTCGACGCGGGCGGCATAGGCCGGAGAAACCGCCAGCCGGGCCAGTTCACCGGGCAGGCTGGCCGCCAAACGCTCCCGCCGCGACGCCGTCAGAAAACTCTTCGTCCCCGCTGCCAAGTGGAATCGAATCCCCGCCGGCCGGTCCCGGCGATGCAAACGCGCCAAAAATTCGCTCTGCGGATCCAACGCCTCGGCCGCCTCCCCCCGCCCGTCGGCGATCGTGTTGAGCGCCCCCGGCGTCCCGGTGATCAACCGAAACGCCACGTCGAACAGTTCCAGCTCGTCATGAAACGCCGCCAGGGCCGATCCGCGAAACGGAGTCCCCAGCGTCACCACGTTGGGGACGATTTGCGACGGGAAATCAGGCTCGGTGACCGCCCAAGTCGACACGAGACCGCCGAGCGAATGGGCCACCAAATGGACTCGCACGCCAGGATGGTCCCGCCCGAATTCGACCAACTGCTCGGCAAGCCGACTGCCGATCTCATCGGGAGGCCCGTCGTTGGGGTACTCAAACCGCATCGACACGATCTCATGCTCGGCCAACACATCGGCCGCACGATCAAACGTGGACTCGCTGCCCTCCAATCCGTGCACAAACACCACGACGTCGCCCGAATCGCCGACGTCCTCCCGGCCGATCAGCCGCGGCGGCGCCAATTGTTTCATCAGTTCCCACTTGGGCGTCTGTTTCAACTCGATCACCAACTCGCGGTCGTTGAGCGTGAACTCGATCTTGCCGACCAGCTCCAAGGCCACCAACCCGATGCGATCTTGATTGCCAAGCTCTCTCCACCGCGGAGCGTCACCGGCTCGTCCGCCCAAGCCGCGGCGCAACTTGGTTTCGTCATAACGCCCGTCGACCAACTGCAATCGAATCGTGGTCGACGCCGGCTGCTCGGGTTGCGGGGTGGGCTGCTGGCACGACGCGGCGTTCGGGATGACGGCCAGCACCAGGGCGGCAACCAGCGTCGCGGCAGCACGGACGCGACGAATGCCCAGCCGCGTCGACTGCATCCACAGCACGATCCACGACGCCACAAAACACAGCCCACAGATCAACGCCAACGCGGCGGCCGATGCCCACTGGACCGTCCGTGCTCGCTCCGGCGGCTCAGTCGTCACCGCGAACGAACGCAACCACTGGTCACCGTAACGGGACAGCGTCGCATACGAGAAAAGAGACGTGGCCCACAGCGGTCGTTGCTCTTCCACCCAATCGTCCTCCCACTCGTCTTCCCAATCCTCCTCTTCACCGACTTCATCGACGTCCGATTCAACCGGAAACACCGTCAACGAATCATAGTCGGCCAGCGGCTCGTAGCCGTCGGGATTTGAAATCGCAAACGGCGCGCTAAACAGGATCTGAAACATCATCACGACCGGCAAGATCGCGGCCGCCACCAACGGCGCCCGCCCGGCCACCGCCGAGATCAGCAATCCGAGCATCGTCGCGGCGACCGACACGCCCAACAAACAGACGACGACCCCGGGCAGCTGCGTCACCCGCTCGTCCACAAAAAACGAACGCGCCAGCCAACGGTCACGGATGACGTACAACCATCCCGCAAACACCAAGGTTTGCAAGGCCCCGGCAAGCGAAAGCACCAGCGACTTGGCCGCCAGCACTTGCCCCCAGGTCAAACCGTAGGAACGTTCGTAGTCGTAAAGCTCCCGATCGCGGGTGATCGACAGATGGCTGCCGCTGGCCGACATCCATATCACCGACACCACCGCCAAGAACCCCAATCGGTTGATCGGTGCCATCTCGCCGTACAACCCATCGGCGACGTCCCGATCGGGATCCGTCGGCACGCTGATCGCGATCGCCACGGCAAACAAGACCGGAACCAACAGCATGCCGATCACGACGTGCGGGATGCGGATCGGCCCCAGAGCGAGACGCGACAACTTGGGCGAGGTCAGTTTTTGCCGTTCGCGACGAAGCAGAATTGCCATCCGATTCGCGACGCGGTAGAGCGCCGAAGGAACATCATCGTCGTCGTCCATCGATCCCGCTTGCTGCGCCGCGGGCGGCGCCTCATCACCCAAATCTTCAACGGCACCTCCCTCCGGCGTCGGCCGCATGGTGATGACGCGATCAAACGACTCCAGCACATGTCGGTGGTGGGTCACGGCGACAATGGTCGCCCCACGGACGGCCAACGAGTGCAACAGCGCAATCACTTCGCCGGCCGTTTCGTGATCCAGTCCGCTGTCGGGCTCATCCAGCACGATCACGCCGGCTCCGGACAACAGCGCGCCGGCGATCCGAAACCGACGCAGCTGTCCGCCACTGAGTTCCGCCGGAAACTTCTCCTTGGCCGACGTCGGTAGCCCCACCGAATCGAGTGCCGCATCGATCTCATACGGCAGCAGGTCGCGTTGATAGAAACCCGCGATCGCCTGCAACGCATCGCCGAGCCTTAAATCCTGGTGCACCAAATCACGCTGCGGCACAAAGAACACACGTCCGCCCGTTTCAACATCATCGACCAATCCGCTGCCGTCGCGAATGGTTTCCAACAACGTCGACTTGCCGCAACCGCTCGGACCGACCAACGCCGTCATCTGGCCACGCGAAAGGTGCAGCTTGGTCGCAGTCAGACGGCCTTCGACTTCCGCATCCACGGCGAGATCGAACCCCGCGATCGGCGTGACCGGTGTCAACATGCGTTTGGTCTGGTTGAACTTCCACGCCAGTGGACCGATTTGAACCACCGCGCCGTCGACCAACGGACACAGACGCGTCGATCGTCCATCGACAAACACTGCCGCCCGGTCGGAACACAAATCGACCAACCAGATCGCGTCGGAGTCGCCGGACAAGAATGCCACGTGACGCTCTTGCAGATCACGATGGCGAAACGGCTGGACATCAAATCCATCCATCGCCTGATCACCGCGGCCTACGATCACTCCGTCATGATCGGCCAAGCGAATCAACGCGCCCGCATTCTGAAATTCGATCGGCGGCCGTGTGGCGGTCGGACCGGTCCGTTGCGGCGCAACATCCAACGCCCGGAAGGCCGCCATCGGAAACCCGCATCGCGAACAACTCCCCTGCCCTGCCCCGCCATCGATCCCACAATGCGGACACGTCTCGCCGACCTCGTCCTCCATTTTTTGACCACTCAATGTTTTGACCCACTCTCCCGCCCACTCATTCCCCGATCACTGTCCCTTGGACAGCAACTTCGCCTCGTATCGAAAATCTGTCTTCACGTCACGTTGCCATTTGGTTCCGAACAACAAGTGGTTCTTGCTTCGAACGTTGGCCTGGATGTCACAGGTTCCGTTGGCTTGCAACACCAGATAGTCACTCTTTCCGTAGAACACGCGCCCCTGAATCCCTCGCACGCGGGCGTCATACTTCTTGGCGTTCTGGTCGAGCGACATCGTCAGTTCGCCGCGTTGAATCGCCAACTGGCGGCAGGTCTGTCCGTCGTAGGTTTCATCACGCAGGTACTTGAGCTTCAGCGAACCGTCGGACTGACCACCTTGCTGGTGCACCATCATGCCGCTGGCGTCTTTCGCATCGACGTCCCAAGTATCGCCGACGGGGCGATCGACGTTTTCCATCACGTAGTAATCCAGTAGCGGATCGGCGGCTTCGGCCCATCGTCGAATGTCATCGAGCTTGACGGTCACCGGGCCATCGGTTTGCCGGACGCGTGTCACGCCGAGCCCGTTGGACCAGACCACTTCAAACGTGCATCCGGAATACTGCGCGGGGTCCTCGACCAGTTGTGCTTCATCAATCTGCGTCAAACGTTCCACATCAAATCCGCTGACTTCGGCCAACCGCGTCAACGCTCGCTCGTACCTCGGGTCGACCTTCCCGTAGGTGATCAGCAACTTGTAGGCGACGTCGGCCGGCGGCAGCGTCGTCCGTGTGAGGTCGAGTAATTGTTCCAAGCCGATCTTTAGGATCGGAGAGGTCTCGCTAAAGTCAGCCACGCGCAACCGTTTCTCACTGGTGATCCGCTGCTGTGACGCCTCCAAGACGTTGATCTCAAACGTCACGTCGCCGAACTGGTTAGCCACCACACGGGTCTTGCTGGAATAGCGGTTCGTATAAACCACATTCGTGCGGCCTTCGATGCCCCAGTTCTCATTGACCGCCAACCCGCGAATCCGCAGCACCTTCGACGCGGCCCACGACTTGCCGACCGGGTAGCGTCGCAACAATTCACGCGTGTCGATCTTCGCCCGCTTCGGCGCCGCCGACTTTTCCGAACCCAACGACAGCCAATCGCTCGGATCGATCGCCGACGATGACGACGCCGCGGCAAAGGCCATCAAGAAACAAAGCAAATAACGCATACGTGTGTTCTCCAAGCGATCTCGGAAGTTGAGCGGGGGTTTCAGGTTTCAGGTTTCAGGTTTGTCAGCGGAGCGATGGACGCATCGACGAGTGCAAACATTCCGCACCGTTGAATGACACAAATCGATTCCAGACGCTCCCTCCTATACGTCACTCCCATCTCACCACTGCCTTCCCTTACTCCTGCCTTCCCATCATTCTGCCCCGTATCATTCTGCCTCCCTTCTTCCTACCCCATCGTTATGCACCCGATTTCCCTGCCCCCATCAATCCAGCCCGAAGGGCAGATCATCCATCGGGTCCACCACTTTCCGTTGCTCCGCTTCCACCACCGCCACCGACGACGCATCCAGCTTCACCGGAGGCCCGAAACGGGCGTTGGTCGACAGCAGCACGGCGTAACCGCTGTCGCTGTTTTCCAATCTCAACCCCTTGGCCAACTGCCAGGCCAAGAGCGGGCTGTCAAACGTGTGCTCGATCACCGTTCGGTCCCAATACGGGATCGAACTGTCTTGTTTGAGCCAATAGGACAGCGTCTGACCGGCATGGTAATCATCAATCTGCACGGCAATCGATGCATCACCGCCGTCGGTCGACTCCCAGGTCCAATCCACCGATTCCGAATCCGCTGGCGTGTCGAATCCGATGACGTGTGCCAGAAACGAATTCTCCTCGGCGACTTTGACCACGCGGGTCCTCAGTTCGAAGGACCGGAGTTCCAGCGCCTCGGCGAGCCATTGCCCCAAGAACTCTTTTACCAAACCCGACGGCATCAGATCATATTGTGTCCTGATTTCCTCGATGCTGCGATTGCTGCGCGCCCATTCGGTCCAGCGGGCATGGGCTCGGCCGAGCGATGCGATGCGATCTTGAGCGTCTTGGACGGCATCATCATCCCAGGGCGAATCGACCGCCCGTTGGATCAGTCGCCGCAGTGTTTCATCAGCAGTCCGCCATTGCTTTTGACCGGGCAGTTGATGCAGGCCGATCAATCGATCGCGCCATTGACTGGGCTGGAAATCGACAGACGCATCGATTGCTTGCTCCAACGACCGGCCGGCAAACTCCGTCTTCCAACGTCCGCGATCATCGGGACGCACGACCGCCGGTTCGGGGACCGCGACGGCCACGGACTGCGCGGCGGCCACGGGCGAAGTGATCGTCTGCCGCGTGGCGTTTTCCGCGACTTCGGCCCGTCGCTGCAACTCGTCGACCTGATTGATCAACATTGCGATCTGTCGATCGTGCCGTGCATTCATGTTGCGATACAGCGCCACGCCAACAGCGACCAAAGCCAACAACAAGACGGCAACGGAGACGAACGTCGAGGTGCGATGGCCGGTCGCGGGACGTGACGTCAGTTTGTCGATCGTGGCATCATCGACTTTGCCCGTCGCCCCTTCACGGATCAAGGCGATCGCGTGTTTGCGAAGTCGTCGATCACCCCGCGAGCGTTTCAGATTTTTGATCAGACTTTCGACGAACTTTCCGTCCTGGCGACTGAGTTCCCAAATCTTGTGCACCGAGCCGGACGAAAGTGCGATTTCCGCCAAGACGATTCCCAGCGCGTACCAATCGTCGGCCGGTTGTGGCGGCTTGCCCGATTGAAGTCGCACGGCGGTCCAGTACATCGATTCGGGATCACCGTGGTGGACGGCATCGGTTTGCGTCGCGCGTGACGGATCGATCCACAGCGTGGCGGCGGGCTCGGTTTGGGAGCCGCGATTGTGAAACGCCGTCGACGTGATCCGCCCGTAGCACAACCCGGCCTGATGCAGCGTCTTGAGCGATCGGGCGAAGTCGACCCAGGAATCGGCCAAGGACCGCAGGGCCGTTTGCGTCAGTCCATCGATCGGCAAGGGTTCGAATTGGCGAAACGCATGGACCGCGCGACCATCGTCGGTCTCAACCCCGGAGATCGGAAGCGAGCATCCCGGCAGCAGCTTGCCCGCGTCAAGCGTCGAGAATTCAGAACGATTGACGTCGTGGCGAATCATCTCGGCTCAGGCGTGAATACGGGGCAATCCGGGCGCAGGCAACGCCGCTCCCCCGGGCAGCGGAGCGACACACAAAGGATAGCACGCCGGAAGCGGCCTAACGGACATCGACCCAATCCATCCCCGCGGCCTCGGCGGCTTGGAATCCGAGCGGAGAATCCTCAAAAACGACACAGTTTCCCGGAGCGACGTCGATTCGCCGCGCCGCTTCCAGAAAAACATCCGGCTCGGGCTTGTGACGCTCGGTGTCTTCGGACGTGACGACGACAGGAAACCAATCGTCGATTTGCAGGGCGACCAATTGCTTGACGACGATGACTCGGCCGCTGCCACTGGCCACCGCCATCGGTTTTTTCCCCCGAAACGCCGCCGCGATCTGGCAAACGGCGTGCATCGGCTGGACCTGATCGATCAAACTCTGAAAATGCGTTTCTTTTTCCGCCGCGACCGCCTCGGCGTCCACCTGCAGACCGCGTTCTTTGGCCAACAGGGCGACAATCTTGGCACTCGGCATCCCTCCCATCGAATAGAATCGGTCTTCCTTGAATTCCATCCCGTACCGCATCAACGTGTCGCGCCAGGCCACATAATGCACCGGCATCGAATCGGCCAGCGTGCCGTCGCAGTCAAAGATCAAGCCTTCGTATCGTTCAAAATCGTTCGCGTCCATCGCCACAGAATCGCAGAAGACGCAGTGTTCCGGAACCCGACCCCCGCTTTTCTCCATGAACCAGCCCCCGCAAATCACTCCGAAGGTCTCGGCTTCGACGCCCTCCATGAAAGACGAGCTGCAGAGCGACAAAACAGGCAGTGAGAACATTGCGTTTTGTGACTCGATCTTTGCCAAGGCCTTCAAAGCGGGCGCATCGGACATTCACTTCGAACCGTTCGAGCAAGCGTTTCGCGTCCGCATGCGAGTCGACGGCGTGCTGTCCCAGATCGCCGCCGGCCCGGCCGCCGATTACCCCCAACTCTCCTCGCGCGTCAAAGTCCTGTCGGAACTGGACATCGCCGAACGCCGGCGGCCCCAGGAAGGCCGCTTGAAATTGGTCATCGACAATCGCAGCGTCGACTATCGGGTGTCATCAGTCCCCACCCGCTTCGGCGAAAAAATTGTTTTGCGAGTCGTCGACGCGACCGGGCTGAAAGCCGACCTGACCAAACTGGGCATGAACCCCAAAGAAGCCCAGTTGATGGCCCAGGCGACCGGCCAACAGTACGGCATGTGCCTGGTCACCGGACCGACCGGCAGCGGAAAAACCACGACGCTCTACTCCGCGCTCAATCGTCTGAACCAGATGGACCGCAACATCTCGACGATCGAAGACCCGGTCGAATTTGACGTGTTCGGGATCACCCAGATCAACGTCAAACGGGAACTGAACATGGACTTCGCCCAAGTCCTGCGGTTGCTGTTGCGTCAAGACCCGGATGTGATTCTGGTCGGCGAAATCCGCGACACCGAAACCGCCAAGACGTCATTCCAAGCGGCGATGACCGGCCACATGGTGCTGTCGACGCTGCACACCAACGACACCGTGTCGGCCATCGCGCGGCTGCGGGACATGGAGATCGAACCGTTCCTGATCACCGCCGGCTTGAACGTCATCGTCGCACAGCGGCTGGTGCGACGAATTTGCCAACACTGCAGAGCCCCCGTCACGATCTCCGCCGCCCAACTCAAATCGCTCGGCATCAGCGAAGAACAGGCCGCCAAAGCAAGCTTCCATCGCGGCCGGGGCTGCGTCAAATGCAACGGATCAGGCTGCCGCGGCCGAGTCGCCATCTTTGAAATGCTGACGCTCTCGTCAAAGCTTCGCGACATGATCTTTGAAAACGCATCGGTCGAAGCACTCCGAAAACAAGCGATCAAGGAAGGCATGCGAACGCTGCGTGTCAGTGCGCTCAGCAAAGCCTTTCAAGGCATGATCACGCTGGAAGAAGCCGCCCTGTTCTCCGGCCGGACCTAGTGCTTCATCAACTTTTAAACTTAGGGTGCCGCGGAAAAGGGGTCAGGTACCAAAAATGCGAAGCACCCTGCGGGCCATTTGGTTTTTGGTACCTGACCCCTTTTCCGCTCGACGAACGTAACCCAAGAATTTAAAGCTGACAAAGCACTCGTGATCATGTTCTTCAAACTGAGCGCCCCGCACGTTTCGATTCGCGAATACATGTACGAAGGCAACGTGATCACGATGCCGATCGTCTTGCTGATCGCGTGCGTCGTCAAACTGTTGCGCATCCCGCTCCCCGGATCCACCGACATCCCGGCCGTCGAATCGCTGCAACCGTTTCGCGTGCCCGCCGAAAAGGTCGACCCGGAAATCCTCAAAGCCGTCACGGACTTGGATCTGCAAGTCCATGAACTGGGATTCACCCGCATCGACTTGATCGGCATCAACGACCGACAAAACAACACGCGTTACGGCGGTGCGGCCTACCGTTCAGCCGACGGCGAAACGGTCGCTTGGATCCGCTATCGACTCTGGCCGAACCTAGAACGACGGAACAAGTTTGCGCGCCTGGCGCTGTATTCGCTCGGACCGGCCGGCGAAATCATCCTGACGACCGCGGCCACCCGCGACCTGCTCGATCCGCCCGACTGGCACGTCGAATACCATCCCAAAGTTGACGCGAATCGGCTGCGTGATCTGCACCAGCAACACGTCCGCCGCGTGCTGGGAAACGCCCGATCGATGATCGCCGGCGACACCGAGTCGGCCTTCGATCTTCTCGAACACACCCACCGCGAGTTCGTCGAATTTCAACTCGATCGCGGCGTCTTCGTTCGAGCGACCCCTAACAGTGTGACCCCCAGCGTCGCCTCTTCTAACGTTGCCGACGCAACGCTTGCGAGCCCCGTCGAAGACGATGCGGTGGTCGCCGAACTGGTCGAGCAGGCCGAACGCGTCGAGCAGCCCGTCGGCGACGATGACGTGGCCGTGCAAACGCCCGCTGTCGATGAAACGCTGCCGATCATCGAAGCGGTCCGCAAACAGGAAACGAAACAATCCGGCTGGTTCAGCAAACTGTTGATCCTGGCCGTTTCGATCGGATTGTTCATCGGACTCGGCGCCTGGCAATGGGAACTGGAACTCGTCTTGATCCTGGTCCCGATCCTGCTGGTGCACGAACTGGGACACTACGTCGCGATGAAAGCGTTCGGGTACAAGAACATCCACATGTTCTTTATCCCGTTGTTGGGTGCCGCGGTCAGTGGACGTCACTATCGCGTCAGCGGCTGGAAAAAATCGATCGTTGCGCTGGCCGGCCCGCTCCCGAGCATCGCACTGGGCCTGGTGCTCGGCGGCGTCGGTTTTTGGCTCGAAAACGAATGGTGCACCAAAGGCGCCGTGATCACGTTGATTCTGAACGTCTTGAACCTGGCACCGTTTCTGCCCCTGGACGGCGGCCAAGTCGCTCACGTGACACTGTTCTCTCGCTCCAAAGTCATCGATCTGTTGTTTCGAATCGGGACCATCGTCATTTTGATGCTGGTCGCATGGTTGCTGGACGCCAAGCTGATGTTTGGAATCGGAGTCGCGATGGCGCTCGGCTTGCCGACGGTTTGGCGGACGATGACGGTCACCGAATCGATTCGCCGGCGAGACCTGCCCGAACCCGACAACGACCACATGCCCGACGAAGCGATCCGCGCGATCGTCGATGAAATTCAACGAGCCAACCTGCCGACCCAAGGCACTTCGACGCTCGCCAAATTGACGCTATCGGTTTACGAAAACGTGATCGCCCGGCCCCCGAGTTGGCCGGCGACCCTGGGGATTTGGGCGTTGTATTTCGGCGGCCTGTTCGTCGGGGTGGTCGGCATGTTCGCGATCACGCTGGCAACCGTCGGCGGTGGGATGTTTGACGATTTCCCCGAATTCGAAACGCTGTACGTCACCGTCCAAACCGACGACGGACAGTTTCGACTCGGCAAACCAGACGCGGACCCGAAGAAAACGAAACTCGACTTGCTGGCTTGGCGATTCCCCGATGCCGACGCGGCGACCGTGGCCTATGACAATCTGGTCGAAACAACGGATGACTCCGTCGCGCGGCTCGGCGACTTTGTTTTCACCAGCACGGTGGTCGAATCCGGAGACGCAGAAGTCATCGACGACGACTTCGGTGATGACTTCGAAGCGTTTGCCGAAAACGACCCGCGACTCGACCTGCTCTCAGATGCCCTTTGGCGACGCTCCTTCTTCGGTGCAAACCCGCAATTGATCGTCGTCGTCTCCGCCGATCAAGCAAACCAGCTGATCCAAGCAACCGATCGCGTTCCCTACAACATCGGAGACTCCGTGGCGATCTCCCCCTGGACGCCCAAGATCAAAGCGACTGAAGCTCAATTAGAACTGCAAGCCAAACTCCTGGTCCTGCAAGGCAAATCCGAACCGCTCCCCTGGGACCCCGTCCAACCGCCCGACCGGGACGACGCCGCAGACGAAGACGAACCGGTGGACTTTCGCAACCTGATGCGGCAGTCCGCCGAACGCTTCGAACAGATCCAACGGAAACGGCTCGACTGGATCGGTGAGCAAGCCGAATCCAGCGAGGGTGCCGCACGCCAACTCTACAGCGCATTCCTCGATTTCGAATCCGAGTCTCAAGCATGGCGGCAAGACGAACGACCCTACGAGCAAAAAGGCCCGCCGCCGACGCTGCCGGACTACCTCAAACCTCTCCTGCCCGAACTCGGCTTCCTGCACCCCGACCATCCACTCCGGGCGACAAGCGTGAACGTCGAAGCGTACCAATGGACGCCGGATGCCGAAGACGCATCGTTTGAGGAGACGTTTCCGCTGGACTATGACGGCCGATCACTCGTCTACCTGCAACTGACCCCCACCCGAGACGCCGCCGCCGCCTACGCCACCATCCACGCCTGGCTGAAAAACCAAGGCATCGAAACCGTCGTCTGGAGTTACGAGACGGCGGTGGAATGAGTCGTAGCTTTTAGCTCTTAGATTTCAGATTTCAGATTTCAGATTTGGAGATTTGAGATGCCGCCCGCTTCATTCGCCACATTTTCCTGTCACCCATTTTCTTGTCTCCTCTTTCCCCACGCCCTTTCCCTGCCATCTCCCCGCCCCTTCTCTCAACCCACCAGTTGCTAGCAAAACTCTCTTGCCGCGAATCTCTCTCGGCCACCGAACCGATCTACCCCTGTCCCCAGCCTGCCACCTAGAATCTCGGGTGAACTGTCGTCACCAAAGGGGATTGCATGGATGCATGAACGGACCCAGCGAGCCGTCGCTCGATTGCTGTTCGTTTTCTGCTGCGCGGTCCCGACCTCAATCGTCGTGTTCTCGATCCTGGTCACTTGGACGTCGTGGTACCAGTCGCGCAAGCTGGCCGAGCTGACGCACCGCCTTAATTTGCAGACGGGTTTGGTGTTTCAAATCGACACCTGCCGGCGGATCGCCCCGGGAAAATACGTGTTGGAGAACGTACGGGTCCGCGATCCGGATACTCGGCAACACGTCGTGACCATCCGATTGATTGACTACCTTCACGAACGCGATCACGTGGCGATGGTGCTGCACCAGCCGGAATTTCAGTCGGCCGGTCTGGGCCATGCTTGGACGATGTTGCACGACCGTCTGATCAGCCGGCCGGCGCAAACAGTGCTGCCGATTTCGATTGCAGCGACGGACGTGAGCATTCTCAGCCGGACCGGATCGATGCCTCCGTTGGACGTTTCGGCGACGATCACGCCCGAAGGCGAGAGCGTGCGGTTGATCGCTCGCGCGGAGAACACCGCCCGTCAGATCGGTCCGCGAGTCAGGGTCGAGTTGTTTCGCGATCGCGACCGCGAGGTGCCGGCGACCGAACTGGTGCTGTCGACCGACGGCACCGCCCTGCCCTGCTCCGCGCTGGCCGAGTACGCGCCGGCGATCGAGCACCTCGGTCCGCGGGCAGAATTCACCGGCGTGATCGCATGCCGGCAAACCTCCCATGGCTGGTCGTTTGACCTGGGTTCGTCTTCATTGACAAAGCTCAGCCTGAACGACTTGACCGACCATCTACCACATCGTGTGATCGGCCAGGCGGAACTGCATTTGCGCCGCTGCGTGATCGATCCGGGCGAGTCAGTGAACCTGGTCGGCACGTTGAAATCGACCAAGCCCGCGAACCTGAGGATCAAAACCCCGCTGCTGATGGCGATGCGCGACCACTTGGCGATGGCGGTCGACGAGCGAGAGTTGGTTCCCAATCCCAACGGGATCGAATGTGAACTGGCGCTCAATTTCGACATCCGAGATGAAACGATGACGCTGACCGGCATCGGCGACAACGTCGTGCTGTACTCACGAGGCCGCCCGATCGCCGCGCCGCCTGCCCAGCGGATCGACGCAGCTCGGATCACGGCGATGCTGGCACCGCCGAGTCGCTGGATGGCGGCCTGGAATTCGGTCCTGTTACCGTCCTCACCGGCGGCTGCCTCCGACGGCCTCCCGGCAGCCACATTCCGCAGCGTCCGCAACCTCGACGGCGAAGCCTCGATCCGTCAGCGGTAGTGACGCCCGGCGTCCACGGTATCCCTGGGGAGATCGATTGTGTAAAGGCAGCCTTTAGCAACCGATTTAGATTCTCTCCCTCTGGGAGAGACGGCGTTTGCGCAGCAAGCAAACGCCAGAGAGGGCCCACGCCGCGAACGTCTTGGCGCCTTCCGCGACGATCAAATCCGTCACTGCTACAATTGACATCCCGGAGGGATCACAGCGAATAGCCGTATCACGTCGATCAATCCGCCACCCCGAACACCGTCTGCTTCTAACGTCTCTTGCACGCAGTTCATCAGCGTCGCGGTACAAACCACGCTTTAATCTCATTGGTGCAATGCAAACATCCCACGGCGCTCGACTCCCAAGGATCGGCGCGTCGTGTGTTCGGTCGGATTCGTCTTTCAGTCAAAGAAAAACAACCTCGACCACACAACGCGAGTCACGGGGGAGTCATGCGCCGCTGGATCACTCGATGGGGCACAAGAGATCAAGACGGCTGTCGCACCCAAACGCTGACGACCTACGGCCAGAGGACTCAAGAATCTGGCGTCAGCCTACGGTTGCAAGCCCCATGCAATCCCGGCCTATCGAGACCGCACATCAACCGTCGATGCGGTAAGCAATTCGGTTGAGTTCAACGATACGGGGCGGAACGGTGGGCTAGCCGTCTGTTCCTGGGTCTAAGACCGGAGCGGCCGGGACATCATTCTGCCCCGTATCGTTCTGCCACTTCAAGTCATTCTGTCCGTCCGCCATCACGCATGCCGCAGCCTCCTGCGTTTGCACTCATCGTACGGTCATCCCTGCGCCGTAGGATCGCGGAGAGCGGCCGATCACCGACCGACATCGCCCGTTCGACTGAGCGACGGGGCGACACCCAATCGTTTGCTGCTATAAAACGATTCGACTCTCTCGACTTTCACGCTGGGAACCTTGTGCGATGAGTGACACCCCGCTGGACCTCGCCACGCTATTGGCGATCGCAGACGACCACTTCGACAACGATGCCGACGCGGCGATCGAGATTGCCAAGGCGCTGCTGCTGCGATCGCGTGCCCTGCAAACCCCTCAAGAACGCCATCAACAAGCCGAATTGGATCGGATGATCAGTCGGCCCGGTGACAAAGCCACGCTGGTCGAGATGACCGACCAGGCGTTTCGCACGCACAGCCCCGCCCGGGTGGCCGATCAGTTGACCCACATCCTGGATGTCCAGGGCGTGCCGCGTTTTTTCAGCCCGCTCGAACAAACGATGCTCCGCGGGTTCCAAACCTTCGGCGGCTACTTGCCCGGAGTCGCGGTGCCGCTGGTCAAGGACAAGATGCGTCAGGAAACGGCGAACGTGATTTTGCCGGCGGAAGAACAGCCGCTGCGCGAGCACTTGGCCGCGCGTCAGGATTCCGGCGTGCTGATGAACGTGAACTTCTTGGGTGAGTCGTTGCTGGGGGAAGACGACGCCAACGCCAGGCTGCAGAACTATTTACACGCCTTGCAAATCCCCGAGATCGCTTGCATCAGCGTCAAGCTTTCGACCCTGTTGAGTCAGATCTCCACGATCGCGCGTCGCCACACCGTCGCGGTCGTGTCGGATCGACTGGAGTTACTCTATCGCGCCGCGGCGCGGGAACGATTCACCCGCCCCGACGGAACCGTCAGTTCCAAGTTCGTCTATCTGGACATGGAGGAATACCGCGACCTGCATCTGACCGCCGACGCGTTTACCGAAACACTCGGCCGACCAGGGCTGGAGCAAGTGCGTGCCGGCATCGCCTTGCAAGCCTATATCCCCGATTCCTTCGACGTGCTGACCCATCTGATCGAGTGGTCGGCCGCACGGGTCCGCGGCGGCGGCGTTCCGATCACCGTCCGGCTGGTCAAGGGCGCCAACATGGAAATGGAACGCGTCGAAGCGTCCGTGGGCGGGTGGCCGCAGACTCCGTACACGCAGAAAACGCAGACCGACGCGAACTTTAAACGCATGCTGCGGTCGATGATCCGAGCCGCCGCCGACGGTCATCTTCTGATCGGTGTCGCATCGCACAACCTATTCGACATTGCCCTGGCGATGCTCTGGGGCTCGCGCACCCAACGCCGCGGTGTCGAGACAAACGACGCGTTGCAAGCGACGGTGTTGGACCGGATGCAATTCGAAATGCTCGAGGGGATGGCCAATCACCAACGACGTGCCCTGTTCGAATCCGCTCCCCGAATGCTGCTCTATGCCCCGGCCTGTCGCCGCGAAGACTTTATCAACGCGATCGGCTACCTGATCCGCCGTTTGGATGAGAACACCGGCAAAGACAACTTCCTGCGCTATTCGTTCCGCCTGACACCGGACTCGGACACCTGGAACCGGCTTGCCGACGGCTTTCGCGATTCACTGGCAATGATCGACAGCGTCGCGACGGCACCTCGTCGCAGCCAAGACCGACGAACGCCTGCCGGCCAACCGGCCGCCGCGGCGAACTGGAGGTCCTACGTCAACGAACCGGACACCGATTGGGCGCTCACCCAGCACAGCGAGTGGGCCGAATCGATCGTGGCGGATTGGAAACCGCGCTGCGACGACGCGGCCGAACGCGTCCCGTTGAACATCGCCGGTCAGACGCGCGCCCCCGATGCACCGTCGGGTTCATCCGACGCTCCCCACGGTCGTATGCTGCGCGAATCCATGGACCCTTCGCGACCCGGTCAGGTAGCCTGCCGTTTTACCGAAGCGACGGCGCAAGATATCGACGATGCGATCGGCTGCGCCACCGACGATCCGGCTCGTTGGCGACAGATGTCGTGGGACGCTCGGTACGAATTGTTTCGCAAGGCCGCACAGAACATGCGGGCGCGGCGGGGGGAACTGATCGGCGCGATGATGATCGACGGCGGAAAATTAATCTCCGAAGCCGATCCGGAAGTCAGCGAAGCGATTGATTTCACCGAGTTTTACCCGTTGACCGTCCGGCCTTACCTGCAGCGTGCCGGACGACCGGGCAGCCCGTTCTCGGCCTCGCCGCGCGGAACCGTGGCGGTGATCAGCCCCTGGAACTTCCCGCTGGCGATCCCCTGTGGCGGCGTGGTTGCCGCGCTGGCCGCAGGCAATACCGTGATCTTAAAACCCGCCAGCGATACCGTTTTGCCGGCCTATCGGTTGGCGAAATGTTTCTGGGACGCCGGCGTTCCCGAAACCGCACTGCAACTGGTCCCTTGCAGCGGTTCCGGTGCGGGCAAACGGTTGGTCGACGACCCGCGAATTGACGCGGTGATCCTGACCGGCGGCACCGAGACGGCGAAAACGATGCTGCGTCAGCGCCCCGAATTGCAGCTGATCGCGGAAACCGGTGGCAAGAACGCAACGATCGTGACCTCGTTGTCGGATCGCGACCTGGCAATCAAACATCTCTTGCACAGTGCCTTCAGTCACTCGGGACAAAAATGTAGCGCGACGTCGTTGCTGTTGCTCGATCAAGAACTCTACAACGATGCCGACTTTCGAAACACGTTGGCCGATGCCGCCGAGAGCTTGCCGGTCGGTTCGGCCTGGGACCTGTCCTCTCGAGTCGGTCCCTTGATTCGTCCGCCCAGCGGCGTACTGGAACAAGGCATCAAGGAATTGGAATCCGGTGAAGAGTGGCTGGTGATGCCGCGTCGGGTCGGTGACAACCGCCAGCTGTATCGACCGGGAATCAAGTGGAACGTGCGGCGAGGAAGTTTTACGCATCGCACCGAATTGTTCGGGCCCGTGTTGGGCGTGATGTCCTTCACGCGACTTGAGGAAGCGATCGAGATGGTCAACGCGACCGGTTACGGCCTGACCAGCGGGCTGGAGAGTTTGGACGATCGCGAGCAACGTCTTTGGCGGGACAACATCCGTGCCGGCAACTTGTACATCAATCGCCCCACCACCGGCGCCATCGTGTTGCGACAACCCTTCGGCGGTATCGGCAGCAGCGGCTACGGCCCGGGCGCCAAAGCCGGTGGCCCGCACTACGTGCTGCCGCTGATGCGACTCGAAAATACCGACTCGGTTGAGTCGAATGAGGACGGCGACGCCGCCAAGAATCCGCCGACGAACACTGAAACCACGTCGGTCGACGACGCGCTCGAAGCGATCGGCGAGCTCGGTGCAGACGTGATCGACATCGACCGCGCGACGCGATTTGCCACGTCGGCCAAACGGGTCGCCGGTCAATTGACCGGGACGATGCACGATCACGTTCGGTTGATCGGCCAAGACAATTGGCGACGTTATCTGCCGGTGGGACAACTCCGCGTACGGCTACAGGGAAACGAAACGGCGGACGACTTGGCCGTCTCCCTGCTCGCCGCGGCGGCGGCGAAATGCCCGGTGACCTACTCGCTCTGCAACGAAGCCTCGGATTTGGTCCCGGTACTGGAACGCATTTCTGAACACCTGATCGACAACGCGGTCAGCTCGTGGCGATGCGAATGGGTGCAAGAATCCGACGAAGCGTTGGCGGAAGAAATCTCCGACGGCCGCGTCGATCGCCTGCGCGTGTTGACCGCGACGAAGCAACTGCCGACGCTCTTGCATGATGCCTGCCGACAGGCTTTCATCAGCATCATCGCGGAAACGGTAGTCGATGACGCGGAAATCGAGATGCTGCGGTACCTCAACGAGCAATCGATCTCCCACGACTACCACCGCTACGGCAACCTCGGCCGCCGGCAACCGGTGGCGTAAGCTTCCATGCCAGTGATGGTGTGAGCGGAACGGCGCGAGCCGTCCGGTTGCAGCTCAATAACACCCTGAAAGACCGGAGGGCTCGCGCCCTGCCGCTAACAAACAACACACCGTTCGGTGTCAAACGCTATGCCAGTGGCGTAAGCTTCCAGCTTGCGATGGGACTATTTAGCCAACGGAGTGCTGACGCACTCTGCATGGCAAGCAAGATGCTTACCCCACTTCAAGGCAAGCAGGCTGCTTACCCCGCTTTGCGCCAGGCGAACAAACCCGCGATCAAAAACGCGAACTGTGTCGCCATGAAGATCGTCAGCCACATCAGCACACCCTGGGTGAAGCCGTAGCTGTGAAGTCCGATCCCCAGTTCGTTGGTCCCGAACCAGCTCCACGCCGTGACGATATTGCCGCCGATGGAGAGGATCGCGAAGCCACGTGCCTTGACCATCCCGTCCCAGCGGGCGTGCAGCATCAACGCGTTCCAAATCACGATCAGCAACGCGCCGTTTTCTTTCGGGTCCCAGCCCCAGAAGCGACCCCAGCTGTCATCGGCCCACAACCCGCCCAAGATGGTCCCGACGGTGCTGAACAGGATCCCGAAGCACGCGGCGCCGTAGATCATGCGGTACAGCGATCGTCCCGCGCGTTCTTCGGCACCGATCCAGTTACTGATCAGATAACCGATGCCCAGCATGCCGGCGACCATCGTCGCGACGTAGCCCAGCGAAACGCTGATCACGTGGGTCGCCAACCAGAACTGGGTATCCAAAACGGCTTGCAGGACCGGCATCGTATCGCCACTGCTTAGACCGCGTGCGACCAACAGCGATAGCGTTCCCGCGGTCGCGGCGACCAGGTTACCGAATCCGAGTCGATAGATTCGGTCGATCACCAGCCCGCCCAGAACGGCCGCCCAGCCGATGAACACAGCGGACGAGTAGATGTTGATGACCGGTGCCCGGCCGGTGATGTAAATGCGGCTGAGAATGGCGACCGAGTGGATCAGTGCCGCGACCAGCAACACGCCCCACGTCGCGTTCCTTAGACGGTGGTCCCCGATCGCCAAGAACAGCAACGCCATGATCATCGACAGGATGTACAAGATGGTCGCGCGGATCTCTGGTGAATTGGATTCCATCCAGCGTTCCAGCGCCACCTTTTTGGAAGTCAGCCCGGGGATCGGGTACGCGGCCGAAAGTGCCAGTTGGTCATCAACGGCTTGGTTGAAACCTTCGTAATCCTTCTTTTCGTCGCTGTACGATTCGATCATCCGGCTGAACGGATCCGAAGCCAATTGGCGATCGGGGTCATCCGACGGCCCCATGGAAGCATCGGCAAAGAACGCGGGGGCGAAGGCTGACCAATCGGGATCGCTGACGGCATCGGTCGCTTCGTCTTGAGTCGGAGGAACGATCCGGGCGGTCGGCATGTTCTGGATCGACGCCATCCGCCGCTGCAATTCATCGATCGCAAATCGCCGCACCATCTCTTCGGTGATGCCTTCGGGCAAATTGTCCGTCGGAATCTCTGGTGGACGCGGCAATTGGAACGCCTCGGCGGTCAGCATGTATTGACGGGTTCGGCGATCCAGCTCGAGCAGCTTCTTTTCTTTAAACGACAATGCCGCTTCGTCTTTGTCACGAGCCAGCTTGATCAGCGCGTCGGCCTTGGGCCATTCGGCCAACAACTCATCGAGCGAGTACAGCCGACTCTCACGCCGCTCCAATTTCAATTGACTTCGCACCTCTTCGGCATCGACGCGGAACATCGGCAGGTAGCGCAGCGCCGGATCGTCGATCGCGACTTCCATCAACCACTGCATCGCCGACATGCTCTTCTTGTCGACGCGGCTCTTGATGGCGCCTGGCGCGTTTTCCATCGGCAGCGATTCTTTGTTGCTGATCGCCTTGAGCGTCTGGCGGGCGAAGGCATCCAGCGGCAAAACCCGGCCGCCGAACTGGGCAGGGATTTTGCCGGCGGTATAGAAGTCATAGCCCTTGTCACGCGAATCGGGCCGCAGCGACGTCATCGCGGCCGACCATGGAATGAGCATCATCAGGGCGAGCACGGCCGCGATGTTGAAAGCGATCACGGCCGGACGCGAGGACGTCAACACTTGTCGATCCTCTCGGCTCAGCTCGGCCATCTCCTTGGCCCGCTCTCGTTCGCGACGTCCGACGAAACGCTTGAGCGTCCCGGTGAAGTGGGCCAGCATGCCGAGCGCCATGATGCTGCAAGCGACGTAGGGGATCAGCCATCCGCTGTTGCGCACCACCTGCAGCCCCGTGAGTTCTTTCCCACCGGGTAGCGGCGTGTAACTGGATTGAAAAAACGTTTCGCCGCGGTAACGAAGCGGGTTGTTCATCCAGACCCGCTCGCGACGATCTTCGCCTGTTTCGGTGTCGATGATGCGAATGTAAGAACTGTAGTCTCTCGGCGTTTCGGTGCCGCTGTAATTGCGGCGTTGGACGTCTTCCAAGTGGACCCAATACGGCTTTACCTCGCGATGGTACTTCAGCCCGATCTTGTACTCCGTCTCGTCGATCGTGACTTCGTCATAAACGTCCTTGGCCGATCCGCCCGGTACCAACGTCTCTCGATCGGACAGCATTTGGCTGACCAGATGCGTGCCCAGCGACTCGCCGGTCTCCTTGTCGATCAATTCGATGTAGGCCGCCGCCACGTTCACTTCACCATCGGTTCCGCCACGCTTGCGTGCTTCGACGGCCTGGACTTCCAAACCAACGCCCTTGGTTGCCGGGTTGCCGGTCGGTTTCGGATTGATCAGATCCGAGTTTTCGTAGAACGCGACCACCTTCACATCGGCCGGCAACGCATCATCGCGAATCAATTCACCGGTGGACAAGGCTTGACCGATTTGCGGCCCGGGAATCGCCGTCACCATGTCCTCTTCTTCGCCGGGCACGATGAAGGTCAGTTCCACCTTGTCCAGGTTGATCAACGCGTTGGTCGATTCGCCTTCGACCAAACTGATCCGCTGTTCCAACTGGCGATCGCCGAAAGCGAACTGCCCGAACATCAACAGCCCGACACCGAAGTGCAGCAACAGATTGCCGCCTTGGCGTCCGAAGATTAACAAACATCCGACCAGCAAGATGACTCCGGCACCGAGCCCCTTGGTCAATTGCCAAACGATTCGCAGACCCGGATCACCGATCCGTGCACCGCTGAACAACGTGTACGCGATGATGCCCGCCAACAGTGCCGCGGTGATGTAACCGGTGACGCGTAACGAGCGATGTTTGACATTGGTCGACACGGCGGTCAAACCGATTGCGGCGGCGACGCCGATGCCCTGCACAACGTACCAGAGAGATTCATAGGAAATCGGTGGCGCGCCCTGTAATCCGTCGCTGCTGTGTCCGCTGGCGATGATCAGCCCCGCGACGACAAACCCGGCCAGGATAAACGTGATGCCCGCGGCCAAGCGTCCGCCCGTTGCCGACACTCGGAACCGCGTCGCCTTGGACGCAATCAAGTTCATCATCAGCAACACGCCGATCAACGCACCGCCGGGAAATGGGATGATCCCGCGGATCGGATTGGCGTGTGGAAAGAACGCTTGGGGGAAGAAATCATCAAAGTGCATCCAAGCGATCCAAGAAACGAAGTACCGCTCCTTGACGTCTTGCATGTTCATTTCGTCCTGAGCCAGCGTGCCGACCAAGACGATGATCAACGAGGCGGCGAACAGGCCGACGGTCAGCTTGAGCGAACCGAGTGCCGCCAGCACGTCGGCCGACGAGATCACGGTCGATTCTTCGCGTTCTTTGGGGAACTGGCCAGAAGGATTTGGAATGGTCGCCATTTGCTTTTTACTGTTGGTTTTGATTCGGCTGAATGAAGCCACCGTTTCCCCAAACTCGTTCCAAGGCTCTGCCTTGGAACGCACTGCGCCGGAGGCTCCCGCCTCCGTCCACCGTGTGAGGCAAGAGCCTCACCTTCCATCGCGTTCCCAGGCGGAGCCCGGGAACGAGGTCCCACTACGGAACGCACTGCGCCGGAGGCTCCGCCTCCGTCCACCCTGTGAGGCAAGAGCCTCACCTCCAATCGCGTTCCCAGGCGGAGCCCGGGAACGAGTTTCTAGAACGCAAGCGAATCCAAAAACGCTCGCATCGCATCGGATTGCTCGGCGACCGTTTTCGGATCACCTGTCATTTTAATGAACTTGCTGCGTCCACCTTCCATTTCAACAATTGTCGCATCGATCGATTTCTGTCCCTTTTCGGCGTCGCCTGCGATGATAAACCGCTGTGCCGGACGGCCGGAAACGTCAAATTTCTCCGCGCCGGCCATCATTTCATCCACCGCGGCCTGCTCGGGCGTTCCGCCGGCGACCTGCCCCATCCAGCGTGCGACGTTACTACGCAGGTCTCCGCCGGCCGTGATCACCGTGATTTCCGACTCGCCGACTTTGAACGCCGCTTCACGCATCCCACCGGGCCGGACGTCCAAGCGCTCCCAACCCTCGGGTGTCTCCGATTGCAGCGACGTTTGCGTCGGCGTGCCCTGCGGCGCGTTGCCAGTCGACGCGTTGATGGGTGGTCGAGCGGCCGGCGGCATGCCCATCGGGCCGGCACCGGGCATCATTCCCATCGGAGCGGCCGTGGCGGCTCCGGGCTGTCCCACCAGATCCACCCAGACGGCCTGACCCTCGGCCGCAACCAGCTCGATCGATTCGCCGCCGGACCATTTCTCCGACGACGGCTGCAAGCCGACTTGGCCGCGCCAACGGTTGACGTTTTGCTGGACGTAATCGTTCCACGCCGTCTCGTCCATTGTGCCGGGAACCGACAGGTTGGAAATGCTCAGGTCCAACTGCTTCTTGGGCGTGTTGATATCGATCGTGGCGAAACGCATCGGCTTTTTTCCGCCGCGACGCCATCCTTCGGGCAGCGGTTCCAGCACGGGTTCGTCGCTGGAATCGAATTGGACACTTTTGACAAACGATTGAAACTCGTCGTCGATCAACGCCACCGCGTCTTCGGGGCCGAGAATCTTAAAGAACCAAACCTTTTCGCCGCGGGGGACCATCACCGCCAGCAACCGATCCTTGCCCGGCAACAACTGCTCGGGGACCTGCTTGGGAATCTTGTAGGTGACGATTCCTTCGGGTTGTTCACACCCACCGATCATCAGCGTCGCGATCACCAGCGTCGCCAGCATCCGCACCGGCGGGACGGCCAGCCGTCTTCGGATCCCACCACCGTGGTGGCGTACTTTCTCTCTCAGATCCGGAATCATGGGCGCGGTCATAGCGGGGGCAGGCGGGAGGGTGAAGTCCGTTTCGGGGTGGGAACGCGGCGTCCGTCCATGGTTAGTATAGACGCGCCACCACCCTTCTTCGTACCCGCCAAGGCCAAACCCGAGTCAGGAATCCCAGCCGATCAGGAATCCCAGCCCATCAATCCGATCAGCGAATCGGTCAGGGCGCTGACCGGCGAGGAGATATCGTTGTAGGTCCACATGTTGCGGACCAAGTCCGTCATCAGCATGCCGCCCAGCGAAAGCGTCAGGATGATGAACATCAGCGAGAGACACTGCAGCATCGAAAAGGGAACTTCGTAGCCCCCCATGCCGGACACGGCACCGACCGAAGGCGATTCGTCGACCTCGTCCATCTCGATCGCTTCGCCACCCAGGACGTCCCCGTCCATGCCGGCGGGTGATTCTTCGAACGCATCGGCCTCCAGTGGTTCGGCATCGCTGAACCCGGCATCGGCAAATCCCGCGTCGTCGGCGAAGTCATCTTGGAAATCGACGGCCTCACCGACCAATTCCGAATCCTCGACTTCGATGACTTGCGAGCTGCTTTCCAAATCGGCATCCAAGCCGACGCCGGAGGGTGAAAGCTGGAACTCCTCATCCGAGCCTGCCCCGCTGCCGCCGGCGTTCTTGCCGCTGGATCCAGAAATCCCGCTGCCGTCGGTCAGTTCGGCGCCCAAGTCCAGTGCCGACAAACTGCTGCCGGCCAGATCCAGGGGCTCGCTCTCGAGCGACAATCCGCTGTCGCTGGGGCTCATCAGGTTGATTCCGCTGTCGCCGGCGACCGAGATATCACTGACGCTATCGAGCATCAAATCGGCGTCGTCATCGGCGATTACCAAGTCATCGTCCTCATCCAACGCATCGTCCATCTCGTTGATGACGCTGGAACCGAGTCCGCTGCCCAGGCCCGAGGAGGTCAACAGATTTTCGCTATCGCCGGAAATCAGACCGCTTCCGCTGCCGGACTGTTCGGCGCCGAGCAGATCCAATTCGCTCAGGACATCCGCACCGGACGACTTGAGCTGTTCCCCGGAATCCGGCGAATCGAGTTCGTTCATCAATTCCAGACTACTCGCCCCGGCGGCTTTGACCTGCAGTTCATCCTCGGACAGCGAATCCAGATCCAAGCTGTCCGAATCCTCGCCCAACATCAAATCATCGCTGTCGTCTTCGGACAAGGAACCGGCGAAGGCAAATTCATCATCCGAACTGGCGCCATCGGTGACATCGACGTCGCTGATCGAGATTTTGTCGGCCTCGGCTTGGATCTCTGCCTTGGCGACCGGCCCGGTGCTGCCTTCTTTGGGATCGATGGCGACGTCGATCGAATCAACGCTGTCGTCCATCAACGCCGGGTCGTTGAGTTTTAATTCCGCCGAATCGATTTCTTGCAGTGCGTTTTCGTCACTCTCAAACAGCGAATCCTGCTCCAACTCGTCGCCCAGCTTGCCGCTGTCCGAGGCCACCAGCTCGACGTCGCTGCCCTCTTCTTTGGTACCGGTCACCAAGTTGACGTCGCTGCCTTCGCCGGGCGTTTCCGAACCGATGCCCAAATCGCTGCCGTCAGCGTCGGCGGCCGAATCGCCACCGATCACGCTGCCCGATCCCGAGCCGGATTCACCGACCAGAATCCCAGACCCGAATCCGTCGGCCAATTCATCTGCCAAACGGTCGATTTCGGTGTCGGGGAACTTCCAACTGGAACCGTCACGAAAACCGCGGACTTGGCCTTGGCTGCGAAGTTCAACGAGGCGATCGGTGCTGATCCCAAGTTTTGCAGCAGCTTCTTCAAGTGACAGATAAGACATGGGCGAAGATTGATTCGAGCGGGGGGAGAAACGAAGGGTACAAAGGGTGCCCCGTTTCCCTATCGCTCGGATCGCCGGCAAACGCTACTTCACCTGACTGCCAAGAAGTCGGATTTGACCGGGAAGTGGCTTCGTCAGATTGAGCGATAAGGAAAAGTCGGCATCGATCGGGCGGCTGCTGACCAAGCGGATCTGGCCCGACCTATCGATATGATACACGGCGATTTGCATTTTTCCGGTATGAACCAGCGTAATTGTTTGACTTCCCGAGCCGTCAAATCCGTTAAACCCGATCAACTCCCCCGCCGCCGCGACTTGCGGCCCCTTTTCGCTCGCGCCGAGCTGCATCGCGGACGGCCCCACGCCTTGCACCGCCTGTCCGGGGGGCAGCGAGGTTTCAAAACCGCCGGCCCCCGCGTTTTCCGGAATCCCATAAGGCGACGGCTGGTCAGCAACCCCGCCGACGACCAAGGCTGCCAGCAGTCCCAATCCCAGCAATCCGATTCGCCAATGCATCCTGCAGTCTCCTAAGTTTGATTCGTTCATCCGCCGTGCTACCAATCCGCCGGCATCACTCGCAACCCAGAATCTGGCAAACCGCGTCGTGGAGCGCCCCGTTGGTGCCCAGCCCGTCGCCCCCACGGACCGTCGCGACGCCTTTCCAATCCGTGAAACGGCCTCCCGATTCCACCATCACCGGCAGGATCGCGGCCACGTCCCAGGCATTGCAGACCGGATCGATCATCACATCGGCCCGCCCCGTCGCGACCAACAAGTAGCCGTATCCGTCGCCCCAGGTCCGGGTGATCCAGCACGCCCGCTCGATCCGTTTGAACGTTTCGGCTGCGTCGCGGGCGTCAAAGGAATCCACCTGGCTGGTCACAAACACCGCTTGAGACAACTCGGACCGCGCGGAGACCCGAGCGGGTGTCCAGTCCTGAAGGGTCCCCTCGGTCGATCGCGTCTGATGCCAGCATCCGTGACCGAGTGCCGCGACCACCATTTCACCGAGTGCGGGAATGAAGATCACGCCGCCGATCGGCTGGCCGTCTTTTTCCAATGCCAGCAACGTCGAATACAGCGGCACCCCACACACAAACGACTTGGTGCCGTCGATCGGATCGACCACCCAGCGATACCGTGACTGGCCCACCGTCTCGGCGAATTCTTCTCCCTGGACCGTGTCCTCGGGAAAGGCCTCAGCGATTTGCTCGCGGACGAGCTGTTCGGCTTCGCGATCGGCGATCGTCACCGGCGAGTCATCTTTTTTCGCATCGACACGCAAATCGCCCGAGCCGAAGTACTTCAGGGTGTGCGTTCCGGCGGCGCGTGCGATCGAAACCATGGCCGAAAGCCGGCCGGATTCGAGCGATGACCAAGCGTCCGGTCTAGTCAATTCCGTCGATCCCATGTTTGAATCCGTCATGCGTTTGTCGTTGTCTTTGGGTCACGTTGTCGGTTGGTCAGCCGGTCCGTCCTCACCAGCCACTGGATCGGCCACTGGATCGGCAAATTGTCCGGGAAAGAAGCTTTGGTACAGCAGCATCCCGGCCCCGACGACCAACAGCGAGTCGGCGATGTTGAAATTGGGCCAAGTCCACTGTTCGTTGATCCGCCACAGGATCCAGTCGCGGACGCCGCTGCGCCATTGGTCTGGATAACCGGTTTGCCACCAAAACCCCAAACGATCGTAAAGATTGCCGATGATCCCACCGCCGACCATCCCCAACGCCACGGTCAACCACATCGACTCGGCCGCCCGGAACCAAAACAGCCAGACCACGATGCCGATCGCGGCGATCACGCTCATGCCGGCAAAAAAGGTGCCCTGCCCTGCCCCGACGCCGAACACAGCGCCGATATTGACGGCCGTTTCGATGCCAAAATACGGCTCCCAGACCCACCAAATGTCACTCTGGGTCGGTAAGCCTCGCCAGCGAAACACCGCCGCTTTGCTCCACAAATCCAGTCCTCCGCCGACCACCGCGATCGAAAGAAAAATCCAAAATCGGCCGACCAGCGAGAGCGGGGCAGACGTCGCATCATTGGAACGCCCGGCTTCGGAGTGATCGGCGTCGGAGTGATCGATTGTCGGTTCAGCTTGATTCATCGTCGTTCTGCTGGCCCGGTGGGTGGCCGCCAGCGATCGCGGTGTGGGCGATCGTTGAGTGGGAGTGATGGGAACGCCTACACGGTAGAATCGTTCGGCCCGCTTGCCCAGGTCAACCTGCGCGAACCCCCGCCGCCAACCCCAGCGGGACGCGTCAGCGAGCGGCATCCCAGCGGGACGCGTCACGGGCTGTTGATTGATTCGGGATCTGCTGAGTCAATGGTGAGCCGCTGGCCGTAAGGCCTCGGGCGGGCGCCAGAATGCCCGGCCACTTACGCGTCACGGCTCACTCAATCAACAGACCGGTCAGCGAGCGGCGCGTGCGCAACACTGAACCGGCGCGTGCCACCGGCTGACGCACGTGCTGCAATGCCCCCAGCGGGACGCGTGCCAATCCGCTCGCTCCCTCCCTTCCCGAGCTGTTCCCTGCCACGCAACGGTCTCAGCGGTTACATTGTTGCCGTGTCCCCCTCGCAGCCGCCTCCCTTCCGAGATCTCCCCATCCATCATGTCTACTCCACTGAAAATTGCCGTCCACGGAGCTGCCGGTCGCATGGGTCGCCGAGTCGTGGCACTGGCGTCGGAAGACAAAACGCTCCAGCTCGTCGCCGCGATCGAAAATGACCAGCACCCGCTGCTGGGCCAAGACGCCGGTGATCTGGCGGGCGTGGAAACCATGGACGTCCCGCTGTCGTCCAAGTGGCCCAACGATGCCGACGTGGTGATCGATTTTTCGTTGCCCGAAGCGATCGATCGCTGCATCGAAAAATGCGAGCTGCACGAAACCGCGTTGGTCGTGGCCACCACCGGGATGACCGACGCCCAAGTCGAACGTCTCAATGAAGCATCCGAGAGCATCCCGATCGTGTGGGCCCCCAGCATGTCGCTGGCGGTCAACCTGTCGATGAAACTGGCTCAGCAAATCACCGAAAAACTACTCGATGTCCCCGGCGGCCTGGACATCGAAATCATCGAACGCCACCATCGCTACAAGGCGGACGCCCCGAGTGGAACGGCGCTCAAATTCGGTGACCTGATCGCCGAAAAACTCGGCGACGACACCAAACACGTGCACGGACGCGAAGGCCACACCGGCCAACGCACCCGCAATGAAATCGGCTACCACGCCGTCCGCGTCGGCGACAATCCCGGTGAACACACCATCGTGTTCGGCATGCTGGGCGAACGGATCGAGCTGAACGTGGCCGCCAGCAGTCGCGATTGCTACGCCGCCGGTGCCTTGGCCGCCGCCAAATGGCTGTCTGACAAACCGGAGGGCATGTACGACATGTTCGACGTGCTGGAAATGTAATGAAGTGTGACGAGGGTTATCGATGTGACGTCTGTGGCCAAGACGTGACCTCCATCATCGACAGCGACTTGTACTTGCGCTACGTCATCGGCCAGCTCGACCCCGAAACCTTGCACACGACCGCCGAACGCCACCTCCGCTGCAATCCCGTCTTGGCCCAGTTCATCGACGACCCACGCTTTGAACCGGTCGTCGTCGACGGACCGATGGGACTGGCCAACCTGGACCCCGACTTCGTCGCCCAGCGCCGCGATTTGGTCACACGTGGCTTCCAACGGCTGCACGAAATCAATCACTGGCCCGGCGATCGAGACCTGACCCAATACCCGCTGCCCGAGGCCATCGAAACCTACCGTTCCAAGTAGAACCGAGCTGATGAAACGGTTTCCGCGGCCCACCGAAAGCGACGCGTCAGGCAACCGCAACTTCACGGGCAAAAACTGATTCGGGCCCCCTCGCAACGAGGTCGTGCAGTTTTTGAGACCTTGATCGTAAAGGATTTTCATTACTCTCTCCCTGGGAGAGTCGAGCGTAGCGAGGAGAGGGTTTGCGTTGTTGCTTGGGGGCGCCCATCAAGAGTGAAGTGAACGCCGGGATTTACCGTTCGACCTCCCCTCGCTTCGCTCGCCCCTCCTGCCAGGAGGGTGATGTTGGACGGATAGATACCAATGCCCACAGGGAGGGCGACATCACCCTCGTTGACCTGGTATCGAAACAGCGACACCGTCGGGTGACCATTCTGCAGCGTCGGCGGCAAAGCTTGTACATCCACCTGGCAAGGTGTAGTCTATCCTGGAAGGAATCACGTGCTTTGCGGTCCTTTTCCGGCATGTGCTTCGATCGATCTTCTCCGATTTCTGCCTCGTCCCAGTCTCGCGACGGCACCTCGCCAGACTCGTCTGCTCACCGGATACATCATGACGCGATCTGCGATCCTCCTGCTTTCCTTGATCCTTGGTACGTTTGCGATCGCGGGATGTGGCAGATCGACGACGATCGACAAACCCACTGATTCCGACACGATCGCATCGGGATACGATGCGATGTCGGACGCCCAAAAGGCAGAATACGATCAAGAAATGGCGAAGCAAATGGGAAATTAGTTTGAGCGACGAGAGCCATTTGCTCGTCTAATAGAGATCTTATTCTTCTGTCTCGGTAACCTTGGAGTTTTCAATGCGAAGGTATTCGGCGCGTGCCGGCTTTACGCTGGTCGAACTGCTGGTGGTGATCGCCATCATCGGGATCCTTGTCGGACTGCTGCTGCCGGCCGTCCAAGCGGCGCGTGAAGCGGCGCGACGGATGAGTTGCAGCAACAACTTCAAGCAAATCGGTCTGGCACTTCATAACTACCATTCCGCCTATCAACGGCTGCCGATGAACTACGGCGGCACCACACCGGTCGCACCGCTGGTCAACGGTCCCGGCGGTGTGACGAATTGGTGGGAAAGCAACAACTTTGGCAACCACGAACTGCTCAGCATTCTGGTTCCGCTGACTCCCTACATGGAACAACAATCGCTCTGGGAATCGATCAGCCAACCGTTCCCCATCACCACCCCGGTCGCGTTCACCTTTCCACCGATGGGTCCGACCCCGACCCCCGGCACCGGTGCCGACCCGGCCCGCAACAGTTACGACCCGTGGTGGACCGACGTGCCGGCGTTTCGCTGCCCCAGCGATCCCGGCGAGGGACGGCCCGCAATGGGACGTTCCAATTACGCCGCGCAATGCGGGGACAACCGCAGCATGACCTTCGGTGCCAAGTTCCCCGACCTGACCGTCAACAATCAGATCGAAGACCAAAACAGCAAGCTCAACCGGGGATTCTTCGTGCCACGCGAATTCACGCGTTTCCGCGATATCCTGGACGGACTGTCCAACACCATTGCGATGGGCGAGATCACCACCGACTTGAAAGACGGCGACAAACGAACGACCCCCGCGGTCACGATTTCGGGCACGATCGCATTGAACCCCAGCCACTGCGAAGAAAACTTCATCGACCCGGACAACCCGATGTTCTGGCTGGATCCCGACGGTGTCATCACCGGAAATTTCCCCGGCGATCAACCACGAACCGCCGGGTTTGGAGAAGGCCGTGGCTTTCGTTGGTGCGATGCCCGCCCGATCTACCAAGAAGTCAATTGCATCCTGCCCCCGAACAAGGGACTGTGCACCAACTCGTTTGCCGAAAATGAAGCGATCGCGCCGCCGAGTAGCCGACACCCCGGTGGCTGCCACGTCCTGACCGGCGACGGTGCCGTCGTCTTCATCACCGACTCGGTGGAATCCGGCAACGCCAATGCCCCGCAGCCCGGCGCCGGCGTCGAAAGCCCGTACGGCTTGTGGGGCGCCCTGGGCACACGCTCGGGCAAGGAAGTCATCGAGGATTCTCTCAACCAGTAACGCGGACTCGGCCTTCAGCGAGACCATTCATTCACCCTGCCCGATTCCCGTCGGGCAGGTTTTTTGATGCGCCAGCCCCACCACCCCAGCGGGACGCGTCACTCAACCTACAGCCGACACGCGCTACTGGCTCACCGCCTGTCGATTGAGTGAGCCGCGACGCGTAAGCGGTCGGGCATTTCGGCGCCCGCCCGAGGCCTTACGGCCAGCGGCTCACCAGATCCCGATTAAATCGAGACAAGCTGCTCACGCCACTAGGCTGGAATGCCACCCCAGCGGGACGCGTCAGCGAGCGGCACGTGATCACCAGGCGAAAAACCGGTCTGATCCTGGCATCGATCGGATGCTAGAATCGGCCCAAATCCCGCCGCATCGCCAAACCCCGTTGAACACCAGCCGTGAAAGAACCCTCTCCCAAGCTGTTCAATGCCGGTTTCCTGGGCTTGATGGTGGCGCAGTTCTTTGGGGCGATGAATGACAACCTGTTGAAAGTCATCTTGGCGTTCGCCGTCGTGCGCGGCGTTTGGGAAGGCCGGCTTGGCGACGGCGGCGAAGGCATCGTGAGCGTCTGTTTTACGCTGCCGTTTTTGCTGCTGTCAGGATTCGCCGGGCAGATCGCCGACCGCTATTCCAAACGCACGGTGACGCTGTGGGTCAAGATCGCCGAGATCCCGATCGCCCTGCTCGCGGGCATCGGTTTCTACTTCGAAAACCTCTACCTGACGCTGCTGGCGTTGGTGGCGCTGACGTGCCAAAGCTCCTTCTTCGGCCCGGCAAAGTACGGCATGATCCCGGAGCTGGTCAGCGACAAGAACCTCAGCCGGGCCAACGGTTCGATCAACATGATGACCAATATCGCCGTGATCCTTGGAACCGTGATCGCCGGCTCGGCCAGCGTTCGCTACCACGGCAGCGAAGACATCGCGCGGACCGCATGGCTGCCCGGCGTATTGTTTGTCGCCACGGCGCTGCTGGGATTCCTCGCCAGCTTGCTGATCACCCGTCTGGAACCCGGGAAGCGTGACCTGGACATCAATTACAACCCGTTTGTGATCTACGTGGAAACGATCAAGAAGATGGGCCGCACACGGTTGCTGACCGTGATGATGGCCTGGGGCTACTTTTACCTACTCGCCGGGCTGGCCCTGTCGACATTGTTTCGCTACCCCGAGGTACTCAGCGTGGGCGACGACGAAGCCAGCGTCCTGATGGGCGTGCTGGGCATTGCGATCGGCCTGGGCTGTGCCACCGCCGGATTCATCTCCGGCGACCGAATCGAACCCCGACTGACCACGATCGGCGCCGCGGGCCTGGTGATTTTCTTTTTCTTGCTGGCCGCCGTCCCGCCCTGGATGCCCGACATGCGACCGATGATCCGCGTCGCACTCAGCAACGTCGCGTTCTTCATCTTCTTCGCCGGCTTTTTCGCCGGGTTTTACATCATCCCGCTGCAGGCACTGCTGCAAAAACTCTCGCCGGATGATGAACGCGGCCAATTCCTGGGGACCGCCAACGCCGTCTCCTTCGCCTTCATGACCGTTGCGGGACTGCTGTACTGGGCGGTCATGTCGACGCCGGCCTTCAACACGCGCCCCCAACGGATGTTCTACGTCTCCAGCGGCCTGATGCTGGCCGGGGCACTGTTCTTCTTGTGGAAGCTGCGCGGCACCGGCATCCTGATCGGATCCAAACCAGACGATCAACCGGACGGTTAACACTGTAGGTCACGCTGTGCGTGACGTCTTCAGGTGTTAGCGGAACGGCGCAAGCCGTCCGGTCGCGTTTCAAAAACACCCTCAAAGACCGGAGGGCTCGCGCCCTACCGCTAAAAAAACGCCCCGCTTGGCGTCGCGACTCGTTCCCAGGCGGAGCCTGGGAACAAGTCTTGAACACTGTAGGTCACGCTGTGCGTGACGTCTGGCATGCACAGCATGCCCTACACCACGGAAGCGTCACGCGAAAACCTACGCCTCTCGGATCAACTCATGATAGGCCGCCCGCCACTGGCGACAGCCGATGCTGCCGACGGCAAAATCGCGACAGACCTGTGGCCGATGCTGGTGATGGCGACATTGCTTGGTTTCCGGGTCCAACCACGTGCAAGGCCCGTCGAGCGTCGCGCCGACCGGCGCGACGTAGTCCGCCATTTGCTGCAAGATGCCGTCGCGCAACGGGGACGGCATCGCGACCCAACGCATCAGATCAGCCTGCGCCGCCGGGGAGAGCGACGCCACATCAATGGCTTCCACGTCAGCCAACTGATCGAGCGTCAAATTGAATGCGGGGTAGCCCATGTGCAAACAGCACACGCCGCAACCCTCGCAATCGACGACCGGTAACTCACTCACTCGGCGACCGGGAGCCCGACCAATTGCTTTTCCTTGGCCATCTTGCGAATGTCCTCGGTGATCTTCATCGAGCAATATTTGGGTCCGCACATGCTACAAAAGTGGGCGCTTTTGAAGGTGTCTTGCGGCAGCGTTTCGTCGTGGTAGCGGCGTGCCGTTTCGGGGTCCAGTGACAGTCGGAACTGTTCGTTCCAATCGAATTCAAATCGCGCCTTGCTCAACGCATCATCACGATCTTGAGCGCCTTTGCGGCCGCGTGCAACGTCGGCGGCGTGGGCGGAGATCTTGTAGGCGATCACGCCCTGCTTGACGTCTTCTTCGTTGGGCAAACCGAGGTGCTCTTTGGGCGTGACGTAGCACAGCATCGCCGCCCCGTGCCAACCCGCCATCGCGGCACCGATCGCGCTGGTGATGTGGTCGTAGCCGGGCGCGATGTCGGTGACCAGCGGCCCCAACACGTAAAACGGCGCGCCTTCGCAGAGCTCCGCCTGTTTTTCCATATTCATTTGAATCTGATGCATCGGCACGTGCCCCGGCCCTTCGACCATCACTTGGGTGCCGTTCTTCTTGCCGCGTTTGGTCAGCTCGCCCAGCACTTCCAGTTCCGCGAACTGGGCATCATCGGACGCATCGGCGATCGACCCGGGTCGCAATCCATCCCCCAGCGACCAGGTGACGTCATACTCACGCATGATGTCACACAGATCATCAAAGGCATCGTAGAGGGGATTTTGTTTGTTGTGCGCCATCATCCATTTGGCGATCAACGATCCGCCGCGACTGACGATGCCAGTCACCCGATTGATGCTCAGGTGCAAATGTTCCAGCTTCACGCCACAGTGAATGGTCATGTAGTCGACGCCCTGCTTGGCCTGGTGCTCGACCATGTCCAAAAAGTGCTGGGCGTTCATGTCTTCGATGTTGCCGCCCAGCTCTTCGAGCATCTGATAAATCGGCACCGTTCCGATCGGCACCGGGCTCTTTTCGATGATTTGCCGGCGGATGTTGTCGATGTCCTTGCCCGTGGACAAATCCATCACGGTGTCGGCACCGAAGTGAACGGCCGTGTGCAGCTTTTCCAACTCTTCGCCGGCGTTGCTGGTCACGGCACTGTTGCCGATGTTGGCGTTGATTTTGCACTTCGCCGCGACACCGATGCACATCGGCTCGAGTGCGCCGGCGGCATGAACCTTGTTGGCCGGAATGACCATGCGACCGGCCGCCACCTCGTCGCGAATCAATTCGACCGCCAGATCTTCGCGTTTTGCGCAAAACTCCATCTCCGGAGTGATCTCACCTGCCTGCGCCGCCAAAATCTGCGTTTTGCTCATCGATTTACTCCGATTGTCCCGCGCAAGCGCGGTGAAAAGCTCTGAATTGGAGGCTCTGTTATACGCCCCAACCGTGGTTTGGAGTAGATCCCCCGTGGCGTAAGCTTCCAGCTTGCGATTCGTGGCCTAAGCTTCCAGCTTGCGATCCGTGGCCTAAGCTTCCAGCTTGCGATCCGTGGCCTAAGCTTCCAGCTTGCGATTCGTGGCCTAAGCTTCCAGCTTGCGATCCGTGGCCTAAGCTTCCAGCTTGCGAATCCGTGGCCTAAGCTTCCAGCTTGCGATCCGTGGCGTAAGCTGCCAGCTTGCGATCCGTGGCGTAAGCTCCTACAGCGTTTTCAGATACTCGAGCACCTGCCGTTTTTCCGACTCGGTGAGGGCTTCGGGAAAGTCGTGCCCGCGGTTGCTCTTGCCGAATTTTCTCGTGTCGAAATAACTGCGTTTGACGGCCACGTCGGTTTCGCCCTCGGGCACCCCCTCCACCACCTCCACCGACAACCCGATTTTCTGCGTGTCCATGTCGGTCGAGGTGGGCCGCCAAACCGTCGGCCGCTGCTGGGGATTCAAAACATCCCACAACGTCGGCACGCTTCCGTTGTGAAAATACGGCGCACTGGCCCAAACCCCGTCCAACGGAGGTGCGACATAGCCGTCGGGATCGATCACCGTTTCCTGCTGACCAGGCTCCCCGGCATGGGCGAACCAACTGCGGGCATATTTCCTGCGGCCTTCGACGGTCAAGGCGTTCAAGCGGACGGGGTCGGTGCCGATCTCGTCAATCGGCACGCGGCGATTGGGATAATGGGACTCAGCGCCGTAGGTTCCATGGCACTCGGCACAATGGGTCTGAAAGACCGGCCTGCCCTGCCCCGCCACTTCCCGATCCACCGATCCTTCATAAACCGGTGCCCGTAGCGAACTCAAGTAGGCGAACACGTCTTCAAAATCCTGCTCGTGCTCGCGATAAAAATCGGGGCCGTTCTCGGGCACGAGTGTGAACTGCATCAGCCCGCGATGTCCCTTGGTGGCAAAACCGTCGATGTAGATGCTGGGACGCTTGTGGAAGTGCCACCACGGCGGTGCGTCCATGTCGTGGTGCGTGAAAAACCTCGGTCGTCGGGCGACCAGATTCAACCGCTCGTCGCGACCGTTCATCAATCCCATCCCGAACACGACCGCGTTGGTCGTCCCGTTGGTCGTCCCCAGCGGGATGAACATCGCGCCCAGCTCCATGCGTCCGGGCAACAACCCCAACCCGAGTTTCGCCTTTCCAATTTCCTCCGTCAGCGTTTGCAGCGCGAAACGGTTGTTGGGTGCTCCCGGCGTCGGCTTGCCGTAAACCGTCCCACCGTGACAGGAAAAACAGTTCATCGTCCAGTCGCCGTCGGAGTCGACGACATACTGAAGCGGTTTGCCCGAATCCTCGCCAGGACGGGTCGTCAATCCGTACCGCTCAAATGCCATCTCACGACGCCGCTGCAGCGACGCTTTCTCCGCTTCGCTGCGCAGCGGCTCGGGCCACACCGTCCACAACGCGTCAAACGTCGATTGACGAAAATCGCTCGGCAACACCGCCGTCTCGGTCAGAAACCGATACCCCCGCGCGGCCGCATCCGAATCAGCGGCAGCGACGCTCGCCGGAAACAGGCACACCGTGCCGATCCCCCACGCGACGATCCAAGCGGCAATGAAAAACGGTTTCATCAGTTGTTTGAAGTTGCAATGAGGGGGCGAACGACGACCAAACCGCCTTGGTTGGTGTCCAGCCTTTCGGCGCTCCGCAGAAAGCCTAAAGGCTCGCGTTGGGTACCGAGCATGCGGCGAAAGCCCAATACCGCTAAGTTAAGCATGGTTTCCTCAACTCGGTGCCCGTAGGCTCGCGCCAAACGGCTGATATTCGTTTGACATCAGCCGGTTCGCGCCAGCGTCCGGGCCTCCCCGTCGGGCTTAACTTAGCGGTATTGGGCGAAAGCCTGGACACCAACTACTCAATCGTACGAATCCGCCCAGCCCCGACTGGCGGCAGACCTTGTAGTCTGCGCTATCAACCGCATGACCGCAAATCAATTCACTCGTTCGCCGAAGTCCAATCGAAACACGACCGGCCGCCCGGGAAATGTTTTGACCGCCGAAACGGGCCGAAAACGTTCCAACCGGTCGATGAATCGCCTGGTCGACTGGTCGCCCGAACGCGAGACCAGCCAGACCCTCGTTTGAGGCTGCGGCAGTTTTTCCAGATGATGTCGGACCCAACTTTCGTGCTCCAGCGCGCCGACGACCCCCACGGGATCGAGTGCGTACGGCCCGCGGAGCGGAAACGCCAAGTAGTCCCACTGGTCCTCGCTGACCGAGCCGGCCTCGGAAATCGGCCGACGAAGAAAACTGGCTTCGATCAGCTGGCTGTCCAACCAGACCACGTCGCCTTCGCCGATTTCGCCGCGAATCGCCGCCACCGCTTCACGCCATTGCTCACCGCGCAGTTGAACCGGCCATCGCCCCGCGGCCAACGTTCGCAACGTGCCCTGATACCAAAGCACAAAACCGAGAAAAAAAACCACGACCGCGATTCCGCAGCCCCGGCGTAACCACGGCGACGAGTTACCCTCTGGCCCCGCGCTGCGGAACCCCCGCGTGATGCGAAGTATTTCGGAACCAAAGATCGCCACCATCTCACCTGCGGTCCAGGCCAACAACGGCAGCGCGGCGACGTAGTAGCGGCGATGCCACAACGGCACCCACTCAAAATACGACGCACAAAAGAACAGCGTCGTCCCCGTCACGGCGACCAAACCAGGTACCACTCCGATCCAATCCACGCGTTCGGCCCGTTCCCCGTCGTCGACCGAACCAGACCGAAACCACTCCACCAGATGGCGTGCCATCCACATGCCAAACGCGGCGCCCAGGGGCAACAGCACAATCGGTACCCAAGCCCAGGCGTACCAGAGCTGCCACCAAGACGTCGCCTGCCCGAATGCCCTCCATAACTGACGCCGCTGCCATGAATCCGGCAGCGACGACAGGGCGAGCGCGGCGAGGGTTGCCACCGCGACGATGACCGCAATCCCATCGGCTCGCCACCAACGCAATCGCCCACGTTTCCATGCAACCCACAGGGCACTGGGGACCAGCAACGACAACACGCCCAGCGACGTCGGGTGGACCAGGGCGGCGACACAAATCCAAAACAGCATCGCCAATCGCCACCGCGCACCGCCGTAACTGTGCGTTGGGGCGAAACAATGCTTCGCCCGCTGCCCCTGCCCGTCAACCGCTGCCGGGGCCTTTCCCAACCACGTCATCATCGACCATACGGCCAGCACGGCGTACAGCATGACGAAGGCGTAGGCCCTCAGCTCGCATCCAAAAAACACCCCATTGGGATCGATCGCCAACACTCCCCCGGCGACCAACCCGGCAGAGACTTTTCCGGTTCGCCGGGCAACCCCCACAACCAGCAACGCCGACGCCAAAGCACTGGCCAGCACGCTGCTGAGCCGCATCGGCAATTCTCCTGCCCCGACCAGGGCCGACCAGATCCACAGGAGGTGAAAGTAGCCGGTGGTTTGATTTCCCGCGGCCGCCCGCGGAGCCACCTCGGAAAACCCGTCCGCGACCACCCACGCCGAATGCAGTTCGTCGAGCCAGAAACTCTCCTGACACGAGGGCAACCGGAACGCCAGCGACAGCGACACCACGACGACGACGGCCAACCACGTCGCACGCCAATCGATCCCTCTCGAACCTTGCTCCATTGAATCACTCATCACTCTCAGTTCACAGTTTTTTCTCGCTCGGGTGCCACCTGTGCATGCTCGTCCCTCTACAAATCAACGTTGACGATTCGTCAGTCGTCACCCTCCCTTGCAGGGAGGGTCGAGCGAAGCGAGGGGCGGGTTCCGGCGCAATGATCGTCCGATCCCGGCAACCTTCCCGTGGCAGCGTGTCGTGTCGTTCCGCCACATGGCTACGATTGGGCATCGGCGCTATCATAGGGACTCTGCCCGAACCGCCATGCCCCCTCGGCCGTCATTCCCCGGAAAGGGATTCCTTCGAGAGGCATTTCCAAACCGCTTTGGGCCTTCCAACGAGTCGAAAGAAAATCGCGATGTCCGCTCCCGAAATCCCCACGTTGAACCTGCAACGCGTCGACGCACGCGTCGGGTCAGCCGAAATCCTGCAACAGCTCCGCGACAAGCTCAGCCCCCAAGGCGATGTCGTTTCCCCCCGCGGACGGGCACTGACCGAAGAGGTCTTCGGCGCCCCGCTGACTCCCGTCGAAGTGGTCCAGCGGATTTGTGCGGAGGTTCAACGGGACGGGACCGAGGCGCTGCTGAAATTCAATCTACAGCTCGACAAAGCCGACCTGACCGCCGACCAGCTCCGTGTCCCCGCGGAGGACTTGGCCGCCGCACATGCCGCGGCAGATCCGGAATTGATCGAATCGATTGGACGCATTCGTGACAACGTGGCCACCTTTCAGCAAGCGATTCTGCATCGCGACGTCACGATCGAGCCCAAACCGGGGGTGACGCTGACGCAGCGCTACGTGCCGCTGCGTCGCGTCGGTGTTTGTGTCCCCGGCGGCGCAGCGGCCTATCCGTCGACCGTGTTGATGACCGTGGTCCCGGCCCAAGTCGCCGGTGTCCAAGAGATCGCCGTGGTCGCACCGCCGACACCGTTCGGCGCGTACAACCAAGACATGCTGGCGACGTGTCATGAACTCGGCGTGACCGAGGTGTATCGCATGGGCGGCGCCCAAGCCGTCGCGGCGCTGGCCTACGGGACCGACGTCGTCCCGGCGGTCAACAAGATCGTCGGCCCGGGAAACCTGTTCGTCGCCCTGGCCAAAAAACATGTCTACGGCACCGTCGATATCGATTCCTTCGCCGGCCCCAGCGAAGTCATCGTGATCGCCGATCAAACCGCCCGCCCCGAGTTTATTGCCGCCGACCTGTTGGCCCAGGCTGAACATTCACCCGGCAGCGCGATCTTGATCACGTGGGACGAGTCGTTGATCGACGCGGTCAGCCAACAGGTCGCCAAACAACTCGCGCTGCTCGAGCGAGCCGAGTTGACGCTGGACAGCTTGGAAGCCTTCGGTGCGCTGATCCTGGTCCGCGATGAAGCCCAGGCTTGTGAACTGACCGATTCCTTCGCCCCCGAACACCTGCACATCGAAACGGCCAACCCGCGCGACCAAATCGCCAAGATCAACAATAGCGGCGCCGCCTTCCTGGGGCACCACACGCCGGTCGCGCTGGGCGACTATGCCGCCGGCCCCAGTCACGTGTTGCCGACCGGAGGCACTTGCACCTGGGCGGCCGGACTGTGCAGCAACAGCTTTCTCCGCAGCGGCAGCATCACCGAGTTCGACGAATCGGCGATGAACCAGATCGCCCCCGACGTCGAACGCCTGGCCGAAAAAGAAGGCTTGACCGCCCATGCCCGCAGCGTCTCGATTCGGAGATAGTTTTTTTCAAGTTTCAAGTTTCAAGTTTCAGGTTTCAGGTTTCAGGTTTCAGGTTTCAGGTTCATTTTCCTGTCACCCATTTTCTTGTCTCCCCTTCCCGTCGTCCATTTTTCTGCCCTTCATTTTTCTGCCATCTCCCCCATGTCAAAAACCGACCTCCGCCCTGCCCTTTCGCGGATGTTGCCCTACACACCCGGCGAGCAACCACCGCCGGGCAAATTCATCAAGCTCAACACCAACGAAAACCCCTACCCGCCTCCACCGTCGGTGGTTTCGGCGATCCGAGATGCCGCCTCGGGACCGCTCAACCGCTACCCCGACCCGACCGCGACCGTGTTTCGCCGCGCCGCCGCGGAGGTGCTCGGCTTACCCGGTCCCGATTGGATTTTGGCCGGCAACGGAAGCGATGAAATCCTGACCATCCTGGTGCGGGGCTTTGTCGGCGAAGGCCAAAAGCTGCGACTGCCCTACCCCAGTTACATCCTTTACCGAACGCTGGCGGACATCCAAGGCGCGTCGTGGGAACAGATTCCGTTTCTCGACGGCTGGCATCTACCGGCGATGTTTGGCGAAGGCGACAACGACTTGCGGCTGGTGCTGTTGCCCAATCCGAACAGCCCCAGCGGAACCGTGGTGCCGGCCGAACAGATCGAACAACTCGCCGCCTCGTTGCCCTGTCCGCTGGTCGTCGACGAAGCCTACGTGGATTTTGCCGACTTCAATTGCCTGGATCTGGTGCGGCGACACGACAACATCCTGGTCACTCGGACGCTGAGCAAATCGTACGGCTTGGCGGGCATCCGTTTCGGTTTCCTGGTCGCCCAACCGTCACTGGTCGCCAAGTTGTCGAACATCAAAGACAGCTACAACTGCGACTATCTGGCAACCGTCGCGGCGACGGCGGCGATCCGTTCGCAAGACTGGCTACAGGACGTGGTGACGAAAATGAACGCCACACGAGCCAGGATGGAGTCTCAATTGACCGAGATGGGATTCAACGTGACACCGTCGCACGCAAATTTTGTCTGGTGCCAACACCCCAGCGGTCGGCATGCGGACCTGCACCAGTTCCTGAAAAAGCAACAAATTTTGATCCGCTACATGGACTTCCCCGACTGGGGCGATGGTTTACGCATTTCGGTGGGAACCGACCAACAATCCGATGCGTGTATGATGATGATCGAGCGGTTTCTGCAATCGCTCTAAGACCGCTCCCGCCGCTCCACAACGTGCCATGTTTGACCCACTTCACAAGTGGCTGGGCATCCCGCCCTCGGAACAGCCGCCGAATGACTATCGGCTGCTGGGGCTGGCCAATTTTGAAGACGATCCGGAAGTCATCGACATGGCTGCCGATCGTGACCTGACGTTTCTGCACGGTCTGACCAACGGCGAACACGGCGAGGCCGCCGAAGAGCTTTCCAATCGGATTTCGGCGGCGCGTCTGCGGTTGCTCAATGCCGAAAAAAAAGCGGACTACGACGCCCAGTTGCGTGATTTGCTGGACGAGGGCGAGATCGACATCGACTCAGTCATCGATTCTCTCGGCACGGCCAAAACGACTCCTGCCGAAACATCCGGGCCGGTCCCCCTACCGCAAAATGCGTCGACCATCTTGGGGATTGCGGCGAACACTGCAGCCGCATCGCCAGCCCCAACGACACCTCCGACCACCGCCGCGGTCGCTCAAACGCCCCGCCCCGAAGCACCGCCAACTCCGCGGGTCCACTCGCGACCGAGCGGCAAGACGTCGCGTCGAAAACGCTTGAGCCTGTTCTGGGCCATCGGCGTCTTGCCCGCATTGATCGTGCTCGGATACCTGCTCTTTTCGATCTGGAACGGCGAACTGCATCTGGATCCGGACAAATTAGAACGTCTTGGAATTCCCGCCGAACAAGCGGCCAAGTTTGCCGCTGATTCCAGCGTCCCGGCGGAAGCCGAGGTGTTGTCCGAGGACGCGGATGCAACGGCCCCCTCCGGCACGCCGAAAAAAATCGCCACGTCACCGCCGCCCAACCAGACCGAATCGAACCAAGCCATGGCCGCGGTTTCTGCCGGCCCCGCCTCGCGCCCGTCTAATCCGTCGCCCAACCGGGCGCCCCCAACGGCCGCTTCCACAAACCCGGCATCTCCACCGGGCACGTTCTTCCCGACGACCACTCCTCCAGTCTCTCCCAGTCTGGCCGAATACGTGACGCCGGCGGGAAAACAACCGATTCCCTCGGCCGACTCGATCACCGCGAAGATGCAAACGGTCCGGGACCTGTTTCAACCGGAATACTTACAGGCCAAGCAACGCGAGCAGCGGATTGCGGTCGCAGACCAGATGCGAGAAACGGCTGACGAAACGAAGAACGATCCCGAAGGCCGATTCGCCCTGTACCGCGTCGCCCGCGAGATTTACATCGGCGAAAGCGACTTTGACTCGGCGTTTGAAATGGTCGATCTGCTCGACCAATCCTTCGAAGCGATCGATGTGATGGGTCTGAAACGTGACGTCATCGAAAGTGTCGCGGGCCGAGGTGTCCCCACGACCGAGTTTTCCGACGCGGCGATCAACGTTGCTGAAGACTGCCTGCACGCCGGCCGACTCGATGACGGGATCGCGATCTGCAAGACGCTGCTGGCGGCGGTCAAACGTCTCCCAACGCCCCAATTGGGCCGGCTGAACGATGTTCAACAACAGCTCGCCGACGCGCAGGCTCTGTTCAGTGTTTACCAACGCGGCCTAACGAGCTTGGAATCAAATCCCGACGACGCCGACGCCCAATCGGCCGTCGGCAAGTACCTGTGCCTGGTCGAAAACCGCTGGGCCGATGGACTGCCGCGACTCGCCGCCGGTTCCGATCCGCTCTACCGCGAAGCCGCGTCAAACGAATTGACGCTCTCCAATGCAGAGATGACGGAACTACAGGTCGCCGACGGTTGGTTCAAGATCATCGACAGCTCCGAATCGAGTTTCGAAAAACGGTCGCTGGCCAATCACGCCAAATCGTTTTATCAATCGGCCCGACTCAAGACCGCCGGATTGGAAGTTCGAAAAATTGATCAACGCCTGATCGTTCTCAACGCGCTGGGAACACCCGGCCCGCTCAGCGCCGCGCGAATTCGCGCCGAACAACGCGAGGCAGCGGCCAAAGCCAAACTGGATGCCAAGAACCGGGCGTTGGCCGCGCAACCCAAAGTCATCCAGACCCGTACCTACGATTCAACCGCCTCCACAGACTTTGCCCGAATCCGCGGCAACACGCTCGTCGTCGGAATGGGCAATACGTCGTCGGGAACCGGCGAAGCCGCAGCCGGAATCGAATTTGAAAACGTCGGAACGATCAGCGTGCAAGGTGCTCCCTCCCACGCCACCATGGTCAGCTCCTCGGCAACCTCGAAAATCGGCTTCGTCATCGATTACCACACCGGTTCCAGTTACACCAAGCGGGTGTTCCTGAACTTCGGCACGAACACCCCGAATTACTTCTATCCCAATCCTCCCTGGGGCACCGGCAAAACGCCCGACGACCGTGATTTTTTGCCCGTCAGTCCCCGGTACACGCTTGACCTAGAGCAATGGGCGCCTGGCAATTGGGATGGCAGATGTTGGTTCTCCGTCTACATGCAAAATTCAGGCATGAATCGCATGTTGACGGCAACCGTTGCGTGGCAGCCCCGATCCAACCCTCTCGATTCAGAGTAAACGATTGAGCATTCAAGGGTCCGAAACGCCGACGACCAAGCCCCACAAGCCGTTGGTCGTGGGCATCGATCTGGGAACCACGTACAGTGCCGTTGCCTATGTCGACGACCGTGGCCAGCCGCACACGATCATCAATAGCGAAGGCGATCTGACGACACCGTCGGCGGCGTTGATCGAAAATCAAGAAGTCACGATCGGCAAGCTCGCGCTCAAAGCACAAATCACGCTGCCGGGCAACGTCGCCACCTTTGCCAAACGCGACATCGGAAAGCCCACGCTGTCGCATCCCGTCGACGGCCGCAGCGTTGCTCCCGAAGTCATCGAGTCGTTGATTTTGGGTCGGCTGAAACGTGACGCGGAAACCAAACTCGGGCGGCCGATCACACAGGCCGTGATCACCGTGCCCGCCTATTTCAACGAACCCAAACGGCGCTCGACCATTCGCGCCGCCGAACTCGCCGGGCTCGACGTGCTGGCGATCATCAACGAGCCGACCGCCGCCGCAATCGCCTACGGGATCGAAAAACACAGCGAGATCCTCGGTCCGCAAACCGTGTTGATCTATGACCTCGGCGGCGGCACTTTCGATGTGTCCATGGTCAAAGTCGACCATTCGAACATCACCGTCGTTGCAACCGATGGCAACGCGATGCTCGGTGGCATCGACTGGGACCGATGCTTGGTGAAGTGGCTCGACGATCAATTCGCCCAAACGTGCAAATTCCGTCCGTCCGAAGTCGAGACCGGCGCCGCCTGGCTGATGCAGGAAGCGACCGAATTGAAACACGCACTGACCTCGCGAACCGAAGTCAAGATTCGTCTGACCTTCCAATCTTCGACGTTAATCACCACGATTACGCGAAGCGTCTTTGAAGACCTGACGGCACACTTGCTCGACCGCACGCGGTTCACCGTCCGCAAACTGATGAAGGACTCCGCAACCCAATGGGAGCAGATCGATCAAGTGATCCTGGTCGGCGGCTCGACGCGGTTGCCCCAAGTCGCCGAGATGATCACGGCCCTCACAGGCATGGAACCCAATCTGTCGATCTCGGCCGATGAAGCGATCGCCCATGGTGCGGCCCTCTACGCTTCGACGATCCCGTCACGTGCCGCGGCAAATCAAACCGGTGAACCTGAATCCGGCCGACTCGTCATTTCGGATGTCAATGCCCACAACCTGGGCGTCCTCGGTATCGACCTGGAGACCCGCCTGTCGTGCAACTACGTGATGATCCAGCGAAACACACCTATCCCGGTCAAACAAACCACACGATTTCAAACGCTGCGTGACGATCAACGCAGCGTCGCGGTGGAAATCGTCGAAGGCGGAGACTCACGCGGCCGGTACGGGACACACATCGGCAAATGCGTCCTCGGTCCTCTGCCCGCCCACCTGCCCGCGGGAACGCCCGTTGACGTCACCTTTCGCTACGACCGCGACGGGTTGATGCAAGTCGAAGCCAGACTGCCCGCAACCGGCCAACAAGCCAGCATCCAAATCGAACGCCACTCCACCAGCGTCCCGTCTGAAACCGTCGACCCGTCCGACCCCGAATGGTCGATTTTGTGAAGGTGGTAGCGGCATACATGAGTCCCATGGGTCTGATTGGTCAGCTGGCGGGGAAATTGGACCTATGGGACAGATAGGACGTATGGGTCCCATCTGTCCCATTGGTCCTATTTCGGTCGTTGCCGTCCCCTGGCGTCGGTCCTCGCCCGATACATCCGCTCGCGCAACCCGCCCTCGCTGAGAAACGCTTGTTCCAATTGTCGAATCTGCCGGTCGAGCATGTAGTTGGTTTGATGAATCAAACACACCGCGATATTCGCAACAACGATGCCGTCACGCGTTTCCACAAACCTCCGGTACGTCTGATAGCTCTCACGGTTCTTTCGCCCCAACCCCCGCACATACAACGCTTGCTCCGAACCCTTGTCCCACAATTGACCGTCTTGATTGCGGATGTAATCGCGGTAGTCTTCCAACAACTCCTCCAAGCTGGCGCGCGCAACGTTGGTTAATTTGATTTCGGTTTCCTTTGACGTGCCCGACGCCATACTCCCTTCGATGATGTTTTGCTTGCCGCTGCGAGCCGCCTGGATCATTTGATCAACGGTGCGGTCGAATTTGGACAGAAACCGATCACAGAAGCGAACCGTGACGTCATAGACGATCACCGATTTCTGATAAGACACGAGATCCTGATAACCACCATGAGCTGGAATGAATCCGCTGGACATGGATGACCTCCTTCGGCAGTCAGGGGCAGATGAGGTCGGCGAGTTTAGCAGAACGGCGAACCTCTGCAGAGGGGTTCATGACAATAGGACCTATGGGACAGATAGGACATATGGGTCCCATGTGTCCCATAGGTCCTATTCGGTCGCTATATTCTGCCAACCATCGGACACCCTAACCCCATCACCAACCCCCACCACCATCGACCACCCACCATGCCACGCTCCGCTCAAATCCAACGCACCACCGGTGAAACCGAGATCCGCCTTTCGATCAATCTGGACGGGGATGGTTCGGGGACACGCAACTCGGGGATCGGGTTTCTGGATCACATGCTGGACTTGCTGGCCAAACATGCGTTGATCGATTTGGGCGTCGACGCCAAGGGAGACCTGCATGTCGACGACCACCACACCGCCGAAGACATCGGGATTGCGTTGGGGCAGGCGATCGATCAAGCGCTCGGCGATCGCGCCGGGATTCGTCGCTACGGGCACTTCACGCTGCCGATGGATGAATGCCTGGTCACCGCGGCGGTCGACTTGGGCGGGCGTTACGCGTTCGAATACAACGCCCCGATTGCGGCTTCAAAGATCGGCACCTTTGACAGCGAACTCGTCGAACACTTTTGGCAATCCTTTGCCGCCAATGCGAATTGCAATCTGCATGTCGTGCTGCATCACGGACGCAACGCACACCACATCGCCGAGTGCGTGTTCAAGTCGGTCGCTCGGGCGATTCGAATGGCCGCCGAATCCGACCCGCGCAGCGACAGCGTTCCGAGCACCAAGGGCGTGCTTTAGCGGGCGATGATGGAATCGAGCGCGAAGTCTTCGTGAGCATCGTACGGATAGAACTGCCGTGCGACTCGCTTGCCGAGAATCCCCAGATACAGCTTTCGGAACCGGGCTTCGGTCGTTTCGTTGGTGTACACCCCGGCGGTATTGGGGTACGTGAAGTCGTCGATGTCACGGCGGAAGAGCTCTTCGCCGGTCTTGGCATCGATCACCGTGATTTGAACGTCGGCGTGGCCGCGATACAACGTCGCTCCGTCGCGCAGCTTCAAATTCATCACTTCGATCGCCAGCACCTTTTCCGCATCGACGCCGCGACCGATCTCGGCGAATTCGACTTGGTCCCAGCCGTGGGTGTCGCGCCAATTTGCGATTTTGTCTTCGCGAATCAGTTCGATGTCATCCACCTCTTTGGACAGCCATTGCATCACATTGCGGCCCAAAATCCGCGCCGACACGTCGTCGCTGTACTGGCTGTTTTCGGTCAGCGTGACAACCGCCACGCGCGAATCCTCCAACCCCTCATAGGCCGCCGGTACCTTGTCAGCGCCGGAGGCGTGAATCAGGTTGGACAGCAATCCGAGACAACCGGCTTGGGTGGAAACAAGAATGCAAGCGACCGCCGTCAAGCCGAGGCTTGCGACCAGGCGTGTCCCCTTGCCCGAGGAATGAAAACGAGACAATCGCATCGGCACAAAATCCTTTTCGTGGCTGATCTTCTGGTGAAACCTTACGCGATACCGAAAATCCGACCTTGCCCGCAAGGTTCATCACCGCGAGTTTTTCACGGAAGCCAAATTACGCATCCTTCCAAATCACCCCCGCATACCCCACCACGCGTTCTTTGCCACCGCCGTAGTCTGCACTCGTTGCGTATGCGATTTCCTCCGCTTTGGCTGTTTTCCCCAGTTTTCGCATCACCATCAACACGAGGGCCGCGGGGATTTGGCCGCACATGCTAATGCTATCTTCGCCGCAAACTCGCAACAATTCGGCGCCGTCGCCGGTGGCCAATGCGTCCAGTGCCAATCGGTCTCGCCGCCGGTTTTCTTCGTCATCGGCAAAATGATTCATGTCACTACTGATCACCAGCAGCGGCGGTTCGTCCTGCTCCTTGATCCACTCGGCCAACGCCGACGCGGCGGAATCCAACGCCTGGAGGTCCCCGCCGTGCATCGCGATTGCGGCCAATCGGGCGTCGGGGCACAAGCGATTCATCAACGGTAATTGCACTTCGATCCCATGTTCTCGCGCATGGGCGCGCGAATCCAGCTCCATGCCGGGAATCTGTTCGGCCAACTCGCGGGCCAGTTCCTCATCGCCCGCGATCTGAACGGTATCACTCAACTGCCAGTGATGATGCGGCGCGACCGCCCAATCGACTCCCTCGGCGGTGTGCTTGGGTCCGATGATCAAGACACGATCGGGAACATCAATCCGCCGCCAAGTCTCCGCCGCCACACGGCCGCTGAATCGAAGCCCCGCATGCGGAACCATCACGGCAAACGCCTTGTGTTTTTCGCAATCCGGCAATCCATCCAACAAGCCATCGACCTCCGCCTCTCGGGCGCTGTCCTGGGCCGGGTAAAACGCCCCGGCCACGGCGGGCCGTCGGACGGTGAAATCCGCATCGGCCCTGGGACCGAGTGACACCGAAATCGCATCGCAGGAACAATCACAGTGCATCGAATACAACTGTTCGCCGCCGCGGAACCGTTCCATCGCCCGTGCCGCTTCGATCAACGCCTGCGGCGGCTGGCTCTGTCCATATTGAATCGCCCAACGCCGACCATCGGTCAGCACCATCGCGCGCGTCCCGCCATCGGTTCCCCGCATGTCCGCATCCTCGAGCGGGCCGTGATGCACACAATCACTCAAGACCGCCAATTCGACGTCGCATTCATTTGCCGAAAACACGCGTTCATCCAGCCACAGCGACGCCTGTTCGGTCATTTGATACAGCGACGTCTGCATCGGGCGGGTGTCTTTGATGCTCAGTTGCAGCCACTGATGCGAACCGTGACTGGGATGTCGAATCGAAAGGACCAGCCCCAACACCTCCAGATCGCTGACCCCCATCGCGTAATACATCGGCGTGGCGCCGATCTGCAGGGCGATCAAATTGCTGCGAACCCAGTCGCGACAGAGTGACAATTCATGCCCGGTCAACAATTGTTTTTCATGTCGCAACAGCGACGGATCGGTTTCAAATTTGCAACCGAAATGAACTCCATCGAACAACATCACTTGGGCATCGTCGCGCAACCACACTCCGGCCGGCAATCCCGCCTTGCGACACACGGCGTCCAAAAACTGGCGCGCATTCCAGCCTTGCTCGGTCGCCACCTGCGGCAACAACAAACCGCTGTTGTGTCCGAACTGGATCCTCAAGCCGTGCGTCCCGACATCGACCGCCTGCTCCCGCTGTTCCCCCTGGACACCGATCGGCCGCAGCGGTCCGAGCAGCGAAACCGACAGATCCAAGTACGATAATTCGCTCATCGACAGCGGCGCCATTCGCGGATCGCGTGCCGTCCGCGCCGCCGAATCCGCCATCGCTTCACCGAGTTTCATCAACCCGCCCTGCCGGCCGCAACAGCCGCGGAGTGTCTCGCCGCGTTTGACGGTCACGAACACGCCGTCGATCGGCAGCTCGGCCAATTCACCGAGCGATTGGATCGCAACGGACTGATCCAGTCCGCCGACCGCGGCCTGCACCATCGCCGAGGCCGCTTTTAAGATCGTCGACTTCTGATCGTCTGTCAGCTTCGTCAGATCGTTCCATTGTGTCGTCGCCATCACTTTATCCTCCACTGCTGGTTGCCGTTTGGTTTCGTCTGCTCGCGAGCCCGCGTCTTCGATCTGCACGAGCCGTTGCTGCGACGCGACGGTCTGCATCGGTTGCTCGATCGGCTCGATGCGGACACGTTGCCGTCGCCCACCCCAATCCCCGGGAACATCCTCAAACACGCCCGGGATCGTGGCATCACACTTGGAACACCGATTCCCCGACAAGGTGTACCGCCCCAACTGATGCCAGTCCCGTTCGATCAACAACGCCCCGCAACCGTGACAGTACGTACTCTGTCTGGCGATGTCATGCACGTTGCCGACGTAGACGTAATTCAATCCACAGCGTTTGGCGATGTCATAGGCCATGATCAGCGTCGCGCCATCGGTCCCGTTGCGATCGGTCATCCTGAAATCGGGATGAAAGGCCGTGAAGTGAATCGGCACGTTCGGCCCGACATGCTCCATCACCCAGGTGCACATCCGCCGAATCTCGTCGGCGGAATCGTTCGCATCGGGAATGATCAAATTGGTCAGTTCGACCCAACAATCGGTTTCATTGCAGACGAATTCGATCGTCTCCAAAACCGGTTGCAGGTGCGAACTGGTGACCTTGTAATAAAAGTCTTCGGAAAAGGCTTTCAGGTCGATGTTGGCGGCATCCATCGCGCCGAAAAATTCACCGCGAGCCTGCGGGGTGATGTAGCCGGCGGTCACCGCGACCGACTTGATTCCGATCTCGCGGCAAGCCAGCGCCGTGTCGATCGCATACTCGGCCCAAATCACAGGATCGTTGTACGTGTACGCGACGCTTCGACAACCCGAGCGCTGAGCCGCCAAGGCGATTTCGTTCGGCATCGCTCGATCGCTCAACCGAGCCACTTCTCGACTCTTGGAAATGTCCCAGTTCTGACAGAACTTGCACCCCAGGTTGCATCCGGCCGTTCCAAAACTGAGCACCGGGGTGCCGGGCAAAAAATGATTCAGTGGTTTCTTTTCGATCGGGTCGATGCAAAACCCGGTGCTCTTGCCATAGGTGTCCAACACCATTTGACCGGCGACGTTCTTGCGAACAAAACAGAACCCCCGGTCGCCCTCTTTCATCCGGCACGCCCGCGGGCACAGCTGACATAGAATTCGCCCGTCTTCTGTTTCCGTGTACCAGTGCGTTTGAGTTATCATGGCTATCGTCCTTCGGTCTCACGCCATCGGCACCCATCACGGCACCGAACCGTGGCAGAGGCTTCCAGCCTGTCGTCCCTTGGGTTCTTCAGGCCGAAAGTCGTTTCCTCGGATACTACACCAACCAAATCCACCATCGATGACCACCAGCCGCCGTCAATTCATCGCCGCGTCCGCCGCCAGTGTGGCCGCCAGCTTCGCCGCCGCCCCGTTTCAATCGGCGTTCGGAAACGACGACCTCGCATCTGATAAGAATACCATCTGTGTCTTCACCAAACCGTTTAACTCGCTGACCTTTGACGAACTGGCCGAAAAGATCGCGGAAATCGGATACGACGGGATCGAGGCCCCGATTCGTCGCGGCGGACACATCGAACCGGAAACGTGTGCCGATGAACTGCCCAAATTGGTCGAAGCACTCGCCAAGTGCGGCCTGGAAATCACCGTCATGACGTCCGACATCAATGACCCGGACGCCCCGCTGACCGAGCGGGTGCTGCGAACCGCCGCGACCCTGGGGATCAAGCGATACCGCATGAAATATGTCCACTATTCCCCGGACCGGGCGATCAACGACCAGCTCGCCGACTGGCACGACCAATTCGTCGATTTGGCGGCCTTGAATCACGACTTCGGCATCACCGGACTGTACCAAAACCACGCCGGCAACAAATACATGGGCGCGGCGATTTGGGATCTCGACCGCGTCCTGGACGGCATCGCGCCGACCGACATCGGCATGGCCTATGACATTCGACATGCCACCGTCGAGGGAGGCACAAGCTGGCCGACCACGTTTCGCATGATCTGCGATCACATCGACACGGTCTACGTCAAAGACTTCGTCTGGGAAGGGACCAAAATGAAAAACGTGCCGCTGGGTGAGGGACGGATCAACCCGTCCTTCTTCAAAATGCTCGCCGACACCGACTTCACCGGCCCGATTTCATTGCACGAAGAATATCTCGACCACCGCCCCGCCGAACTGGTCCCCCAACACCTCGCCGCGATCAAAAAAGACCTCGCGACGCTCAACGACATGATGAAGTGATTGCTCTGACAATCATCCTCTCGCCTCTGCAGGCTACCAAATCAGCGGAATCAAACGCCAACGGACTTGCCGGCAGTAACGCTGATACGCTTCACCACTGGACAACAGCCGTTCTTCAACACGGATCCGGATCGCGAACAGCGCGGCGATGAACGGAAAGAGGACCAGTTGCTTCCAGTCCAGTCCGGCAGCGACGACACAGCCCACCACCATCGTCAGTTCGCCGAGATAGGCGGGATGCCGAATGATCGAAAACGGACCGTTCACGACCGTGCCGCGAATCGCCGGCAAGATCGCGAAACAGCGACCGAGGAACGCGAAACTCACGATCGCCAAACCACTGCCGGAAACGAACAAGAGTTGCGCGGCAACATTCCATTCCCTGGGCGACCATCCAAACACCCAGCCACCGACGAGCACCGCCGGGATGGCCATCAAACAGGTTGCCCAATCACCCGGTTGTTCAACACCACGCCGCAGCAGAAAAAGCACCCCCACCATCAAGTGCAACAGCGACGTCGCGATCAAGATCGCCAAGGGGCGCTGCCCCAGATTCGACCAGGTCGCGGCGGTGGCCCAACCCAGGATCGAAACGCCGAGCGCGATGTCGACAAGACGTGGCGGCGGAGGCACTAGGCTTTGTCCCTAAAGTTCTGGAGCGAAAAGGGGGTCAGGAGTCAATCGTGCGAAGCACCCGTAGGGCCGTTCCGGCTATTGACTCCTGACCCCGTTTTCGCGGTTTACTGGCGGTGAACGTCGTCTAGGGACAGAGCCTAGTAGATCCAGAATCCCCAGTTGAACATCCAGCTGAGCAAGTTGATCACGATCAGACCGCCGCCCCAGAGCATCCATCCCTGGACTTCCGATCCGCCCCCGGCATGCTGAGCGTGCATCATGTGATGCTCGATGGAACCGACGAAGCTGGCCGCTTCCTCCGGATCCCATCCGCTGTCGACTAACTTTTGTGCGATCGTTTGTGGGTCTTCACCCTCGGACAAACTTTTCGCCACGACCTCCGCTAGGCCTTGAATCTCATCGGATTCCTGTCCGGGAGGCAATTCCTGGTTCATCGTCAGCTCGGCCGTGCAAAGGTGGAATAGAAAGGGGCGTGCGGACCACTCTATGGAGATCCAAGACCGCTGTCAAATCGATCCAGAATCGATACCCAACGAGCTGGATCTTTGGGTGCGCTCACGCGAGCCCACGCGTTGATGTGGCACGCCGCGTCAGCCCGTGCCGCGAGTCGACGTGTCGTCCATCGTTTTCGGCACAAAAAATCCCACCGCCGATAATCCGATCATCGACAACAGCACCGAATACAACAGGTTGTTGGAAAAGAACGCGATCGAAAAGAAGATCGTCACGCCCGCCGCAGCCGCCCACTTCGGCGGCAACAACCATAACCCGAACCCGAACAGGGTCTCGACCACGATCACCTTGCGGCTGTACCAGGTCGCGATGCCACGCAGCGTCTCGGCGTCGTAGCTCTCTCGCAAATAGTTGAACACCCAGAAGTCGCGTTCGCGAAAATAAATGTCGTAAAAGACTTCCCCCGACCAGTACTCCGCTGTCCACTTGCCGACTGCGCCGCCGAGCAGAATCATCGACGCGATCGCGCGGCCTAAAAATGCCCCGCGACGAAGCAGATCCGCCGGCTCGTCTCGGTCCATGCCCGTCGCAAACCAGAACACCCAAATCGAAGCCCACAAACTGGTCGCAAACGTCATGTCGTTGTGACTGCCCTGATGAAGCAACATGATTGCCAGGCAACCGACCTGTGCCGACGCACACAGCATGCGAATCCAAGGCAACATGCCGACCACGCCCAAGATGATCGCGGTCAAAGATCCGAGATAGGTCCAGCGGATAACATCGGCCGATTGCAGCCATGCCGGAAAGAACGGATCGGACAGCGGCAGCCGATGATAGACCTGGTCGGCCAGCAGGAAGAATTCGTACTTCCATGCCAGTCCCGCGAACACGCTGACCTGAACGATCAAGTACGCCCACAACACCCGTCCCGAGTCAGGCGCCGCGGCCTCGACCTCCTCTCCACTGCCGTCTGTTGCCTTGCCGCCGAACATCACCGGTCACCCCCGGTCGAAAGAATCTCGGATGACTCGCGAATCCACTCGAATCTGCCTTCGCCGATCGGCTTGGCGTGGATCTTGGTTTCCAACGTCTGCCCGCGGTAAGACGATCTGATCGTCACCCAGCGATCCTGGCCGGGACTGAGCAACGAGTAGCGCCCGTTGGCGAACGTCAACACCCGAGTCGGAAAGTGGTTGATGTAGCGGGGTCGACTCGAATCGAGCACCGGCGTGATCAAGCCTTCCGGTAGATCGCGTATCTCATATTGATTGCCGAAGTTGTACATCGCCGGAACCGGAGCCTGGATGGCCCAGCAGGCAAACGATTCGGTCGACAAATGAAAACGCTTCATCGTCACACGGGCGATCGCCGCATAAAACGGCATCAGCAACAACCAAACCGTCACCACACAGACCCCAAAGAGGATCAGCACGAACAGCGGATCGCGACGCGGTCGGCGAGTTTCGGTGTCCATGGCATCCTCTCAAGCAACTTTGACGCAACCTGCCTGATCGTTTAAATCGCTAAACCCTCATACGCCCGATCAAGCTCCAGACTCAGATTTTCAATCGGCAAATCGAGCCGTTCCCCTGCACCGTACTCCTGACGAAGGAAGCCTGAATCTCCGCGGGTGTAAACCACTGCCGATTTCACGGCTTGTTCCATCAATACATACGCTCCAAGCGTCTGAATCGAGAGATACGCCTCGCGTTTCTCTCCCTCATCGGTACGTCGAGTGCTGTCGGAGAGCACTTCGATGATGACAACGGGAGAATCTTGAAACGTCTCCTCAAGCGGATTCAACGTGCAGGCCACCATCACATCTGGATAGTAGAAATACGTTCCGTGTTCACGTCGCAGGCGGACCTTCGTATCGGAGTTGAAGACGCGGCAACCGCGCCCCGCAAGTTGCGCGTGCAGAAGCCCCAGCACATTGCTGGCGATCAAGTTGTGTGCATTCGTCGCACCGACCATGGCGTAAACATGTCCAGCCAGATATTCATGCTTGACTTCCGACTCAACTTCGCCGCTCAGGTAATCCTCGATCGACACGAATGACCCTGCGGGAATGCTGCGCATCACACTGATTGCCTTGGAAGGGGATACCAGCAGGACACGCTGGTCGATCGATCAGTCACTGCCATTGATGATACCAGACTTGTCTCCAGGATCCGGCCTATGCCGTGAACGATTTGTTAGCGGTAGGGCGCGAGCCCTCCGGTCTTTCACGGTATTTTTGAAGCGCGACCGGACGGCTCGCGCCGTTCCGCTAACACCTTTAGAGGCTCTGCCCTACGCCGTGAACGATTTGTTAGCGGTAGGGCGCGAGCCCTCCGGTCTTTCACGGTATTTTTGAAGCGCGACCGGACGGCTCGCGCCGTTCCGCTAACACCATTAGAGTCAAAGGACGTGACATTGGAAGCAAGCCCAATGCCAAAAAATCGTTCAGGGCGTAGGCTCCGGCCTGGGAACATACCGGCCCACCGATGGCAGCGCGAACCCACGGATCCCTGGCTGCTTTACATCCGTGGGTTCGCGCTGCTATCCGTGGGTTTTCAAGGATTCGCTGTGTTCCGGCAATTGCCCATTCATTCTTTCACCCCGACTCACGCCTGATCGATCAACCGCAGCGCGATCTCGCGAACCTTTTGCGGGTTGGCGTTGGGATTCCTGCCGCGGGCCTGACCGATCAACGAACCGACGGCTTTCTGATTGCCGTTTTTGACATCGTCGACGACCTTGGGATTGGCCGCGAGCAACTCCTTGACCAGCGTTTCCATTTCCGACTCGTCAACGGCCTCGATCCCCAAGGCTTTGATCGCCTCATCGATGTCGCCGCCGTTTTCGCTAAGGTGTTTGAACACGTCGCGGGCGCGGTCGTTGGTCAGTTCTCCGCTGCTGACTTTGGACAACAGTTGGGCGAGCTGTTCGGCCGTCACGCCGAAGGTCTCGATGTCCTCGCCCTGCTCTTTCAAAGTTCGCATCACGTCCTGCTGAATCCAACTGCTGGCGCGTTTGCCGTCTCCGCAGGCCATCGCGACGACGTCATAGTACTCGACCATCGCGCGGCCTTGAGAAACGATCACGTCGGCGTCGTAGGCTTTGATGCCGTATTGCGACTGCAAGCGTTCGCGGGTTTCTTCGGGTGTCTCCCCGAGTGACGCGCGGATCTCCTCGACCCGCTCGCTGGGGATTCGAATCGGCAACAAGTCGGGACACGGAAAATAGCGATAGTCGGCGGATTCTTCTTTCTCACGCTGCGGATAGGTCACGCCCTTGACGTCATCCCAGCCGAAGGTGCGTTTGCCGTGGGTCTCGATCGTGTTCCCCGTTTCCTCCCACTCGGCATACTGTCGATCGACTTCAAAGTGCAGCGCCGCGACGACGTTGCGAAAGCTGTTCATGTTTTTGACTTCGACGATCGGCGTGGCAATCCGCTCGCCATGTTTGTCGATGTGCAGGTTGACGTTGGCATCCACGCGCAGACTGCCCTCTTGCATTTCGCAATCCGAAACGCCCAAGTGCGTCATGATCTCTTTCAGTTTGGTCAGATACGCCAACGCTTCTTCGGCCGTTCGCAAATCCGGCTCACTGACGATCTCCAGCAGCGGGGTGCCGCAACGGTTCAGATCGATGCGACTGTCGGCGCGGCCGGCCGCCTCGTCGTGCATGCTCTTGCCGGCGTCTTCTTCCAGGTGGGCGCGGGTGATCCCGATCTTACGCGTGGCATCACCATCGGCCGGATCGGTGATCTCCAAACACCCGTCGGCACAGATCGGCAGATCGAACTGGCTGATCTGGTAACCCTTGGGCAAATCAGGATAGAAGTACTGTTTGCGATCCCATTTGGTCAGCGGCGGGATATCACAATTGATCGCCAACCCGGCTCGGATCGCCAGCTCGATCGCGTGCTCGTTGATCACCGGCAACGCGCCGGGCAAGCCTAAACAAACCGGGCAGACTTGCGTGTTGGGTGGGCTGCCGAATTTCGTGCTGCAACCGCAAAACAACTTGGTCGCCGTCTTCAGTTGGACGTGGACTTCCAGTCCGATGATCGTCGTGGTCGGTAGCTGTGACATCGTTTATTGATTCGGTCGTTGGGTGTGATAATCGGTCGCCGATTGAAAAGCAGATGCCGCGAACAGCAAGCGACTCTCTTCCAACGTCGGGGCCTGCAGTTGTATCCCGATCGGCAATCCCGACGGATCGAATCCGCCCGGCAACGAAATCGCGGGAACGCCGGCCAGGTTCGCGCCGACGGTGAACAAGTCGCACAGATACATCTGGATCGGATCGTCAATCTTGTCGCCCAGCGAAAACGCGGGCGTCGGTGTGACCGGTCCCAACAACAGATCGACTTGCGAGAACGCGGCGTCAAAATCGCCACGAATCAATCGTCGTACCTTGAGCGCTTTGTTGTAGTACTCGTCGGCATACCCTTCGCTCAGTGCGTAGGTCCCGATCATGATGCGGCGTTTGACTTCCGCGCCAAACCCTTCGGCACGACTGCGACAATACATCGACACCAAGTCTTTCGCCTCTGCAGCGGCGCGATGTCCATAGTGTGCCCCGTCGTAACGCGACAGGTTGCTGCTCGCTTCGCTCGGCGCGATCACGTAATAGGTCGGCACCCAATACTCACGGTGCGGCAGATCGACATCGACGATCTCGGCGCCCAGTTCCGCAAACACGCCGATCGCATGCTTGACCGCGGTCCGGATCGATTCGTCGATGCCTTCGGCTTGCAACGATTCACGCAACACCCCGATCCGCATGCCACGAAGATCGTTCGATTCGGTCGCCAACGTGAAATCGGGAACGGCTTGGTCGAGCGAGGTCGAATCCCGCGGCTCAAACCCCGCGATCACGTTCATCAATAACGCGCACTCGTCGGCCGACCACGCCATCGGACCGATCTGATCCAAACTGCTGGCAAAGGCCACCAAGCCGTATCGGCTGACCCGACCATAAGTCGGCTTCAGACCCGTCACGCCACAAAATGCCGCGGGCTGACGGATGGAGCCTCCGGTGTCGGTGCCCAGACTCAGCGGAACGGTCCCGGCAGCCACCGCCGCGGCCGCGCCACCGCTGCTGCCGCCGGGAGTCCGCGAGGGATCCCAGGGGTTCTTGGTGATCCCGAAGGCACTCGTTTCGGTACTCGCCCCCATCGCGAATTCGTCCATGTTCGTTTTGCCGACGATCACGGCGTCTGCGGCGCGGAGCTTTTCGACGACGGTCGCATCGTACGGCGGACGAAACCCACGCAGCATTTCCGACGAGCAGGTCGTCGGCATGTCGGACGTGCACAACACGTCTTTGACGGCGATCGGCACACCGGCCAGCGCCCCCAGCGGTTTTCCGGAGGCACGCTTGGCATCGACGGACTTGGCGGCCGCCAGCGCCGCCTCGCGATCGACGTGGGTGTAAGCGTTGTGCGTCGACTGAGACGCCTCGATCGCGTCCAACGCGCGTTCAGCGATTTCAACCGCCGACGCCTCACCGGCAGCCTGCAATCGCAGCACTTCCAAAGCAGAATCAAGCATGAAGGGGGTGACTCGTTACGACCAGATGGATGACAGTCATGAATTATCGACCATCATCCGCCGATCGACCACCGGGCATGCACGGGGGGAATCGAGGGCAGGTTGGTGTCCAGCCTTTAGGCCAATACCGCTAAGTGAACATGAATGAGGGGGCCCGGACGCTGGCGCGAACCGGCTGATATCAAACGAATATCAGCCGTTTGGCGCGAGCCTACGGGCCCTCATCTGAAGAAACGACGCTTAACTTAGCGGTATTGGCCTTTAGGCGATTTCCCCGCTCGCTGCGGAGCAGCCACAGTGGGCGGCTGAAGCCTGCACACCAGCGCAGGTTGGTGTCCAGCCTTCAGGCGATCTCCCGCTCGCTGCCGAGCAGCGAATCGGGCGGCTGAAGCCTGCACACCAGCGCGGGCAGATCAATCCGGAATCGCGATCGTGGCGACGCAACCGGCCAAGCCGCCGGAGAGCCGAATGGTGGCGTCATGCAATTGGGCGACTCGGTAGGCTCGACACAGCCCCAATCCCAACCCGCGGCCGGCCTCGCGACCGCTGTAAAATGGATCAAAGGCATGCTTGGACGCTTCGACGCTCAGCCCCGGTCCGCTGTCGGCGACGTGGATCAACCACTGCGGATCCCGCGATGGGTCATCCACCCGCTCCATCGACAACACGACCGTGCCGCCGCTGCCGATCGCCTCGATCGAATTTCGCAGTAAGATTCGAATCGCTTCCAATATCATCGACCGATCCACCGACACCCTCGCCGGCTCCGGTAACGTTTCAGCCAACAACCGGATGTCGAATTCCGCAGCAATCCCGGCAAACTCCTCACCCGCCGCCTCGACCAGCGCGTTCAAATCGACACGTTCCCGATCGACCTCCGGCGGGTTGGCGAAAAACATCAACCCGGCAATCATCTCATGGGCGCGATAGACCTGTTGGACGATCTGCTGAAGCGATTGCTGACGCTGTGGATCGGATTCCTCGCGGGCGAGCTGTTGTGCCCGGGCGGAAATGTTTGCCAGCGGATTGTTGATTTCATGGCTCAATCCATAGGCCAACTGCTTCGCGGCAGCCAACTTCCGTTGCTCTGCCAGGGCGGACAGACTGGACTGAGTCACCAACTCGCGCTCCCGAGCCCGCGCCAATTGCTGCAGCAAACGGCTGCCTTCGATTTTGCGTTTCGGCTCGGCGACACAGTCCCAAATCACCGCCGGCAGGTGCTCGATCCAGTCCGAATCGATCGCCGGCCCCAAAACCTGCAACCACTCCGCCGCTCCGGCAATCCAATCGTTCGGCTCGGTCGTTCGGCTGCGGGCCAGCAAACGGGACCAACGATGCTGGTGCGCATTGGTGATCTCCGGCGCCGCAAGCATCCACTCGCCGTCGGCCAATGCCGCCGGTGCCGCACCGATGAACCACTCCGCCAGCTCCGTCGCGGACACAAATTCATCGCCCGGCCAGCTCAACAGGGCATACAGCAAGAACGGCGGGTCTTGGAGAAACGCCGAGGTCACACGGCGAACGGCCAGCGGATTGACGTCCCCCCAGCCGGCGGTGGATGACGAGATCGCCGTCGAGATCGCGACCATGGCGGTGTCCGACAACGGCAACCACCAGCGTTTGCCCTCGCGCGAGATGGGCGGCAGAACGCCCCACCAGCCGAGCTCTAACACCGAGCCCGGAAACGGGAATTCATTCGACTGGTCGCGGAGACTCGTCACCGCATTCATCTAATTCGGGACTTTGCGTTCCATTTCCAGCAGATCGCAAGATCGCAACACCAAGTCGTCGATCGCAAACGGCTTCTGCATGAAATCGTTCGCACCGGCGGCACGCAGCGCGTCAACCTTGTTGTGCTCCACCATCCCGGAAATGCAAAGAATCTTGACCATGTCCAAGGCCGGATCGCTGCGGACCCGCTGGCAGACTTCTTTGCCGTTGATGTCGGGCAACATCACGTCCAACACGACCAGATCGGGTCGAAATTCCTTCACGCCCATCCCGGCATCAAAGCCGTTATTGGCCGTGCGGATATCGAATCGCCCGTCGCGTTCAAAGCCGTCTTTCATCAATTCGACCAGATCCTGGTCGTCATCAACGATCAACAACTTCTTCTTGCCGCTCTCCAGCGCGTCTGTCGGTATCCCGTTGTCCTTCATGAACAGGTAGAGCTGTTCACGTGGAATACGTCGAAATTTGCTTCCCGGCACCCGGAAGCCCTTCAGCGAACCATTGTCAAAGCAACGAATGATCGTCTGCTGGCTGACTTTGCAGATTTTAGCCGCTTCGCCTGTCGTAAAGACCGTCTTCGTGGTCATCGCAGAAACCATCCTCCCTGCAGGACGAGCCGTTTCCCAACCTGTGCGTTTGTCGCGAGTGAGCCTTCGTGGAAGCCTCACCCTGTTCCATGTCTTTCCGTGCTAGCATTCGCCAACACTCTTGTGCCGGTCACCAAACCAGCACGACAGGCTTCTTTTAGCAAAACCCCCACGCTTCCGCACAAGAGCATTTCAGTGCCAATTTGCGTCAAAAACGTAAGTAACAGCAAACTCCGAAACCCTCAAGCTTGCCGATCTTGCCCGACCAACGAATCTTACCGAATCCACAGAATAGGTCAAGATAGGTTACCGGCGAACTTTGAACAGCCAACGATCAGTGCGGGACGTTGATTGTAAAAGTGGCGGCGTTAATCGTAGCGGAAGTCGTCAACGGGCTGTCGTTTTTGTGAGCCGCGACGCGTAAGCGGCCGGGCACTGCGACGCTGCCCGAGGCCTTACGGCCAGCGGCTCACCATAGACTCAGCAGATCCCAACTAAATCGACAGCCCGTCAAGACTTTCGCGAGCCGCCGGCCCGCTCTGGCGTTTGATCAGCCCAGTCGATTCAAAGGCAATCACCTTGACGACGGGGCTTCGAGATAGGCCAGCAACAACGCGATATCCGCCGGCGTGATTCCGCTGATTCGCTGTGCCTGGTCGAGCGAGACGGGCCGAATGTGACTGAGTTTCTCCTTGGCCTCGTTACGCATCGCGGTAATCGCGGCGTAATCGAATCCGCCGGGGATTTTCTTCTTGAGCATCCGCTGCTGGCGGGCAACTTCGTCGCGTTGCCGGCTGACGTAGCCTTCGTATTTGATGTCGTAAACGACTTGCTGGGCGGCCTGGTCGCCGATCGTTGCAAGCTGGGGAATGAACTCGCGCATCTTCGCCCAATCGACTTCGGGGCGACGAAGGTAGACGTCACCCTTGACGTCGCCCTTGGGTGTGCTGATCCGCACCGACCCGAGCAACTCGATCGCCCGATCGATGTCGGCCAATTTCGTCGTAAACTTCTGGCGGCGTTGGGCATCGATCAATCCCAGCGCGTCGGCGTCGGGCGTCAATCGGCGATCGGCGTTGTCTTGCCGCAGCAACAATCGATATTCCGCGCGACTGGTAAACATTCGATAGGGTTCGTCCGTGCCGCTGGTGACCAGATCGTCGACCAACACGCCGATGTAAGCTTGATCCCGCGTCGGAACCCAGGTCGATTTTCCGGCGACTTGCCGCGCCGCGTTGAGGCCGGCGATCAAGCCTTGTCCGGCCGCCTCTTCGTATCCGGTCGTGCCGTTGATTTGGCCGGCGAGATACAGCCCCGAAACCCGTTTGGATTCCAGGTGCGGCCAGAGTTGCGTGGGCGGACAATAGTCATACTCCACCGCGTATCCGTAACGCATGATGGTCGCCCGTTCCAGTCCGGGGATCAGCCGGAACATCCCGTCTTGAACATCGCGTGGCAGACTGGTCGAGATGCCGTTGACGTAGACCTCTTCGGTGTGATGGCCTTCCGGTTCGAGGAACAACTGGTGGCTGGATTTATCGGCAAAGCGAACGACTTTGTCTTCGATCGAAGGACAGTAGCGTGGTCCGCGCGTGTTGATTTGTCCGCTGTACATCGGCGCGCGGTGAAGATTGGCGCGAATCAGATCGTGCACCGCTTCATTGGTCATCGCGATGTGACAGGGCACCTGATCGATGGACAGGGAATCGTTGAGAAACGAAAACGGTTGGGGTTGGTCATCACCGGGCTGTTCGTCCAGGCTGGCATAATCAATCGTCCGGCGATTCAATCGGGCCGGTGTGCCCGTCTTGAATCGATCGATTTGGAATCCCAATCGATTCAGCGCGCCGCTGATCCCTGTCGTCGTTCCCTCTCCGGCGCGGCCGCCGGCGGTTTTGGATTCGCCGGTATGCATGATCGCTGACAAGAACGTGCCCGTGGTCAGCACCACCACCGCCGCGCGATACTCGGCCTGACCTCGCACGCGGACCCCGACGATCCGCTCACCCTCGGCGGTGCTCTCGGTCAACAGGTCTTCGACCGTTTCTTGACGCAGATCCAAGTCGCTCTGCAATTCGATCGCGTGCTTGATGTATTGCTGATACGCCTTTTTGTCGGCCTGCGCGCGGGGGCTGTGCATCGCCGGCCCCTTGCGGCAATTGAGCAGTCGAAACTGGATGCCGGTCGCGTCAATCGCGTGCCCCATCAATCCGCCGAGCGCATCGACTTCGCGGACGATCTGGCCTTTGGCGACGCCACCGATCGCCGGATTGCAGGACATCTGCCCGACGGTATCCAAATTGGTCGTCAGCAGCGCCGTCCGCGCGCCCAACCGAGCCGCCGCGGCAGCCGCCTCGGTGCCGGCATGCCCTGCCCCGATCACCACGACATCGTATTGATACTGAATCATGAACCCTTACTCATTTGCCTTGGCACCACCGCCCGTGACCTCGCGGGTCGCGGCGAAACGATCGATGCCACACTTTTTCCTGCTTCCCCATCAAGATTGGCCCTTCATTTTGCCGAACCGGAAGATGAGGTACACCCGTTTCTTTCGACTCCGGCATATCCGATGGGCGTTTTCCGCCAATTCGTCCGGGCGATCAATCATCGCCCCCCGTTCATCCCGGCGACATCCCGCCGCAGGCCGGCGGTACGCAGGCTGGATTGCCATCGCGTCACACTGTCGATCTCGCTGTGGACCCTGTTTGCCATCTTCGCCGTTCCGGCGGTCGCGGTCGACCCGGACGCCATTGTCCTCACATCTCGGGTTTTTGATATCCCATTTCAGATGGAACGGGATAGCGGAGCGACGATGGTGCGGCTCTATGTTTCCTCCGACCGCGGACAAACGTGGGCCAAGGCGGCCGAACAGCCTCTGCCGATTCAACAATTCCACTTCGAAGCGACCGCCGATGGGGACTACTGGTTCACCCACGCGACCGATTTGGACACGCCCCCCCAGCCGACCGAAACGCTGTCTCCGGAACGCAAGATTTTTATCGACACGACCGGACCGGCGATCGATCTTCAAGCCGGCGCCGATGTCGACGGCACCCTTTCGGGGCAATTAATACTGACCGATCCGCATCAAGTCGCCACGCTCCGCGTGCTGTACGCGACCGATGTCCGGCGGCAGTGGGTCACGGTCCCCAACGCGTCGATGGATCAGGAAGGCCGATTTTCGATTCGCCCCGCCGACGACTGGCAACAGATGTCCGTCCACGTCACGGCCACCGACTCGATCGGCAACGCGTCGGTCCAAGCGAAAACGTTCCGCCGCCCCCGCGTGGCCGCCACCAAACTGCCGCGGATGGCTGCGTCACCGAACCAGTTGCGGATCCAAACCGTCGCCGGCCCCAGCGATCCGCCCAGCTTTCGACTCGGACCGACGTCCGACACCCACCCCTCACCTTCGTCATCTGCCCCGACCGCTCCGCAGTCGCTCCCGCAGTCGTCCACGCGCGGCGCCGCGTTGCAGTCACCGGGATCCGGTCCGCTGCGATCGACCGGCAACGCGAGCACGCCTGTCCGCGGCACGGCACCCACCACCGCCCCGACCAGGGGACGTTCGCTGCAGTCGTTCGGTTCGGCGTTCGGCGCCAGCGCTCAACCGGTGACCAAACCGATCGAGCCCACAGCGGCGGGCGCGGCGGCAACACCCGCAGCCAACTCGCCCGCAGCCAACTCGCCCGCAGCCAACTCGCCCGCAGCCAACTCGCCCGCAGCCAACTCGCCCGCAGCCAGCTCGCCGGCAGCCAGCTCACCCGGCAATCCGTCGCCTCCGATGACGTTGCCCGCGTCGGGACTGACCGCCAAGCTGACGCCCGAAGGCATCGAGGTGTTGCCGGCACCACAGCCCGAACCCGCCCCCGCCGAAGCACCGAAAGCACCCGCGGCGGCGGCCGAGACATTGCCGACACCCGCACCAACGCCGGAAACGACAGACGCGCCGACGCTGAACCTGGCCCCACCGAAATCGCCCGGCGACCCGATCACCGAGTCGATCCCGCTGCCGAAAGCGGAGGCGGACGACGAAGTCACGTCCCAGCGATCGCGGACACTCGAAGAAGCCTTGCGGCCGATCACCCCGCGATCCCAAACGACGCCTGATCAGCAATCACGCCGTCCCGCCGCGGAGCAGATTCCGACACCGGCACCGAGCAGCACACCGGAAGATCAACGACGGTACCGGGCCGAGCGTGCCGAACAACTCAGTCGCGAGCAACAACAACGGTACGATCGAGCTCAACTGGCCCGCACCGTTCCGTTTCGCTGGAGCAACTCCAATCGCTTTAGCTTGGAATACGAACTCGAAGCCGTCGGCGCTTCGGGGGTCGAAGCGGTCGAGTTGTACGGCAGTCTGGATGCCGGGCGGACGTGGAAACGATGGGGCGCTGACCCGGATCGGACCAGTCCCTTTGACATCGAAACCAAGGGCGAAGGCGTCTTCGCGTTTCGAATCGTGGTGCTCGGCAACAACGGCTTGGCCAGCCCACGCCCGTTGCCCGGCGATCAACCCGATATCGCGGTGATCGTGGACCAGACGTTGCCCAAGATCAAAATCACTTCGGCGCGGTACGGCGAAGGGGATCGCACCGGGTCGTTGATCATTCGCTATGAATGCAGTGATGAAAACCTGATGGACCGCCCCGTCGCGATCGCGTTTAGTGATTCGATCGACGGGCCGTGGACGACCATCGCTGCGGGGCTTCGCAACGACGGACTCTACGTCTGGCCGGCCGATCCGAAGTTGCCACACGAGATCTATCTGCGTGTCGATGCAACCGACCAGGCCGGCAACACGGGCAGCTACTTGCTGGACCAACCGATCGCCACCGGCGGGCTCGCCCCGCGGGCCCGAATCCTCGGCTTCCGATCACGCTAGTGCTGCGTTGCAGCTCATTCTTAGGATTGCCCACGGAAAGGGGGTCAGGAACCAAAAACCAAATGGCCCGCAGGGTGCTTCGCATTTTTGGTTCCTGACCCCGTTTCCGATCAAACGCGCCACCCGAAGAGATGACTTGCAGCGCAACACTAGCGGTTAGACTACGGCTCCGCCCTGCCCTTCCCTGCCCCGGAGCCCGTGATGCGTTACCTGTTGTTGATCCTGGCGTTGCTTCCCCTCGCGGTCCAAGCCGCACGACCGAACATCATCTTGGTGATGGCCGACGATCAAGGCTGGGGCGAAACCGGTTACAACCAGCACCCGCGACTTCAGACACCGAACTTGGACGCGATGAGCCAATCCGGCCTGCGGTTCGATCGGTTTTACGCCGGTGCTCCGGTCTGCTCGCCGACCCGCGCCGCCGTGCTGACCGGTCGGTCGTGTTACCGAGTCGGCGTTCCCGAACACGGCTACGCCTTGCGTCACCAAGAAATCACGTTGCCACAAGTGCTGTCCGAAGCGGGTTACCAGACCGCCCACTTCGGCAAATGGCACTTGAACGGATTGCGTGGTCCCGGCGCGCCGATCCTGCGGGACGACAAATTTCATCCGGGCACGTTCGGCTTTGACCATTGGTTGTCGGTGACCAACTTCTTCGACCGCGATCCGTTGCTCAGCCGCGGAGGAGAGTTTGAAGATTACCGGGGCGATTCGTCGGACGTGATCATGGAGCAGGCGCTCAAGCACATCGAACGCCAAGCCGCATCCGACCAACCGTTCTTTACCGTCATCTGGTACGGCACGCCCCACTCTCCCTTCAAAGCGTCGGCCGAAGATAACGCAGCGTTTTCGGATTTAGACGAAACATCGATGCATCACTACGGTGAACTGGTCGCGCTGGATCGCAGCATCGGTGCGCTGCGTGCTGGATTGCGCACGCTGGGCATCGAAAAGCAAACCCTGTTTTGGTACTGCAGCGACAACGGCGGACTCCCCAAGATCACGCCGACGACGACCGGTGGTCTGCGTGGAAACAAAGGCACGATTTTCGAAGGCGGCTTGCGGGTGCCAGGCATCATCGAATGGCCCGGAACCGTCACCCCACGAAAAACCGATTATCCGGCCAGCGTGATGGACATGATGCCCACGATTCTCGAGCTCGCCGGCGCCGAACACCCCGCTCCCGATCGCCCGCGCGACGGCATCAGTTTGACGCCGCTGTTTAGCGGACCGTCGGACGCTCAGCGCCATCGCCCCGAACCGATTTTCTTTCGCTACAAATCCGCTGCGGCGGTGGTCGACGGCGACTGGAAACTGCTGACTAAAGATTTCAAGAAGGACGCCTTTGAACTCTACAACCTGGCCAGCGATGTGGCGGAATCCACGAACGTCGCTGAACAACATCCCCAGCGTTTTCAAACGCTCCGCCGCCAACTTCGCAACTGGCTCGAATCCACCGACGCCAGCGAAGCGGGCAAGGATTACCCCGAAGGCCGCGTCGCGGCGGATCATCCCCAACCCATGTTCTGGGTCGACCGCCCCGACTACCAACCCCACCTGAAAAACTGGAAAGACCGCTGGGAATACAAAACCTGGCTAGACCGACGCCGCAAGACGGGGAAGTAGGCAATGGCGGGTGCCGGGCAAGGCAAAACGATGGGGGCAAAACAATAGGAAAGACGATTGGGCAACAACCGAAGTCATAATTCAAGTGTTGCCATTTGCACATCGTGATGGTTTAGATTTGCCCACTGAATACAACGAAGGCTTGTATGGTACAGCAGTCTTTTTAGCTGCGTCTCCATCTCTGCATCGCCATCGGTAAGCGTTGTGATGGCCATTGCTGTGTCAATGTCGATCAAGAATACGTCGTGCATTCCAGCTTGAAAGTTCCCGTCAAAGATCGGAACGCGCCTCGATTCACTCTGGAATCCTTTGAGCAGATACAACGTGGCTTCACGATAGAGAGATGCGCTTAAGAATACGCCCCAATCATTCAAAAGATCTTCCAATACCTCTCGTAATCTAACGCTCGCATCATTGACGCCTCGCCATCGTTTGGTATCGATCGCAAATCGGTGTCGAGCTGCTGAATCAAGGTTGGTCGAGATAAAACGCTTTTGGACTCGAGGCGTTCGCAGATTCACCAACAATCCATGTTTCATCCCCGAGAGAAGCAAATAGTTGATTGTTTGAGCGTCGTGAGCAGGCGTCAGGCAATCAACGGTTTTTGCTTCCACCATCAGCGCGTGGCCCAGAAGCAGATCCATATAGTACGACTTACAAAAGTTTTTGTGTGACACTCTGATTTCGACTTCTCGCCGAGCGGGCGCCACGCCCGCAAGTTCACAACGCCGACGAATGATGTTTTTGAATGGAGTCTCGTCGATCAGACGACTGAATTCATTGTGAGCGGAGTAGATGATTCCCATGACTCGGTATGCGAATGACTGAAACTCGTCGCGGTCAAGAACCTGAATTTCTGAGTCAACCTCAATGGGCATGGCGACACCTCTCGTTGCGAGTTGGAAAGTGGCAAAACGATGGGGGCAAAACAACAACACGAAAGAAGTACGCCACAACCCCCTGCCCCCATCGCCCTGCCCCCATCGCCCTGCCCCCATCGCCCTGCCCCCATCGTCTTGCCCCTGCTTCGTTGCTGCGGCTGCGATTGCTAAACTCTCCCCATGCCCAAAACACATGCGTTTGAATTTCTGACCAGCCATTCTTCTGCCGCTCCGGTCGACTTCGCGGTCGCGGCGGTGTTTGGTGGGGACCACACGTTGGCGTCCTGGACGACGTCGGTCTTGACCGGTGCGGCCGACGTTACCGATGTCGATGGCACGACGGCGCGCTGGGCCGACATCAATGACGAACTGTCCACCGCATCGTTGTTTGACATGGGCGAAAAACGATCGGTGGTCATCCGCGATGCCGACAAATTCGTCTCGTCCAACCGCAACGAAATCGAGCACTACCTGGCCAAGCCCGGCTCGGCGGCGCGTCTCGTGTTGCAATTCGAATCCCTGGCGTCGAACACCAAAGTCTACAAGGCCCTCGACAAGTCACACGTCCTGGTTTGCTGTAGCGGCGAAACGGGCCAGAAAACGGGTGCCACGGCGGCATCACGGCGGAAGTTCTTGACCCAATACATCGCCGCTCGCCACCAAACCAAACTCAGCGGCGGCGCCGCCGACGCCTTGGTCGAAATGCTCGGCGACGACATCGGTTTTTTGGACACCGAGATCGCCAAACTCGCGCTCTACCTCCCGCCCGGTGAGACAATCGAAGAACCACTGGTCCGCGACGTGGTCGCCGGCTGGCAGGGCAAAACGATCTGGCAGATCACCGAAGCGATCTCGTCGGGCAACGCCGCCGAAGCGATCAAGCAACTCGACAAGCTGATTTCGGGCGGGCAACCGGCAATCGCATTGCTGCCGCAAATCGCTTGGTCCCTGCGCCGCCTCGGATTGGCCGCGTCGGCCCACGTGGCCGCCGAACGGGCCGGCAAACGGCAGACGTTGGAAGACTCGTTGGCCCAAGCCGGCATCCATCGCCCGGCCGAAATCTCGCGGGCGATCGCCGACATGAAACGCATGAAACGTGAAAAGGCGGTCCAGTTGTTGGCCTGGTTGCTCGATGCCGACCTGCGGCTCAAAGGCACGCACAGCGCCGACGGCCGCGACCGGTTTATGCTGGAGCAATTTGTGATGCGACTGGCCAGTGCCACCTAAGCACCAGTGCCACCTAAGCACCAGTGCCACCTAAGCACCAGTGCCACCTAAGCGCCAGTGCCACCTAAGCGCCAGGGGCAACCTGAGTGGTTAGCGTCGAAACCAGCCCTTTCGTTTCACATAACAATCACGCGTCAAATCGAAGAACACCGCGTGATGGTTCTTTTCCAGCAGTGAAAGGAATTTGTGAATGCCGCCGGTGTCAATCAGTTTGCGTTCCGCTTCGGTGATCGTCACCAACCAGAACAACTGAACCACTCCGCCGATCGTCTCTTTCGCCGGGATCGGTTTGGAATCGGATTCGACCACCGGCAGCATGTACACACAGTCCTGTTGCTCACTGCCAGATAACTGATCGCGCAGTTCATCCAGCGATTCCGTCGTCCCGATCGAGAGCCCCTTCTTTTTTCGAAACGGAAGTTTGGCCGCACCGCGTAGAATCTGGATCGCCAATTCATCCAGGTGGGTGACATAGAGCAACAGTTCGGCACGCACGCTCCGCTGGCCGTTTGGCATTGGAATCGGATAGTCACTCATGCCGCTGGTCACCAGCGTCGTGAAATCGCGTGCGTCTTCGGGAAGATGGACCGAGACGTCCACTCGCATCGACGGGTCATCATCGACGTCATAGCGACTGCATGGTCCGAACCGTTCTTCGTAAGCGAGTCGCCGCAGTTCACTCAAACCTGTCTGAGACGCAGCGACATCGCTGCGATCGTCCTCCGACTTTGTGGCGACGGCGACCTCGCCGACCGTTGCAACGCCTTCGCCGGAGCCCCCGTCGTACTCGGCCAGTTCAAAATCAGCAGGCTGCTCTTCGGCCCGCCCCAGCACGTCCTGCCAAGACGAGGCTGCGCGGCTCGTCGAATCAGACTCTGTCGCAACAGGTTCCTCCGGCCGCTGGGGCTCCGATTCTTGAACCGTGGTCACCGTCTCCGCAGATTCGGGTGCGGGTTCGGGTTCAACTTCAAATTCCCCCCCAGGCTCCGTCGCTGCATCATGGGTCACGACGCTATCCAATTCGCGACGGGTCAATTCGTTTTCACGCCGCATCAATTCCGCTTCGCGTCGCGACAACGATGCTTGGCGATCGGCAAACTCTTGCAACAGCCGTTTCTTTTCCTCCAACATCGATTCAGCCGAAACGTCGCGGGCATCATCGCTCGCCGTCGGGGGCAGAGCGGCCGGAGCATCTTGGTCGGCGCCGGCGAGCTGCTGCTCCTCAAGAGACTGTTCCAATTGACGCGTCGCTTGCTCACGGTCGGCCAACGCCGCTTCTCGCTGGTTCATTTCTTCGCTGCGCTGTTGCAGCGCGGCCTGCTCGGCTTGCAAACGAGATTCCAATTGCTGCGTCTCGGCGATTCGTGCCGCCAAGTCCGACTCGCCTTGCTGCAAATCCTGCGACCGGCACTGGATCTCTTGCTGCTGTTGGCCGAGTTCCGATTCACGCTGGTCCAGCTTCCGCGTCCGCTCTTCCAACTCCTGCTCGCGTTCAGGTAACCCCTGCTCGCGCTGTTCCAACTCCTGCTCGCGCTGGCCCAACCCCTGCTCACGCTGCTCCAGCCCCTGCTCACGCTGCTCCAACTCCTGCTCGCGCTGCTCCAACTCCTGCTCGCGCTGCTCCAACTCCTGCTCGCGCTGCTCCAACTCCTGCTCGCGCTGCTCCAGCCCCTGTTCGCGCTGCTCCAACCCCTGCTCGCGCTGCTCCAGCTCATTCGCCCGGGCGTCCAACTCACTGCCACGGGCGTCTAACTCATCCGCCCGATCTTGCACGACCTGTTCTCGCGATTGCAGGTCCGTTGCCCGCTGATTCAGCGCGGCGTCGGTGGCGTTCCCGGTCGAGACCGACGATTTGGTGGCGCGCACTTTCGCGATCGATTCGGCCGAAAAGTTCAATCCCCGGACAGTTGCTGCGGCCACCCACGGACCTTGCCCGGTTCCCAGTCCCGAATTGGGCAGGATGGCTCCGGCGTCAACGTAGCGTTGCAGCTGCTGGACCGAATAGGGACCACGTTTTCCGTTCTTGGTCTTGATGTACCACTGGTCTGGTATCACCTGGTCTGGCATCAGCGAGTTGGGGGCATCAGAGTGATTTCGGCATCGAGGGACAGCGAGGATTGCACGAGCAGCCTCACCCACCATGATCCTAGCACGTCGATCCCGGCCCGGGCGTTCCAGTATCCGATCAGCGGGGTTGTGATGAACAGTCCGTCGTATGGGGTGCTTGATGCAACGGCAACCGTCGCAGCGAGACACCTACATACGGGTACTGGTCCCCTTCGTCAGAGCCATAAAGGCCGACTCCAGATCCAACTCTTCCTCCGAAAACCGCTTCAGATCGATATCGTTTTCGATCAACAGTTTCGGCAAGTCGCTGTACTCTTCGACATCGGGCTTCAACACCACTCGGATCGACGCATCACCGAGTTCGCAATTCTGGACCTTTTCGTGCTGGGCGAGCAAGTCGATGATGGCATTCAGCTGGTCCGGCCGGTTCGGTTGGATCACCAAGACGACGTGTTCACGGACCATCCGAATCACTTCAGTGACTTCGGCATTTTGCTTCAGTTCACCACGATCGATGATGCCGACCTTGTTACACACGTCGGCCAGCTCGGGCAGAATGTGGCTGCTGACGATGATAGTTTTCCCCATCTCGCCCAACTTGCGCAACAAGTTGCGCATCTCGATCCGCGCCCGGGGGTCGAGTCCCGACAAGGGCTCATCCAACAGCAGGACTTGGGGGTCGTGCAACAGCGTACGCGCCAGCCCGAGTCGCTGGGTTTGTCCGCGTGAGAGCGTATTGGCAAAGGCATCGCGTTTGAATTCCAGGTCGACGATTTCCAGCATTTCATTGACGCGTTCTCGTCGTTGCTGGCCGTTGATTCGGTACGCTGCGGCGAAAAACTCCAAGTACTCGACCACGGTCATGTCGTCGTAAACGCCGAAGAAGTCGGGCATGTAACCGACCAGGCGGCGAATTTCTTTGGGGGCGGTGTGGACCGAATGATCGCACACGTACGCCTCGCCCCAGCTCGGTTCGAGCAACGTGGCGATGATCCGCATCGTCGTGGTCTTGCCCGCCCCGTTGGGTCCGATGAACCCGAACAGATCGCCTGCCTTGAGATCCAGGTCGATGCTGCGAATCGCAAACGCATCGCCATACTTTTTTGTCAAATCGACTGTCTTGATCACGGGAGTCTTTTCTCGTTCAGTTCTGGCGAATCAGTTCAGGCGAGTCGAACGGACCGGCACGACCACGCGCACCATCGACAACACCCGACCACCGGGCTGGATGAATCCCGCTGAATCATCCATCGTTTCTTTTACTTCCAATTCAAACAGCGGTTGCTCCGTCCGCCCCATCAACAGACACCGGTCTTCGACCAACAAGTCCGATAGATCCAGATCGCCGAGCACATGGTGCCCCAGCCCGGTGTAGAGTTCTCCCCCGGCGGCGCGATGAAACAAGATCATTTCGGCGACCCGTTTGGCGTCTGAAAAATCACTCGGCGACCACGGAGCCGTCACCGTCGTGCTTTGGTCGGCCGACTGCTGCCGCGTCAGACGCCAACGAAAATTCTTCTGGCGCAACTCACTCAACTCCGCCACACTCGATCCGGCGGGAACACGCGTCGGCAACAGATACACCCAGTTTCCATAGATCAGCACGCCATCGAGAAGGTCATAGGGCAAGGGGTTGACCAGCGCGCCCCGCAACAACTCACTTCCCGGCCGGCGGATCACGGCGACGGCCCTGTCGGTGTCGGCGGTGAACGAACAGCGTGCCGCAATCGACTTGCTGCTGCGTGGGGCGATCGTCAAACCGTTGAGTTCTGTCGTCACGCCCCGACCGACTTCTTGATCGATCTTCGACGGCGCCACCGAGTACGCTTCAAACACGGTGTTCTCCCCGGCCAACTGAATGCCGCCGAACTCTCGGCCGGGATAGCCCATGGGAAAGACGAAGGAGCGAGCAGCGGTCGATCCGGCTGGTTCGCTCGATTTCGGCTCGAGCGGCGCCAGCGCTTCACGAGCCCCATAGCGCAGGTCCACCCGCACCGGGTCATGGGAATACAACGAGCACCACGCGAACCCGCGTCCGGCCCCGTTGACCAGATCGATGTCAGTCACTTGAAATTGATTCGCCCGCAACAGCGCGGACGTCTCCGATGCGGCAGCGGTCGAGTCGCCGCCTGCCGATTCAGTGTCCGCGGCGTCGGCGACGGTTTTGGGCGCGGCCTGGATGACCAGGAACACCGACAGGAGGATCGCCATCAACGGAAACGTCACCCATCCCAACAGCGGCTTTCCCCACACGCGATTGATCAACAAGTAATCCAGCGGCCCGATCAAGGCGATCAATAACATCACGACGACCGAGACGACAGAAAAACGGAAGCGTGGCTTGATCACAAACTGATCCAACACACCTCGCATCTGGCCGGCCAAATCAGAGAACGATGTCGAACCGGTCCGGCTGTCCCGCTCTCCGGTCTGTTCCTCGAGCAATTCGCCCACGACTTGCTTGATCAGATCCAGACGCTCGGGCCACTGGGCAAACCGGGGTCGATCCAAGTCGGCCGTGACGACCGTGATGTGCCCCAGTCCGATCACGTAGTCGGCCCCCAGCACGGCGGAAACGCGACGCGTCGTGCGGCCCGAGATCAACACGCGGCCCTCGCGTCGGGGCAACTTGATGCCTTGAAAAACATCCAGCGGCGTCTGGCTGGAGGTAAATGTTTCGAAGGCCGCGGGGTCATAGCGTGAAAGCGTGACGTCCTCGACCGGCAACAGCGACACCAGCCACGGTGCCGCCTGCAACGTTCGCTCGGTCGCCTCACCGAGCGTGACGAACAAGTGTCCGCCACGACGCAGCCACGAGACCAAGGCATCGGCCTGCGCCCCGGTCATCGCCTCCAACACCGGCACGCCGGTGGCATTGATCATCACCAGGTCGACGCCGTCATAGCCGAGCGACTGAAACGGCAAACGGTCGGCCGAGTCGATTCGGGTCACGGCGATGTGAGCGGCCTTGTCGAGCAACACATTGGACGCGCCGATTTGGTCGACGCCCAGCGGATCGCCGACCGAAACGATCCAGGGCATGCCGGCGGGGATCATCGACGGTCCGCGGTCCGGTCGGCCGGCTGCGGGAAACCGTGTCTGGACGACCACTTCCGCCCCCGCTTCGGTCGTGCGTTGAATCTGCAGCGGAGCCGCCTCGGAGCCCGGCACCACGTAACCCAGTTCGATCGGCTCGGAGTCAACGGTGGGGTAGGTTCCATAACGTACCCGCACGCCGTCGCCGTCGAGCGTCTCCAGCGTCAACTCCGAACGCGACCCACCGTCCGATTCCATTGCCGATTTCATTGCCGAACGGGTCGATTCGGCCAAGCGGATCGCAGTCGGCCGGCCGACTCGATAGTGTCCGTTGATGCCTACAACCACGGCCGCCGGAGTGGTTTCCGCGACCGCCGGATCCTGTTCCGCCGCCACAACGGGGGCCGACGAGAGGAGCACGAGCGAGAGGAGCGCAGCGGCGGCCGCGAACTTGACGTGGTCTGTCATGGCTTCTCTGAATCGGGGCATTCGCACACCAGTTTGCCACAACCCGGACATCCCCCGCCGTACTTGGCAACTAGGGCTGCGTTGAGGTCGATTTCGGCGACGTTGGCAATCGTGGTCAGCCAGGCGATCACGTCGGCGAACTCTTCGGCCAGATTGGCTCGGTCATCGCCCCGCAAAGCCGACGAAAGTTCTCCAACTTCCTCCATCAGCCACATGAACGTGCCTTCCACCCCCCGGGCCACGTCCTTCTCGTGGTACATCTGACGAATATGCCGCTGAAGATCCGCAAACGATAATTCAGTAGAATCACTCATGCTGGCAGATTGTAGCGCGTGCGTAGCGCTTTCGCGATTGGGGTGGGCTGAGTTAGATTAGGGTTTAGCCATCCGTACAGCGTTTGCGACGGTTTGGTTCAGTGCTCCGGACCGTTTGATTCGGTGTCCCCAGCGGTTTGGTTCTGCACCTCGGCACGATTGTTTTCCCAAACCCGCCTCTCGCTCTCTCTCTTTTAACCCCGCAGCGACCTTCGTTGACTGATTCTGAGCACCGCCGGACGGCCGCCCCCGACGACAAAGCCGCGGGAAAACCGGCGGCCGAGTTTCACCGTTACCCTTGGTACGCCCCGCGATTTTGGCACGGGATGCGGCCGCTGACCTGGTGGGGCCTGCTGCGCCAGGGGCGGTTCAAAATCCACCCGAGTCGGCTGCCGAATTTGCTGGGCGTGTCGCTGGCGACGCCGTGGAACACGGTCTTGGCAGGTATCCAGCAACTGGTTTTCCGAAATCGGCTGGCCTCGGCCGAACTGCACGGCCCCCCCGTCTTCATCATCGGACATTGGCGCAGCGGCACCACGCTGCTGCACGAACTGCTGGTGCTCGATGAACGCTACAGCAGCCCGACGACGTTTCAGTGTTTCGCGCCGCATCACTTTCTGGTCACCGAGTGGATTTTCCAGAAGTTTTTCGGCTGGCTGATACCGGGAAAACGCCCCATGGACAACATGGCGGCCGGTTGGGAACGGCCCCAAGAAGACGAATTCGCATTGATGAACCTGGGGCTGCCGTCTCCCTATCGCCACATCGCGTTTCCCTGTGAAGCCCCCGTGGACATGAACTACCTGGACTTTCAGGACGTCTCCCCGTCGGCGCTACGCCAATGGCTGGACGCACTGAGACGTTTTTTGCTAGGGGTCAGCACCGTGACCGGACGCCCGCTGGTGATCAAAAGCCCCACCCACACCGGCCGCATCGCCGCGCTGGCCAAAGAATTTCCCGATGCGAGGTTCATCCACGTCACCCGCGACCCCCGCGCCCTGTTCCCCTCGACCTGCCGGCTGTGGGCCGGACTGGCCGAAGCCCAGGGCATGCAGGTGGCGCGACGCCCCGCCACTGCCGCATCAACAAACTCGTCCGGCGACGGTGACGGTGACGACCAGCCACTGTCGGCCGACAAACAATACGTGGTCGATTGCTTGCGGCGCATGTACGACGCCTTCTTCCGCGATCGCCCGACCATCGACTCCAACCGAATCATTGACATCCGCTACGAAGACTTGGTTGACGACCCGGTCACCGTCCTTGAAACCATCTATCGCTCCTTGCGATTGAGCGATTTTGATTCGGTCCGCCCCGTGATCGAATCGTGGGCCGCCAGCGAACACCGCTCCTACCAAACCAACCGGCATCAATTGTCTCCCCAAGACGAAGCGACCATTCGCTCCGCCTGGAAACATTACTTTGAAAACTATGGCTACTAATCGCATGACTCCGCGCCTGAACGACTCGCGTCGCCATCCACTCCAACGCACCAGTATTTCGACATCCGCCCTGCCCTGCTGTGTGATGATTGCCCTGTCGGTCTCGTTGATCGGGTGCGGGCGGAAGGATCCCCCAACGCCCACAGCGGAGCAAGGAACAGCGGAGCAAGGAACAGCGGAGCAAGGAACAGCGGAGCAAGCAACCGCGGAGCAGTCGCCCGCCCAGGCGGAACCGGCGATCGAGCCGATTGCACCGCAAACCTACTCGGCCAGCGCCGACGATTTGCTGGCCGCACGACTGCCGGACGAAGAAACCGCGGCGGGCTGGGTCCGTCTGTTCGACGGACACACGCTGTTCGGATGGGAAATCACCGGCAACGCCAACTTTCGCATCGAAGACGGCGCGATCGTGGTCGACCAGGGCGAGAAATGCTTGCTGTGCACTTCGACCACCTGGGGCGACTTTGAATTGACATTCGATTTCAAAGCGGATGAAGAAACCAACAGTGGTGTGTTCGTTCGCACGCCACTGAAACCGGAAAATGTGACCTCGGATTGCTACGAAATCAACATCGCCCCTGACGACAACCCGTTCCCCACCGGCAGCATTGTCCAGCGACAGAAAGTCGACGGCGAAGCGGCGGGCCCGCAAACGCCGGCGCAGTGGCGAACGATGTCCGTCATCGCCGACGGCAGGGATGTCACCGTGTCCCTCGACGGCAACGCCGTCTGTCGTTACACCGATCCGGTCGACCTGGCAGCACGTCGCATCGGCCTGCAACACAATTCCGGACGCGTCGCATTCAAGAACATCAAAATCCGCCCGCTAGGCATGCAACCGATGCTCGATGCGGAATTGTCTCAATGGAAGAAATACCCGCAGATGGAAGGGACTTTCACGATCAACGAGGACGGCGACCTGCACGTGCTCGGCGGCAAGACGCAATTGGAAACCCGACAAAGCTACGGCGACTTCTTCATGCTCGCGGAGTACAAAATCGATGACCCCGAAATGAATTCCGGGATCTTCTTTCGCTGCATCCCCGGCGATGAAATGATGGGCTATGAATGCCAGATCAACAACGGATTCAAAGACGGCAATCGATTGACGCCCTTGGATTGCGGCACCGGCGGCATCTTTCGTCGCCAAGACGCCCGCGTGATCGCCGGAGAAAACGGCGAGTGGTCGACGGTGCTGCTGCATGCCAGCGGCAACAGAATCGCCGCCTGGGTCGGCGGGGTGCAAGTCAGCGACTGGGAAGACACCCGCGAAGAACACGAGAACCCGCGTAAAGGAAAACGGACGTCACCGGGAACCATCATGATCCAAGGACACGACCCCAAGACCGACGTGCTGTTCCGCAACCTGCAAATCGCTGAACTGAATTAGGGGCTGCGAGGCAGGGGAGAAGAGTTGGCAGAATGATTCGGGGCAGAATGATGAAGACAAGGAGATGGGGAGACGGGGAGACAAGGAGACAAGGAGAGGGAGAGACAAGGAGATGGGGGAGACAAGAAGAGAGGGTCGCGCGATAGAGTGGAATAAGTACTGCGGGGTTCCTGCTGCCTACTCATCGTTTTGCCCCTATCGTTTCGCCCCTATCGTTTTGCCCCATCATTCTGCCGCCCCATCATTCTGCCTTCTTATCGTTTTGCCCCCATCGTTTTGCCCCCCTCCCGACGTCACTTCGCAGCCGAGATCGCCCGCAACGGTTTCGGCAATGGAAATTCCACCGATTCTTCCCGCACCGTCGCCGTTTCCACGCTGGCGTCGAATTCCCGTCGGAGCCAATCAACCGTCTCTTGCACCACCGATTCTGGCGCACTGGCCCCGGCGGTGATCAGCACCGTGTCGGCGTCACGAAAATCGTCCCGTTTCAAGTCGCCCGGCCCGTCGACGAGGAACGCACGCTTTCCGCGGTCGACAGCCAGTTCTCGCAAGCGGGCGCTGTTGCTGCTGTTCTGGCTACCGAGGACGACGACGACATCGGCATCCTCGGACAGTATTTTGACGGCATCTTGCCGATTCTGGGTGGCGTAACAGATGTCGCCTTTGGGCGGACTTTGGATCATCGGGAACCGCTCGCGCAGCTTGGTGATGATCCGGTTGGCGTCATCGACGCTGAGCGTGGTTTGCGTCAACAGGGCGATCTTTGATTCGTCGGCGACCTCCAACGTCTGCACATCCTGTTGATCTTCGACCAACACGATCGCTTCGGGCGCCTCGCCCATCGTCCCGATCACTTCATCGTGCCCCTGGTGCCCGATCAAGACGATCGTGTAGCCCAGTTTGGCGTACTTGATCGCTTCCAAGTGAACCTTGGTGACCAGCGGACAGGTGGCGTCCAGAGCGGTCAGGTTGCGAGCGGCGGCGGCGGCGCGGATTTCCGGCGACACGCCGTGTGCGGAAAACATCAGCACGCTTCCCTCGGGCACCTCATCGACCGAATCGACGAACACCGCCCCTTTTTGCTTAAACGTGTCGACCACGTACTGATTGTGTACGATCTCGTGGTACACGTAGACCGGAGCGCCAAAATGTTGGAGCGTCAAATCCAACGAGTCGACAGCCATGTTGACCCCCGCACAGAATCCCCGGGGGGCGGCCAGCACAATTTTCATTGAATCAATCCTGAATGTCGTCCGGAACCACGCCGCCGATCGAGTTAAAAAAAAGCCGCCGGTATTGCCGTCAGCTCGCCACGTCCCACTACGAAAACTTCCTCGTCGCTTCTATTTTACTGCCGCGGCGAATGCGACAACCGTTTTACAACATTTACGCGTTTTGTCGTACCGCCGACGATGTCGCGGACGAATCGGCCGACGAACGCACCGCCCTGGAAGGCCTGGACCGCTTGCAACACCAGATCGACCGGTTGTTTGCCAGCCAGCCTGCAGCGGACAGCCAGCCTGCAGCGGACAGCCAGCCTGCAGCGGACAGCCAGCCTGCAGCGGACAGTTGGGCCCCGACCGATTGCCAGACCCCGACGGAGGGACTCTTCCCCGCCTTGGCCGACACCGTCGCGACCTATCGCCTGGACAAACGCCCTTTTGATGATCTGTTGTCGGCGTTTCGGCAAGACCAACAGATCAAACAATACGAATCGATGCCCCAACTGATCGATTATTGTTCGCGTTCGGCCAATCCGGTGGGACGCCTGGTGCTGCAATTAGCCGATTCGCTCGACCCGACGACGGCCGCCCTGTCGGACGAAATCTGCACCGGACTGCAACTGGCCAATTTCTGGCAAGACCTTTCGCGGGATCACGCGATCGGCCGGATTTACTTGCCCGCCGACGTTCGCAAGCGGTTTGGCGTCAGCGTGTCGATGCTCGCCGAACCGTCCACGCCCGCTGGCCTGCGAGAATCACTCGCGTTTCTCTGCGACCAAGCCGAGAATTATTTCCATCGCGGATTGCCATTGGTCGATCATGTCCCCGCTTGGCTGCGCAGCGACATCAAACTGTTCGCCCACGGCGGTCTGGCGACGCTCGATGCGATTCGAGAAATCGACTTCGATGTCCTGCGTGTCCGGCCCAAAGTTGGGAAAATCAAACAAGGAATGCTCGTCGGGCGTGCATTGCTCGGCAAACTGTAATCATGCGATCCGCTTCCATCACGACCGACAGCTACCGACGGGTGCGACGCATTTCGCGCCGCAGCGGCAGCAACTTTTATCGCTCGTTTTGGCTGCTGCCGCGCGATAAACGCAACGCCATGTGCGCGCTCTACGCCTTCGCTCGGATCACCGACGACATCGGCGATTGCGACGAACCGGCGGCGCTGCGGACCCGCTGGCTGGATTGGTGGCGACAAACCACGGCACTGAACCTGATCAGCGACACCCCGGTGGACCATGTGCCGCTGTCGCCGGGATTGGCCGACGACACCTCGGATTGGCCGATCGACCTGTTTCGTCACGCCAAAGAAATCATGCCGGCGCTGCGCGACACGACGCGACGGTTTCAAATCCCCACTCGCTACCTGTTGGAAATCGTCGACGGCGTCCTGGCCGACCAACAGAAAACGCGTTTCGACACCTACGAACAACTGGAACATTATTGTTACCTGGTCGCATCGGCCGTCGGGTTGGCTTGTCTGCACATCTGGGAATTCGACGCCCCGTTGCCGATGCGTGCGGCCGTCGACTGTGGACTGGCGTTTCAACTGACCAACATCCTGCGTGACATTTCCGAAGACGCCCAGCGGGGACGGATTTATTTGCCGCGCCAGCACTTCGCCCAACACGGTTTGTGCGAAGATGATCTGTTGGAACCGCGTCCGGACGACCGCTTGGTTTGTCTGATCGAAGACGAAATCCGTCGCGCCAAAGCACTTTATGTCAGCGGCTGGCAAGTCTGGGATTCACTCGGCCCCGACGGCCGCCCGATGTTTTCGATGATGTGGCGGACGTACCGTCGACTGCTCGATCGCATCGCGGAAAACCCCCGCGCGGTCGCGACGCGGCGCGTCGAACTGAGCACCGCGACGAAACTCGGCCTCGTTTCCCAGCACTTCCTCAAGCCGATTTTTCATCGTCTGCCCGTGCCACCGATCGAAGTCACCGAGGCCGGCGCGTGACGGGGCAGCGTGTCGTGATCGTCGGCGGCGGGTTGGCCGGGATGGCCGCCGCCGAAACACTCTCGCGGGTTCATCCCGACGACCAAATCACCTTGCTGGAATCCAAACGGATCACCGGCGGCCGCGCCGGATCTTACGTCGATCCCGAAACGGAAGCGGAAGTCGATTATTGCCAGCATGCCGCGATGGGTTGCTGCACCAACTTGATCGAGATGCTGGATCGATGTGGTTTGCAACAACACTTCCGACGCTACCGTTCGCTGACATTCTTGCACCCCGATCATCCGCCGAGTCGGTTCGCACCGAACGGTTGGCTGCCACCGCCGTTGCACCTGTTGGGAACCATCGGTGCGCAGCGCTACCTCGCCGCCCGACAGAAACGCGAGATTCTCGGCGGGCTATGGAAACTGATGCGGACGCCGCCGCGTGTGTTGGGGGACTGCCGCGCCCGGCAGTGGCTGGCCCAGGCTGGTCAAAGCGACGACAGCGTACGAGAGTTCTGGGACGTGATCCTGGTCAGCGCTTTGGGAGAAACGACCGGGCATGTCTCGATGGCTGCCGCCCGCAAGGTGCTGATCGACGGATTCGCGATCGCCCGCGGTGCCAGCGATGTACTGGTTCCCACTGTGCCGCTGGCCGAGCTGTTTGGGCGTCTGCTCTCGGCGGTGTTGACCGGGCGAGGCGTGGAGATTCGGACCGGGCACGCCGTGGAGCAAATCACCCCCGAAGCACGTGTGATCACCGCATCAGGCGACCTGGATGCAGACGCCGTGATCTGCGCCGTCCCTTGGCACCGGATCGACAAACTGTTCGACCGATGGCCTGAGGCGGACCGAAATCGGCTGCCGGACGTGGACGCGATTTCGCAAATCCCGTCGTCTCCCATCACGGGGCTGCATCTCTGGTTCGATTCGCCCATCACGGCGTTGGATCATGCGGTGATGGTGGGCACGACCGCGCAGTGGCTGTTCCGTGACCCGTTTGAATCGCATCACCCGCCGGCCGCGAAATCAACCGATGAGCCATCGCAATTTTACTATCAGGTAGTGATCAGCGCCTCTAAGGAATCGATTTCGGGGTCCAAACAGGAACTGATCGACACCGTTTTGGCCGAACTTCGACACGCCTTTCCGGCCGCCAGAAACGCAAACCTGCTGCGCCACCGCCTGGTCACCGACCCCAACAGCGTGTTTTCATTGCGTCCGGATGTCGATGCGATCCGTCCGGCTGCGACCACGCAACTGCCCTGGCTCGCTCTGGCGGGGGATTGGACGCAAACGGGCTGGCCGGCCACGATGGAAGGCGCCGTGATCAGCGGTCGCTTGGCGGCACGGGCGGTCGCACAGCAGCTTGGACGCGATTCCAATCGGGACTCGATCCCATCAAATCGCTACCTTTGTCCCGGCCTGCCCCCCGGACGCCTCGCCCGCTGGTTGATCCGCCACGACTGAAGGTTTGCCACTGTCATACGATGTGACGCAGGATCGTCTTTTCTCCGACCGAGACCGGAACTCTTGGACACCGCACTTCCCAAACACATTGCCGAGCGTCTTCGTTGGATGGCGTCGCCCGAGGAGCGGGCGTACGAGCCAGGGCAGTTTGTGCTGTACTGGATGCACAACGCGCTGCGTGCTCACGAGAACCCGGCGCTCGATGCTGCGATTTGCCTGGCCCGCCAAAACGGACTGCCGCTGCTGGTCTACCACGGGCTCAGCGAAGAGTACCCGTACGCTTCGGACCGACTGCACGCGTTCATGTTGCAGGGCCATCGTGATGTGCAACGTGAACTGGCCGACCGCGGCATCGCGGCCACGTTTCATTTGCAACGTCAAGGACGACGTGGGCCGTACCTGCGGAACCTGACGCGTGCGGCGGCCTGTCTGATCACCGAAGAGATGCCGGTGCAACCGCTCGTCGGCTGGATGGATCGATTGGTCGCGACCTGCAAGACACCGGTGGCCACCGTCGACTGCTCGTGTGTCGCCCCGGTCACCTTGCTCGATCAGGCATTCACCTCCGCCGCTGAATTTCGCCGCCACGCTCAACCTCTCTACGACGAACGGTTAACCAAGGCCTATCCCGAACAACAACAGGTCGACGTCCCCATGTGTGACGTCGAAACGCTCACGTCGTCACTCGGCCTGCATCCGATCTCGTTGCAGGACGTGGATCTGGCGTCCTTGATCGGCCAGTGCCGGATCGATCATTCAATCGCACCGGTCGCGGACACCCCCGGTGGGACCCGCGCGGGCTATGCGCGTTGGAATGCGTTCAAAACGCGCGGATTGGAAAAGTATCGGCAAGCGCGCCACGACCCGTTGCGAATCGAAGGCGCCAGCCGAATGAGCGCTTACCTGCATTACGGCATGGTCAGCCCGTTCCGCATCGCTCGGGAAGCGGCACATCAAAACGCGAAAAAGTTTCTCGACGAGTTGCTGACCTGGCGTGAGATGTCGTTTCACTATTGCTTTCACCATCGCGAGATCGTTGACAGTTTGGACGCGGTGCCGGACTGGGCCAAGCAGTCGCTGTGCCGCCATGAAGGGGATCCGCGAGAAGCCAATTGCAGTTGGGAAACCCTGGCGCGGGCCAAGACGGGACGCCCACTTTGGGACGCCGCCCAGCGGAGTCTGCTCAAACATGGCGAATTGCACAACAACGTCCGAATGACCTGGGGAAAAGCGTTTCTTTCTTGGCTAGACACTCCCTCCCGCGCCCTTCAATTGACGTTGGATTTGAATCACCGCTATTCGCTCGACGGTCGCAACCCGGCCTCCTACGGCGGCGTGCTTTGGTGTTACGGCCAGTTCGATCGCCCCTTCTCGCCCGAGCAACCGGTGATCGGCAAACTCCGTCCACGCGGCGTGGAGGAACACGCCAGTCAAATCGATCTGCAACGTTTTCGCCGGCATGTCGACCGCCCCATCGCCGCGACGCTTCCCCGTGTCGCAGTCATCGGTGCCGGCATCGGCGGATTGACGGCCGCACGGACGCTGGCCGATCACGGAATCGACGTCACGGTGTTCGACAAATCACGCGGCGTCGGCGGACGGACCGCCACCCGCCGCACGACGCACCCAGACGCCAAGGACGAGCTGCAGTTTGATCACGGCGCCCAATACTTCACGGCCCGAGACGCACGATTCTGTCGACCGGTCAACAGCTGGATTCACGACGGATTGGTCGAACCCTGGATGGGTCGAATCGTACATCTGGATGCACAAGGCGAGATCCTCGGCGAAAAAAATGACACGCCCCGTTACCTCGGCATCCCCGGCATGAACGCCGTCGCCAAACATTTGTCCGAAGGATTGAGGCTGCGGTTGGGGAAAACGATTTCGCGTTTGACCGAGGCAGCAGGGCAATGGCAGATCGAAACGACGGAAGGCGAAACACACGGACCGTTCGACGTGGTGTTGTGCAACTGTCCGCCGACGCAAACGCTCGCGTTGATCGGCGGCCATACCGAATTGGCAGAGACGGTGCGTTCGGTCAACATGCGTCCGTGTTGGGCCGTGATGATTGCCGACCCGTCGCTGTCGGATGTCCCCTATGACGGTGCGTTTGTCGACAACAGCCCGATCGCGTGGATCGCCAGGAACGACAAGAAACCCGGCCGGACTGCGCCCGCTTCGTGGGTCATCCATGCGTCGGCGGAATGGTCGCAGACGCATGTCGACGACGACCCTGCTCGTGTCCTGCAAACCTTGCAACAGGCCTTCGAGTCGCTGCTCGGTGAGACGGTCACGCAGCCGCTTTATGCGACCGCACACCGGTGGCGTTACGCCGTGCCCGAAAAACCGCTCGACCAGGAATGCCTGTTCGACGCCACCACGGGAATCGGCACCTGCGGTGATTGGTGCGGCGGCAGCCGAGTCGAAGCGGCCTATTTGAGTGGCGTCGCCCTGGCCGGCACGCTGCTACGCCGCTACACGATCGACCGACCGCCGTACCGCCCCGCACCCGCGAAACCACAAAGCTTGTTCGCGTAGGTCACGCTGTGCGTGACAGCTCAAGTAGGTCACGCTGTGCGTGACAGCTCAAGTAGGTCACGCTGTGCGTGACAGCTCAAGTAGGTCACGCTGTGCGTGACAGAAGGCATGCACAGCATGCCCTACCAGACGAACGGCATGCACAGCATGCCCTACTTCAACGACTCGATCACTGCCTCGATCTTCTCCGGATCTTGCTTGGCGTTGACCGCGGAATCCTTGTAGGCGATCTTGCCGTCGAGGCCGATCACAAAGGTCCAGCGTTTTGCCGTGGCGGTTCGCAACAACTCGGTTTCGGTGCCATCGATGAGCTTCGTCACCGTTTTTTCACCCAGGGCGACGGGAACGCCAAATGCTTTTGCGACCTTACCATCGGTGTCGGCCAACAGCGTAAAATTCAACTGGTGGGCCTTCTTGAAGATGCGATGATTCTTGGCCGAGTCACCGCTGACCCCGACCACTTCCACACCGTCAGCGGTAAACGATTCCATCTTGTCACGATAACCACAGGCCTGTGCCGTGCATCCCCCCGTCATGTCGGCCGGATAGAAATACACGACCAGTATTTTTTTGCCGACGTGGTCGGACGACTTCCAGGTCTCATCGCGATCATCGGTCGCCTCAAAGGACGGCGCCTTGTCACCGACATCAATCGCCATCGCTTCGGCGGCGACGAACGACAACAACATGCAAACGGAAATTTTGAAGAAACGCATCACTGGGAACTCGTTCTGGGGTGGGTGGGACAATCGGGCAGGAACTGAGATTGTAATTGATCCGAGCGTGTCATCGTGGTCTTTTTTGCTCCCCAAAAGTTGCCAGACGGATGTATCGCATCAAGCGTGTTTCCGGCGACGTGACAGGCTATCATGGGAAACCCCACCTCCCGCCGAATTCCCGCCGAGACGATTCTCTATGTCGAACAAGATACATCGCCCCCGCCTCAACGCCCTCGTGTTTCTCGCCTTGCTCGTGCCGAGTTGGCTTCCAAACTTTGCCGCCCGCGGACACGCCGCGGAGAGCGATGCGGTCAAGATCGCGACTTTCGATTTGGATGTCACCCCGCCGGTCGGTTCGATGATGGCTTACGACCCCGTTCGCCGCAGCGACGAGTTGGGATTGCGCTGTCGCGGTCTGGTGATTCTCGGCGCCGACCAGCCGATCGTGTTGTGTGCGGTCGATTGGATCGGAATCGCCAACGGCGCCCACGACGCGTTCCGCGACGTCCTGGCGGCGGCCGCCGAAACGACTCGTGACCGCGTCGCAGTGCATTGTCTGCATCAACACGACGCACCACGCTGCGACTTCACCGCCGAGCAGATCCTGCACCACGCCGGCGCGACGGATCTGGGCTCGTTCGAAAGCTCTTTCCAACGCGGCGTGCTGCATCAGCTTGGTCAAACCGTCACCGCCGCCCTGCCCCACGCCCAGCCGGTCACACACGCCGGATTCGGCACGGCCGTCGTCGAGAACGTTGCGTCGAACCGACGGTTGCTCGGTCCCGACGGCAAGGTCAAAGCGACGCGGTACACCACCTGCCGCGACCCTGACTTACGTGCCGAACCGGAAGGAACGATCGACCCCGAACTGAATTGCCTGGTGTTCTACGACGGCGACAAGGCGCTGGCGTCGATGACCTACTACGCCTGTCATCCGCAAAGTTATTACCGCACCGGCGTCCCCAGTCCCGATTTCCCCGGCATCGCACGAATCATCCGCGGACAAGACGTCCCCGAAACGATGCACATCCATTTCAATGGGGCCGGCGGAAACATCGGCGCGGGGAAATACAACGACGGCGACAAGGCGAATCGTTTGATCCTGGCCGCCCGTGTCGCCGACGCGATGAAACGCGCGTTCGATTCTGCCGAGCGTTTCCCTGTCCGCCCCGAATCGATTGCCTGGTCGGTCGCCCCGGTCGCGTTGCCGCCGGCACCTCATTTGGACCGCGAGCAGTTGCAAGCGGCATTGCACCCCCCATCCTCCGACACCCCATCCGCACCGGCCGACTTGGCTTGGCTCGGACGCTGCCAATCCGGACACAAGATCGACCTGGCGTGTCTGGCCGTCGGCGACGTTCGCGTGCTGCACATGCCCGGAGAGCTATTCGTCGAATACCAACTGGCCGCGAAGAAGATGCGCGACGACTTGCAGGTCGCCATGGCCGCCTATGGTGATTACGGGCCAGGCTACATCGGCACCGAGATCGCCTACGGACAAGGCGGCTACGAAACCAGTCCCCGGGCGTCGCGCGTCGACAAAAGTTGCGAACGCATTCTGATGGACAACATCGCGCAATTGCTCGGTTCGAGAGAATAGTTCGTGGGACAGGCTTCCAGCCTGTCGATGCTGAAATGACAGGCTGGAAGCCTATCCCACTCCCCTCCCCTCCCCACTCCCCTCCCCTCCCATCCCGACGCATCATGAATCGTCCGTCCTGCCAGTTGCTCTTTCTCTGCCTCACCGTCGTCCTTTCGCTCACCCCCAGCCCGGCCGCCGACTTCGCCGATCAATTGCCGCGGATCGCACCGACCGAACCCGGCGACACGCTCGATGACTTCCGCGTCGCCGACGGTTACCAGATTCAACTCGTCGCCGCCGAGCCGTTGGTCAACAGTCCCGTGGCGATCGAATGGGATGCCGACGGCGCGCTGTTTGTTTGTGAGATGCGTGGCTACAGCGAAGACCGCGACGACAAGCTTTCACGCATCACGCGACTGATCGACACCGATGACGACGGCGTCTTCGATCACCACACCGTTTACGCCGACAACCTGCTCTGGCCGACGGCGCTGTTCCCCTACGACGGAGGCCTGTTTGTCGCCGACGCGCCGGACATTTTTTACCTGAAGGACCGCGACGGTGATGGCGTCGCTGATTCAAAGAAAGTCGTCTTTACCGGTTTCTCGATCGGAAACGTCCAAGGCCTCTTGAACTCCTTTCGCTGGGGATTGGACAACCGCATCCATCTGGCCTGTGGCACCGTCGGCGGCAAAGTACGACGAGCGGACGAAGACGAATCGGCGGCCGTGGAAGTCCGCGGTCACGACATGGCGTTTGATCCGGAAACCTACGCGTTCACGTTGACCAGCGGTGGCGCCCAGCACGGAATGTGTTTCGACGACTGGGGACGCAAATTCGTTTCCTCCAACAGCGATCACCTGCAACAGGTGATGTACGAAGATCGCTACATCAAACGGAACCCGTTGCTGGTCGCCCCGTCGGCTCGTCAATCGATCGCCGCCGATGGACCGCAAGCCGAGGTGTTTCGGATCAGCCCGGTCGAACCCTGGCGTGTCGTTCGAACACGGCTGCGTGTCGCGGGACTCGTTCGCGGCCCGATCGAAGGCGGCGGCCGCGCCGCTGGCTACTTCACCGGCGCGACCGGCGTGACGATCTATCGCGGCGACGCCTGGCCCCAAGACGATCACTCGCTGGCGATCGTCGGCGACGTCGGCAGCAATCTGATCCATCGCAAACGTCTCCGGCCCGCGGGCGTGCAGCTGATCGGAGAACGAATCGATCCGAAATCGGAATTCGTGGCCTCCAAAGACAACTGGTTTCGGCCGGCCCAATTCGCTTGCGGCCCCGATGGTGCACTCTCGGTCGTGGACGTTTACCGCGAAGTCATCGAACACCCCAAGAGTCTTCCGCCGGAGATCAAGCAACATGTGGACCTGACCTCGGGTCGCAATCGGGGCCGAATCTATCGCGTCGTGCCCGACGGGTACCAGCATCGGCCGACTGCCAAGCTGGACACGTTCGATACCGAGTCGTTGGCGAAGTTGCTCCAGCACCCCAACGCTTGGCATCGCGAAACCGCGGCCCGATTGATCTACCAGCGACAGGACAAGACGATCGGCGAGACGCTGCGTCGTCAAGCCGGACAAAGCTCGTCCGCCCAGGGACGCTTGCATTCGCTCTACGCACTCGACGGCCTCGGTTTGCTCAAGCCCCGCGACGTGATCGACCGTTTTGACGATCCGCATCCCCAAGTCGTCCGCCATTCGATTCGCTTGGCCGAACAGTTTGCGTCGGACCGAAACATCGTCGACGATCTGAAACCGCTGGTCCGTCATCCATCGATCGACGTCCGTTATCAACTGGCGTTTTCGCTCGGTGAGTTTTCGTTCCAGGCCAAGTCGGATTGGCTCGCCGAGCTGGCACTTCAAAACCCCACCGATCGTTGGATCCAGACCGCCGTGTCAAGTTCCACGAGCGGTCAACCGGATCGTTTGTTTGCCGCGTTGTTGAAATCCGACGTCGTCGAACCGCTTGCCCCATTCCTGCTGCGTCTATCCAGCCAAATCGACCGTGGTGACGAGAACGACCAGCGGCGTCGGTCGCTTTCTGCGTTGGTCGGCGCGGCGCATCATCCCAGCGTGTTACCCGCGATCGGGCGTTTGAATCGGGCCGATCGTCGAGATTCAATCGGCGTGGAACTGCATGCCCGCGCCGAGTCGCTCGCCGCCGGTCTGATCTCGACGGCATTGGCCCAGGTTACCGAGACGAAGCGTTCCGATGCCGAGCGCATTGGGGCGATCGGTTGGTTGGCCGACGCACCGATCGATCAGATCTTCCCCACGCTGGTGAACGTCTTGCGCCAGAGCGAATCGTCGGAGTTACAGTTGGCCGTCATCGGTGCGTTGGACCGTAGCGAGTCGCCCGAGTTGGTTGAGATTCTGTTGGAACCCTGGCCGACATGGAGTCCGCGACTTCGCAGTGCCGCCGGCGACGTCCTGTTTGCGACTGCCAAGCGATCGGCCGCCGTGTTGAACGCCATCGATGCGGGAACGATCGACGCGGCTGACATTTCGTTGGCGCGCTGGAATGCACTCGCCTCCAGTCGTGATCCGGAACTGCGAAAGCGTGCCGAAGGCTACCTGGCGACGACCAAGGGTCCGTCACGGGAGGCGGTCATCAAGCAGTACCAGGAAACCTTTCAGTTGACCGGCGATGCCCAGCGCGGTGCCGAGGTCTTTAAGAAGCAATGTGCCGGCTGTCATCAATCGGGCGACGTCGGGCACGCGATCGGTCCCAGTTTGGCCGCAGCAGCCACACGCGGCGGCGAATCGATTTTGACAAACGTGTTGGACCCCAACCGTGAAGTCAATCCGCAATACGTCAACTACGTCGTGTTGACCACCGACGGCCGGACGGTTGCCGGTATGATCGCATCGGAAAACGCCAACAGCATCACCCTGCGCCGCGCCGAAAACGTGTCTGACACCATTTTACGGCAGGACATCGAGTTGCTCCGCAACACCAATCAATCGATCATGCCCGAAGGGTTCGAAAAAGCGATCCCGCCCCAAGCGATGGCCGATCTGATCGAGTACCTGCAGGCGAGCCTACGCAACTAACCCCAGCGGGAAGCGTCAGCGAGCGGCACCCCAGCGGGAAGCGTCAGCGAGCGGCACCCCAGCGGGAAGCGTCAGCGACCGGCACCCCAGCGGGAAGCGTCAGCGAGCGGCGCGTGGTGCTCTCGACACCAACACACGCGCCACTGGCTCACGCCACGTGCTGGCAAGGCACCAGCGGGAAGCGTTACGGTCTGTCGATTGAATCAGCCGTTTGGCGCGAGCCTACGGGCCCTGGTGCGTTTTCTTCGTGCTTCATGCCCGTACGCTCGCGCGAAACGGCTGATCCCACGTGTGATCAGATCAAATCAGCGGGAAGCGTCAGCGAGCGGCACGCGATCAATCGTTTACAATCGATACCCACACCAACATTATGAATCACCCGAATCAGCATCGATCCATGAACCACCGAATCAACCGCCGCCAATTCCAGGCGATCGCTGCATCATCCACCCTCGCCTTTTCCGCCGCGGCCGATGCCCAGCCGGCTCCGCAACCGGCACCGCAAATGGCGTTTCTGTCGGACACGCACATTGACGCCGACACCAACACGGTCGCGCGGGGCATCCGGATGGCGGAGCATTTGGAGCAGGTCGTCGGTCAAGTCGTCGACGCACTCCCTTCCGGATCGCACGTCATTGTCAACGGCGACTGCGCCTATCTGAAAGGACTGCCGGGGGACTACGCAACCTTTGCGAAACTCGTCGCGCCGCTGAACAACGCCGGTCTCCAACTGCACGTCACGATGGGCAACCATGATGACCGAGGCCCGCTCTATCAAGCCCTCGGCGATCAGCAATCCAACGACGTCGCGGTCGAGGACAAGCACGTCGATGTGATCCGACTCGGGCAGGCCGACGTCGTGCTCTTGGACTCGCTTTGGAAAGTCAATCAGGTCACCGGAGAGATCGGTGCAGCGCAGCTCGATTGGCTGAACGGATTCCTGGCCGCCGACACGCAGCGCCCGGTCGTCGTCGTCGGCCACCACAACCTACAGTTCTCACCACCCGCTGGCGGAAAAGCCTATTCGGGCGTGCAAGACACCGCGGCGTTTACAAAATTGTTGCAGCAGCACCCTCGAGTGAAAGCCTACTGCTACGGGCACACGCATCGCTGGGAGAATCGAGTGCTTGACGTCGACGCCGAGCAACTTCATTTGGTCAACCTTCCCGCAGTCGCCTACGTGTTTGATTCAAAGCAACCCAGCGGCTGGGTGCGGGGGACTTTTTCTGATTCTGAGCTGCGGCTGAGAATCAACACACTTGACAGGTCCCATCCAAACAGCGATGAAGAGCTTCGAGTTTCGCTGAAGGTCTAGACGCGTCGGCCCGCAGGATGTCGCGTTTGGAGTGGGATAGGCTTCCTGGCCGTCATCCCAGGATCGGTGAGGCTGGATGTCGTCTCTACTTTTCGTCCGATCTTTTCTCTGCGGCATTCGCCGCCAATGACTTCCTCGCAAACGCAAAACGCATCATGACGATACGCTGGGGATTGCTGGGGTGCGGCGATATCGCCAGCAAACGGGTTGCCGACGCGATCCACGCCGATGAACGCTCCGAATTGGTGGCCGCCTGCCGGCGGACCGAACACCTGCTGGAGGATTTTGGAAAACGATTCGACATCCCCACGTTGACGACGTCGGCGAAGCAACTGATTGCCCGCGAAGACCTGGATGCCATCTACATCGCCACTCCGGTCTACCGGCATTGCGCCCAGACGATCGCCGCCGCCCAAGCCGGCAAACACGTGCTGGTCGAGAAACCGATGGCCTATTCGTCTGCGGAATGCCAGCGGATGATCACCGCCTGCTCCACCGCCAAAGTCACCTTGGGCGTGGCGTACTACCGACGTTTTTATCCCGTCGTTTTACGCTTGGCCGAATTGATCGCCGACGGAACCCTGGGGCGTCCGCTTTCGATCCTGGCGACGACGGGTAATCCGACACGATTCCCCACCGAAGACTGGCGGGTTGTCAAAGCCCTCGGTGGCGGCGGCCCGCTGATGGACATCGGCAGCCACCGATTGGACTTGTTTCTGCAACTGTTCGGCAGACCACGACACGTCCAAGCGTCCTGCGCCCCTTCACCGGAACATGACACCGAAGACATGGCAACGCTGCTGATCGAATTCGAAAACCGGTGCCATGGCGTGTTGCAATGCTACTTCGGTACCGTCGACACGCCGGACCGTTTGGAAGTGATCGGCACCGACGGTCGGGCGACCACCGAAGACCTCAACGGCGGCGACTTGACGATCATCACCGCGGAAGGTCGCCGCAGCGAGTCCCATCCGCCGCACGCCAATTTGCACGCCCCACTGATCAGCGACTTCACCGACGCGCTTCTCTCCGGCCGACCCCCGACGGTGACCGGCGAACTCGGCATGGCAACCAACGACATCATGGCCACCGCCTACCGCGAAACATCGGGCAACCGCCGGTGAAGCGACGGTCTGACCAACGGCCATTCAAAACGACGTTGTGCTCCACAGCCTCCACACAACGATGGCAACGCAAAACAAGAGAAACGAAAAATCCATTTCGAACAGCAAGTCGTGGCATAGATCAGCTTGCTTATGCTGAGACGAGGCTCTCTTGCGACCACAACGCTTACCTCAAACAATCGATCGCGTGACATCCAACGCCACTGCGACCTATTGCAGTGGCTTCAAATTGACGGCGATGGAGTATAGCGGGGTCGACGCCCCCCTGCCGCAATTGAATTAGAAATCTTCGCACAGCGGAGATCATTCAGGTCAAAAGCAACAGACGTCCACGGGTGTGCGGGCCTTAGCCCAATCCCTCTGAGCTAAGACAAGCGGAGGTGCCGCTCGCGCTGGCGCGAACCGGCTGATCTCAAGCGATGATCAGCCGTTTGGCGCCAGCCTACGGGCCCCGACCTGAGGAAACGGCGCTTCACCGAGCGGTCTTGGGCTTTAGCCGCCCCGTTTCGCTGCTCGGGACGTCGACTTTATCAGTGACGGATTTGATCGTCGCGGAAGGCGTTAAGACTTTCCCAGCGCCGGCCCTCTCTGGCGTTTGCTTGCTGCGCAAACGCCGCCTCTGCCAGAGGGAGAGAATCTCAATGGGTTGCCAAATCCTGCGGACAAAAAATCGACGTTCCCACGCAGCGATCGGGATGCGTCTGAAGGCTGGACACCAACGTGTGCGACGCCACGCGGCTCCAGCCCTACTCGGCAACGCTGTGAAGCAATTTCCCCATGTGTTTCTTGAGGTTTTAGCGGCAGGGCGCGAGCCCTCCGGTTCTTCATCTCTGCCACAACACCGGAGGGCTCGCGCCCTACCGCTATAAAATGCTTCACAGCGTTGGCCGGCAGGGCGCGGGTGATGGCCGTTTTTCGAGGTGAATCGATGGTGCGATCGGAGGCGGTCATGGTCGCAAGGCTCGGTAGGGTGGTCGCAAGACGCCGTGTGATCGTCGCACGACGCCGGGGAAGTGCCGAAATCGACGGGAAATGCGTCGGGGAAGGAGGCTTAGGAAGAGTTTTCGGCCGCCCGGGCGTGGATCTTGAGAAATCTGAACTCTTTCGCTCAAGAAAGATTGGTGGGGGATTACTTCTTTCGCCGGATCCCCTGTGTTTGTATAGTCTTGACCCTTCGACGCGTTTCCGGCGAAAAATGAGACAACGCGGGCGGCCCACTCTGGGGTTCGCATGGCCATCGCTGACCCGAGCGAGAATTGCTCGGTTCCGATGGACTCGGGTTGGCCGTGTCGAAGTCGATTAGATCACAATAGCAATCCAACGAACAAACCGGCTGAGGAGCCCCCACGCGATACGATGGGGGGAATGTGCCATGGCACGACAATGTGAAGTGTGCGGAAAGAAAGTGCAGATGGGCAATCGCATCGAAACTCGCGGTAAAGCGAAGTATCTGGGCGGTGTCGGTACCAAAATCACCGGAATCACCCGTCGCAAGTTTGTCCCCAACCTGCAGAAGGTCCACGTGACGCTGCCCGACGGCGTCAACAAGTCGATGCGTGTTTGCGTTCAGTGCATCCGCAGCGGAGCGATTCGCAAGCGAGTGCACACCAAGCCGTTTGACGTCAGTGGCGCCAAATAGCTGACCGCGAGGAAGTCATGGCACTATCGGCAGACGACGTTCGCAAGCTGGCCCTGCTGGCACGGCTGGAAATTTCCGACGAAGAGGTCGAGCATCTCGGCCCGCAGTTGGAAAGCATTCTCGGTTTCGTCGCGAAGTTGTCCGAGCTGGACACCAGCGACGTCGAGCCGATGACGACGGCGCTGGACGTGGATAACCGCTGGCGCCGCGACGAGATCACGCCGGGGCTGGATCGCGCCGCCGCCTTGGCCAATGCCCCCGCGGCCGACGACGAGTGCTTTCTCGTGCCGCCTGTCTTAGGATCGGCGTAGTGGATCTTGTTTAAAGATCCCCGGAACAATAAGTGGGATAGGCTTCCAGCCTGTCATCGCGAAAACGACAGGCTGGAAGCCTATCCCACAATCAATTCCTGTCACTGGTTGTTCCGAAGTTCCTAACGATTCCCCACGGAACGATGGTTAACCGGATCCAGCACCCGGGAATTGGGCTGCGGAGAAACGCCCGGCGTCAGGTTTCGGTCGGCGATCAATAGAAGCCGGCGATCAATAGAAGTTGTACTTCGAATTGTTCGGATCGAAGTCGGCGTCGGTCAGGCCGACGTTCAGCTTCAGATTCAAGTAGTTGTACTCTTCAATCACCGACAGTTTCTCTTGGTTCGGTGCGGGCCAATCGTACGCGACGTAGCGGATCGGCACGTTGAGTTCTTCGTCCATGTACACCTTGGCCTGGTAGAACAGCAGATCCGGTCGTGGTGTGGGCTGGGTGACGGTCAGCAGCATGCAGGGGCGGTCGTTGACCTTGATGCCGGTTCGCATCTCGGCTTTCACGTCCGGCAATTGTTTGGCTTGTTCGCCCCGCTCGATCAGTTTGACGAGCAGATTCTCCAGCCCAATCTCCGTCATCGGGTACCGCTGCCCGCGCATGGCCAACGTACCGGTCGGCGGCAGATTGACCGTCGGCAGAAAGCGTCCTTTGAATCCGCCTTCGTGCGCGATCAGGTTTCCGTTGTTGCGGCCTTCGACGTACAGGACTTCGCGGCCCTTGATGCTGGCCGGTTTGACGAAGCTCAGGTAAACACTGAGCGGCTGGACGATCTGGTTGTCGACGACTTTGCGGCAGCGGATTTTTGCCGACATGTACTCATGCGGGCCGAGCGTGTCGCCGATTCGTTCCCGTTTGATCAACAACGCGGTGTAGTCGTTGATCGTGTTTTGGCAGTTCACCAAGCTCCGGCGGGCCCGCATCAGAGCCTCGTCGAGTGCCGAGAGTTTGACCGGGGGGCTGGGGGTCAGGCTTGCCGCGTTGGCCACACGATGGACCGGTTCAACTAAGTGGGGCGGCGTGGCGAACGATTGTTCGGCAGCGGAGGTCGCTGCGAGTGAGCCCAGAAGGGCGAGAAATTGACGTCGTTGCATCTCGATTGCTTCCTTGCGCGTGCGTCGGACGACCGGAAAAAAGGACGGCCTTGGTGGTCGTATCGCCGCAGATGCTACGTGAAGATGAGGAGTTCCACTGGCGGGCAATCATCCGGAGCAATCGTCGTATCCGTTGCCGAGCGTTTCGACCGGACCAACACCGACAAATTAAGGAGTCGATTCCGCTCGGGATGCAGCGTGAGCCGTGGTGGGATCACTGTTAGCGAAAAAGTCGATGATTCCGCTAGAGGAATTCAATTTTTCCTCAAGTCGCCGGTTCGCCCTGTGATGCACACGTCAGCACGTGGCGTCAGCCAGTGGCGTGTTGGATGTGTCTCCCCCGTGTCACTTTTCCGCTGGGCTACGCTGTGAAGCGTTTCATTAGCAACCGGACGGCTCGTGGCCCGCATCTCGTCGGGCGCCGGCGTGATCCGCGACGGTTGAGTCGTCCAAGAGTACGGGGCTTGCGCGCCAGCGGCAAAGCTGGGATAATCGATCACCGCGTTTTCGCGATTGCCATTCCTTCCCCCCGTCCACTAGCGTTTCTTCGCCTATGTCCGGTCGTCCCAGTCCACACGCCGCCCCGCTTCCCGAGCCCTCGACCATTCCCGAAAACGGTTGGCATTGCGGTCACTTCTTTTATCGATTTCGTCGTGAAGCGATGGCGGCGCCGTTGACGCCGGAATGTGTGACTCAGTTTTGTGCCGCGTTGTCGCCGCCGGACGATGTGGCTCCCGAGCGGATCGCCAGCTATTGGATCAGCGGACACGAGGCTGATTTCGGACTCGTCGTCATGGACCCTGACCCGGCGAAGGTCGATGCGATTCACCAGTCGTTGATCGCGCCTCCACTGGGGCAATTCGTCGAAGGGGTTTGGTCGTTTGTCTCGATCAGCGAAGTCAGTGAGTATGTTCCGACGATCGAGCGATTTCGGGATCGGTTGATCTCGGAAGGGACCGACCCGGAATCCGACGAGCTGAAAGCCAAGGTGGCTGCCTATGAGCGACGTTTGCCGATGATGAACGAGCAGCGTTTGCGTCCGGAGTTTCCCGATTGGCCGGCGGCGTGTTTCTATCCGATGAACAAGAGTCGCGTGCCCGGAGCCAACTGGTTCACCGAACCGTTCAGCCATCGCAACAAGATGATGGCCGAGCATGCCCAGAGCGGGATCGCCTTTGCCGGCAAGGTGTCTCAGTTGATCACCGTCGGTGTCGGCTTGGATGACTGGGAGTGGATGGTCACGCTGTGGGCCCGCAACCCTGATTACCTGAAGGACATCGTTTATAAGATGCGTTTCGACATCGCCAGTGCCAAGTATGCGGAATTCGGCCCGTTCTACGTCGGCTATCGCGCCGGCGCCGACGAGATTTTAGATCACTGCAAGGTCCGCTAGTGCTCCGTCAGTCCTTACGCAACGAGCGGTAGAGAAGTGGGATAGGCTTCCAGCCTGTCGACGCTAGCATGACAGGCTGGAAGCCTATCCCACATGACAGGCTGGAAGCCTATCCCACGCGCAACTACGCCAATCGCTCGAAAGCTTCGCGATACTTGGCCGCGGTCTGCCGAATGATGTCGTCGGGCAGCTTCGGCGGTTCGCTTTGCTTATCCCAGCCGCATTGCGAAAGCCACTCGCGGACGAATTGTTTGTCGAACGAGGGTTGGGCGGCGCCGGGGCTGTAAACGGATTCGTCCCAGAAACGCGACGAGTCGGGCGTCAGGACTTCGTCGATCAAGACAACCTCGCCGTCGACCAAGCCGAATTCAAACTTGGTGTCGGCGATCAGAATCCCTCGCGAGCGGGCGTGGTCGGCCGCTGCGGAATAGATCTTCAGTGTTTCCGCTCGCAGACGCAGTGCGAGATCGCTGCCCAGGTCCGCGATCATCCGCCCGATGCTGACGTTCTCATCGTGGCCTTCTTCGGCTTTCGTCGCCGGGGTAAAGATCGGTTCGGGAAGTCGGTCGCATTGGCGTAACCCGGCGGGAAGCTTGTTGCCACAGACCTCGCCGGTCTCCTGGTATTCCCGCCAGCCGCTGCCTTCCAGGTAGCCCCGGGCCACGCATTCAAACGGAACGACCTCCGCCTTTTCGACCACCATGATGCGGCCTTCCAGCGGGCCGGTGTCAAACGAGGCGGATAAATCCGCGGGGACGGACGTCGATTTCAGGTGATGTCGGACGCCAAGGTGATTGAACCAGAACGCGCTCATCTGCGTCAGCACGCGGCCCTTTTCGGGAATCCCGCAAGGCAAAATGAAGTCGAACGCACTGATGCGGTCGGTGCTGACGACGAGCAAATCGTCGCCCAAATCGTACAGGTCGCGAACTTTCCCACTCTTTCGAGGCAGCGGCAGATTTGTCTGCAGTAGCGCTCCGGCATCGTCGAATTCGTACAGCGGTTCGGACTTCGATTCAGCGGGCTGCGTCACGGCGATTCTTCGGGGTTGGGAGTGGTCTGTCGTTCCCGCCTGGGGCTCCGGCTGCGGGACCGGCCGATTGGACCGAGGCATTGTCGAGAATCTGGCGCCGCTGCCAACCAGTGGCGTTTCGCGACGGGCGGGCCGCCATGGTCGCGGACGACACGATCAGGCGGTAAACTGGCGTCCGATTCCGGATTCTGCCAGTCTGGATTTTGACCTTTGCCTCTTCCATCCCGCAACCGGATTGTTTGGCCCGCACCATGGGGCAATTTCATTTCGCTGTCCCATCCGATTCGACCCAGTTGTTGAAACAAACGCTGTGGAAAGATGCGTACATCTGTGGCATCGAGGGTGTGCCGTGGGAATGCAAGAACAGTGTCCAGGGAGGCGTTCTTTCGATTTCACGACCGGTCGACACATCGGGAAAGCTGTATTTGACCTGTCCGACCAAGGGGCTCGGTTATCGAACGCTTTCCACCTGCTCGTTGATGCCTCAGGAGCAACCGCATCCGCTGTACCTGGAACTGGCACGTGGCAGTTGTTATCGGGCACGGGAACAATCCAGCAATTGGGAACGGGCGGGGCTTTCGCTGGGAGATCGATTTCCGGAGCTGGTCGCGCGGGGGACGTCCCAGTTTCTCGATGCGGCCGAAGCGCGGTCGGATCTGCAAGAATGTTCGCGGCATGCTTTGCAAGCCATTGCCACACTGGAGCAGGCGATCGCCGATCTCGGTGAATCGTTCGCGCTCCAATCGATCGCTTATCGCAAGCAGCGCGAACCGCAACTCGGCACGCTGCTGGCCGGCAGTGTGATTCCGCCGTCTCCGACCCGTTCCGCGTTGAGTTCACGGTTCCAGCAGGCATTCAATTGCGCGGCGGTCCGATTGAATTGGGGGACGATCGAATCCGAAGCGGGGCGTTTCGAATTTGATGCCAGCGATCGAACGATTCAATGGTGCGTCGAGCGTGGGATTCGCGTCTTGGCAGGGCCGCTGATTGACTTTCGCAAAGAGCTGATGCCGCCGTGGATGTATCTGATCGAAGACAACTTTGATTCGTTCGTGCAATCGATCACGCACTACACGCAGCGGGTGGTTGAACGTTATCGCGGTTCGGTGCAGCTTTGGAATTGTGCTGCGGGATTGAATACGCCCGGACCGATCGCGCTAGACGACGAGCAAGTCATGCGGCTCGCCGTCGCCGTGCTGCAAACCGTCCGCCGCATCGACCCCAATACGCCGGCGATCATTTCGTTTGACCAGCCCTTCGGCGAATACCTGGCAAAGCACCGCGATGGAATTTCCGCCTTGCACTTTGCCGATGCGCTGGCACGCAGCGGGCTGGGAATGGCGGGCGTCGGGTTGGACGTTCGATTAAATTATTCCAGTGATGCGACGTTGCCACGCTCGGCGCTCGACTTCGGCCAGATGATTGACCGCTGGGCGACGTTGGGGATGCCGATGCTGGTCCAATTGACGATCCCCGGCGGATCCGGCGAAGACGAGAAAGCGATGTGCAAGCAATCGACGTTGGTCAGCGGAACGAATCCATTGGAATTGTCGACCAACCAGCTTCGCATCGCCGGCCCGATCGTCCGCACGTTGCTCGCCAAGCATGTGGTGCATGGGATCGTTTGGGACGGTTGGGCGGACAACGAACGGCACGTGCAAAGTCACTCCGGCGTGATCGATTCGCTCGGCGTGCCGCGACCCATGTTGGACTATTTTGAACGACTTCGACAGGAACTTTTAACGTGAGGCACACACTATGAATTTGCATTCTGTTCTCTACTCGTTGGTGGTCGGTTTCGCGGCGTTGGCCATCGGGCACCCGCCCGTCTCGGCTCAAGATGACTCGACTCAAGATGACACTGCTGCGACCATCAAGCCGACCGGCAAGGTCGAATTGGTTCAAGACGGATTCGCGTTCACCGAAGGTCCTGCCTGGGAGCCGAAATCCAAAACGCTGTTGTTCACCGACATTCCCAACACCGCCATCCACCGGCTCCACGCCGACGGATCGATCAGCCTGTTCACCGGTGACTCCAAGCACACCAACGGGATCCTGATCCCCAGCGACGGACGCATCTTGGCCTGTCAGATGGATGGCCAAGTGGTCCGCTACGACGAAAACGCAAACGCGACCGTCTTGGCGTCGCAGTACGACGGCAAACGATTCAACGCGCCCAACGACTTAAGCGTTGATGGCGAGGGCGGAATCTATTTTACCGACCCGCTGTTCCGCGCCCCGACGCCGCTGCCGCAAACCGTTCAGGCGGTCTATTACATCGCCTCCGACGGCACGGTCTCTCGCGTCACCGAGGGTTTGGCCGCGCCCAACGGGATCGGCATGTCGCCCGACCGGAAACGTCTTTATGTCTGCCCCAGCCAACAGGCCGAGATGCTGGTTTATGAGGTCACCGGACCCGGAACATTGTCTCCGCCGAAAACGTTCTGCACCGTGGAGCAACCCGAAGGGAAATCGGGAACCGGCGCCGACGGGATCGCGTTGGATGTTCAAGGCAATGTTTACATCACCACCCACATCGGTGTGCAGATCTTTTCTCCTGCCGGAGAACAGATCGGCGTCGTCTCGTTTCCTCAGCAGCCGGCCAACGTCTGCTTCGGTGGCGACGATTGGAAAACCATGTTTGTGACCGCCCGCACCGGTCTGTACCGCGTCACCATGCCGATTCCCGGATTGCACTGAAACCATGCTTACCAGTTCGTTTGATCCCAGCCATCTGTCCGAAAGTGTGTTCGCCGTGCCGCCGCTGGCGCGTGACGATGAGGGCGAAGTCTGTTCCGTCGAGAACGCCAAACTGATTCGGTTTCTCGAAGCCGGCGGAATCCGATCGTTGTTGTACGGTGGAAACGCCGTCTTCTATCACATGCGGCTCAGCGAGTACGCCAAGACCCTGACGATGCTCAGCGAAACCGCCGGCGACCAAACCTCCGTCGTGCCCTCGATCGGCCCGGCCTATGGGTTGGCCGTCGATCAAGTCGACATCTTGCGCGAGTATGACTTTGCCACCGCGATGTTGCTGCCGGCGCGTGATGTCGTGGACCAGCATGGCATCGCGACCGGCATTCGGCTGCTGGCCGAACGCTACGGCAAACCCCTGGTGCTGTACCTGAAATTTGATCGTTGGCTGGACCCCCGATGGGTCGACGCGTTGCACCGCGACGGCCTCATCTCGTGGATCAAGTACGCCGTCGTTCGGGAGGATCCCAGCCAGGACGACTATCTCCATGAAATCCGCGACGTCTTTCCGGCCTCGCGGATGGTCAGCGGAATCGGCGAACAACCCGCCATCGTGCACCTGCGTGATTTCGGCATCACCGGTTTTACCAGCGGATGCGTCTGCGTCGCACCGGCACGCAGCATGGAAATGCTCCGCGCGATTCAGGCCGGCGACTTGGAAACCGCCGAGTCGATTCGACAGTGGTTCTTGCCGCTGGAAGATTTACGAAACGCGTACAGTCCGATCCGTGTGTTGCATCATGCCGTCGCCGAAGCCGGCATCGCTGCGACCGGTCCGCTGCTGCCGATGCTCAGCGAACTCGACTCATCGCTGATCGTTAGAATTCGCGACGCCGTGGCCGGCATGACCGTGGAGTAAGCTTCCCGCTTGCCAATCAAGTGGGGAAAGCTTCCAGCTTTCCGATCAAGTGGGGTAAGCTTCCAGCTTGCCTTTAATCGCGACAGGAAAATGGGTGACAAGAAAATGCCTTGGTTCCGATGTCATCGATTTTCTTGTCTCGTTGCCATCCTAGACATTCCCCTGCCGCGATGAAAGTTTGTTCGCGTCACTGCTCTTCCGCTTCGGCCAGATACTGATTTTTGATCTCGACGTAGTGGGCCGGCGAGTAGAGGAAAAAGCGGACCTCTTTTTCGCTCACCGGACGGAGCTGTCTGCAAGGATTGCCCACGTACACGAAACCGCTTTCGAGGGTCTTGCCGGGCGGCACGACACAGCCGGCTCCGACGATGACTTCGTCGGGGATCACGGCGCCGTCGTTGACCACGGCGCCGTTGCCGATCAGAACGCGGTTGGCGACTGTGCAGCCGTGTAGAATCGCGCGGTGGCCGATCACCACGTCGTCGCCGATCGTCAACGGCCACCCGCCGGGATTGAATTCGCCGTCATGGGTGGTGTGCAGGACGGCGGTGTCCTGCACATTCGTGCGGTCGCCGATCTTGATCGGCTCCATGTCGCCGCGGATCACCGCCCCCGGCCAGACCGAGGCATCATCACCCAACGCAACGTCGCCGATCACCGTGGCCGCCGGATCGACATAAACGCGTTTGCCCAGACGCGGAGTGATCCCACCGAAAGAGCGTATGGATAGCGACATGACGGGTTTCATTTTGCGAGAAAAAGAACATCAGAAAACGCAATGAGTCTATCGGGTTTTCGATCCGGGGAGGGATGGGGGAGATGGCAGGAAAATGTGGGGCAGCAAAATAGGCGGGGAGGAGGGCGACAGGAAAATGGGTGACAAGAAAAGGGTGTGGATCCGAGCCCGGCTTGGTCCGCGGTGCTCTGCTTATTTTCTTGTCTTGTTGCCGACGTTGTTATTTTTCTACCCACCATTTTTCTGTCATCCCGATCCCCCCAGCGACTGAAAACGCAAAAAAAAAGCACCCCGGAACGTGTCCGGGGTGCCTGGTCGAAGGGACTGTCAATCACGTGTCAGCGACGTGACTATTCCACAGCAGAATCCAACTCGGTGTCGGTATTGAGTTCGGTATCCGTATTGAGGTTGGTGTCCGTGTTGAGGTTGGTATCCGTGTTGAGGTTGGTATCCGTGTTGAGGTTGGTATCCGTGTTGAGGTTGGTATCCGTGTTGAGTTCGGTATCCGTGTTGAGTTCGGTACCCGTGTTACCGTTTCGGTTGCGATTGTTGCGTCGGTTCGAACGTGCTTCGGAAGCGTCGTTGGCCTCGTCGACACGACTTTGGACATCGAGCGTGGCTTCGTCGCGACGCGATTGGTCGGCGCGAACGTTGGCACGTTGTCCTTGTCGGTTTGCGTCGCGCGAATCGTTCTGCACGTTGACTGACGAATCGGTGCGGGCGTCCTGTTCCGTCGCCTGGTTGAGGTTCAGGTCGCTGCGCAGTGAAGCGATTGCACGCCGGAGTTCTGACATTTCGCGTTCAAGACGATCGACTCGATTGGTGAACTGCGATTGGTCGCGGTTCATTTGCCGACCCTCGTTGTACGATCGACGATCTCCAGATTGACCGTAGGCTCTTTCATTCAGGGTGGCGGTCAATTCCTGCTCTTGGCCATTGCGTTTCACCGTCAGAGCCACTTGAGCATTGTCGTCGGCCGAAGCGATTCGCTCGCTCAACCAACCCGCCGACTCGATCTTTTGTCCGTCTGCGGTGATGATCACGTCACCTTCGCGAATTCCCGCTTGGGCTGCAGCGCTACCGCGTGCGACGCGGAGCACTCGAACTCCTTGATCGGTTTCCTCGATCGCAACGCCGAGTCGCCCGCCTTGGTTGGCTTGAGCGGAATACTGCGTGTTGCGATCCGCATGGTATTGCGATCGGTCATAGGCTTGCGCATTCACCTGCCCGGAGGACTGCATCCGCTGGTCTTGGTACGACCGGGAATAAGACTGGTTGTAGCCGTCGTTCCACTGTGAACGATTGGGTTGCTGTGAGTATTGAGGCTGATTCGTGGGGAAGTAGACCGCTCGGCCTTGGCCATCGAGATGAAACAGACGGCCTTGTTCGTCGCGGTAGACAGTTGCGGTACGCCCTTGAACGTAGCCCTGTCCTTGGCTGTATCCTTGGTTGTACGGCTGTCCGTAACCGTTGTTGTATTGCGGGCCGTAGTTTTGTTGGCGATCGGAGTAGGTCGATTGCAGGCCTTGGTTGATTCCATCGCGAACAACTTGGTCAAAATTGTTCCCTTGGATCGCACTGCGCGTGGCACCCCGAATTCCGCTTCGGATCGCATCTTCTGATTGGAAATCGCGCGAATCGATTCGGTTTCCTGGGCTCAACCGGTCTTCGATCGCATCGGAGATTGCGTTTTGTGCCGATGCCATCGGGATCGTCAAGGCGAGCGCGGCACCTGCTGTCATCAGTCGAAGTGAAGTCTTCATGTGAATTTTTCCTGCATGGAGAGGGAGAATGTGTCTCACGCCAATGCGTTGGCCGAACAGATACCACCGTGGCAGTTCGGCGATCCGTTCCTGCCGCCAAACGTCATGACGGTCGGGGTGGTGGAACGGTGCGAGACAGATTCCCCGGCGGACGCAAATGCAGTGCCGAACGTCGCGCCCCTGCGGGACAAAAAAACTCGAATCTGATCCAGGCTTGGTCAGCCGACCCAGCCGTTGACGGGCGTGATGATTGCCCACCTGGTTTCGTTGCGTCAGGCGGCGGCGCGGCCGTTTTGGCGAAGGCGTAGCTCTTCGTTTTGCAGCAGGTTGCGGTGGGATTCGCCGTTCAGCGCGGCTTCCACGCGGCGGTTGACGCTTTTTCGCATAGCGCGGTGGTAGCCGACCGAGGCGGCGAACAGCGTGATCAGATCGACGAAGGACGATTGCGCGGTCAGCGGGTGCGGATCCAACACCAAATGACTGTCGCTGCCAAAGGAGAACAGTTTACCGTCGATCTCCCCGATGCCCTGTCCCTCGGCTTCGATCTCGAAATCTGCGCCGATCGAAAGCCAATAGCGGCGCAGCAAGAGATTCCACATCCGTTGGCCGTCGTGATAGCAAAAGCTGAACAGCGACGGGATGCGAAAGGTGCGGTGGTTTTGCTGCACGTAGGTGACGAGATCACTGCGAGACAGCATCGCGGCCATCGTCAGCAGGGGTTTGCCGGTGCCGATCGAATTGTGGACTTCCGTCGCCGTGACCTCTTCGATCGTGCCGACCCAGCGGACGCGGTCGCCGGTGGTGCGAAACAGTTTCAAGACCAAGCGACGTGTTTGGATATCGTCGCATTGCATTTGCATGATCTCATCGTCGGCCAGTTGGTCTTCTAGCTTCTGCTTTTGCTTCGCGTTCAATCGCCCCGCACGTTTGATCGAACGTTTCAGCTCATTGCGTCGCTTGTCCTTCATCGCGTCCAGGCAACTGTGCATTTCCTCGTCGTCCGGTTTCCAGACATCGGTCCGCACGCCGACTAGGTGCGTTTTTTCCCAGTCACCGGTTTCGTGGTCCAGCGTGTTGACCGTGCCGACGCAATCCATGTGCGTGGTGAAGTGATTGGTGTCGGCTGTTTTCAGCTTTTGAAGGAATTCGACGTTGCTGGGGTGCACTCCCGGCAACGCCCACATGTCCACAAAACGCTGACACCCCACCGGTTCCTTGGCCGCCATCATTCATCCTCCGAGTAGCAAAGGTGTCCGACACCTTTTTGGCAGAACAGACGCCCTGGGGGGCAACGCTGTGAAGCATTTTTTAGCGGCAGGGCGCGAGCCCTCCGGTGTTTTGGCAGAGATGAAGAACCGGAGGGCTCGCGCCCTGCCGCTAAAACCTCAAGAAACACATGGGAAAAATGCTTCACAGCGTTGCCTGGGTGGTTTGGGGCGTCTTGCTTGAGGCGGGATCAGTAGATGTACGACAGACCGAAGTGGATGCCTTGGACATAGAACGTGCCGTGGCGAAAGTTCGACGTGGGGCGTTGGGCACCGACGGCGGTGTCGGCCAGGTTGACGGCCAATTCAGGGTCGATCACGCCGCTCAGTTCCAAGGCATCGGTCATGGCGATGATGTGATAGCCGAAGGTGACGTCGAAACAGGGGTACTTTTGCCAGCCGAGGGTAAAGTCCAATTCGGGAGCCCAGCCGAAGGTGTTGTCGCTGTGCGTCCCCGAATTCGTCGAGCGGACTAAGATTCCGTTGGGGTTGGTCGCATTGTTGCCGTCGATACTCGTGAACGTGCTACCGGCCAACACGGCTCGTCGGCGAATGGATCCGAATCCGATTTTCGCCAGCGAACTGAACGACCAACAGCCTTCGCGGTAGTGGGTCGCGACGCCGAGCTGACCGCCGTGGAAATCGTTTTCGACATCAAACGAATCCGACGTCGCCAAGACCGAACCGATCGGCCGGGCACCGTCGCTCAACGCGGTGGCACGATCTGAAATTGAAAGGGATTGATCCATTCCCATGTACTGGTAGCCGTACAACAGGTCGACCGTCGCACCCTGGCGCTTGTACCACAGTTGGCGAATCGAGACGTCGGCTCCGAACGTGTTGCTGTCGGCGCGGATGCTCAGTTCGCCGCTGGCTTCACCCGGCGTCACGATGATCCGCGTGTCGTCGATCGGGTCCACGCCATCGGTGACGTTGAAGAACGGGCGGACGAGTGTCGCGTGCGTGTTTTGATTGGCATTGAATCCGTAGGTTTGTTCCCCGGCGAACCAGCCGCGTGCGACGATGTTGCGGTCCATGTAATCGTCCAGCCAAGCACCGAGGGTCAGCCGGCCGCCCGCGGTCATGTCTTTGAAAACGGTTTCGCGACCGGCAAAGATTTGCGTGTCGGTATCGTCCAGAGCGCCATCGGATGCCAGCGCGGGCAAGCGATCGCCCGAGCGGAACATCAACAGCAACTCGACGGATCCGAACCAGTCATCCGCTGACAGCCCGAAGCGACCCAGCGGGCCACATCCGATCGAATCGCATCCGCCGCTGCCACAGGAAATTCCGTCGCAGAATTGGGAATCACAAACCGGTGCCGCATCGCATCCGCCGTCAAACACCTGTCCGGCGAAACCATAGGGTGTCGCATCAACGGTGTGGTGCATCGCCGGCGGCAGCGGAACATGGGCACCGCCGCTACGACAGGATTCACACGAGCAGGTCTCAACGGCGTGTTGCTGCGGAGCGACGTGCTGCTGTCGGTGGTTGGATGTTTCGTAGCTGACCGTCTGCACCGGTGATTGCGCCGTTGCGTTCTCTGACAGGACCACCGGGTCCGGCAGGGACGCTTCGCTGACGACCGGTTCGGCGCGGCGTCGCGGCTGTGGGAGCGTGTCCAACGGCGCGTCGACCAGCCCGCTGCCTTGTCGGCCGGCTGGTTCGCCGGCCTCGGCTGGCGTGACCGTCACGGTTTCAAGGTGGTCGGTGTCAAGCACCGGTGGTTGATAGGTGCTTCGATCGGGGTGCTTGCGACGCAGGGTGCGATCGCCGCCGAGGACGCCCGAGGCGCAGCTGAATGCAGCGACGGAGAGGAAGCAGGTCACAAACGCGAAACGTCGAAGTGCGTCTTGAATCATGAGGATTCCAGATGTTGCATCAGGTCAATTGATTGTCGCCGTTGATCGGCGCCGTTCCCGCGCGGAAATTTGCCGACACCGCGCCCGGTACAGGCATTTTCGACATTGACGGTTCGTCTGATTAAGGAATCTTGGCAAACTTTGCCGATTGGCGAGAGTTGGGCAGGGCTGGGCTGGCTGGCTCCCGCTGCTCGCCCCGGCGGCCGTCTGGTCGCGTTGATTGATCGATGCCCTCTGACCGAGGCAGCCTTCAAATCAATTCCGGCGGAGCCGTTCGCCGCGAGGATTGGTCGTCCCCAGAATGATTTGCTGGATCGGTCGCGTCGGGATTCCGCGGCTGGATTGGTCCAATAACCGGACCGTGTTGCCGTAAACGTGCAGCAGCCGACCCGGGCGTTGCTCGATGGGCATCGATTTGATGGTCGCCCGGTACTCACCGGTCGGCAGAATGATCGGGCTCCAGCCGGTCGGAGAGGTCGCCGCTGTGGGTGTGATCGATGTGATCAGCAGTGTGCTCAGTAAAATCGCGTATCGCATAAACGTATCCCCCGGTTTAAATTTCACTGCCACTCTAGGTCACGATTTCGATCCGGAATCCGGCCGGAGTCGGAAAATGCACGACTCTACCTACCGCGAGGGAAATTCAAATGGGCAAGAAAATTTTGATGATCGTCGGAGACTATGTCGAGGATTACGAGGCGATGGTGCCGCTGCAGATTCTGCAGACGATGGGGCATACGGTCGACACGGTTTGTCCCGACAAAACGCCCGGTGACACGGTGGCGACGGCGATCCATGATTTCGACGGTGACCAGACCTACAGCGAAAAGCCCGGGCACCGCTTCGCCATCACCGCCGACTTTTCCGGGGTCGACGTCGCGAGCTATGACGCCTTGGTGGTGCCGGGTGGCCGGGCGCCGGAATACCTGCGTCTCAACGCCCGGGTGTTGGAGATTGTCAAGCAATTTGACGTCGAAAAGAAGCCGATCGCCGCGATCTGCCACGGCCCGCAAATCCTCGCCGCGGCAGGCGTCTTGGTCGGAAAAGACTGCAGTTGCTACCCTGCGGTGCAGTTCGAAGTCACCGCCGGGGGTGGGAAATATGTCGAGCCGGCCGCGACGATGGATTCGGCTCACACGCACGGACACCTGGTCAGCGCACCGGCCTGGCCGGCCCATCCCGCCTGGATGCGGGCCTTTTTAGAGCTTCTCAATTAGGCATTGGGGCTTGTTTGAGCGCATAATAGAGGGAAATGAGCAAACCGAGATTGCCGACCGAGAGTAACTGCCCAGGAGTTTAGAATGTGCCGTTTGTCCGTACGAGTTGTCATCCTTGCGTTCACACTGACGCTGTTGACGCAGTCGACTCTGTCCGCACAAGGTCCCCGCAAGAAGGTGGAACCGCCGCCTCCGCCGGGCCCCGTCAAATTGCCGACCAAGGACGGATTGGAATTGAGCGGATACTATTTCGGTTCCAATAAAGGCAAGGCGGCGATCCCGGTGATGATCGTGCATGAGTGGAAAGGTCAAAAGGCGCCCTACGGCAAGCTCTGCATCGCGCTCCGCGATGCCGGTTGCGCCGTCTTGGCGCTCGACTATCGCGGGCACGGTGGATCGCGAGAGTACACCGATCCACGCGGGGAAACGCAGGAATTCGATTTGGAACGGATGCGCAAGCAACACGTTCTGGCGATCGTCAAGTACGACCTGGATGCGGCCAAAGCGTTCCTGGAAAAAGAAAACAATGAAGGAAAGCTGAATTTGAACGCGCTGGTCGTCATCGGCATCCGCGAAGGGGGCGTGTTGGCCGCCGGGTGGACCCAACGCGATTGGAGTTTTGTACCGGTCGGGACGCGTAAACAAGGCCAAGACGTCAAAGCGTTGGTGCTGGTGTCGCCTGAGCGATTGTTGAAGGGGGTGCCGATCGAAACCTCGATCGCGGTTCCCACCGTCGCCTCACTGCCGATCATGATGGTTGTCGGTGAAGGCTCCCCGGAACAGAGCGACACGGATCGAATCTACAAACGGGTCGAGGCCGCCAAAAAGAAACTGAGCGGAGGCAAGGATCCGGAAGGACTAAAATTGCTGCAGGTCAAGCAGCCCTTGGGAGGCCCGTTCCTGGTCAATGAATCGGCCCAGGTGATCCCCGAGATCGTCAAGTTCGTCACCTCGCAAGTGCCGATCAGCGAAACCGACAATCCCTGGATCGAGCGTTAGTCCGTCGCCACACGAAGTGGCGTAAGCTTCCAGCTTGCGACTGCCACAGCGCAAGCTGGAAGCTTACGCCACTTTCAATCACCGTCATTCGTTCGGTTTGGGGACATACCGGTATTGGCCGCCGTTTTGTTTCGCGATCCGCCGCATCCGGCTCTCACCCTCTCGGCTGTGATACCCGATCGTGTGGACGATGCTGATCGGACCGTCGTCACCGAATAGATTGTCGATCCGATTGATCTCCCCCAGCATGTCCTCGATCCGCTGGGGGAACTCGCCGTCGGACAACAGAAAGATCACGTCCGGGTTCAGTTCCAATGCGAACGGCAAGGCGTCATAGGGCGCCCGGCCGCGATCCATCTTGATCGTCATCGCCCACCGCTGCAGCTTCTGCTTGTTCTCCGCCGTCGCGTAGACACTGCGTGGCTCGTCTTCGTCGGGAGATGACAGTCGCATGTAGTCGGGTTCGGCATCGAAGAAGATGACATAAAAACGCTGGTCGGATGTCAGCAAGCGAATCGATTGCAGCAATTCCGCACGCGCCGAATCAAACGCGTCGCCCATGCTGCCGCTGCTATCGACCAAATAGACGAAGTGGTTTCCGCCGCCGTCGACGCCGCAAAAACTCATCGTGGCATCCGAATCGGATTTCAACGACATCGCTGTCATGCCGGTCACGTCACGCTGGATCATCGACTCGATCAACGGAGTCGGTGGTGCCGGCGGAGCATCGCTGATCAGATCGCTCACCGAAATCTCCCCGATGTCGCTGATCTCAGCCTCCAACTCGCTCGGTGTCGGTTCGCTCGATGTCGGCGGCAGTTCGGGGGCTTCGATCGAGAGTGATTCGATGGCCAATTCTTCCGTTTCAGCGACCGAACCGGCGATCGCGATCTGGTCTCCCGGTGGCGGCGATGCCAGCGTGAAGAACGCCAAGGCGAGCAAGATCAAGCCGTGAAACACCGCGCTGAGCACCCAAGCGGCGGGTTTGCGTCGCCGCGGCGGGTCGGGCGCCCGCGTGGCCAAATCAATCTTCTCCGCCGGATCCGAACGCCGACGCCGCTCAACGGTCGCCCCGCCCGCGAGACTTGGCGACGGGAACGACGATGGCGACCGCTTGCTGTGCGCGGGGTCGACCCGCGAGCCTTCTCTTTTTGAACCCCGCTTTCGCAAGTCCTGCGAATGACTCCCGGGTAAGTCGCCGCACGAGGAGTCGCTACCCGATGGGGCGACGACCGAGAGACCGAGCGCGTCTCGCACCTGGTTCCAGTTTTCAAACCGCCGGTTGGTGGGATTCGGGCGGGACCCCGCATCGCCCCGGGCTAGGTTTGGTTCATTCGCTGACCCGTCCGCGACGGCTTGGTCGCGGTGAAAGATCGTGGCGGATTTGGGCGGCCGGCTACGTCGACAATCGAAGGCATCACCAGGTCGATCCGCCGAGTCGAGCGGTTCGGCCATCGCTGGCTGATTGGAACCGGCAGACTGATCGACAGGCAACTCCGATTGCGGATCGGCGACGTCGTCATGTTCGAGGCCTTCGCGGAGCCGCTGAATCTGCAGCTCCAACTCGGCCGCTTGAGCGTCCAGTCGTGCCGCGTCGGCTTGGCAGCGGATCCTGTCGAGTTCCAGTTCCAGTTCACGCAGTCGATGACGATACGTTTGATCAGTGTTCGAGTCGGTGGGGAGTTCGAGCGAAGGCTGGGATTGGCGAGTGGACGGGAGTTCGTTCGGCAACTCGGACATTTCAGCGATTCGGTTGCGTTCGGAGAAGATGCGCTGGCGACAAGAATCGCATTTATCGCCCCCTGGTGGATGTGGTGCAAGTTCATCCGCGGCGGGGGGCGTGGAAATCGTTGAATCAGGCTGATGTTGCGGAGCCTTCCTCCCAGCACGCGGCGTGAGCCAGTGGCGCGTGGTGGTCGTGCGTGCACACGCGCCACTCGCTGACGCTTCCCGCTGGGGTGCCGGATTCCAGCACGCGGCGTGAGCCAGTGGCGCGTGGTGGTCGTGCGTGCACACGCGCCGCTCACTGACGCTTCCCGCTGGGGTGCCGGATTCCAGCACGCGGCGTGAGCCAGTGGCGCGCGGTGAACGTTCGTTGCACACGCGCCGCTCGCTGACGCTTCCCGCTGGAGGACGTGTGGGAAAGAAACCAGAAGTCACCTTGCCTTGGAGACCGCGCGGCGGCTATAGCCAAGGTCAAAGAAGCGGACGGGAGGAAACCGTTCGTCACGTCTTACAGGGATGGTCTGCCATGCGTTTTTGTCCGAATCGATCCATTGCGAGTCTTGCGACAGCGATCGCGTCTTTTCTCCTCGCCTTTTCCGTATCGAGCGATCGGGTTCATGCTCAGGGGATGCCGCTGCCCGGCACGGGGCCGTCTGGTCCTACCGGTGCTGGTGCTGCCGCTGGAGGCATGCCCGACAACGCGGGGACGCCACCGAGTTTACAAAATCAACCGACCTCTCCTCCGAACCGGCCGACACCGCTTCCCGGTGGGCAAGCCGGTGGAGGCGGAAATCTTCCGCAGACGGCCGGGCAGGAACACCGCATCTATGATTTGCGACCGTATACCGGTTACCTGACCAAACATGACCATCCCGAGCAGGCAATCGTCGACTGGGTGCTTCGTGAAACGGGAACCGACGTCTGGTTCACGTCGCCGTTCGGTTTTTTGAATGCCGATCGCGATCAATTGTCGGTGTATCACACCCCCGAAATGCACGGAGTGGTTTCGGGAATCGTGGACCGGTTTGTTGCCGGTGAGAAAGATCCCCAGGTGTTGTCGTTGCGGGTGATGACGGTCGGCAATCCGAACTGGCGATCGCGAGCCCACCTGTTGATGCAGCATGTCAACGTGGACTCACCCGGCGTTCAGGCCTGGTTGCTGAGTAAAGAGAACGCGGCGTTGGTCTTGAATCTGTTGCGTCAGCGGACCGACACCCGCCAAGTTCAGGCGCTCGATCTGATCACCTACAACGGCCAAACCGAAAAACTGGCCAGCACCCGCGGTCGCAATTACGTGCAAAACGTCAAACCCGCCGCCACGGGCTGGCCGCCTTATGAGCCCGAGACGGGGGAAATCCAAGAGGGCTACCGCTTGGAAATCAGCCCGCTGTTGAGCGTGGACGGTTCAGCGATCGATTGCGTGATCAAGGCGTCGATCGATCAAGTCGACCAGCTCAAACCGGTCGAATTGGATCTTCCGCTGCCCAACGCTCAGGTCCATCGCACCAAAATCGACGTTCCCCAAGTCGTCAGCTGGCGACTGCACGAGCGGTTTCGCTGGCCGTCGGACATGGTTCTGTTGTTGTCCTGTGGGGTGATCGCCAGCCCCGAGCGGCCGCAGGCGGCGATGCCACTGTTCAACTTGGAAATGCTGACCGGGACGACCGCCGGCCGGGCCGACGCGTTGATGTTCATCGAGTTTCGTGGCCGGGCGTCGGACAATTTGACGACCACCCCCCTGGTCCCCCAGATTTCTGCCGGTTTCGGGGCGCCCCACCGCGGTCGTTACTGAGATACACCCCCTCTTTGCTAATTCCCCCAGAGCCTAGAATGCGGACATCCCGTATTCCTTCTGCTCCGCGTCGTTCGGCTGATTCATGGTAAATGTCACGTCCAGACGAGTGGTCATCACCGGTGTTGGTGTGGTCACTCCCCTCGGAAACGACTCTGATCGTTTGCTCTCCGGTTTGCGTTCCCGCCGCAGCGGGATCGGTCCGTTGACCCAGGTCCCACAAGGCGTCCTGTCGGTCGACTATGGTGCTGAAGCGTCTGAGTTCACCGGCGACATCGCGGACTACGGTCCGATGGACAAGAAACTGCAGCGGACGATCCGCAAGGGCAGCAAGGTGATGTGCCGCGAGATCGAAATGGGTGTCGCGGTCGCACAGTTGGCGCTCTCCGATGCGGGTTTGGAAGTCGACCAGCGTGATCGCGATCGGACCGGCGTGCTGTATGGCTGTGATTACATCATGTCGCAGCCGATCGAGTTTGCTTCGGGCATCCAGAAATGCATCGACGCCGACGGGAACTTCGATTTTGACCGTTGGGGTGAACACGGCAAACCGGAAGTCAATCCGCTGTGGTTGTTGAAGTACCTGCCGAACATGCCGGCCAGCCACGTGGCGATCTACAACGATCTGCGCGGAGCGAACAATTCGATCACGTTGCGCGAAGCCTCGGCGTGCGCGGCGATGGCCGAAGCGTATTCGACGATCTCGCGTGGGCAAGCCGATGTGTTGCTGGTCGGATCGACCGGTTCGCGCATTCACCCACTGCGGTCGTTGCATGCGGACATGCAGGAGACGTTGGCGAAAAATCAAGCGGATCCGTCCACGATGAGCCGGCCGTTCACGGCCACGCGTGACGGCAGCGTGCTCGGCGAAGGTGCCGGCGCGATGGTGTGTGAAACGCTGGAGCACGCCCAGGCTCGCGGGGCGACGATCTTGGGTGAAATCGTCGGTTACGGCAGCAGCGCCGTCGGTCCGGCGTTCGGAGAGCGTTATTTCCAGGCGGCGATCACCAACGTCTTGCGCGCCGCTTTGGGTGACGAAGACAAAGCGAACATCGGACACCTTCACGCCCATGGGTTGGGAACGGTCCAGTGTGATGCTCAAGAAGCCGCCGCGATCAACGACGTCTTTGGGCCGGTCGCTCAACAGCCACCGGTGACGACCGCCAAGGGACACATCGGAAATCTGGGTGCCGGCGGCGGGATGGTCGAAACGATCGCCAGTTTGAAGTCGCTCGGCGAGAACCTGTTTCCGATTCTCAATTGCGACGCTCCGGCGGACGATTGTCCCATCAACGCCTGCGTGGACGATTCCACCGCCGCAGGCAAGCAGTTCATCAACGTCAACGTGACGCCGCAGGGCCAGGCCAGCGCCATTCGCATTCGCGCCTTCGAATAGACCGAGTCCTTGATCAAGCATGACGCATCACAGCCCTTCGTACGCCATCACCGTCCGCCTCCGTTACCGAGACCAGCCGGGGCTGCTCGGGAAAATCACGACTGCGATCGGCGATTCGAACGGTTTCATCGGCGCCGTTGATATCGTCGGCGTGACGGACGGGTTGATCTCGCGCGACATCACCGTCAACGCCACCAACGTCGAGCACGGTCAGCAGATCGTCGAAGCGATACGACAGATCGCCGGCATTGAAGTCGTCAATGTGTCCGATCGTGTGTTCTTGATGCACCTGGGCGGCAAGATCGAAGTCAATCCGAAGATGCCGGTCAAGACCCGCGACGATTTATCGATGGCCTACACCCCGGGCGTGGCGCGGGTCTGTACGGCGATCCACGAAGATCCCGAATCGTCATTTTCCTTGACGATTCGCAAGAACACCGTCGCCGTCGTCAGTGACGGCAGTGCGGTCTTGGGGTTGGGGAACATCGGCCCACGTGCCGCCATGCCGGTGATGGAAGGCAAGGCGATGTTGTTCAAAGAGTTCGGCGAAGTCGATGCGTTCCCGATTTGTTTGGACACCCAGGACACCGAAGAAATCATCGCGACCGTCAAGCTTCTGGCGCCCACGTTCGGCGGCATCAACTTGGAAGACATCTCTGCACCGCGGTGCATTGAAATCGAAGAGCGGCTGGAACGCGAGCTTGAGATCCCGGTGTTCCATGACGACCAGCACGGGACGGCGATCGTTGTCCTGGCGGGGCTTAAGAATTCAATGCGTTTTCTGAACAAAGATCTCGCCGGGGCACGCGTCTTGATCAACGGTGCCGGTGCGGCGGGCACCGCAATCGCAAAGTTGTTGATGCAAGCCGGCGTCACGGACATCGTCGTCTGTGACAGCAAAGGCGCGATCCACAACAGACGCACCGACATCGCTCATAACTCGATCAAAGTCTGGTTGTCCGAAAACACCAACCAAGACGGACAATCTGGGACGCTCTCGGACGTGATCCGGGGCAAGGATGTGTTTGTGGGAGTCAGTGTCGCCAACGTGTTGACCGCTGACGATGTCGCTTCGATGGGCAAAGATGCCGTGGTCTTCGCGCTGGCCAATCCGAACCCGGAGATCGATCCCAAGGTCGCCGACGAGCACGTGCAAATCGTCGCGACCGGACGCAGTGACTACGCCAATCAGATCAACAACGTGTTGTGTTTTCCCGGACTGTTCCGCGGCGTCTTGGACGTTCGTGCCAGCGCCATCAACGACGCGATGAAACTGGCCGCTGCCGACGCGATCGCCGACGTGATCTCGCCGGAAAATCTGACCAACCACTACGTCATCCCCAGCGTCTTTGATCGTCGTGTTTGTGGCGAGGTGGCCAAAGCCGTCGCTCAATCGGCCTTGGACACCGGTGTCGCGCGGCGACGCACCAAGCAGGCCTATCGAGTGGTTTGATGCTCTTTTAGGTTCAGCAAGAAAGTGGCGTAAGCTTTCAGCTTGGGTTTCACGAGTGAAACGAGAAGGCAAGCTGGAAGCTTACTCCCACTTTCCGCTCGACGCTTGCGACGTCGGCTTTTGCTACAATCCGGCGGTGGTTCTTTCCTCCGACGAGCTCTGGTCCGGCAATGTTGCATTCATCGTTTTGGCGTCCTCTCTCCCTCGCCGTCGCACTCGTGTTCACACTGATCGTGTCCGATGCGGTGCAAGCACAGGACGACGCTGGCTCGCGCTCGGGACCGTTGTTTCGCTGTGTGCAATCGGACGATCATGTGATCGTTTATTGCGGTCAATCCGAGGTCTTGCGATACAACCTCACTGCACCCAAGGCGCCCGAAGGGATCGATCCGAGGTATCAGCGGAGCGGTTACATCCACCCGATCTACTCGCCGGCCGGTCGCATGGTCAGCGGTGACTTTGCCGCCGATCATCCGCATCAACATGGATTGTTCGCCGCTTGGACGGATACCAGTTTTCGTGGCAAGAAGGTGGATTTCTGGAATCAGCTCAAGCAGCTCGGTGTGGTGCTTCACGAGCGGGTGATCGCAGTCGGCGGCGAAGGGGAACGCACGGAGTTTTCCGTCGCGGTCAGACACTACGCCATCGATGACCAAGGGGTGCGCGAAGCGATTTTGGACGACGTCTGGACGGTCGGTGTGAGCGGTGGGACCGGCGTAGACGATTCCGCCGATGATCAGAAGAGACCGCGCTACGTGATCGAGTTTTCGACCGAACAAACCAACATCACCGAGCACCCGTTGTCGATCAACGAGTATCACTACGGCGGTATCGGTTTCCGTGGCAACAACGCCTGGTATTCCGCTCCATCGGCCAAGGCCCTGGCCGCGTTTGTCAAACAACCCCAGGCCGACGCGCCGCCGTTGGAACTGACGCGGCATCGGTTTTTAACCAGCCAAGGCCATGACCGTCGACTCGGCAACCATAGCCGTCCCGAGTGGACCGCGCTGTTTGGGATCGTGGACCAGACGCAGGGCCAGCATCACGTTGCCGGCGTTAAAGTGACACCATCGCCGCTCAATGAGCAGTATCCCGATCCGGTTCGATTGCATCCGACGAAACCGTATTTCAGCATCTCGCCGTGCGTCGTCGGTGCGTTTGATATCGGCCCGGGCCAGACCTATCGGGCGCGGTATGAGTTCGAAGTGTTCGACGGCACGCCTTGACTCGTTTGACTCGTTCCCGGGCTCTGCCTGGGAACGCAGTGTGAGGGTGGCTCCGCCACACGTTTCGGGGACGCGGTGAGGCGGAGCCTTTGGAGAATGGTGTTCCCAGGCGGAGCCTGGGCTGCGCGGAATTGATTGTTGCAGCCGGTCCGAATCTTAGGCGGAAACCGTTCCGCAGCATTTGCCCAAAGGGCATCAACAACATAGCCTGGGGTC
>NZ_NTFY01000015.1 GCF_002289565.1 Rhodopirellula sp. SM50 | reverse complement strand
AATTTTTCTGTCCGTTTTTGAAATCATGTCAAAAACGAAGGTGAGTGCTGATGTAAACCAATAACTCACAGCCTCGGAGGGCTCGCGCCCTGCCGCTAAAACCTCAAGAAACACATGGGAAAAATGCTTCACAGCGTTGCCCGACGGGGTCGATCGGAGTCGGCGACGGGCTCCCCGGAGGTGGCGCTGCGCTGACCTCCGGACAAACTCGCTGAAATCCCTTCGGGATACTTGGATCGCGATCGCTTTCCTTGGACCACAAGCGACGCGTTTTGATTCGCGGCAGGGGGCTGATCCCACGTGTGATCGGATTGAATCAACAGGCCGCCGACGGCGTCTGCCGGGATTGCCTCGCCGGGATGATGTCAGCGGGAAGCGTCACGGTCTGTTGATTGAGTGAGCCGTGACGCGTAAGCGGCCGGGCATTCCGGCGCCCGCCCGAGGCCTAACGGCCAGCGGCTCACCATTGACTCGGCAGATCCCGAATCAATCAACCGCCCGGTCAGCGCGCGGCGCGGAGATGAATCGCTCGCCCGGCCGCCGCAATGCTGGGCCTTGGCGGTCCAAACTGCCAAAATGTCATTACCAGCTGGCGGCATGGCGTTTGCGGCGTGGTGTGCGAACCCTCGGATTCATGAGAGAATAGGGCGGAGCGAGTTTCCTTCACGACGCTGATTCCCGCGTTCGGCTGTAAGACCGGGCAGCTCGGACGAGTAGTCTTGGTAGGAAGCCGGCGGCGCCCGTGCCAGTGTTCCGGCCGCCGCCAGGCCCACCGAACGCTGGTCAGACCACGAAGTTTACCGACCTAGATGATGGAGTCGAAATGACGAGACGAGAGAAATGGCTTGCCGCCCTGCCGGTGTACAACGAAGTCGACTACGTGAGTGAGATTTTGGACCAGGTCGTTCAATATGCGCCCAACGTGCTCGTCGTCGATGACGGTTCGTCCGACGGGACCGACAAACTGCTCAGCCAGCGTGACGACGTGACCGTGATTCGTCATGAGCAGAATCGCGGCTATGGCGCGGCGCTGCAAACCGCGTTCGACTACACCCTGGCAAACGGCTTCGATGGCGTCGTCACACTCGACTGCGACGGCCAGCACCAGCCGAAACGGATCCCCGCCTTCATCGACATGGCCCGCTCGGCCGACATCGTTTCGGGCAGCCGCTACCTGCATCACTTCGAAGGTGACGATGCGCCCCCGGAGGAGCGGATGTTTATCAACCGCCGCATCACGGCCGATCTCAATCGGCGGCTGGGGCTGCAACTGACCGACGCATTTTGCGGATTCAAAGCCTATCGCAGCGAAGCGCTGCGGCATTTTTCCATCACCGATACCGGCTACGCAATGCCGCTGCAGTTGTGGGTCCAGGCGGCCGAATCCGGATTGCGGATCGCCGAGATGGCGGTGCCGTTGATCTATCTGGATCTGGAGCGATCGTTCGGTGGTGCGCTCGACCACGCAGAAACGCGGTTGAAACATTACAATCAGGTGATCGACGACGAGATCGCGCGGCTGTGTGCCAGCGGCCGTCATGTCACCCACGCGGCCAGCGGAGATTTGGTCTGCGTACACGAGGCTGGTTAGACGTGGAATCCGATTCCAATTTCGAGGCGTTCCACGCGCCGCGTGGTGACCGCGAAAGCTTGATCCATCCGCCGATCGAGGGTGCCGCGGCGATGATGGTGGAAAACCAGTCGCGGGCCGCGGCGTACCCGGTTGAGATCTCATCGCTGCGCCGACCGGCGCGCGAACAATTGTTGCGCGACGCCCGCCGCTACACCTCGGCCTATCGGGACATCGGGTTCGCCGGCTCTGCCGATCAAACGATCGTGATGGCCGGTCACCAGCCGACGTTGTTCCACCCGGGCGTCTGGTTCAAGAACTTTGCGCTCGATCGGGTCGGCAAAACATCCGGCTCCGTCGCCGTCAATTTGGTCGTCGATAGTGACGTCGCGGGTCCGAGCAGCGTGCGAGTTCCGCACCTCACCGGCGACGCGGGCACGGTCGGATTCAAAACCATCGCGTTCGACCGTCGTGGCGGCGGCGTTCCCTATGAACAATCGCTGGTCGAGGATCGCGAGCTGTTTGACGTGTTTGATCGCAACGTGGCCGAGACGGTCGCCGGGATCGTTGAAAATCCACTGATCCCAACGCTGTGGCAGCATTCTCGTGACGCGATCAACCGCTGCGGTTATGCCGGCTGCGCGCTGGCCCAGGGCCGCCATCGATTGGAAGCCGATCTGGGATTGCAGACTCTGGAGATCCCACAAAGCGTCGTCTGTCGCGGCGACGCGTTTGCTTCGTTTGCGATGCAGATTCTTAGTGACTTGCCCCGCTTCCACGAGTGTTACAACGCAGCGACAGAGCTCTATCGGGCTGCCCATGGCATTCGCAGCAAGGCTCACCCGGTGCCCAATCTGGGACGCGACGGCGAATGGCTGGAAGCCCCGTTTTGGGTCTACGGCAATCAATCGCCGAAACGACGTAGCGTCTGGGTGCGAATTTCCGCTGCCGGCTCGGTGATGGAGATCAGCGACCGGGACAAGCGACATCGCAAAATTGACGCCGCCAATCAGAATGCAGCGGCCGACGCGTTTCTGGCGCTGGCGAGTCCCGAATTCAAGATTCGCAGCCGGGCGTTGATCACGACGATGTATGCACGCTTGGTGCTCAGCGATCTGTTCCTGCACGGCATCGGCGGCGGTAAATACGATCAGCTCGGTGACTTGATCAGCCGAGCGTTCTGGAATGTGGATCCGCCGCGTTTTATGGTGATGTCGTCGACCGTGCTGCTGCCGGGACACCAACGCTACCCCCTTGTGGAAGTCGACGCGGAGATCCGCAAACGCAATCGACAGCTTCGTGATTTAGACTTCCAGCCAGAACGTTACGCCGGGAGCGGCAAGATCGATCCGCAATGGATCGCCGCCAAACGGGAACTGCTGGCCGCGATTCCCGCCAAGGGGCGGCGGCGGAATTGGCACGAGCAGATCACGGCGCTGAATCAGCAGATGGCGTCGCGGCTGGAACGCTTGCGCAAGTCGCTGGAAGCGGAGAAGGCCGAACTGCAACACCGCCGGCGCGAGGCCGCGATCTGGAACAGCCGCGAACATTCGTTCTGCATCTACCCGCTGGACTACCTGACGGAAGCCTACGAGCAGATGCTTGTACCGTAGGGCATGCTGTGCATGCCGACCGCCGTAACTGTACGGCATGCTGTGCATGCCGATGGCCGCCAACCGTAGGGCATGCTGTGCATGCCGATCGTCACGCACAGCGTGACCTACTGCTTGACCTTTATCGATAGACGGACCAGCCGATCGTCACGCACAGCGTGACCTACTGCTTGACCTTCACGCCGCAGGCCTGGAGGGCTTCGATGGCGGCGACCTTCTCTTTCTCAGGAATCTCGTTGCCGCCCAGGAACAATCGCAGATACGGCGCGAAGCGGTTCTCACCAGCCTTGTCCGCTTCGCAGGCTTGAACCAACGGCGAGAGGTCTTTGATCGGATTGTTGTTCAGCTGCAGGATATTGAGCGCCGGCAACTGGGCGATTGGCGTCAAGTCTTCGATGTAGTTGTTGCGTAAATCGAGTGAAGTGATCCACTTCAGCCCGGCAACCGGCTCCACCGTCTTCAACTCATTGCCAGACGCATCGAGCGACCAGATCTTCGCAAGCGGCGCGATCGGATCCAACGACGCGACGCGGTTCTCTGCCAGATACAGCGTCCGCAAATTGGACATTTTACCCAGCGGGCTCAAGTCCTGGATCTCGTTCCGCGAGACATCCAAGTACTGCATCCCGGTCAGCTCCTTGATCGGATCGAGGGTCTTGATGCGGTTGCCGGCCAAGGTGACCGATTGCAGGCGTTTCAGGTTGGCGATCGGGGTCAGATCCGAGATCTGGTTGTCCGCCAAGTCGATCAACATCAATGCATGGCAATGCTCCAGCCCCGACAGATCTTTGATTTGCTTGCCGACGCCGACGACGCGAGAAATATTGGCCACGTCTTCCTTGGTGATCGGTTCGTCGTTGAACCGTTTGGCGAACACCTCGGCCCGCACCGCCTCTTCGAGCGCCTTGTCCTTGAAGGCGGACGCGACGGGCTTGGGAGCCTCTTTCTTGGGTTCCGCCTTCTTCTCCTCTTTCTTCGCCTCAGGCTTTTTCTCGGCAGGCTTCTTTTCTTCAGGCTTCTTTTCTTCAGGCTTCTTTTCTTCAGGCTTCTTTTCTTCAGGCTTCTTTTCTTCAGGCTTCTTTTCAGCCGGTTTCTTTTCGGCGGGCTTTTCAGCCGGCTTCGCGTCTTCAGGCTTGGCCTCGGCCGGTTTTTTGGCTTCCGCGTCCTGTTTTTCGGCCTCGACCTTTTCCGCTTTCGCGGCCTCCGGCTTGTCATCGGAGACGGCGGGGCGGACCGAAACGGCTAGAAGCGCGGCGAACAGAATTGGTACAAGGAGACGCGAAGGGGCGACGAATTGTTGCATGGCAGACATCGGACGCACGTAGAATGGAATCGGGAGGGGGTAAGGTAGGAAGCCGCCATTCTAATTGGTTTGCCAAGCTTTGGTGAGTGCGGACGAAAAACGAATCACTCCCGATTCCCGATTATTGTTTTTTCACCACGGAAACCAGCAATTTGAAACGGACGAACAAACGAATCATCGGCTTGGGATTCTGGCTGATCACGCTGGTTTCGACAGGCGTCGCCGCGTCGCGCTGGATGCAGACGACCGAGCAGGGCGACCGATCGCAACAGACGCTCGAGTCGATCGCACGCTACGTCGCACGGCAGGAGACGCAGATCGTGGCCATCGACCCGACCGGGCGACTGCAGCCGGGCGACCCGGTGTTTTTGGCCGGCGGGCAGGCCGGCGGGCAGGCCGACTTTCATCAGGTCGGTCGTGTTGCGTCGATCGCCACCCCCGACAGCGAGCGGCCCGATGACCTTCCCGCAGAACCTCTCCCCAAAGGCCGCCGCGTTTTGATCACGTGGTACAGCTGGGACGTTCCGGCCGACCAGTGCCAGCTGTTTCAGCACCACAGCACCGGACGATTGAGCGAGGTGGTGGAAACGCTGTTCCCCCCGGCGAAGCAGAAAGTGATCCGCGACCAGTTGTCCGCCGCGATGGCTCGTCACGGCGAGGATCTGTCACAAGCCTTCATTCCGCTGGTCGAAGACAGCTTTCGAAAGTCGCTGCCGGTGATCGAAGACGAGTTCCGCCTGGCCGTCGCCCGGCACCGCGACGAACTGGATGCGGCCGCTCATCGCTGGCACGACGAGTTAGTCCAGGAACGACTGATCCCGATGGCCCGCCGCGAAATCTTGCCGATCGTCAAGAAGCACGGCCAACCGCCGGCCGAAGAAATCGGTCGCGAGATGTGGGACCGCGCCTCCCTGTTCCGTTTCGGATGGCGGGCGATCTACGACAAGACGCCGTTGCCGCAGAAAGACTTGGTGCGCGAAGAATGGCAGCGGTTCGTGGAAGAGGAAGCGGTTCCGGTATTGGAAAAACACATGGACGATGTCGTCATCGCGATCCAACGCAGCGTCCGCGACATTTCGGCCAGCCCGGCGATCCGCAGGGAACTGGCCGGCGTGGCCGAGGAGATCGCCGAGGACCCCCAGAGCCGCCAATTGGTCCAAACGATCTTGAAAGAAACCTTTGTCGATAACGAACGCCTGCGTGGGGTCTGGCGTGACGTGTGGAGCAGCCCCGAGGCAGAAGCGGCCTTTGACATCGCCGGCCAACGGTTGGAACCGGTGATCCGCCAGATCGGTGACGAGATTTTTGGGTCCGAACAAGACGGCATCAATCCCGATTTCGCCCGCGTGCTCCGCAGCCAGATCTTGCGCAAGGACCGCCGCTGGATCGTCGCCTGGCACACCGGCGCCGGCAACGGCACAATCGAAGTCGCCCGAAACCCGATGCCCTACCCGATCGTTTATCTGGCGGCGGAACGGTAGCGCTCTGGCGACTTGTAAACTGGTGCCGCGGAAAAGGGGTCAGGTACCAAAAATGCGAAGCACCCTTCGGGCCATTTGGTTTTTGGTACCTGACCCCTTTTCCGCTCGATAAACGTAACGCGAACCTTAAACGCTGACACAGCACTAGAGCATGACCTGAAACCACGCCCCGAAGATTGAGCCTATGCCCCCTGACCCCGAATCGACCGCCGACGCTGCACTGGAAGACATGCCCGTCAGTCCGCTGTGCCTGAAGGACTTGTGCGTCGTCGCGGGCGACCGTTGTTTGCTGGAGCAGGTCGATGCGAGATTCCCCGAAGCCAAGATCACGGTCGTGGTCGGCGGCAGCGGCGCGGGGAAAAGCGTTTTGTTGCGGATCTTGGCGGGACTGTTGCCCCAACAGGGTGAATCGATCCGCTGGTCCGGGACGATCGGGCGCAGCGAAACCGAATCGGAGCGTCCCCGAGTAGGGATCGTGTTTCAACAGTTCGCGCTCTTTGATGAGTTGTCCGCCACCGCGAACGTCCAATTCGCGATCGACCATCGCCCCAAACGCGTCGCCGGCAATCCGAAGAGCGAACCGGTCTCGTGGAACGCCCGGCAGTGGCTGGAACATTTGGGGGTTCCGCTGAAGACCTCGGTGGCCGACCTGAGCGGCGGCCAGAAACAGCGTTTGGCGATCGCCCGCACACTTGCCGCTTCACCCGATGTCCTGCTCTATGACGAACCGACCAGTGGGCTCGATTCGGCCAGCGGACGATTAGTCGCGGAATTGATTCGCGAAACCCAATCGACCTATCACCGAACCAGCATCGTGGTGACACACGACTACGAGACCTTGTTGCCGATCGCTGACAAGGTGCTATTGCTCGATCCACAACAAAAGGACTTGATCGAAATCGGTCGCGATCAGTGGGGCGAGATCCCCGAACGCATGGTCCCGGTTTCCACCTTGGAAGACGACGCGACGTCCGCCCCGGCGAAACGTAAATCGATGATCGGGCGTGTCATCAACCCCGTGTTGGAAACGACCGGTGGCGCCGTGTCGGCCGCGTTTTGGCTGCCGCTGGATCTGCTGCCGATCGTTCCGCGCGTTCGTTGGGCCATCCGATTCACGCTGCACTACTTGCGGCTGGTCGCCGGGCCATCGGCCTGGATCTATCTGATCATCGCCGGACTGATCGTCGGATTCACTTCCACCTACTTCACGTTTCGGTTCCTGCCCTTTCGGTTGTACACCCAACCGTTGTTGATCGATGAACTGTTGGCATCGATCGGATTCGCGCTGTACCGTGTGTTGGTGCCGATCCTGGCAACCATCTTGGTCGCGGCACGCTGCGGTGCGGCGGTTTCGGCGGACGTCGGCGTCAAACAGTACGGCGGTCAAGTCGATGCGATGCGAACACTGGGCGTTGCCCCGCGTGCGTATTTGCTGCTGCCGATCGTGATTGCGTTTGTGATCGGCACTCCGATTCTGGAGTCGCTTGCGTTTTACGCCGCCCGCTTCATCAGCATGGTCGCGTTCACGGCGTCTTATCCCGACGTCGGCCCTTATTTCTGGGAACAGCATTTCGGACGCAACCTGGCCGGCGACTCCCCCTGGCTGCACGTCGGATGGAAGTGGGTGCTCTTGAAGAACGTCGTATGCGGCTTGGGAACCGCGACGATCGCCTATTATCAGGGACTGGCGCCGAAGCGTTCGGCGAGCGACGTCAGCCGATCGATCACATCGACCGTGCTATGGACAACGCTGTTCGTGCTGACCGTGCATTTTGCCGTTGCGCTAATGGAGTTTTGAGCAACTGGGCTGCAAATTGTGGAAAGTTGAAGACATCAATGAGCCCACGGATGGCAGCGCAGGCCCACGGATGTTTGGCAGTTTGTGATCCGTGGGTCCGCCTTGCCATCCGTGGGTGTTATTTTTGTGCGACAGCCCGGCAGAACTTCTGGCACGATGAGCAAGCGGTGAGTCCAACCGCCAATAGGTTGGATTCAATGATACACCAAGGGGCGCGCGCACCCACATGACGGCGCGCCCCAGTTACACTGGGCCTGCGTTCCGCCCCGTCCCACCGAATGACGTCACACACCATGCTTCCCCGCTCCCTTCTGCTGTCGCTGCTTGTCGCAACCCTTGCCGTCACCGACGCGTCGCGTGCGTCGTGTCAGCCGGATCGCCCGAACGTGATCGTGGTTCTGGCCGATGACCAGGGCTGGGGCGACTTGAGTCTGCACGGCAACCCGAATTTATCGACCCCGAACATCGATTTGATCGCGCGTCAGGGGGCTCAGGTTGAGAACTTTTATGTCTGCGCGGTTTGCTCACCGACGCGCGCCGAATTTCTGACCGGCCGTTATCACACGCGCATGGGCGTCTACAGCACGTCCGCCGGCGGCGAACGATTTGACGCCAGCGAACAAACCATCGCCGAGGTCTTTCGCGACTCCGGTTACGCCACCGCGGCCTACGGAAAATGGCACAGCGGGATGCAGTGGCCGTACCATCCCAACGCACGGGGCTTTGACGATTTCTACGGATTCTGCAGCGGGCACTGGGGCAACTACTTCGACCCGATGCTGGAACACAACGGTCGGATCGTCCAGGGCAAAGGGTTCATCATCGACGACTTGACCGATCACGCAATGGACTTCGTCAGCCGATCCGGCGACCAGCCTTTCTTTGTCTACTTGGCGCTCAACACGCCGCACTCGCCGATGCAAGTGCCACAGAAGTACTGGGACAAGTTCGCGGACAAAGCCATGGTTCCCGATCCGGAACCGGGAAACAGCCGACGTCAAAACATCCCGCACACGCGGGCGGCGATGGCGATGTGCGAAAACATCGACGACAACGTCGGCCGATTGCTGGAACATCTCAAGACGACCGGGAAAGACAAGGACACGATCGTGGTTTACTTCAGCGACAACGGCCCCAACGGGGCACGGTTCAACGGAGGCCTGCGCGGCCGCAAGGGATCCACCCACGAAGGCGGGCTGCGATCTCCCTGCGTGATCCGCTATCCCCAAAAGATTCAACCCGGAACGGTCGTCCGCTCGATCAGCGGCGCGATCGACTTGCTGCCCACACTTGCGGAATTCGCCGGCATCGATTGGCAGTCCAAACAGCTCGATGGAAAACCGCTCGACGGCGTTTCAATCGCTGGCGAACTCTCCGGCGCAGGCACCGCCCCGAGCCACCGCGACCGCTTGATCTTTAGCCGCTGGCGCAACGGCGCAACGGTCAGGACACAGCAGTACCGGATGCAGGACAATGGCGAATTGTATGACATCGTCGCCGACCGCCGCGAGAAAACGAATCTGGCCGGGCAACAGCCCGAGGTCGCCGAACGGTTGGGGGCGGCGATCGAATCGTGGAAGCAGAGCTTTGCCGATGCGATCGTCGAAGGCACGCGGCCGTTCCCGCTGAGGCATCCCGAGGCCGAATGGACACAGTTGCCCGCCCGCGATGCCACCTTCAGTGGAACGATCCGCCGCAGCAATCGATTCCCCAATTGTACGTACCTGTTGGACTGGACGGACACCGAGAGTGAAATCCGCTGGGACGTCGACGTGCTCGGCAGCGGACGCTACGAAGTGCAGATGTATTACGCCTGCCCGCGGCAAGACGTGGGAGCGACGATCGAGCTGTCGCTCGGTGACGAGACGCTGTCGGCCAAGATCGAGACGGCGGTGGAAAGCCCGCTTGTCGGCGCCGAGGAAGACCGGGTGCCGCGGCAAGAAGGTTACGTGCGGCGGTGGCAGCCGATGACGCTGGGGACGATTGAACTGAGCCCCGGTCGAAAAACGCTGCGATTAAAAGCCAGCGAGATTCCCGGCGGTCAAGTCGCCGAAATGCGATTGCTGATGTTCCGCAGACTGTAGTGCTTTGTCAGCTTGGAATCTTCGCATTGCCCCCGTGGGTCAGGTACAAATGGCACGGGCATACGTGTTGGTGTGCAGGCTAAAGCCCAATACCGCTAAGTTAACATGAATGAGGGGGCCCGGACGCTGGCGCGAACCGGCTGATATCAAACGAATGTCAGCCGTTTGGCGCGAGCCTACGGGCCCTCATCTGAAGAAACGACGCTTAACTTAGCGGTATTGGGCTTCAGCCGCCCACGCTCGCTGCGGAGCAGCGACCGGGAATCGCCTGGAGGCTAGAGACCAACGGTTGTTCATTCCGCGTCGACAGGCTGGAAGCCTATCCCACTTGAATTGCCTCCCAAGAGTGTGCTGCTGATCTGCGACAAAGGAGCTACAATCCGCGTCATGAATCAGCCCGGCCACCCCCTGTCACGCCCCTTGCCCGGTCAACGGGCCGCCAAACACCGACACGTCTCTCAGTGCGTGATCAGCTTCGGCAGCAATCTGGGAGACCGTCGCGACTTGATCGCTTCGGCGGCACAACGGGTGGCGGCGAGCGATCTGATCCTCGACGGCGACGCGCTGAAGACCAGTCGGCTGTTCGAAACACCGCCGATCGGAGGCCCGGGGGGACAGGAACCCTTTCTCAATGCGATCGGAGTGTTCCAAACCGAAGCCCCGGCGCGGGCGGTGCTGGGACTGCTGCAAGAACTCGAACAGGCGCTCGGACGCGAGCGGCGACGGCGTTGGGGCGCGCGTTCGATTGACTTGGATGTCGTCCTGCATGGAAACCTGGTCGGCGGGACGACCGGCTTGGTCGTGCCCCATCCACGTTACACCGCACGGCAATTCGTGCTGCAACCGGCCTGCGATGTGGCGGCCCATTTTCGCGATCCGCGATTCGGCTGGTCGCTGCAAGAGATCTCCGATCACCTGTCCGCGGCGGCACCCTCGCTGGCGTTGGTGACCGGTCGTCAAGAAACGCGCGACTTGTTGTGCCGACGTCTGGCCGACGAGCATGGGGTAATGGTTTACACCAGTGAGGCGGCCAAGCGTTCGACGATCAACCACGCCTCCCACGACCCCGCAACCGGAGACGAGGATTGTCGCTGGGTCTCCAGCTTTCTGCCCAAGTTGCCTAGTCGGAGTAAATTACTCGACGAGACCAGCCGATCCACGATGTCAGGAGAGGCGGCACACGGGTTGCCACGTCTACTGGTTCGCATTCAAAAGACGAGCAGCGAAAACGGCTGGCCGGCGCCACACCAAATGTGGCCGGGCGGTTGGCAATGGCCTGAATACCGTCTTGAAATCGACGACTTAGATTGGGCGGTGTCGGAGCTCGCTTCGGCGCTCGATTCGATGCGTTGTTCGGCTCGACCGGTGACTGCGGACGGTCACTGGTGGTGAAATCAGGCGTCTGTGCGCCTGGTGCGACGATGCGCCTCACGCCGTTCGGCAAAAACTTCGCGGCACAATGTCGCTCGCTTGTCGGGTGGCCTTGCCAATTTGCTAGTGGCCGACCGATACTTCCGCTCCGAACTGTCTTCCGTTCTTTTCTGCACCAACGCGTCCGGATTTGACCCGGCCGATGATCATGCAACGTTTTTTGTTTCCACGCTGGTCCAACCCGTTTTTGCTGGTTTTAGGCGCTGCTTTGGGCGGCGGCGGTTTATTTGCCGCTGCTGTTGGAGGCTTGGTGACCGATCCGGTGACCTTGAACATTGGCTACGAGCCGGAGCAACCGGTTCCGTTTAGCCATGCGATTCACGCCGGCCAGTTGAAATTGGACTGTCGCTATTGCCACAACACGGTTTTTGACGCCGCCCACGCCGCGGTCCCGCCGACGGCGACCTGCATCAATTGTCACAGCCCGGCTAACGACCAGGGTCAATCGGCCCTGGCGGCCGTACGAGCAGACAGCGTGAATCTGAAACCGATTCACGAGAGCTGGAAAACGGGCAAGAGCATGCAGTGGATACGCGTGCACAATCTGCCCGAATTCGTCTACTTCAATCATGCCGCACACGTGAACTCCGGCGTCAGTTGCGTCAGTTGCCACGGGCGGATCGATCAAATGGAAGTCGTCTACCAGCACGAGCAGCTTTCCATGGCGTGGTGCATCCAGTGCCACGAAAACCCGAACGAGCACCTGCGGCCGAAAGAGTTTGTCACCAAGCTTGATTGGGAACCGCCGGCGGACTGGGACCAGGAAGCGTTTGCCAAGAAGCAGCGTGCCGAGCACAACATCCATCCCCAGCGTCACTGTGCCGTTTGTCACCGATAGTGCCGATCCTTTCCGCTTGACCGTCCGCGCCAGTAAACACCGTTTACGAACGATCCATCCGAACGAATATGACTCACAACGAATCCAACGCGAAAAGCAACGCCCCGACTTACTGGCGTAGTATTTCGGAACTGCACGGCAGCGAGGAATTCCAGAACAATTATCTGCATCGCGAGTTCCCGGTCGCCGCTTCGGAGTTCCCCGAAGGTGTCTCGCGGCGTCGCTGGATGCAATTGATGGGCGCCTCGCTGGCGATGGCCGGCGTTTCGGGATGCCGCTACCCCGAAGAAATCATCGCCCCGTTCGTGATCCGCCCCGAGGGCCGAGTGCCGGGCGAGTTTTACGAGCGCGCGACCAACTTTGAGCTCGCCGGATCGGTCCATAACTTGCTGGTCCGATGCTTTGACGGTCGTCCGCAGCACATCGAACCGAACAAGAGCCACCCGTCGGCGGCCGGGACCAACGCCTACGTCCAGGCGTCGATTTTGTCGCTCTATGACCCCGATCGCTCGCGCGGCGACGACGGCCCGGTCTTGATGCGTGGCGGCGAGCGGAAGCAGGAATCGCAATGGGACGATTTCTTGCCAGTGGGACGCGCGGCGATTCAAAAAGCCGCCAGCAACGACAACGGCAAAGGCTTCGCCGTGCTGATGTCGCCGACCAGTTCGCCGACGACCGTCCGGATGCTCGGCAAACTGAAAGAGAAACTGCCGGCGGCGACGATCGCTCAATTCGACGGCGTCCACGACGGCGTGATGCGGAAAGCGACCAAGCAAATGCTTGGCACCGAATCCAACCAGGTGCTGGATTTGAGCGAAGCGAAAGTCATCTTCTCGCTCGGTGCCGATTTCCTGGGGAACGACCCCGGTTCGTTGACCGCCGCCCGCACGTTTGCCCAGCGGCGTGATCCGATCGACGGCGAAATGAGTCGCTTGTACGTGGTCGAAGGCGGCTACACGACGACGGGAACCATGGCTGATACGCGTCTGCCCCTCCGCCCCAGCCAAATGCCCGCATTCCTGGCTGCATTGAGCCGCATGGTCGAGGCGCTCAAGAACGGCGAGACGCACAATCACGACGGCAAAGAGCTGGCGTTCAATGATCCGGAAATCACCGCCGCGGAACGCCAATCGCGGTTCCTGGACTGCCTGGCCCACGACATCGTCGAAGCCGGTGAAGATGCGGTCGTCGTGGTCGGCCCCTCGCTCGGGCCAGAACTGGTCGCGGCCGGAATTGCGATGAACCAAAAACTCGGCTCGCTGGGCAAAGCCCAATCCTTCACGCCCTGCGTGGACGAGAGCCTGGAGCGAAAATCGTTGGCCGACCTGGTCGCCGCGGTCAAACAGGGCGACATCGAGTCGTTGCTGATTCTTGGCGACAATCCCGTCTTTACTTCGCCCAGTGACATCGACGTCGCGGGCATGATCGAAACGGTGCGACAAGACGGGAAAGTGTTCTACCTGGGCGAATATGACGACGAAACCGCCGTCTTGTGCGATTGGTCACTGCCGCTGGCCCATCCGCTGGAATCCTGGAGCGACTGCATCAACGACGATGGACTGTATGGCGTCTGCCAGCCCCAGATCCTGCCGCTGATGGGCGGACGCACGGCCGCCGAAGTCCTGGCGCTGATGATGGAAGAAGACGTCATCGACCCGATGCTGATCGTGCGTCAAACCGCAGACCAGGTCGCCGGAGAAACGCTCAGCGAAGGAAAGTGGCGAAAGCTGCTCCATGACGGCTACGCCGACGAGATCAAAACGGCCGCTCGCACCGCCGACGTGACCGGCACCGCACCGGAACTGCCGAGCACAGACCCCGAAGTCGCATCGGCCAAGACCATCGACCAGGACAACATCGAAGTCGTCTTCACCCCCGCCGACGGCCTGTATGACGGGCGGTTCGCCAACAACGGTTGGCTGCAGGAACTGCCGCAGTCGATCACCAAGGTCACCTGGGGCAACGCGGCGATGATGAGCCCCGCGACCGCCAAGGCACTCGGCTTGCACCACGGGCTGTACATCACCCTTCGCAAGGGCGGCAGCAAGATCGAATTGCCGGTCTTCGAAACGCCCGGTGTGGCTCCCGGGGTCGTGATGACGTCGATCGGGTACGGGCGTTCGCGAGTCGGCAAGGTCGGCGGCTTTATCGCCGAAGGCCTTGAGGCCGTCGGATTTGACGTCTCGCCGCTGCGGACCAGCGATCAAATGCTGGTCGCCTACAAAGTCGAAGGACGACCGAATTACAACGAATTCGATTTCGCCACGACGCAGAACCACTGGGCGATCGACGACATCGGTCGCGAAGAAACCGAGCGTCGAAGCTACAACCTGGTTCGCGAAGGCACCACCAAGTTGCTCGAAGACGTGCCCACGTTCGCCAACGAGCAACCCAAAGCCCCGCACGTCCCCAAGGTCGGCAAATACGGCTCGCTGGGCACCGAACCGATTCAAGAGATCCAAGCCGATCCGGCGAAGGATTATCTGCCGCAGTGGGGCATGTCGATCGATTTGACCAAGTGCACCGGGTGCAACGCCTGTGTCGTCGCTTGCCAAAGCGAAAACAACATCCCGATCGTCGGTGCCGAACAGGTCCGAAACAGCCGCGAAATGCACTGGCTGCGAATCGACCGCTACTTCCAAGGCAATGCCGAAGACGCCCAGATCGTTCACATGCCGGTCGCGTGTGTGCACTGTGAAACGGCACCATGCGAACAGGTTTGCCCGGTTGCCGCGACAGTCCACACCGACGAGGGCATCAACGCGATGGCCTACAACCGCTGTATCGGAACGCGGTACTGTGCCAACAACTGCCCGTTGAAAGTCCGTCGATTCAACTACTTCAATTACAACGAAGAGGTCGGCGTCGGCTACGGTGTCCAGGCATTCCCGGGTGCCATCGAATCGGCCAACCGAAAACTGCAAGCGCTGGTGCTCAACCCCGACGTCACCGTGCGTGGCCGCGGTGTGATGGAAAAGTGCACGTACTGTGTCCAACGCGTGGAAAAGGCCAAGATCGAAGCTCGCAAGGATGGCGGTCGCCAGATCCAAGACGGCGATGTCATCACCGCCTGCCAAGCCGCCTGCGGAACCAACGCCATTGAGTTCGGCAACATCGCCAACCCCGACTCGATCGTGGCCAAAAAACGCAAGGATGTGCGAGCCTACGGCGTCCTGGAGCAACTCAATATCAAACCGCGGACGGAGTACTTGGCCCGGGTGCGAAACCCCCACCCGCGTCTGATGACCCTCCAGCAATTGGAAGACCTGGCAACGATCACCTCGCATCATGGCCACGACGATCACGCTGATCATGAAGCCCACGGCGACGATCATGCCGGCGACCACCAAGACTCCGATCACAAAAAAGAAGAAGCTCACTGACGTCAGCTCGCTGACAGAAGGTCTGCTGAATTGATTCAGCAGACGACAAACTGCACGCGGTGCCGCAGGCCCGCAACGACCAAGCCAAACAAACCGATTCCACTTTCTAGCTAACACTGACCATGTCACTTGCCATTCCAAACGGATTGGATAACACCGTCGAACGTCCAGGTGAGCGAGCTCCGCTGGTCCTTGGCGAAACGACGTACCACGACATCACCGAAGCGGTTTGCAAAGTTGCCGAACGCCCACCGAGCAAGGGTTGGATCGGCGGCTTCCTGGTTGCGTTTGCGTTGCTGCAGATGCTCGGGTTGCTGATCGTCTATCTGATCTACACCGGGGTCGGAGTGTGGGGCAACCGGGCGCCGATTTTCTGGGGTTGGCCGATCGTGAACTTCGTGTTCTGGGTCGGGATCGGTCACGCGGGAACGCTGATTAGTGCGATTTTGTTTCTGTTCCGTCAGGAATGGCGGACCAGCATCAACCGTGCGGCCGAGGCGATGACGATCTTTGCGGTCGCCTGTGCCGGGACGTTCCCGGGGATTCACGTCGGCCGTGCCTGGCTGGCATTTTGGCTGGCACCCTACCCCAGTTTGAATCTTTGGATGTGGCCCCAGTTCCGCAGCCCGCTGTTGTGGGACGTGTTCGCCGTTTCCACCTACGGCACGGTGTCGCTGTTGTTCTGGTACATGGGGATGGTTCCGGATTTGGCCACGTTCCGCGACCGATCCAAGAACAAGTACCGCCGCATGGCCTATGGGATTTTGTGCCTGGGCTGGAGCGGTTCGTCGCGTCACTGGATGCGTTATGAAAAGGCGTACGCGATCCTGGCCGCGCTGGCTGCACCGCTGGTTTTGTCGGTCCATACGATCGTTTCGTTCGACTTCGCGGTCTCGCAGGTGCCCGGTTGGCACACCACGATTTTCCCGCCGTACTTCGTCGCCGGGGCAATCTTCAGCGGGTTTGCGATGGTGCTGACGCTAATGGTGCCGGCGCGAAAGATGTTGAACCTGGAAAAACTGATCACGATCCGGCACTTGGAAAACATGTGCAAGATCATTTTGGCGACCGGCTCGATCGTCGGTCTGGCCTACGGAACGGAATTCTTCATCGCCTGGTATGGCCAAGTGCCCGCGGAACAATTTGCGTTCCTCAACCGAGCCTTCGGGCCGTATGCCTGGGCCTACTGGACGATGGTTTCGTGTAACGTCATCAGCCCGCAAATCTTCTGGTTCAAGAAAGCTCGCACGACGCCCTGGATCATCGTCGTTGTGTCGATCTTCGTGAACATCGGCATGTGGTTCGAGCGATTCGTGATTGTCATCAGCAGTTTGTCACGGGACTATCTGCCGAGTGCCTGGGCCTACTTCACGCCGACCTGGGTCGACTGGGGCATGCTGATCGGATCCTTCGGATTGTTCTTCACGTTGTTCTTGCTGTTCTGCCGCACCTTGCCGGTGATCAACATGGCAGAAGTCAAGGCGACGTTGGCCAAGCAGGAGCACATGGCTCACCTGCACGGCCATGGTGAAGAAGCTGCGGAAGGTCACTGAGAAACTGAATCATTCATTCTTTTAAGCATTAACGATCTGTTTCGATGGATCAGAAAACTATGTCGGAAACGAAAATAGAAACGACCGTTCACGGAATGATGGCCGAATTCACAACGGTCGATTCATTGCTGAGCGCCTGTCGCAGGATTCGCGATGCCGGTTACACCAAAACCGACGCCTACACGCCGTTCCCGGTTCACGGGATCGACAAGGCACTCGGCATCAAACCGACCGCGCTGCCGTGGATCTGCCTGATCGCCGGTGCAACGGGCACCTGCATCGCATTGGTGATGCAGATCTGGATGAACAGTATCGATTACAAGTACATCATCTCCGGCAAGCCTTACATCTCGTTGCCCGCGTTCATCCCCGTGGCATTCGAGTTGACGATTTTGCTGGCGTCGTTCGGCGCGTTCTTCGGCATGTGGGCGCTCAACGGTTTGCCGAAGTTCAGCAACCCGATGTTCACCGACCCGCGGTTCGACCGCGCGACCGATGACCGTTTCTTCCTCTACGTCGACGCCAGCGACGAGCGTTACGACCCCAGCGGAGTGCGGAATCTATTGGCCGACACCGGCAGCGATTACATCAACGAGGTGGTCGAAGACGATTCACCCAAAGAAGTGCCCAAGCCGGTGTTCCTGATCTGGGGCTTGGCCGTTGCCGCGTCGCTGGTGCCGTTGATTTGCATCTTGACCATGCGGGTGACCAACAGCTCCAAGCCGCGGTTCCACGTCTTTTTCGATATGGATTTCTCGCCGTCCAAAGACGCTCAACAGGTGACCAGCCTGTTCGCCGACAATCGCGCGATGCGCTCCGATGTCCCCGGCACTGTCGCCCGCGGACAGATGGAAGAATCACTCGACATGCTGACCGGAATCGATGTCGAAGCCCTGACGATGTCCGACCCGCCGCGGGTGCAGCGATTGGTCCGGGCTTACATGCTGGCCGACGACGAAGCCAAGGCGGAAGAAAAGGAAGCGGTCGAAGCGGCCGAAGCGGCACCGGCCAGCGTGATGGACACCACACCCTGGGTGGAAAAAAACCCGCTGACCGTCGACGCCGAACTGCTGGCCCAAGGCCGACAACAATTCGAGATCTACTGCAGCGTTTGCCACGGGATGGATGGCTACGGAAACGGCCTGGTTGCCCGGCGCGCCCAATCGATCAATGCCCCGACCTGGGTCCCGCCGGCATCGATGCACCAAGAAACCCTGTACGCAGACAAGTATCCCGACGGCAAACTGTTTTCAACGATCAGCAACGGGATCCGCAAGATGCCCGGCTATGCGGGCCAGATCAAGTTGAAGGACCGCTGGGCGATCGTCGCTTACGTGCGAGCCCTGCAGAAGAGCCAGAACGCATCGATGGACCTGGTGCCGGAATCCGAAAAGGCCGCCGTTGAAGCAGCGGTCGCAGACGTGAAAGCCGAATTGAAGCGTCAAGCCGAAGAAGCGGAGAAGGCCGCGGCCGCTCGCAAACAAACACAATCCTAACGACTCGGCGTTGCGGCCGCTTGCGGTCACGCCGATCACGAAATTCCCATATCACTCGACCACGCGGTCACCACCGTCACCGCACTTAACGACAACCGATTTGACCATGTCAGAACACGCCGCTCCCGCTGTCAAACCGGCCGATGATCCGGCCTTCCAGCTGCCTGCATCACTTCGCGGCTTGCAGATGCCGCTGCTCGGCGGTGGACTCATCGCCCTGCTGGTCGGTATGGGCATGGCCTTCGCCGTCAGTGATGCGGACATGCCGCGGTTCGGGATGTCCGCCTACCTGGTCGCGTTCCTGTACGTCCTGACGATCGTGCTGGGTTGCCTGTTCTTCGTCTTGATCCAACACCTGGTCCGTGCGGGCTGGAGCGTGGTCGTCCGCCGGGTCGCCGAATGCATGATGATCATGATCGTCCCGATGGCGTTCTTGTTCTTGCCGATCCTGTTTTCGGTCTTCAGCGAAGGCGCCCTGTTCGTCTGGACCGATCCGGAGTTCGCGTCCAAGCTGCATCTCAACGAGCAGATGTGGGAAAACAAGAAACTGTTTCTCAACGCTCCGTTCTTCGTGATCCGCGCCTTGATTTATTTCGGCATCTGGGGCGCCCTGGCGGTTTACTACTGGCGTGGCAGCGTCAACCAGGACGAAACGGGCGAGCGAGCAGCGACCGACCGCATGCAATACTGGTCCGGGCCCGCGGTCATGGCATTTTCGCTTTCGTTGACCTTTGCCGCCTTCGATTGGGGCATGAGTCTGGCACCGATGTGGTTCTCGACCATGTTCGGCGTTTACATCTTCGCCGGCGGTATCTTGGCGGCACATTGCGTGATCACGCTGCTGACGTATCTGCTGCAACGTGCCGGGGCGTTGAAGGAAGAGGTCACGCCGGAGCACTACCATGACTTGGGCAAGTACATCTTCGGCTTCATCGTGTTTTGGACCTACATCTCGTTCAGCCAATACATGCTGATTTGGTACGGCAACATTCCCGAAGAGACCGAATGGTTCTACAGCCGTCAGGATGGCGGATTCGGATACATCTCGATCGGATTGATCTTTTTCCACTGGTTGATTCCGTTCTTCGGCACGATGAGTCGCCACGTGCGTCGTCGTCCGGGGATGATGGCGTTTTGGGCGGCCTACATCCTGGTCGTGCACTTCATCGACATCTACTGGATCGTGATGCCAGAAGCTCGCGTGATCGAGACCCACACCGTGCCCGGTTTCGGCGGCCCGCTGGGGATTTTGGCCAGTCTGCTGTGTGTCGTCGGCATGTCGACACTGGTGATCGGGTTGGTGCTTCGCGTGGCGGGGGGCAATCGTGTGGTTCCCGTTCGCGATCCACGGCTGCGTGAATCGATCATTTTCGAAAATATTTAGCGTTTCCGGGGGACACCACGTCGCACGTCCCTGTTTTTTAGCACTCCAGACTCCCTCCGCTCGATAAACTTCGAAGTAGAGCCATGGCAAAATACGACGATCTGAACACCAGACAGATTTTCATCATCGGAATTGCTTCCGTCGTTGTGACGGCGGTGACCATTTTAGCGGTTCAGTACGTGTACTTCCTGCTCGTCGATGCTCACAAAGAAAGCCTCCAGGCTCAGAGCAGCTACCAGCGGCAGAACGCAGTTTTGAACGACCAAGTTGGCTCAATTTCCAAGTACGGGGCGGACCCGTTGACAGGAAACGTGACCATTCCGATTTCCAAAGCGATGGAATTGGTGGCACAGGAAAGCCAATCGGAATCCGACAACCACTCAGACAATGCTGAAACCAAAGACGCAACCTGAACCGCGGACACCATCGAGCAACGGGGGCATCGTGTGGCTCGCCGCAGTCGCTGCGCTGACGTTGCTGGCGGTACTGGGCCCACCGACCGAGTCTCTGGCTCAGGATGGGGTCCGACTCGGTGCGAAAGTCGACTTGAACGATAACCTGCCTCCCGAAGCACGGGGGATCACGGTGGTTCAAAATCTGGGAGACGTGATTCCGACCAACTTGCCGCTGACGGATTCCGAAGGCAACGCGATCAAAACCGGATACATCTTCAACGGAAATCTGCCGACGATCGTCACGCTCAACTACAGCGATTGTCCGATGCTGTGCAGCGTTCAGTTGAATAAGCTGACCGAATCGCTGAACCAGCTGGACCTTCAGCTCAACAAAGACTTCAAGATTTTGACCGTCAGTATCGACCCGAACGAAACCAGTCGTCGCGCGGCGGAAACGAAAGAGAAATACGTGTCGACGCTATCGAATCAACCCGGCGCGGCGCAGGGTTGGACGTTCGCCACGGCGAAGCAACCGATCATCAACAAGTTGGCCGAGACGCTGGGTTTCAAATACCGATACGACGCGGCCAACAAACAATACAACCACCCGGCAATGCTGGCATTTGTTTCCCCCACGGGAGTGATCACGCGGTATTCGCTGTCGATCGACTTTCCGCCGGAACAATTGAAGTTGGCGTTGGTCGAGGCGGGCGAAGGTACCGTGGGCAACGCGGTCGACCAATTCATTTTGTGGTGTTACAGCTACGACCCGGATTCCAATTCCTACACCCCGCACGCTTGGCGAATCATGCGGTTGTGCGGACTGGGGTTCATCGGTGTCTTGCTGACGGCATTGGTTCCCTACTGGGTCGGTCGCAAGGGGAATCCCGCGGCGCGGCTCGAGGCTGATACGGTGCCGACGTTCCCCGGCAATGAATCACCGACCGACGGGCAACCCCCGTCGCAGAACGATTAACGAGATAGGCAGGGACTGCTCACCGGGCAGTCGTTTTTACGAATAGATTTTTCCAATTCAATGACACAAATAGCCCCCGCGATGATGTCTCTGTTAGGCGATTACACCAGCAGCAAGCTCTCGGTTTTCCCCAAATCCGCGTCGTCCTTTTCGGGCGAGTCCGATTGGGTGTTCCACTTCATCAGCATCGTCTGTGTCATTTTCTTCATCCCGATCGCTGTCGCCCTGTTCGGCTTCGCATGGAAGTACCGAAAGGCGAAAGGGCAACCGGCGGACAGCCAAGTCGACCACAACACCACCTTGGAACTGGTCTGGTCGATCGGACCGTCGTTTCTGCTGGTGGTGATGTTCTACTTCGGTGCCCGCGGCTTCCTCGATATGCGATCGATCCCCGAGGGCGCCTACAACGTCGGCGTGGACGCCTACAAATGGGGTTGGGGGATGAACTATGGAAACGGCGTGATTCACCCCGAACTGCACGTCGTCGCCGGTGAACCGACCAAGTTGACGATGACCAGCAAAGACGTCATCCACAGCCTGTACATCCCCTCGTTCCGAGTCAAAAAGGACATCGTTCCGGGCCGCTTCAACTACATCTGGTTCAAGGCGATGGAGCCGAGCGAGAAGGTGATGACCGACGAGGAGTGCAAACAGCTCGCCGACAAGGACAAAGAAGAAAACCTGTCTTGGGATTACGACGCACGCCAGTGCACCCCGGACGGCTACAACTTCTACGACCTGTACTGTGCCGAATATTGCGGGACCAACCACTCGGAGATGCAAACCGTTGTGGTCGTCCACGAAACTCAAGCAGAGCTGGACGCCTGGATCAAAAAGTACAGTTCCCGAGGCGATGAACCACCGGCGGCTTACGGTGCCAAACTATACGAGCGTCGCGGATGCAAGAGCTGTCACTCGATCGACGGCTCCCGATTGGTCGGCCCGTCCTACAAGGGCAGCTATGGCACGATGCGAGACATTGTCGGTGGCGACCCGGTCAAGGTGGACGAAAACTATATCCGTGAATCGATTTTGAATCCGAAAGCGAAAGTGGCCGTCGAGCAAGGCGTCGCTTACCAGCCGGTGATGCCCAGCTACAAGGGTCAACTGTCCGAGGACGACATTTACAGTTTGATCGAATTCATCAAGAGCTTGGGCGATGCGTCGGCGGCGGAAGAGGCCTCCGAATCGCCGGCCGAAGAGGCCGCCGAAATGGCGGCGGAAGAGGCCTCCGAATCGCCGGCCGAAGAGGCCGCCGAAATGGCGGCGGAAGAGGACGCTGAAGCCGCCAATGCGGATACGGAACCCGTGTCGGTCGAATGAGCAAACGGCGGTCACGCCCAATCAGAATCACGAAGAAGCCGGAGCGATCTCCGCATTTTGACTCCCGAACCGTCGGGAATTTTGGGACAATCACAACTGTGGTTGACCTTGAAACCAATACCAACCCATTTGTGAATAAACGAGATAACGTTCATTAACAGGCCGTGCCGCAAGGTCGGGCTTCGATCGGTTTGCCGGGAACGCACCCCGCGGATGCCGAAGCCGGTCACCAGCTCTGGTCGAATGAAGTTTCCATCGAGGTGAGAGATGTCTGCAGGATCTGTGCCGTCGGGCTACGAAGTCAATGACCCTGGCTATCCGACTCCGCAAGAGAACTACCTGACCAACTCAAAAGGAATTTTGAGCTGGGCCTTCACGCTGGATCATAAACGCATCGGCATGATGTATTTGATCGGCGTTACCAGCGCGTTCCTGTTGGGCGGGCTATTGGCACTGGGAATCCGGCTGCACCTGTTTGCCCCCGATGGCATCCTGTTCAACAACGCGTTGTTCCAGTGGCTTGCCCCGGACAAGGCCCCCAACGACATCTACAACCAGGTGTTCACGTTGCACGGGGCGATCATGGTGTTCCTGTTCATCATCCCGAGCGTCCCGGCCGCACTGGGGAATTTCCTGGTGCCGGTGATGTTGGGTGCCAAAGACGTCGCGTTCCCGCGATTGAACTTGAGCAGTTTTTACCTGTGGGTCGGTGGTGCGTTGTTCTTCGTGATGGCGCTATTGGCCAGCGGATTGGACACGGGCTGGACGTTCTACACCCCCTACAGTACCACGACCGACTCGTCGGTGATCCTGGCGACCACCGGTGCATTCGTCCTGGGGTTCAGTTCGATTTTCACCGGATTGAACTTCATCGTCACGATCAACACCATGCGGCCGCCGGGGATGACCTGGTTCCGCATGCCGCTGTTCCTGTGGGCGACGTACTCGACCAGCATCATTCAGGTCCTCGCGACTCCGGTACTGGGGATCACGTTGCTGTTGTTGATCGCCGAGCGAACCTTGCACATCGGGATCTTTGACCCGGAATACAACGGTGACCCGGTCACGTTCCAGCACTTTTTCTGGTTCTACAGCCACCCCGCTGTTTACATCATGATTTTGCCGGCCTTCGGCATCATCAGTGAACTGATCAGCGTTCACAGCCACAAGCGAATCTTCGGTTATCGCTTCATCGCTTACTCCTCGATCGCGATCGCGCTGCTCAGCTTTATCGTCTGGGGACACCACATGTTCACCAGTGGCATGAGCCCGATCACGACGATCATTTTCAGTGCGTTGACGTTCACCGTTTCGGTGCCTTCGGCGATCAAGGTGTTCAACTGGGTTGCGACGATGTTCAAGGGGTCGATCAGTCTGACGACGCCGATGGTGTACGCGATCGCATTCATCTTCTTGTTCACGATCGGTGGTTTGACCGGCTTGCACCTCGGCACGCTGGCGACGGACATGCACTTGCACGACACGTACTTCGTTGTCGCACACTTCCACTACGTGATGGTCGGCGGCACGGTTGTCGCGTTCTTGGGCGGCGTGTTCCACTGGTGGCCCAAGATGGTCGGCAAGATGTACAGCGAAGCCGGCGGGTTGCTCTCGGCAGCATTGGTGTTCATCGGATTCAACTTGACCTTCCTGCCGCAATTCATCTTGGGCAGCCGAGGCATGCCGCGTCGCTACGCGACCTATGATCCGGAATTCGCGCCGCTGCACCAGATGAGCACCTACGGGGCACTGATCCTGGGTGTCGGCTTGTTTGTGGCATTGTTCGTCTTGCTGATGTCGCTGTACAACGGCAAGAAAGCACCGGCGAACCCCTGGGGCGGTGCGACGCTGGAATGGAATTGCACGTCACCGCCGCCGTTTTACAATTTCGAGCGTCCGCCGGTGGTGGGTGATCCCTATGAGTTTGGCGACATCCGCTGGGACACCGAATTGGATCGCTATGTGAAGGTGGAACCGCAGCGTGAGCGGGTGCCTTTGGAGACTCCTGCCGAGACGCCGGCTCACGCGAGTGAGTAGTGGTGCATCGGATCGTCGCATCCGGATGACGGGCGATCCGATCAGTTGATATTGTCAGAGTTGTATTTGTTTTTCATTCCTTCGCTTGCTTGATTCAATCCATGGCTACTACCGACGCTGGGCTCGCGTCCGACGCGCATGAACAACCCGGTCACGGGCATTCCGACCACGGCCACGGTGATCACGATCACCCGTCGTACCTGGCGCACCACTTCGACACGCCCGAGCAGCAGTTTGACAGCGGCAAGCTGGGCATGTGGCTGTTCCTGGTGACGGAAGTCCTGTTCTTCAGCGGGATGTTTTGTGCCTATGCGATCTTTCGTGCTTGGCGGCCGGAAGTTTTCGAAGGTTGCAGCCAGTTCTTGAACACCAAACTCGGTGCGATCAACACCGGCGTCCTGCTGTTCAGCTCCTTCACGATGGCGTGGGGCGTTCGCTGTGCCCAAAAGGAACAGCACAAGCTGCTGACGGTGATGCTGGCCACGACGCTGTCGTGTGCGACCGTTTTCTTGGGCGTCAAAGCGATCGAATACTCCCACAAATGGCACCTGGGACTGTTGCCCGCTGGCCTGTTCAGCTACGACCCCAGCAATCCGCACCCGGTCGGTGGCCCCAACTACCTGGCCTACATTTGTGCCCCGTTCGTGGCGATCACGATCGGCGTGGCCATCTGGTTGGTCGTCAGCTTCCTTCGCGGGGCAAAGTTTCAGCTGGAATGTGCCAAGCCGTTGCTGGTGGTTTGCCTCTGCTTTTTCGTCGGTGTCGGTCTGGGAACGATCCTGGAAAGCGGTGGCGAGGAAGGGCATCATGAAGACGACCACGCGGTTGTGGCGTCCACCGACGGCGCAGCGCCCGAGCATGGTGAAGCGCATTCCCACGCCGACGGTGACGAACACGCCGAGCACGAAGAACCAGCCGCCGAGGCGGTCGCCAGCTTGCCCGCCGCCGGGGCGATGAGCAATGACAGCGCCGATCTGGCCGTGCTGGAGCGTCTGGCGACGGATGCCACCAACACCGGTCTGCAAGACGAACTGGCCGCTCGCAAAGCTCAGTCGGAGCGATCCAGCGGCGGCATCCTTTACGACGTCAGCGACGACGCCTCGGCAACGGTGGCTTCCGCTCCCGAAAACGTGTTGCGTCCCAGTCGAGCCGGTGTGTTCTTCAGCATCTACTATTGCATGACGGGGATTCACGCCATCCACATTCTGGCCGGAATCGGTGTCTTGGTGTGGCTGCTGGTTCGTTCAATTCGCATGGATTTCAACCGCAACTACTTCGGTCCGGTCGATTACGTCGGGTTGTACTGGCACATCGTCGACATGATTTGGATCTACCTGTTCCCTTTGATGTATCTGATTCGATAACGTCGTTTCCGCGTAGGGTCGCCGACGATCGCCGGCGACCAATGACTCTCCATGCCCGCCGACGGGCCCAACCATCAACGAAACACCCTCTGAAGATCCTTTTGTCATGTCTGCTCACGAAAACGCTCAGGAAGGATACGACTTCGCACACCCGCTTCCGCTCCCGCTGTTGGCCGGCACCTTCCTGGTGTTGACGCTGCTGACGGTGCTCACGGTCGCTCAGGCAAGCTTCAATTTCGGCAGCCTTGACGTGTTGATCGTGATGGTGATCGCGACGATCAAAGCGGTTCTGGTCGGTGCGATCTTCATGCACTTGGCCTGGGACAAACCCTTCAACATCATCTGCTTCATCGGCTCGTTTGTCTTCGTCGGACTGTTCATCATGGCGACGTTGTTCGACAGCCGCCAAACGGCCAAGGACGACATCCCCGTGACGGACGACGCGGTCGTGTCTGCTCCCGCTGAGCTGTAGCGGGCTCCGCTGGGCGTTTGGGAACTCAAGGAGTTTTGCGGAAGCGGGCGATTGAGTTGGATAGGTTGAGTCAACAGTGAGCCGCAGGCCGTAAGGCCTCGGGCGACGTCGGAGTGCCCGGCCGCTTACGCGTCGCGGCTCACTCAATCGGCAGAATGCCCCCGCCCTACCGCCAACAAACAACACCGCGTTAGGTGTCGACGCTGACAGGGTAGGGCATCGCATGATTTCGAACCGTACAGCTCCGTCCCCGACGTCTCATTGCCAACTCTCCTGGCAGTTCAGGGGCCTGTTTTAGCGGCGAGCTATAATGGAGCGCGGCCGCTGTTCGTTTCTTGCGGCCAACTCCGTCAGCCAGTTCGGCCCGCCGTGACCCGCAAAACCGCTCTGACCGATCCCACTGCACGATGGCGTGATGCCCCGATTGCTCCGATCGGTGGCGAGCGGTCATCCGATCGGTGTGCTGCGCCACCAGCTGAAGTACCACCGGCAGAAACACCTCCGACAGGGGCCCCACCGCTCCAGTCGCTCCAAGAAACGGATACCATCGCGCCGGCGATCGATCCGAATGCGTCCGGCGAAGCAGGTGCCCGCGGAATCATGGCGCGGCTGGCGACGGTTCGCAACTCGTCCTGGCTGGTCAGTGCGGCATTGCACCTGTTGTTCTTGATCATTCTGGCACTGCTGACGTACCGGCTTGGTGGCACCGAACGTGGCCTGCTGATCGAAGGCGCCTGGTCTGGTCCCGACTCCACCACGCCACTGGAAAGCGTCACACTGGCCGAGGCGACCGCGGACAATCAGAGCGAACAACTGGACTTGCCGGTGGAAGTCGATCTGTCCGTCGTCAGCAAGCACGTCGCCAACGCGTCGATCATCGCGCCCCAGCAAGCGTCCGCGGTGCAGGACAATGCGTTGGTGGGATTGCAGACCGGAGGCGCCACCACGGCAGCCGAGCGAGTCGTCTTTCTGGGCGGGGGTGGGCTGTCGGCGCGGACGCCGGAGGGCAGGAAGAAGTACGGCGATCGATACGGCGCGACACGACAGAGCGAGATGGCCGTCGAGAACGCGTTGCGTTGGTTGGCGGAGCATCAGCGCGAGGATGGGTCGTGGTCATTCGATCTGCGTCTGTCGCCGTGCGACGGACGCTGTCGAGACGGCAAAAAGGCGAACGACGATACGCCGACACCGTCCACCGCGGCGACGGGCCTGGCTTTGCTGGCGTTCTTAGGCGCCGGGTACACCCCCGAAGTCGGACCGTATCAAGAGGTGGTCCAGCGTGGTCTGTACTATTTGCGAAGCACCGCAGCGGAATCCGAGTTCGGATACGACTGGCAACAAGGTGGCAGCATGTATGGTCAGGGCATCGCGTTGATGGCCATTTCCGAGGCGCTCGGGATGACCAAGCACGAGGACCGTTTCGATTCCGACTTGTATCACTACGCCGAGCGGGGCACACGGTTTACCGTCATCGCACAACATCAGAGTGGATCCTGGGGCTACACCCCGGGAAGCCCCGGCGACACGACCTTGACCGGCTGGCAGATTCTGTCGCTGATCGGTGCCCGCAAGGCTGGCATTGAAACGCGCAGTGATACATTCACCCGCGCAAAAGAGTTTTTGATGAGTGTTCGCGAGGGGCCGGAGTTCCAATTCGGTTATCGCACGCCGAAAGCGGAAAAAACAACGACGGCCATTGCCTTGACGCTGTTGATCTACCTGGGACAAACGCCCGGACACACCCTTTTCGACGAAGCGATCGACAAGCTAGCCGAGCAAGGCCCGACGCTGACCAACGTCTACCATGACTACTACGCGACACTGGCACTGCACCATTTTCGGCATCGCGATTGGGAATCTTGGAACAACCAATTGCGTGATCACCTGGTGCGCACCCAGGCGACCGAAGGACATGAAGCGGGCAGCTGGCACTTTCGCGACCAATGGGGAGATGTCGGGGGACGCGTCTACACGACCGCGATGTGTGCGTTGACCTTGGAGGTTTACTACCGGTTCTTACCCCTGTACGACGAGCCGCCCGACTTCCCGCTCTGACCGCCGGTGATTGCCGAATCGAAGAGGCCTCACGGCCTGTCGACGCCGGAATGACAGGCTGGAAGCCTACCCCACTGGTCAGATCCGACCGATACAATGGACACACGCCTCCTGCTCCTCCCGTCGCGAATGATTCACCGGACGCATCAATCAACATGCGAAAAAGCCTGCTGCTCGGATTGTCGCTTCTGCTGATCGGAGGGATCGTTTACGTCAACGTGCGGGACGACGCCGAGCAAGACGCCGCGCGATTGTTGGACAAAATGGACCGGTCTGGCGGATGGGAAAACGAACCGATCCTGGATCCCTCATCGGAAACCTCCCGAACACAAAACAAGCCCCCTCCGAGAGACTTCATCGTCGACCTGGAACCGGGCGGCACGTGGTTTGTCGGCAAACGAGGAGCCGAAAGCGAACTGTTGCTGCCCTATCGACCGGTGCAGATTCCGAGCCCCAGCAACGACATGGAACCGGTCAACGAGAACCCCGGTTTTCTGGGTGCCGAGGCGTGCCAGTCCTGCCATCAAGACCGCCACGCCTCGTTTGTCCACACCGCGCACCACCGGACCAGCGCGGCGGCCAACCCAACGTCGATTGCCGGTTCGTTTCAGCCGGGACGCAATGTGTTGAAAACGAACAGCCAAGGATTGTGGTTCAGGATGGTGGAGCACGATCAACGGTTGTTTCAACAGGTCTCGTTTTACGGCTGGAAATGCGACGTCCCGTTCGACGTGGTGACCGGATCGTCGAAGCTCGGGCAGTCCTACCTGTACTGGCACGACGACGGCCTGTACCAAATGAATGTGTCGTACATCACCGGCACCGACGATTGGGTCAACAGCCCGGGGTATCCGGACGGTCAAGCGATCTACAACAGGCCGGTCACCAACCGCTGCTTGGAATGCCACACCACATGGGCGGACGTGCGTCGACCCCCGAACCACTACACCCCCGAATCCCTGATCCTGGGAATCTCCTGTGAGCGTTGCCACGGACCGGGCCGCGATCACGTCCAGTACCATCAATCCAACCCCGACGCGAAGACATCACGCTTCATCACACATCCCGCGTCACTCTCGAGGCAGCAACAATTGGACATCTGCGGCCAGTGCCATTTCGGGAACCCAAAACTCAAGGGCGCCCCGTATCAGTTTCGGCCCGGTGACGATTTGATGGATCATTACCACCCTCCACAAGCGAACCTTCCCGGGGGCGTCCATTCCAGCAACCAATTGGTTCGATTGTCGAAGAGTCCGTGCTTCAACGAAACCGAAATGACGTGCACCACGTGCCACAATCCCCATCAAAGTGAACGGGGAAACCGCAGACTGTTTTCGCAGCGTTGTCTCCAATGTCACCAGTCGTCCGATTGCGGCATGGAACCCACGCTCGGGCAACAAATCAGCGACAATTGCATCGATTGTCATATGCCGGCCGGCGCGACCGAGAACATGTTCATGAACACCGCACAAGGCAAAGTCTTTCCGTCTCTACGAGACCACCACATCCGCGTGGACAGGGATTTGACGGCTGCGTACCTGAAATCAATCGGCAAGTAAGGACCGTCGGAAGAATAAGTGGCGGGGATTGATTGTGGGATAGGCTTCCAGCCTGTCGTTTTCGCTATGACAGGCTGGAAGCCTATCCCACTACAAACGGATTAAGGGGCATGTCAACGCATCACGCCGGTGTCCCGAATCGAGAAAACTTCCACGTCGACGCCGGGGGAATAATGAGCCAGTGCTGGACGCTGACCAAGTTCTGGCAACCCGGCCGCGGTGATCAGCTGGTCGGCCAATTCCGTGACCTCCGCGGTCCAGACGTCATAGGGTTCGTGATGCACTTGGCCACAAAACACACGTCCTTTCTTTTCGACAAACAACAGGTAGCGTTCGAACAAAAAGTGTTCCAGCGATTCGGGAACGGACGGCCCCAATTGTTCTGCCAGCCGAAACGACACCCGGTGCTCGGCCGCTCCCCCACGCCGAACGCTGTGGTAGCGGTGAGCGTCACCGGAGCCATCGGCCGACATCCGGGCGTAATGGTAGGGCAGAGCCCAACCGATGCGTGCCGCGATCACCGCTAAGCGGGAACTCGCATCGAGCGAGAAAAAGTAAACGCCTGGCTGATCGTTGTGCGTCACATAAGTCCGGACGTTGGTTTCCAAGAAGTTAAACGCAAGCCGACGGGGCAGCCAGGACGGTCGGATGTCCCGCATCTTGAAGGGAACGATGCCGACATACGCCCGGCCCTGGAACGTATCCAAGTCCATCGCAGCGGGGACGTGCGGGCGAAGCGTTTCGGCATCGATCTCCCAATGGCAAAATAACAGCGATTCCCAACGCTGCGTTCCCGCGTTCGCTCCGCCAGGTCGTTTCGAAGGTGTCATTCGATCGATCATCATCCGCTCTTCGGTTGTGAGTTCGCGGCAGGGCGCGAGCCCTCCGGACTTTCAAAGTGTTTTTGAAACGCCACCGGACGGCTCGCGCCGTTCCGCTAACACCCTCAGTTGATTGGTAGCGGCAGGGCGCGAGCCCTCCGGTCTTTCAAGGCGTTTTTGAAACGCAACCGGACGACTCGCGCCATTCCGCTAACACCCTCAGTTGATTGGTAGCGGCAGGGCGCAAGCCCTCCGGTCTTTCAAACTGTTTTTGAAACGCAACCGGACGTCTCGCGCCGTTCCGCTAACACCCTCAGTTGATTGGTAGCGGCAGGGCGCAAGCCCTCCGGTCTTTCACGGCGTTTTTGAAACGCCACCGGACGGCTCGCGCCGTTCCGCTAACACCCTCAGTTGATTGTTAGCGGCAGGGCGCAAGCCCTCCGGTCTTTCAAGGCGTTTTTGAAACGCAACCGGACGGCTCGCGCCGTTCCGCGAACACCCTACCGCCCCAATGTAACGATTCCTGCTTGTTGAGCGTGAACCGTGATCGGCTAAGATGGTTCAATGGCCAAACAAAGACCCGAAGTCAGCGTCCGAACGTATGGACTGTATTCGAAATGGGATTCCGGATCGAAGGAATTGCCCGCGTTTCTGGAATCCACCACACGCGTCCCTGCCGAAGTCGACGTGGAATTCGGTTTGGTGATCAACGTGGTCGGTGGCAAGAATCTGCAACTTCATTACTGTATCGATCACCCCGGCATCCGTGACGCCAAGGGCAAGCGGCGTCCACCCTTTGAAGACGTGGTCTATGTGAAGACCAACGACTGGGATTTCTACATGGGCGACACCATTTGGGAACCCATCGAGGACAAGCTCGGCACGTGGCGGATGACGTTAACGTTGGAGGGGCAAATCGTGGCCGACCAGCGTTTTGAAGTCTATCGTCCTGAGAAGCCTCAGCGCGCTGTCAGGCCGTTGCGGCATCAGTATCGCTTGGTCTGGATCCCCGGACTGTAGAAAAGACCCGAGCCAATCGACAAGAAAATGAGGCAAATCCAACGCCGCCCGATCGGGCAATCCATTTTCTTGTCACCTATTTGCTTGTCTGTCTTACAGCGGCATCAGAATTTTTCTGCCCGCGATTTTTCTGCCATCTTCGCAAGCTGGAAGCTTAGACCACCGATCGCAAGCTGGAAGCTTACGCCACGGGGAGGTCTCAAAACTCGCGGGCGCTGCTTTCGGTCGGACTTGGGAAATCCTCTGGCACATCGGTCAGGGTCACGTCGCCGGTCGCCGCCCATTCGCATCCGCGGACCAGCGTGGTGATGAAGCCGACGCCGCTGAAGGACACCGCGTCGTGGCCCATCGTCGTGTGAAAGATCCGTCCCTTGCCGTAATCGATCGTCATCAATTTTGGTTCGTGACGACCGGTCCCTTTGTATTTGGGGTCGGCGTAGGCGGTCGCCAGGATCGTCATGTTGACGGCCGGTCCGCGAAGCTTTTGATAGAGTTCATCCTTGGTGTGCATCCAAGCGCTCGGCAACCCTTTGACGATGGGGTGGTCGGGGGTTCGCACGATCACTTGGTACTCGTGTGCCGGTCCGTGGTTGCCGCCCGGTCCGGCGCTGGTGTCACGCACGACTTCACCATCCAGATTGATATACACATACGGGCCCGACTGTTCGTTTCGGCCGCCCCATCCGCCGATGCCGATCATCTTGTTGAATTCATTCCACTCGGCGAACGAGTTGTCGGCGGCGTGAATCACGACCAAGCCGCCACCGCCGTCGACAAAGTCCTCCAGCGCCTTTTGAGTTTCTTGCGGCCATGGTGCGGCGTTCCAACCGAAGTTGCTGATCACGACGTCATAGTCGGAGAACGTTGGACTGAAGTCGGGATCCGTTTTCGGCTGGGGCAGATCCTGGTAGGTCTTGCCGTCCTTGAGCGGAAATTGTTCGAGCAGTTTGCCGCCTTTCCAGGTGAACTGCGTCCGCTCGATATCGACGGTGAAGCGTCCCGAATCTTCCAGGTACTTCTTGGTCATCATCGTCGTCTGGGGCCACGCGGTGTGATTGTTCTGGCCGTCGATGATCAGCGCCCGCAGTTTTTCATCGGCTGCGCCAGCCTGGCTGAGGAATCCCGGAAGGGCGGCGACGACAAAGACGGACAACAGTGCAACGCTGATCGCGCGGCGAGTGATTCGATTCATGATGATGCTGGCGTACGTAAAAAGGTTAAGCAACGCACGATCAATAAGTGTCGTTTTTAGTAGTGGACGAGGTGACGAGTCCTATGGCGAAGGACTCGTAACCTCGTCCACTACGCCTGTCATTGACCGAGCGTTGCTAAGTGGTCAGAAATAGAGTGGACGGATCAAACGTGAGGGGTGCGACGGCGGGGTCGGATTTCACTTGGTCACTATTGTAGCCGGCCGCCACCCAGGGTTCTGCCGCCGAACGATGCCTGTAGCAAAGAAAAAAGCCCCTCGCGATCGCTCGCGAAGGGCTTTGCGGGTCAGCAACGGGTGCTGTCTCGGTTGACACCAATCTATTCGGCCGGATCCTCGTCTGGCTCGGCATCGTTTTGAACGTTTGCGTCTTCGGCGATCATTCGTTCGTAATCCGCAAACGCTTGTTCGTCGGCGTTCTGCATCACGTTGGACGGTTGTGGATCACCACATCCGGCCAACGACACCGTCAAGCCGACGAAGCAAACGAGCCATGAAAACCGCTTTCTCATTGCAATCATCCTGGGGTTGATCGGGAACGTTACTGATTGAGTTGTTCTTCAATCGTTTCATTGCTCGCTCGGGTTCCCAGTGCACCCCACAAACCGTAGGGGCTGATGTTGCCGGGCGATTGCCCACCGGTACCGTTTCGCCAAACCATTCCGGCTCGACTGTTTCCGGCCTCGACCGAGTCGGTCATGAACACGACCGCTCCGTCTCCCATCAGGATGTGTGCACCGCCCTGGTGGCGGCTGCCCGGGGGCGCCAGGAACGTGCCTCCAGGGTTTCGTTGGGCACAGATTTCCGAGTTGGGCGGCAGAATCGTGTGCATCGACGTCATCTCGACGCGGTGATCGGCCCAGCGGAATCCGCGTCCGTTGGTGCGGTTCATCATCCGCAGGTTGGGTTCCCAGAATCGGGGACGATCCGGATCGAGATAGCCTTGATCTTCGCACCATTTCGGATTGTCACGAATCAAGGCCCAGGCTTGGGTCGATTCGTGATCGGCCAACGTCCGTCTGTCTCGGTCGCCCAAGTCGGTCGCGATTTCGCCCATCGCGATGGTGTTGGACAAGCCATCGATCACGTCACGGAACTTGGCGCGTTTGTGTTGGACAAACATGCCGCGGTCGGCGGCCTGAGAGTGTCGCATCCAGCCGCTGGTTTCGGGGTACCTTCCGTCCTCGGGGTTGGGGAATTGACGCCCACCGCGAATCGACCAATAGCAGGAGTCACCGAGATTGACCGCATAGTTGGTCCGTCCCAGTGCCGGCAAACCGACGCCCGGGTCGCTCGGGCAACGCAGGGTCGGAATCTCCGTCGACCAAGGAATGTATCTCGCCTGACTCGGCACGGGCCCCATCGCCGGCCAAGGCGGATTGTAAACCACCGACGAGTCGATCGCGTCTTTGTTGTTGGGGTTGGAGATTTGGTCCCAGATCCCTTGTTGTTCCATGAACGGCGTCAAACCGACCAAAGCACTCAGCCGCCAGGAGTTGGAATGCGAGTAGTTTCGCCACCAGTCGTGGTTGGGACCGGTTTGGCCGAAGGATGGGGCAAAGGATGTCCCGCCACTGGTCGTTCCTACGCCGTGCATCGGCAATTCTTTGTACGCCGCGTGGTAGTTGTGCACGGCAATTCCGATTTGCCGAAAGTTGTTACTGCAGCTCATCCGCCGAGCGGCTTCGCGGGCTGCTTGAACCGCTGGCAACAGCAGTCCGACCAAGATGCCAATGATGGCGATGACCACCAAGAGCTCCACGAGCGTGAAGCCAGATCTCACATGCCGTTTCATGTGAACCTCCAAAATGAAATAAGGAAACGAGAACGGGCAAGTTTCCAATCTATTCCTCTTGCGGGGTGTTCTACCGGCCAAAAGTACAGTTAACGTGAAAGAATCCCGCATTTATGAAAAATCGGTCACGATTTGGCAATGGTCCCGCGACAGGGTGCAGGCCTCGTGAGCAACTGCCGAGCGGCATTGCCATGCATCGAAACGCTCCAGCGACGGCCTGGCCTGCATGCCCCTGAACGGCAACGCTGTGAAGCATTTTCCCCATGTGTTTCTTGAGGTTTTAGCGGCAGGGCGCGAGCCCTCCGGTTCTTCATCTCTGCCACAACACCGGAGGGCTCGCGCCCTGCCGCTAAAAAATGCTTCACAGCGTTGCCCGTCCGGGGTCGAGGGGAGGATCGGGGGCGTGTTCCGGAGGTTGCGCTGCGCTGACTTCCGGCTACTCGCTGAAATCCCTTCGGGACGTCAATTGTAGAAGTGACGGATTTGATCGTCGCGGAAGGCGTCAAGACTTTTGCAGCGCGAGCCCTCTCTGGCGTTTGCTTGCTGCGCAAACGCCGTCTCTCCCAGAGGGGGAGAATCTAAATGGGTTGCCAAAAGCTGCCGTTATACAATCGATATCCCTCCGGGATGCAAGCGATGCCCGGGAGGGAAGGCAGGATGTTTGTTGGCGGTGTCGTTTGTCGGCGGTGTGAACCGTCGCCGATCACTACTTCTTCTTATTCGCCGCTTGGTTCCTGGGTCGGCGGTTGCGGGCTGTTCCCGGATCCGAATCTTCGGGGACACCAAACTGGTCCCTCGCGGCGGCCAACTGTTTCATCAGCCGTTTCTGGACACCTGCGTAGTCGGTGCTTCCGTACACGCTTTGCAGTTCGTTCGGATCGGCTTTCAGATCGAACAATTCCCAATCATCAATCTTCTTGCCTTCGAGCGCGTAGTAGTGGATCAATTTGTGCCGCCCGTCGGTGACGCCATAATGGCGAGCGACGTTGTGTGCTCCGGGGTTTTCGTAGTAGTGGTAGTAGAAAACCTGACGCCAATCGTCCGGCGTGTTGCCCTGGAGCAGCGGTACCAGTGATCGGCCTTGCATGTCGCTGGGCACGTCAACGCCGGCCAGATCCAAGAACGTTTCGGCGAAGTCCAAATTGGAGACAATGTCGTTGTTGGTTGATCCCGGCGCGATCTTGCCGGGCCAGCGCGCCAGCAGCGGCGTGCGCAGGGATTCTTCGTACATCCAACGCTTGTCGAACCAACCGTGTTCGCCCAGGTACCAGCCCTGGTCGGAGGAATAGATCACGACGGTGTTTTCGGCCAGTCCGCTTTCGTCCAGGTAATCGAGCACTTGGCCGATGCCGTCATCGACGCTTTTGACGCAGCGCAGATAATCTTTGACGTAACGCTGGTACTTCCACTTGATGATCTCTTCTTCGGTCATCGAGTCTTTGGCGGCTTCGAATGCCTTGTTCTTGGGGCCGTAGGCGGCGTCCCAAGCGATCTTCTGTTGGTCGTTCATGTTGCCGTATCCGGACAACTTGAGGTCGTTGGCGTTCAAGTGGGTCTTGATCGTCATCGTCTGCCGACTGGCCGACTGGGTACGGCCCTGGTAGTCGTCCCATAGCGTTTCCGGTTCGGGGATCGTCACGTCGTCCAGCCAGGTCAAGTATTTCGGCGCCGGTCTCCAGTTACGGTGTGGTGCCTTGTGTTGGTACATCACCATAAACGGCTTGTCGGGGTCGCGATCCTGCTTCAGCCAGTCGAGCGTTTTGTCGGTGATGATCTCGGTGGTGTATCCGGTATGCGGTCGCGTGACCGGTTGTCCGTCATCACCTTCGGTGATCATCGGCGGGTTGTAGTACGGGCCTTGGCCTTTCAAAACGTCGTAGTAGTCATACCCTTGGGGCGTGGTCGCCAGGTGCCACTTGCCGATGACTGCGGTTTGGTAGCCGGCCGCCTGCAGCAGTTTTGGGAACGTTTGCTGATCGCCGTTGAATTTGTTGCCGTTGCGGATGAAGCCGTTGAGGTGGCTGTACTTGCCGGTCTGAATGACGGCTCGGCTGGGGCCACAGATTCCGTTGGTCACATAGCAGCGATCAAACCGCATGCCCTCGCGGGCGATGCGATCCATGTTGGGCGTCGTGATCCGCGTCGGGTCGTAAGCGCTGAGGGCTTGGGTGCAGTGGTCATCGGTAAAGATGAACACGATGTTGGGCCGCTGGGACTCGGCGGCGGAGGCGACGGCGTTCACGCCGATGGCAGCGCAGAGCGACAGAATCAGTGCCAGAGAGGAACGCCAGCAAGGAAATAAATTCGGTGGGGACGCGATCATCGGCGGATCCGGAGAGGTGCGAAGGCAGGGGAAATCGTACGAGGAAGTCCCTGATGGTAGCCGCTCAGATCACCGCAGACAAATCGGCGCGAGAAAGTGTCGCGTGCCTGAAATAAGGTGTCGGACCTGAATGGCACGGGGATAGGAATGGTGTGCAGGCTTTCGCCGCCCATTGTCGCTGCGTAGCAGCGACCGGGAATCGCCTAAAGGCCAATACCGCTAAGTTAAGCTCGACGGGGAGGCCCGGACGCTGGCGCGAACCGGCTGATATCAATCGTTTATCAGCCGTTTGGCGCGAGCCTACGGGCACCGAGTTGAGGAAACCACGCTTAACTTAGCGGTATTGGCCTAAAGGCTAAACACCAACGCTGTCAGCGCGACAGCCAGCCAAGGTCCACAACCAGCCGGCAGTTGTCGCAGATCGAGAGTTGGACGTGTTCTGAGACGGGAACGGATTCGTATTCGCCAAGGTCGTTGAGCCGAAGCACTTGGACCGTGGAGTCGTGGGGGTCGGCAATCAGATACCAAGGGACGCCATTCTCTTGATAAAGCGTTCGCTTGTGTTTCGTGTCACGGTCTCGCGTGGAATCGGACAGAACTTCGACGATCATCGCCGGGGTCGATTCGATATGCTCCTCGGGAGGCCCGCCGCAAAGGACGCTTGCATCAGGGCGAACAATCGTGTCGTCCGAGATGATCCAGTCGATCTCGGCGAGCACGCAGGCATCGCACTGGGCTTGATCGATTGCAATCGTCAGCGCCGTGCAAAGTTTGACGAGCAGTCCACCGTGCCGGGCGAACGGGCTGGGCGTTATCGCGACTGCCGTCCCGTGCCACAATTCCCAGTCGCCTTCCCACTGTCGGTAATCCGCGACGGTGTAGTGTGGGATGTATCGGGCAGCTTCACTCATCCATCACATCCCGAGGGACGACCTGGCGGCTAGGGAACAAACTTTACACGCATCAGTTTAATATGAACCGGGAATCGACACGGCGTTGGTCTTGTTTGATTCCCATGGTGAGTCGTGGGATTAACGGGTGACTCGGAGGCGAGCTTGCTTTTGAAGTGCGTCGACTTCATCGATGATCTCCAGCAATCGCCGACCGAACGAAGTCAAGTCGTATTCGACTCTCGCCGGGATCCCATTTTACAATTTTGGCATGCCGAGCGGCTTCAAGGCCTATGTCGACCAAATCGTTCGTGTCGGTCGGACGTTCGATTTTCATCCCGATGATCCAGATTCAGCCTACACACCACTGGTTCGCGGGAAACGTCTCATCGCCGTGATCTCACGAGGCGACGGCGGCTACGGGCCCGGCGGTCGCAACGAACCCCTGAACCACCTTGATCCCCACTTGCGAACGGTGTTCTCGTTCATCGGCGTGGAGCAGGTCGAAATCGTCGCCGCCGAGAATGATGAACACGGGGGGACCGCTTTGGCCGATTCGTTGGACTCGGCTCGCCGCAGGCTGCTGAGACTCGCCGGAGGCCGTTCGGTCTGCCGTTCCGAGCACGGCTGATCCTGTGCCCTGGCGATGCTGCCCTGGCAATGCAGTCGGTAGCGAGCGGGGCGCCGTGAGGGAGTGTCTGTGCGAGAACGCTCGTGCTCGTATTCGATTTCCCCCGAGGGGGGCAATTTTCTGCCGCGAAGTGGTGCCGCCGTGTCGCGCGAATTAGACTCTCTGCTGCGAGGCGGCCGTTCGAGATCGAATCTGATTCGGATGGCTCGTGCCACTCGCTGCAGATCTCCCCATCTCGGTTCCCCGCTTTTGGCCTATTGCCCCCCATGTCACTGCACCAGAACAAGTTCGGATTCCATTCCGCTGCGGCGTTGCTCGTCGCGGCGATGCTGCTGATCCCCGTCTCCGGTTTTGCCCAGAAACCGACGATCATCCCTGGTAAAGGGCCGGCCTACACGGTTCCGCCGAAAGAGGAACCGAATTATCCGTTGATGGGTGAGTTTGTCGGACAGATCGGTGCCAAAGGCGAAAAGAAAAAGAAACAAAGCGTGGCGTTGCAAATCCGCCCGGTCGCGGGAGACCAATTCCATGCGATTGCGTTTTACGGCGGGTTGCCGGGTGAGCCCAACCACCAGAGCGAAGAGATGCGGCTGATCGGGCTCCGGGGCAACGACAGTCTGGTGCTTTCCGGTGGACCCTGGGCAATCTTCGTCGACCCCAAGGGCTGCAACCTGGTTAGTTCCAGCGGCAAGTTGCTCGGACGACTCAAACGCATTCACCGTGTCAGCCCCACGCTCGGTGCCAAAGCTCCCGAGGGTGCGACCGTCTTGTTCGACGGCACCAGCGTCGACCACTTTGTCAATGCCGAGATGACCGACAGCGGATTGCTCAAGCAAGGCGCGCTGATCTCGCCGATGTTCCAGGATTTTGACCTGCACGTGGAATTTCGTTTGCCCTACATGCCGCAAGCCGAAGGCCAACAGCGCGGCAATAGTGGCCTGTACCTGCAGAGTCGCTACGAGTGTCAGGTGCTCGATTCGTTCGGAACCGAAAAGATGTTCAACGGGCTCGGGGCGCTGTACCGCATGAAAGCCCCCGATGTGAACATGGCATTTCCGCCGTTGGTCTGGCAAACCTATGACGTCCATTTCACCGCACCCCGCTGGGCCTCCGACGGCAGCAAGATCCGCAATGCACGCGTGACCAGTTGGGTCAACGGCGTCAAGGTGCAAGATGATGTCGAACTGGCCAATAAGACCGGTGCCGGCAAACCCGAAGAACCGACGTTGTCACCGATCAACATTCAAGATCACGGCGACCCCGTCCGTTTCCGCAACATTTGGATCGTCGACCGCGGTCTCACCACGGTGGACTTCCCCGTGATCGCCTCCAAAAAGGAGCGTCAAGAAGCGGCCAAGCTGGAGTGGAACGAAAAGCCGAAGCCCGAGGAACCCGCTGCCGAACCGGTCAAGGAAGCGGCGCCCGCCGAGAAGGCTGAGAAGGCTGAGAAGGAAGAGGCCGCCAAAGAGCAGCCGAAGTCGGAGGAAAAGGTCGATGCGAAGTCTTCGGCAAAGCCCGAGGCGAAGGAGGCGGCTGAGGCGACGCCCCCCAAAAAGGAAAAGCCGAAGGCCGAGACCGCCAAGTCGGAGCAAAACTAGCGGCAGATGATTCGGGCCGGCCGTCTGATGCAACCGTCGTGGCCGGAAAGGAAGTGGTCAAAAGATTGATTGGTCAAAAGATTGATTGGTCAAAAGATTGATTGGTCAAAAGATTGATTGGTCAAAAGATGGGTTGGTCAAAAGATGGGTTGGTCAAAAGGATGGCGCCGGCTCGGATTTTCATTTTTTGACCACCCAATCTTTTGACCCGTTTCTCCGCCCCCGCCGTCCGGCGTTCATCTGACTGGCCAGATTGATCTTGCGCCGCGGGGGCGTTTTGGCGTACTCTCGTCCGCAGCGCTTTTCAGGTGAAGGGATTTCTGTGCGGCAGGCACAAGGATGTGATCGTGGTGAGAGACGACTATTTGCTAGATGATCTCGAGCGTTCTCAGCTCGATGCCACGCGGCGACGACGTTCCAATCGCTCCCGACGCTACTACCGCATGCTGCTGCTGGCGCTTGGATTTCTCGCCCTGTTGGCGCTCGCAGCCCCCAGTTTGGTCAGCCACACCGGCGTCGCCCGGTCCATGCTTGCCTCGAACGCTCAGGCCTACGGCTGGACCGCCTCGGCCGAATCGATCGACGTCGGCTGGATCACGCCGCTATCGATCCGTGGGCTCAAGCTGGTCGGTCCATCGGGTGAAACGGTTATCCAAATCGACCGCGCCGACACTGCGTTGACGGTGATGGAACTGCTGCGATTGGATCCGGCGGCGGTCGGTGAAGTGTCGCTGCGCGGCGTGGGGCTGGCGTGTAGCGTGGCCGAAGGCGGTTCGTCGATCGAATCGGATTTGGCCCCGTTGTTGGAACCGAGTGACCAGCCGGAATCACTGGTCTCTGCATCGATCCAGATCCAGGATTTTGGCGCGACCGCCACCGATTCGACGTCGGGCGCGTCTTGGTCACTGAGCCAATCGAACGTCAGTGTGACGGTAGAGGGAGCGCGGATCACCGGTGAGATTGCCGGGGTGGTCAACGAACCCGGCGGCAGCGGCGGAGCGATCCAAAGCCAGTTTGTCTGGCAAGCCGAGTCGGCCGAGTTGTGGAAGGTGTCGTTTGATACCGAGTCCTTTCCGCTGTCGGTCGCCAATCTGGTTGCGCTTCGCTTTGCGGGAGCGATCGACGGATTGCCGCAAAGATTTTCCGGCGATACGACCGGCCGGTTGCAACTGGTCGGTGCTGCCGATGGGGCGATCCAGGCCAGTTTGGGTGACGTGCGGATTCGCAACTTGCAAACCATCGTGTCGTCCGGCGGTGGGCAAGCGTCCGATGGTCAGCCCCAGGCGGTTGGAACACCAACCGGCCAAGTCCGACAATGGAACAATGAACTCGCGACCCTGGACGGAAACGTCGCGCTCGCCGACGGCTGGCTGTCCGGCCGCGGGCTTGAACTGACAACCGATTTCGCATCGGCCACACTGGACGGTTCGTTCCCGACCACGATCTCACTGGTCGGTTCGGATGACAATCCGCTCAGTTGGCTGCAGGCGTTGGATGGCAAGGCACGCGTGGACGTGGATTTGGCGTCACTGGATCGAGCGTTACCGGGGCTGATCCCATTACGCGACAACGTCACGTTGGTGTCGGGGCGGGCGCACGGCATCATCGAAAATCGACCCGCCGGTTCGTCGGCGCCGGGACCAACGGCGACTCAGCGCAGTCATTTGACGCTTTCGAGTGAATCCTTGCGGGCCCGCGCCGACGGGCGGATTGTCATGATCGACCCGATCGAATTAACGGCCACGGTGACCGATGAGGAAGGCGTGCTACGCGCCGAGCGATTCGACGTGAAGAGTGCGTTTGCCGAAGCATCCGGGTCCGGCACGTTACAAGACGGAACCGCAGAATTGCAGATCGACTTCGGCCGTCTGTACACCATGCTGCGACCGGTGATCGATCTGTCGGACCTCTCGCTGGGCGGGACCGCCGGAGGCCAGGTGCGATGGACGGTCAATCGATCCGAAGGTGGTCGAATCGATCAGTGGGATCTGTTGGGTAACGGCGAGGCGAAAAACTTGCTGGTCACCTTGCCCAGCGGACATCGTTTCAAACGCGCCATCGTGCAGGGTGACGTCGCGGCCAAGGGCCAATGGGACGGGCGAACGCTCCAGCAACTGATGTTCGCTGACGTGGGGATTCGCAGCGGCGGTGTTTCCTTGCGTGCCGAACTGATGAAACCCGTGTCGCGACCGACGCCGGATTCAATTTATCCGGTTCGGTTGGAGTGCGATGGGCGGTTGGAGAACCTCAGCGAATCGTTGCGACCTTGGCTGCCCGAGTCGCTCCGCAGCGCCGAAGGTCGGTTGACCGGATCGGCGATCGCCAACGTCAGTCGATCGGGCGGCTCCCTTTCCAAAGCCGAATTTGTCGTCAGCCAGCCACGCATTAATTACGACAGCCAATGGTACGTCCAACAAAGTGTGACGGTCAATTTTGACGGCGTGCTCGATTGGCCCAGCGGGAACTTTTCGTCGCAAGAGTTGACGGTCCGTGGCGAAGCGCTGTCGCTGGCGATCCGTGGTGGTGCGAGTCGTGAGAAAACGAACTTGGACATCGCTTGGAACGCCGATTTAAAGCGGTTGCAAGAGAGCGTCGGTTCGACGATTGCACGCGCGGCGTCGACCAATGTCGTTCGACCGATCAGTTACCGACCCGTGCAAGAGCATGCCTACCAGATCAGCGGACTGTCCAGCGGTAAACTGAACATCACCGGCGGCCCGGTGAAGTGGGACATCGACGCATCGGCCTCGGCAACCAACGTCGCCCTTCACGCTCCGTCGGATCAACGCAATTATCCGCCGGGGACTCCCGCGGGAGCGTATGGTCCAAGCCCACGACCGACGTTTGGGCAAGGTTTCGGAAATGTCCAACAGACTTCGCCGGGTGACCTGATATGGCAGGAACCACGCGTGAAGGTCGATGGACGGATGCAATACAACGCCGACAGCGGCATCGTCACCCTGCCCGAACTGCAACTGGCCAGCGACGGGTTTGCCGGCACCATGGTCGGTGAAGTGCGAACCGCGGGCGAAGCGTGGGCGGTGCAGTTGTCCGGCCCCTCGCGATGGAAGATGGATGTCGTCGCCGCGCGGCTCTCCAATCTGCTGGGGACGCCGATCCAAGCGAGCGGGATCCACGAAGCACCGTTTGAATTCAAGTGGACGTCGGCAACCGGTCCATCGGCAACCGGTCCATCGTCGACCGGCAACCATGCGACGCTGATCGTCAAGGGAGAACTCGGATGGGACCAGTGTGAGGTCACCGACATTCGCATCGGACGAACCAAGTTGCCATTTCAGATGACCGATCAATCCCTCAAGATTGCTCGCACTTCGTTCCCCATTCTTTCGCTCGGTCCGACCTCCGGTGCGACTCCGGCCGAGGTTGGTCAAGTCGATCTGGCGGCACAGGTCGATTACATGGCCAGTCCGATCATGGTGCGATTGTCACCGGGGGCCAAAGTCAAATCGTTAAAGATCACACCGTCGACGGCCGCCGGTTGGCTCAAATACCTCGCTCCGCTGGCGGCCAATGCGACGACGGTTGATGGCAACATCGCGGCCGAGTTCGACGAAGTGGCGTTCAATGTCGACGACCCCTACGCCAGCGTGGTTCGCGGCAGACTCGATGTGCAAGACATGCGACTGTCATCCGGTCCGCTGGCAAACCAATTGATCCAAGGCGTCGAGCAAATCAAATCACTCGCGCGGATGGCCGGCGGGCAAGTTGAACCGGCGAGTGCCAAGACGCTGATCGAGATGCCGCCCCAAAGCGTTGAGTTCAGTTTCGAAAATGGAGTCGCCACCCATCAGCGAATGTATTTCAAAATCGATCGCGCGAATCTGATGACCAGCGGACGGGTCGCCACCGATTCCAGCATCAACCTGGTTGCCCAAGTCCCGCTGGACGCCCGTTGGCTCGGCAGCGATCTCAAGGGCCTGGCCGGTCAAACGCTGACCTTTCCCATCACCGGAACGCTCGATCGCCCCAAGTTGGACGACTCCGCCGTTCGCAACGTGATGGCCGAATTGGGCACCAAGGCCGGCGCCGAGGTAATTCAAAACCGACTCGATAGCTTGATCCAGAAACAGCTCGGTTCGGGCATGGAGCAAATCAATTCGGGGCTCGAAAAAATCCTCGGGTTCTGACCTGTCCGTCCTGCCCCCTTTTTCTGCCATCCCACCCCTCCACTCCCGAAACTTGCCCGTGTCCGTAAAATACGGGTATGTCACAACAAGAATGGATCGAGGCCTGGGAAACACTGACGTTCGACAACCGCTTCACGCGGCACTTGCCTGCCGATCCGGATCAGACCAATCAGATCCGGCAGGTCCGCGGGGCGTGTTATTCTCGGGTCGTTCCGAAAACCGTCGCGGCGCCGCGATTGATCGCGCACTCACGTGAAATCGCCGAGCAGTTGGGGATCACGCCCGAGCTTCTGCAGTCACAGCAGTTCGCCGATGTCATGGGCGGCAACTCGGTTCATCCGTCGATGGACCCGTTTGCGATGTGTTACGGCGGTCATCAATTCGGAAATTGGGCCGGCCAACTCGGCGACGGTCGTGCGATCAATCTTGGCGAAGTCGTCGACGTTCACGGGCGGCATCAAACGTTGCAGCTCAAGGGTGCGGGGCCGACCCCGTATTCCCGATTCGCCGACGGGCTGGCGGTGTTGCGGAGCAGCGTCCGCGAGTTCCTTTGCAGCGAAGCGATGCACCATTTGGGCGTGCCGACGACGCGAGCGCTCAGTCTGGTGCTGACCGGTGACGCGGTGACCCGAGACATGTTTTACGACGGCAATCCCAAGCAGGAGCCCGGCGCGATCGTTTGTCGCGTCGCGCCGTCGTTCGTGCGACTGGGGAGTTTTCAGATCTTCGCCAGCCACGACGACGTCGACACGTTGCGCCAACTGGCCGACTTCACGATCCGGCACGACTTCCCCCATCTGGGCGAGCCATCAGCGGAGGTTTACGCGGAATTCTTTGCCGAAGTCTGTCAGCGCACCGCCGAGTTGATGGTGCACTGGATGCGCGTCGGTTTCGTCCACGGCGTGATGAACACCGACAACCTGTCGATTTTGGGGCTGACGATTGACTACGGCCCCTACGGTTGGCTGGAGGATTACGACCCGGGATGGACGCCGAACACGACCGATGCCCAGGGGCGACGTTATCGCTATGGGCATCAACCCCAAGTCGCCCAGTGGAACTTGGCACAGTTTGCCGGGGCGTTGTTGCCGCTGGTCGATCACGACGTCGACGTGCTGCAAAAAGGATTGCATCTGTATGTCGAAACGTTTGACGACGGATGGAATTCGATGATGTCCGCCAAGCTCGGCCTGGACAAGTTTCGCGGTGAGGAGGATCAGCGTCTGTTTTCGCAGTTGTTTGACGTCCTGCAGCTTGCCGAGACCGACATGACGCTGTTCTATCGACGGCTGGCCGATGTGCCGAGCGACAGCGATGCCGAAGCGGTGTGCGACCTGCTCCGCGATGCGTATTACAAGCCCGAAGAAATCAACGACGAAGTCCGTACGGCGACGGCGGACTGGTTCAGCCGTTACCAAACCCGACTCAGTGGCGCCGGCGTCTCGGATGAAAAGCGACGCGAGCGAATGAATCGCATCAACCCGCTGTATGTGCTCCGCAACTACTTGGCTCAATTAGCGATCGATCGCAGCGAGCAGGGAGACCATTCCGGGATCGCTGAATTATTGGAGGTGCTTCGTCACCCCTACGACGAACAGCCCGGTCGAGAAGCCTATGCCGAAAAACGCCCCGAGTGGGCACGGCACCGTGCGGGATGTTCGATGTTGTCGTGCAGCTCGTGATGGATTCCGCCCAAAGTGGCGTAAGCTTCCAGCTTGCGATTTACAACGCGTCGAGCGTGCCGGTAGCGTCATGGTCTGTCAATTCGATTCGATCGCACGTGAGATTAGCCGTTTCGCGCCAGCGTACGGGCCTCCTCGACCCGTCCAACCGCAGCGGGCCCGTAGGCTGGCGCCAAACGGCTGATCGAATCAGCAGCCGGTAAGCTTGCGATTTACAACGCGTCGAGCGTGCCGGTAGCGTCATGGTCTGTCAATTCGATTCGATCGCACGTGAGATTAGCCGTTTCGCGCCAGCGTACGGGCCTCCTCGACCCGTCCAACCGCAGCGGGCCCGTAGGCTGGCGCCAAACGGCTGATCGAATCAGCAGCCGGTAAGCTTGCGATTTACAACGCGTCGAGCGTGCCGGTAGCGTCATGGTCTGTCAATTCGATTCGATCGCACGTGAGATTAGCCGTTTCGCGCCAGCGTACGGGCCTCCTCGACCCCTCCAACCGCAGCGGGCCCGTAGGCTCGCGCCAAACGGCTGATTGAATTAATAGCGCGGCGAGCTTGACCACCATCAGTTTCGCCCTCGCACCAAGCTTGCCAAACCCGCTAAACTGCCGAGGTCCACTTCACTCGCCAGTCCTTCATCCACAAGAGACACGCTCGTGCCCCCGGAAGTTCGCCGCGGATTCGTGATCTTTGCGGGCCTGTTCACTGTTGTCGCAGTGATCTGGGCCGCGCGAATGGACCATATTCCGCCGGCCGATTTCTCGCTTCAAAACGGCACCGACCCGAGTACGTTGGACCCCCACCGTGCGACCGGCCAGCCGGAGAGCCGGATCATCTTCGAGCTGTTTGAAGGCTTGTTGCGGATGTTGCCTGAGGGCGACCCCGATCCGGAAACGGGATTGCAGCCGCTGACTCCCCAGCCGGCGATGGCGGAGCGTTATGAGGTTTCTGAAGACGGCAAGACCTACACGTTCACGCTTCGCGAAGGCATTCGTTGGACCGACGGAAGCCCGGTGACCGCCCACGATTTCGCCTGGTCGTGGCAGCGGATGCTGCACCCTGCGACGGCTTGCGAATATGCGTATCTGATCAGCGAAGTCCGCTTGGCGACGGAGTACAACAGCTCGGTCGTCAACATCGGCGATCGCGTCGAAGTCGAACTTTGGGATCGTCCCGGCGAGACCCCCACCAGCGAGGCCAACATCCAGCATTTTCCGCGCGGCACGATGAAGTACGGAACGCTGCGGGCGATCGTCAAACCCGAAGCCCCGGAGTTGAGTGCCGACGCGACGGAAGAAGAACGCGAGCAGGCACAGCTCGATTGGGAAGACCGATGGATCTATGAAGTCGACGTGACCGATCCGGGCGCAGCGGCCGATGGTGAAGGCGAGGCGACGTTGCAGCGTTTCGCCGTCTCGGCGGAGGTGGCCGCCAGCGACGAGACCGTCGAGCGGACGCACGGTGTGCTGGTCGATTTCAAACATTTCGGCGGCGGCCAAGCCATTGACGATCGAACGTTCGTCGTCCACCTGAATAACTCGGTGCCCTATTTCTTGAACCTGGCTGCGTACTACCCGCTGTTTCCCGTCAACCAGCAGTGCGTGGAAACCCATGGCAGCCCGCTGTGGACCAAGGCGGAAAACATCGTTTCCAACGGCCCTTTCCAATTGAAATTCCGCCGCCTGCGCGACCGTGTTCGGGTGGGGAAAAACCCGTTCTATTGGCGTGCCGACAGCGTCTCCTTCGAAACGATCGACTTCGTGTCGTTGGAAAGCCAAAACACGGCGATGAACATGTACGAGACGGGGCAACTGCAATGGGTCTATGATCTGCCCGCCTCGGTGTTGGAAGAGCTGAGGGGCCGCGATGATTTCCACAGTGCGCCCAAGCTGTCGATCTATTTCTACAAGCTCAACAACGACGTTCCGCCACTCGATGACGTCCGTGTCCGGCAAGCGATCAGCATGGCGATCGATCGACGTCAAATTGTCGAGCAGGTGACCAAGGCGGGCGAGCAACCGGCCTACACCGTCGTGCCTCCGGGGATCGCCGGCTACCAGGGCCCCGAAGGGCTGAAAGAAAACGTGGAGAAGGCACAGGCGTTGCTTGCCGAAGCCGGTTTCCCCGGCGGGCGTGGTTTCCCCAAGATGTCGCTGATGTACAACACCAGCGAACGTCATCGGCCGATCGCCGAAGTGATTCAACAACAACTGCAGAACAACTTGAACATCAAGTTGGAACTGAAGAACATGGAATGGGGCAGTTTCATTGAGACGATCCAACAGGAAAAGTACGAAATCGCTCGCTACGGTTGGGTCGGTGACTATCCCGACCCCAACACGTTCTTGGACCTCTGGGTCACCGGCAATCCGCAGAGCAACACCAATTGGAGCAATCCCGAATACGATCGATTGATCAGCGCCGCCAGCAGCGAGTTGGATCCGAAACGCCGGATGGAACTGTTGCGACAAGCCGAAGCGATCCTGGCGACCGAGTTGCCGATCATTCCGATCTTCTTTTACACGTCTGCCGAGATGGCCAAAACGAATGTTGAAGGGTTCGCGCCGTCTGCCCAGGATTTGCATCCGCTGTCGATTCTGCGCTATCGATCCGACGACCCGTCAACGGCGCCCTCGAAGGACTGACTTTCCAGCATGCGAAATCTGATTGGCTATCTGCTCAAACGAGCGGCATGGATGATACTGACGCTGTGGGCCGTCTACACGGTTTCATTCATTTTGATGCGCAGCGTGCCAGGCAATCCGTTCAGCGGCGAGCGGAGCATTCCACCGGCAATCGAACGCCAGTTGAAAGCACGCTACAACTTGGACGCACCGCCGCTACAGCAGTATTGGGATTACCTGGTCGGCATCGTCACACGATTCGATTTGGGATGGTGCATGGGGCTGGAAGACTACAGCGTCAATCAAGTTTTGGCCGAAGGGTTTCCGGTGTCGGCGACTCTGGCGATTTTTGCACTGGTGTTTGCGATCGTTCTGGGCGTCACGGCTGGCGTCATCTCGGCGGTCTATCGCCGCACCAAAGCGGACGTGGCGTTGATGTTTGCCGCGGTCTTGGGGATCGCGATTCCGAATTTTGTGTTGGCCAGTCTGGCGATCCTGTTGTTCGTGTTCATGATCCAATTGTTTCCCGCCGGTGGCTGGGGGACGTTGCAGCAGATCGCCTTGCCGGCGTTTTGTTTGGGCTTGCCGGTGGCGGCCTACATCGCCCGGCTCAGCCGCACGGGGATGTTGGAAATGTTGACGAAGGATCATGTGCGAACCGCGATCGCCAAGGGATTGCCGCACCGCACCGTGATCTTGCGCCACGTCTCGCCCGGCGCCTTGTTGCCGGTGGTGTCCTATCTCGGCCCCGCCGTCGCTCGGGTGCTGACGGGATCACTGGTGCTGGAAAAAATCTTTGCCCTGCCGGGGATGGGAAGCCACTTTATCAACGCCGCCACGCAGCGTGATTACACGCTCGCGATGGGCATGGTGCTGACCTACACCGTGATTCTGTTTGTGATGAACACCCTGGTCGACCTCGCCTACGCCATCATCGATCCGAGGGTCAAATTACAGTGAAATCCGAAGCGGATCGCGAAACCTTGGAACGCATTCTCGCGGAATCGCGCGAGATCCGTGGCGTGTCGCTTTGGCAAGACGCCTGGAAACGATTGCGCCGCAATCGGACCGCGATGATCTCTCTCTGGTGTCTGCTGACGTTGTCGCTGCTGGCGCTGCTGACGCCGCTGTTGCCGCTGCAAAGTCCGATCGACAAGGATTTGGACCACCGCAAATTCCTGCCGCCAGGTTTCAGTTCGGTGGTGATGGGCAGCCGTCCCGGGTTGAAGTTTGCCGAGGGAACACTGACCGGCGAGCTGGCCGAGTTCAATCGATCGATCGAAGCATTGCGTGCCGAGCTTGCTTCGGCCGGGCCCAAAAAACGTCCGCTGATCGAAGCGACGATCGCCGATCGCATCGACGTGGAGCATCCCTTCAATCAGATGTGGAATGAACTTGGTCCGGTGGCCTGGTGGATGACTGAAATCCGCGTCGCAATATTTGGCGACTATGCGATCCCCAGCCTGTTCGGCACCGACAAACTCGGACGCGACCTGCTGGCACGGGTTTTCTGGGGGGCACGCGTTTCATTGATCGTGGGCATCGTGGCGACGCTGGTCAGTCTGATCATCGGCGTCAGCTATGGCGCGATCGCGGGCTACTTCGGCGGAAACATCGACGCGGCGATGATGCGATTGGTCGACATGCTGTACTCCATTCCGTTTATCTTCGTCGTCATCTTTCTGGTCACGTTTCTCGGTGAAGACTCGGTCAAGAAAAAGCTGGATTCGGTCGGCATCGATCAGATCACCATTTTCTACATCGTGATCGGTGCGATTTATTGGTTGACGATGTCGCGTGTCGTCCGCGGCCAAGTCATGTCGCTGCGTCACGAACAGTTTATTGAAGCGGCGCGGACCGTCGGCGCGTCGTCGTGGAGGATCGTGTTTCGACATCTGGTGCCGAACGTGCTGGGCGTCGTGATCGTTTATCTGACGCTGACGATCCCCAGCGTGATGCTGTTCGAAGCGTTTTTGTCGTTCCTGGGGCTGGGCGTTTCGCCGCCCGACGTGTCCTGGGGGCTGCTGCTTAACGACGGCGTGGAAGCGTTGTCGATCATCAAGGTGTTTTGGTGGGTCGTGGTCTTCCCGGGCGGTGCCTTGGCGGCAACCCTCTTTGCACTCAACTTTCTCGGCGACGGCATTCGTGATGCGCTCGACCCGAGGATGAAGAACCGAGATTGACAACATGGTTGAATCAGAGCCGCTGCTGAAAGTCGAAGATTTGCAAGTCAGTTTCAAGACGGATGAATCCCAGGTCCGCGCCGTGCGCGGCGTGTCGTTCGACGTCTATCCCGGCGAAACCGTCGGACTGGTCGGCGAAAGCGGTAGCGGAAAGAGCGTGACGAATCTGGCGCTGATGGGGTTGGTGCCCAAGCCGCCGGGCCGAATCGATGGCGGCCGCGTCCACTATCAGGGACAAGACCTGCTGAAACTGAACGATCGACAAATGCAGTCGATCCGCGGTCGTCGCATCGCAATGATCTTTCAAGATCCGATGACGGCGCTCAATCCGCTGATGACCGTCGGACAACAATTGACCGAGATGACGCGTTTGCATCTCGGCCTCGGTCGCAAGGAGGCGAATCGTCAAGCGGCCGAAATGTTGGAGTTGGTCGGGATCAGTGGCGCCGAAAAACGGCTTCGCGATTACCCCCATCAATTCAGCGGCGGGATGCGGCAACGGGTGATGATCGCGATGGCCCTGTCCTGCGAACCCGACTTGTTGATCGCCGATGAACCGACGACCGCGCTGGATGTGACGATCCAGGCGCAGATCCTGGACTTGCTCCGCGACCTGCAACAACGACGCGGCACCAGCATCATCATGATCACGCATGACCTGGGCGTCGTGGCGGAGATCTGTCATCGGGTGCTGGTGATGTACGCCGGACGCGTCGTCGAAAAAGCTGATGCCAATGCCTTGTTCGCCGACCCGAAACACCCCTACACGCAGGGCTTGCTCCGTTCGTTGCCACGGTTTGATCAATCGTCCGACACCTTGGAAGCGATTCCGGGACAACCGCCCGATTTGGGCAACCTGCCCGGCGGTTGTTCGTTTCGGCCGCGCTGTCCCCTCGCCATCGATGCCTGCCAGACTCGGGATCCTGAATTGATGAATCTGAACGGCCAACGTGAAGTCGCCTGCCTGGTTGCACAGGAGACGGCCGATGTCTGAAACAAGCTCCGCCCTGACCAGACCGGCGACCGCATTGCCCGGGACATCGCCGACCGCACCGTTGCTGTCCGTCGAGGATCTGCGCGTTCATTTTCCCTTCAGCCGCGGGTCGTTCCTCAGTCCCCAACGAGGCGTGATTCGGGCCGTCGATGGCTTGTCGTTTGACATCGACAAAGGAGAAACGTTGGCGCTGGTGGGCGAATCGGGTTGCGGCAAGTCAACCACGGCACGTGCGATCATCAATCTGGTGCATCCCACCAGTGGTTCGGTTCGTCTGGAAGGGGTGGACATCACGCGGTTGGGTGACCGTGAAATGATGCCGTATCGGCGCATCGTGCAAATGGTTTTCCAAGATCCGTTCGCGTCGCTGAATCCTCGCATGACCGTCGGTAGCATTATCGGTGAACCGCTGGCGGTGCACGGCTTGGCGTCGGGAAAGGACCGCAAGCTGGAAGTCTTGCGGTTGATGGATTTGGTCGGGCTGAATCCCCGGTTCTTGAATCGCTATCCGCACGAATTCAGCGGCGGCCAGCGACAGCGGATCGGCATCGCCAGGGCCTTGGCGGTTCAACCGAAGCTGATTCTGTGCGACGAACCGGTCAGCGCGCTGGATGTTTCGATTCAGGCCCAAATCATCAATCTGCTGATGGATCTGCAGCAGCGACTGGGGCTGTCGTACTTGTTCATCGCCCACGATTTGAGTGTGGTTCGGCACATCGCCACGCGAGTCGGTGTGATGTACTTGGGGCGGTTGGTCGAATTGGGCGAGGCCGAATCGGTGTACTCGCATCCGACGCATCCGTACACCGAAGCGTTGTTGTCGGCGGTGCCCGTCCCGGACCCGTCCAAGGCCGCGTCACGTCAGCGAATTCGCTTGGAAGGCGAAGTCCCGACGCCAGATCGAGAACACGTGGGATGTTCATTCGCCGATCGCTGTCCCTTGGTCGTCGATAAGTGTCGATTCGATCGCCCGGTTCACCGGCAGATTTCCGGTAGCGAAAAAGTTCATACGGTGGCGTGTTGGGAACGGGGCTGATCCTGAAACTTCAAAAACTGATCCTCTTTGGTGTGACGTTTCGGATCAAAATCGGCCGTGATTGATAGCGGGCCAATTAGAATGGGGCGTTCGCGACTCATTCCAATTCTCGGGACGTTGGCCGAATCGACGCCCCATGCCTGTGAACAAGTTCGTCATTGAGCTGTAGATACACCACCAATGAAGAGAAACCGGGTTCCAATGAATCGTCGACGACCGTTGACCGTACAATCGCTAGAATCCCGATTGACGATGAATGCCGGCGCGATCGCCTGCGCTGGACACCACAGTTTTATCAACCCACGCGATACCAACGGAGATCAGGTTGTCGGGCCGCGTGATGTATTGGTGGTGATTAACGCGCTGCAAGTGCACGGCGAGTTGGCCGGAAACGAGTCTCAGGGAGATCCACCACAATGTCACGCGAACACGTTGGCGGTGGATGTCAACGGTGATGGAGTGCTTTCGCCCGCCGATGTGCTTCCCGTCATCAACTGGCTACAGCAAGACCATCAACAGCGGCAGGAATTGGCAGTGGCCCGAGAGACTTGGTCTCGCAACGGACCAAGTGATTACGTCATGGTTCATCACTGGGGGTATTCGGCCTTCATACCCGCTGTGACGACAACGGTCCGAGACGGCGTGATTGTATCGGCGGTGGACGACAACGGAATCGAAAAGCCCCACGGTGGTTCCTTTAACGCCGGTCTGACCGTGGAAGCCGTCTTCGACCTGATCGAGCAGGAGTTTGATCAAGGTCCTTTTCGAATTGAAGTCAGTTATGATCCCGTAACCGGCCGGCCGACACGGGTTTACTCCGATCCGATGGAATATGCAGCGGATGACGAATGGCTGTTCTTGGTGAACTCGTTTTCTGAGCTTTCGTAACGTTTGCTTCTCGGGAGTCATCCGCCTTGCCGTTGTCGTTTGCGCCAGTATTGATATCCGGGGATGAAGAAGCAGAGCGCCGAGACGATACCGAAGATCAGGTGCGCCCAGCGCGGTGCGATCGCCATCAGCAAAGACGCGGCGAACAGTGCGATCGCTTGAAAGTAAAACGCACCGGTCAGCATGCCCGCTTTGACCACAAACACGATCGCGCTGATCACGCCCAGCAGTGGCGAGAGCACCAGCACGTCGAGTCCGAGCAGCCACTCGATCGGAAACAGCATGCCGATCGCGATCATGCTGCTGCCCCAGACATGCGCGATCTGGCGTTCGATAAACGTCACCGGCCCCATCCGCTGTCGCAGTTTCCAAAACACGGCTGCCCACGTGCCCAGTCCGACCGTCCACAGTCCCATGTAGATGAAGCGGTTCTCGTAACCGAGAAACTCGAGTTGCCAGGTCAAGTAACACGCCACCAGCAGCACCAGGGAATGCCACATCCAGAGCGTGCCCCAGTTTTCCAGCACGGCGGCGTGGTGGGTTTCGCGAAAAATTCTGGCGATCACTTGTGCAAACCGGCCGCTGCGGGCGGCAACGACTTCATCGGCCAGAAAGGCATCCAGATCTTGCGCCAGGTCGCCGGCGGTGGCATAGCGGAGATCGATCGGCTTTTGTAAACAGCGAATCACGATCATTTCCAGGTCGCGGTCGAGACCCGGGCGAAGTGCCCGTGGGGGACTGGGGTCTTGTTCGATCACCAGCATCACCATCTCGACGGGCGTTTCCGCGACGAAGGGTGGTCGGCCGGTCAGGGTGAAATAGAGCATCGACCCCAGGCTGTAGATGTCGGTTGCCGGCCCGAGTAACTCACGTCTGCCGCCGGCTTGCTCGGGCGACATGTAGGCCGGCGTTCCGACCAGCATGCCGCTGCGGGTCAGATTGACGTTGGCGCCCGATTCTTTGGCCAACCCAAAGTCGGTGATCAACGCTTGGCCTTCCTTGGTGAGCAGTATGTTGCTGGGCTTCAAGTCGCGATGAACGAACCCTTGGTCGTGTGCGAATTGCACGGCGCGGGCGACGTCGGCGATGATTCGGGCCGCTTCACGCTGCGGCAGCGGCCCCCGCGCGGTCCGATCGGCGAGCGTTTCTCCCTTGATGTATTGCATGCTGAAGAACGGGCGGCCGTCGATGTCGCCGACTTCGTAGACGGGGACGATCCCCGGATGGACCAGCCGCGCCGTCGCCGCCGCTTCGGCCAAAAAGCGTTCCAGGTCGACGTCGCTGGCCAGCCGGCCGCGGAGGATCATCTTGACCGCGACTTCACGGTCCAGGCTGATCTGACGGGCGCGGAAGACGACGCCCATGCCGCCGCGTCCGACCTCTTCGATCAACTCGTAATCACCGATCGTGGTGGGCAGCTTCAGGCGTCGCCAGCGTCCCTCGTCCCCGGCCGGTGTCGGCGGCCGCTGATCGGCGGCGACCCCCGCGGTGTCGGTCACCAACACGGCGCCCCACAGTTTGCGGAGTTCGTCGGCCAGATCAGGGTTCTCGCGGCAGACGCGATCAAAGTCGATCGGCTGGTCGCGGCAGATCGCATCGGTCAGCTCGGCCAACAAGTCCGCCAACCGCTGCTCGTCGCGGGCCGACAGGTCGCTCACCGGGGAAGCTCGTCACTGGTCGATGACGCCTGGTCGTCCTCTTGAAGCACCTCACGCAATCGACGCACGGCGCGGAGGTACCGCATGCTTGCCGCGGGCGGATTCAGCCCCAGCACCTCGGCAATTTCCAGATTGGAAAGATGCTCGTAGTGCCGCATCAGGATGATTTCGCGATCCTGGTCATTCAACTTTTCGATTGCCGCTTCGACCTTGGCGGCAATCTCGCGCTGCGTGGCGGCCGCCGCGGGTGTCAAACCGGGATCACACAATTGGATGGCCAACTCCATCGTCGACTGGTCGGGACCGCCCGGGGAGGTCATCGGTTGCTCGCGGTCCATGTTCCGCTTCGCGCTGACCCGATGCCGCCGATAGGTATCGATGATCCGATCCCAAGCGATTTGACGCAACCAAAGGTGAAACGCCATCGCCGGGTCGGACAGGTATTTGTCGAGCCGACCGCTGGCTTCGATCATCACGTCTTGAACGACATCGCTGACGTCCACGCGGCGTTGGACCTTGCGGTCCAGACGTAATTCGACCAGTCGCCGGATCGGCGCCCGGTGCTTTTCCAGCAAACGGTTGACCGCGTCGGAATCGCCCGACCGCGCAGCGGCCAGCAGGGTTTCCGTTTGATCGTCACTGGCCCAAATCGACTTTGTCATGAGATGCTCCTGAGGGGATCATAGTCGATCGGGAAGCCGTCCCGGTGTTACTCGGCCGGGTGCAGCACGATGTTTTTGAACCGCACCACCATGGGATCGCCGCGGTGCAATTGAAACGCGATCACGCCCGATGACGCAGATTTGCCGGGCTGGTTGTCGAACACTTCGGCCGTCATCGTTTCGTTGATGAAGTGCTGCAGGTGGTTTCCTTTGGCGACGATCCGATACTCGTTCCACTGACCGGGGTGAATGCCGTTGCCGAGTTTGGCGCCGTCGGCAAAGGTCTTGCGCGTTTTTTTGCCCTGCTCGTCGATCGTGACCGACTGACCGCGTTCGGCCAAGATGCCGCGGCCTTTTTCTTCGTAGAGAATTCCGGCGTAGCGGTTCGAAAAATCAATGTCTGCCTGGTAGCCGCCGACGACAAACTTTTCCTTGTCCAGGATCTTGCTGCGATATTGCACGCCGGAGTTCGTGTTTTCGATCTTGAATTGGAACGTCAACTCAAAGTCGCTCGGTTCGCTGCCGGTGTAGATCAAAAACGTGTTCTGTTGCAGCGGTTTTTCGGCGACGGTTCGGCCGACAATCTGGCCGTCTTCGACCGACCATAAATCGGCACGCCCGATCCACCCGGAAAGATCCTTGCCGTTAAACAGGGAGACGGATTCGGGGGGCGTGGGCGAATCGTCTTGGCAAAAACCGGCGGAGGCCAGAAGGGCGAGCGCGGCGAGCGCGGTAGCGAAGCGGGGCATATCAGCTCTGGGTGTCTGGGAGGAACGCCGAACGCCCGTTTCTGACAAAGGTGGCGCCGGCTGTGAATGCAGGAAATTGTAATCAATCCTGCCGCTCGTCGAGGTGGACCACCCGCGGAAGTCCTGCTACGGGCCATTTGTTTTTGGTGCCTGACCCCTTTTCCGCTCGAACAACGCAGCCCCAACCTTCAATGGGGTTGGAACGCTACGTGCGAGGTCGATGGAGGTGCAAGTACTCCACGTTTGTCATCCAGACTTCTTCGGGCCCGCTGCTGTGAACCAATGAGCTGTGGCAGATCCGACAGACGATTCCCGGCGCGATGCCATCGTTGAGCGACACGATCGCTTTTTCAAAGTCGGATTTCTGGGAACTCAAAAATGCCAGCCCGCCTTGGCTGATGTCACGCGTGATGGCGAAGAACGACCGGCCCGTCTCCTTCATCTGGAGATCCAAGGGTTGAACCGAGATCTCGAGCGTTCGCGGGATGCGGCGGCTGGCACGACGCTCGGGCCCCGTGTATCCGTCGGCCGGCGGAATCAGGCCATGGACTTCATCGGCGCCGGTGGCTGCATCCAAACCAACTTGATCCGTGACGGGGGGCGTATCCGAAGTGTCGATCGCGGTGTTTGGCGCTGAGTTCATGATTGACAGGTGGGCGATTCGTTTCGACTGTCCGACTCAGGGCGGCTGGCACACAACGGCTGCCTCAGGTGGGCGGCCATTTAGTAAACCGATGACGGACCACACCAAACTTATGTCGAAAAACACGCACGTGTGGCACCCTCTTGCATTTGTCCGATTGCCCTCACGTCGAGAGTCGCGGCGCGTCAACAATGAGCGGAATAGAAGTGTCGGATCCCTTGAAGTGGGATAGGCTTCCAGGCTTGTCATTTCAGCATCGACAGGCTGGAAGCCTATTCTCACTTATTTTTCGTGCGTTGCGTAAGCGGCCAACGGTTCGCTCGACGGAACCTTACGACGTCTTGCCCTGCCGCACTTCGGCACTGGCGATCATTTGGGTGACGATCTCCCGAAGCGAAACGCGGATGTTCCAGTCGGGATAGTCGCGGCGCAACTTGCTCAGATCGCTGATGTAGCAGATGTGATCGCCCTTGCGATTTTCATCGCCGAGTGTGTACTCGATTTGGTGTCCGCTGAGTTCTTCGATCAGCGCGATACACTCCAGCACGCTGGCTGCGTTTTCACGTCCGCCCCCGATGTTGTAGACCTCGCCGGGGCGAGGGTTGTTGGCAAAGGCCTCGAAGGCGCGGACGACATCGGAGCACTCGATTTGGTCGCGGACCTGTTTTCCCTTGTAGCCAAAGATCGTGTAGGGTTTTCCCGTCACGGCGACGTGGACCAGATAGCTGAGGAAACCGTGCAATTCCACTCCGCTGTGGCTTGCCCCGGTCAAACATCCGCCGCGAAAGATTCCCGTCTTCAACCCAAAGTACTTTCCGTATTCCTGGGCCAGCACATCGGCGGCGGTTTTACTGGCGCCGAACAGAGAATGCATGGTCTGGTCGATGCGACAGGTTTCGTCGATTCCGTGGTAGTCTTGTTCGCGCGCGTAGTCCCAGCGGGTCGGGTGTTCTCGCAGTGGCAGTTCATTGGGGGCGTCACCGTAAACTTTGTTCGTGCTCATGTGACAGAACACGGCGTCGGGCGCGTGGCGGCGGGTGGCTTCGAGCAGATTCAACGTTCCGACCGCGTTGACTTCGAAATCCAGAAACGGGATCGCGGCCGCTTTGTCGTGCGAGGGCTGGGCCGCGCAGTGAATGATCAGATCGGGCGTTTCGTTCTTGAACAAGTCCAGGATTGCGTCGCGGTCACGAATGTCGATGGACTCGGTGCGGAAATTCTGGGTTTCTGATTCCAGCTGCGTTTGATTCCACTGGGTACTGCCGTCGGGCCCAAAAAAGGTCGAACGCATGTCGTTGTCGATGCCGATGACTTGATCGCCCGCTGCGTCCCAATGACGCACCGCGGCTGACCCGATCAATCCGCTGGATCCGGTAACGATGACACGCATGAATCGATGGCCAATAAAGAATGAAGGTCGAAGAGAAGGGGAAGGATCGCTAGAATCCGACGTCGGTCATTCAACACGCTGCTTGGGCTCGGTGCTATTTAAGACAATAACGGGGGGCTGTCCACCTGGGCAGTCGTCGATGGAACGAAATCGCCGTTGGCAGCCGTGCCCACGTCACCGGGCGTGCTGGGTGTCCCGCTCGTCGATTTTCACTCTATCGGAATAACCGTGAACGCAATCCAATCTGACAGTGGAACGAATTCGAATCCCCCCGATTCGCCGGCCAACACGGTGATCATCGGCGGGGGGCTGGCGGGGCTGTCCTGTGCCAAGCGGCTTGCCGGCCGCGGTCATCCGGTCACGTTGCTGGAGGCCAGCGATCGCGTCGGGGGGCGTGTCAGGACGGACGTCGTCGACGGGTTGAAACTGGATCACGGTTTTCAGGTCTTGCTAACCGCCTACCCGGCTTGCCGCGAGTTGCTCGATTACGAAGGCCTACGTCTACGGGCGTTCGAACCCGGGGCGTTGGTGCGAAAACGCGGTCGGTTCGCCCGCCTCGGCGATCCCTGGCGTCGACCGGGACAGGCGTTCGCCACCGCGACCAGTCCGGTCGGGTCCTTGATGGACAAATTGCGGATCGCCAAGGCCAGGTTTCTGGCCGGCCGGGGGACGCTGCACGACTTGTATCATCGCGACGGCGAGTCGACCGAGCAGCGACTAGGGCAACTCGGTTTTTCCAAGGCGATGATCGATGAGTTCTTCCGGCCGTTTCTCGGCGGCGTTTTCCTGGACGAATCGCTTTCGACTTCCAGCCGCATGTTCGAATTTGTTTTTCGCATGTTTGCCGCCGGCGACATCGCCATTCCCGCCGACGGCATGGCCGCCATTCCGCGACAGTTGGCCGAAAGCCTTCCGCGCGGAACGTTGCGGTTGAACACCATCGTCGCATCGATCGAGCACGTTGACCCACACCATCGGATTCAGCTGACCGATGGCAGCCACCTCGACGCGGCATCCGTCGTCGTCGCGACCGAAAGCAACGCCGCGGCGAGATTGCTCGATGCGCCCGACCTGGCCACCCGTTGGAACGATGCCACCACGATGTACTTCGTCGCCGACCGGTCGCCCAACGCAGGCAAGCTGTTGATGTTGCGGGGTGATGAAACAGGGCCGATCCAGACCGCCGTCGTGCTCAGTGATGTCGCGCCCGAGTATGCTTCCGGCGGCCGATCATTGATTTCGGTCAGCATCTCGGATTCTCAGACCGAGCAACCGGCTGATGCGTTGGAGGATTCGGTGCGTGACCAGGCACGGCGCTGGTTCGGCAACGACGTCGATCAATGGGATCTGGTGCAAACCATCCGCGTTCCGTACGGCTTGCCCGAGTTGAACCTGGATCCCGTCGTCCAGCCCGTTCGCGGTGATCAAATCGCTGGGCTTGATGCTCCGGCGAATCTCTACGTCTGCGGCGACTACCGGGAAACCCCCAGCATTCAAGGCGCGATGAACAGCGGGCTGCGTGTGGCGGCGGAGATTCTCGAGGCGAAGCCGGGTTAGCCCTTTCCCGTGTGCTCTGACAGTCCGATCGACGTCGCGCTTTCGCAATGTTCCATGCTCACATCGAGCCGCCGCCTGCGCATGCCAGCCTAGTGGCGTCAGCCAGTGGCGCGTGAAGTCAATGCGTTGAACACGTGCCGCTCGCTGACGCTTCCCGCTGGGGTGCCGCTCGCTGACGCTTCCCGCTGGGGTGCCGCTCGCTGACGCTTCCCGCTGGGGTGTGGTTGTGACAGGGGCTGGGGCCGGCGGGGTAGCCACATCGCCCCGACCCTCGGTTTGATCGGAATCGCCGGAGTGGTTATTCTGGGTCACCCGCCTTTCGAGGTCGTCGCTGGCAGGTTGGCGGCCCGTTCTCACCGTTCTCGTCATCCTTCTTTCAGCCATGGATCACTCGATGCACATGCATCAGCAGCGAGCTCATTTGTCTCTGACTTGGTTCTCGGTGAAATAGACATGGCCGACCCTGAAACTGCGGGCTTTGAAACGTCCGGATCTGAGGCTTGGATCGAAGCGATCAACGATGCCGCGAAGGAACTGGGGGGCGGCTGGATTGCACTGCGTCGCTATCTGCACCAGCACCCGGAACTTTCCGGCCACGAAACGCTGACGACTCAGTACCTGAAAACGCTGCTCGCCAAGTTGGATCTGCCGATTCGCGTCGCCGGTGAGGGGCGTGGATTGATCGCCGACTTGGTGACCGACAAAGCCTTGGCGAATCACCCCCGAATCGCGATCCGCGGCGACATCGACGCGTTGCCGATTCAAGACGAAAAATCCGTCGCCTACCACAGCACGGTCGACGGAGTGATGCATGCGTGCGGACACGACGTTCATGCGACCGTGATCGTCGCCGCCATGCAACTGCTCTCGCAGTTGCACCACACCGGCAGGTTACCCTGGCCGATCGCGGCGCGGGCGATCTTACAGCCGGCCGAAGAAACCGCCGAAGGCGCCTTGCACATGATTCATCATCATGCCCTCGCCGACGTCGGTGCCGTCTTGGCGTTGCACGTCGATCCCACCCGCCAGGTCGGCTGTGTGGGGTTGCGAGAACACGCCTTCACCGCGGCCTGCGACATGCTGGAGGTCAAATTCATCGGTTCGGGAGGCCACGCCGCGCGGCCCCATTTGACCAACGACCCGATCGATGCCTGCACCCGTTGGATTCAATCCGCCTATCGGCGTGTCCACCGTGCCATCAACGCCCACGATACCGTCGTGCTGTCGATCGGAATGATCGACGCGGGACACAGCCCCAACGTTATCCCGGACACCGCGACGATCAAAGGGACGCTTCGATCACTGAGTGTTGAAGCACGCCGAAGGACTCTGGAGGTGCTCGAAGACATCGGCGAAGCGACGGCGCGCGAAACGGGATGCGAGGTCCGGCTGCGACTCGGTTCCTCCGCCCCGGGCGTGATGAACGATCCGGCGCTGATTCGATTGCTGCACGATTCGGCGATCCAAGTCCTGAACCCGGCGTCGGTCGATTGGATCGACGAACCGAGTATGGGCAGCGAAGATTTTTCGTTCTATTTGGAACACGTTCCCGGTGCGATGTTCCGCTTGGGTGTCGCCGGTGATCAGGTCGGCGGGGCGCCGCTGCACACCGGAAATTTTGATGTCGATGAGCATGCCATCGCCCACGCCGCTAAACTATTCGCAGCGTCGATCATCAACTACTTTGACCCGGGCCGGTGATGAGCAAGTTCCAGTTTCATTCGAACACGTCGCAAACCGTCGGGGTCGAATTGGAACTCGGGATCGTCGACACCGATTCGATGGCGCTGTCCAACCGCAGCAACGAACTGTTAGCGACCCTGCCCGATGACATTTCTGAATCGTGCAAGCACGAATTGATGCAGTCCTGTGTCGAAGTCATCAGCGGCGTCTGCACCACGGTGTCCGAGGCCCGGGTGGATCTGTCCGAAAAACTCAGGACCCTGCAACATTCCGCCGACAATCTAGGACTCGGCCTCTGGTGGGGCGCCACACATCCCTTCAGTCATTGGCAGGATCAGGTCGTCACCGATGACGAACGCTATCGCGGACTGGTCCGATTGCTGCAAGAAATGGCGCGGCGGCTGATTACGTTCGGGTTGCATGTCCACGTCGGCGTCGATTCGGGCGACAAAGCCGTCATGATTTGCGATCGAATCATGCAGCACCTGCCGTTGCTGCTGGCGCTGTCGGCGAGCAGCCCCTATTGGGAAGACCGCGACACGGGCCTGCACTCGCATCGCAGCAAAGTCATGGAAGGGCTGCCGACGGCGGGCTTGCCAACGCTGATGCGCAACTGGAGTGAATACGTGTGGCTGGTCAACCACATGGAAGAGACCGGGTTCATCAACACGATCCGTGAGATCTGGTGGGACGTTCGTCCACACCACAACTTCGGCACCGTCGAAGTCAGGATGTGTGACATGCCGGGGAACATCGATCACGTCTGTGCCTTGGCGGCGTTGATCCAGTGCCTGGTCAAATACCTCAGCGATCGGATCGATGAGGGGACGTACCAGTTCGATTGCCACCCGATGATGGTGCGGCAAAACAAATGGCGGGCGGCGCGGTACGGGGTTGCCGCGACGCTGGTCGATACCTTTGACTATTCCGAGAAAACGGTGGCCGAGATTGTCGAACGGTTGCTCGGCAAATTGCGCGGCGTCGCGCAAGACCTGAATTGCGAAACGGAACTGTTGATGGTTCGAGAGATCGCCGGCCGAATCGATTGGGCCGACCGCCAGCGTCTGATTTTGCAAAAGGCCGGCACGCGAGAAGACATCGTCAAGCAACTGATCCAGCAGTCGAGGATTCCGTAGTGACGCCGTGAATAAACGGGGGAGGTTGTCCAATTCTCAAAACGAGCCGCCGCCTCCCATCGCTCCTCCCATGCCTCCGCCAAACCCTCCCCCCATCCCACCTCCGCCGGAGCGATTGAATCGCAGGTCGTTGCGCATCTGCTGTTCGACGTCGTTGCTGACGATCGATTGTGTCCGGTCCATTTCGATCGTGTAGACGTAGTGATGGTCATAGGCGTTGCTTCCGAAGCGTTTGGCGGGGATCGTCAAATCCCAACGCAGGATACCCGTCGGACGCTGCATCCTCAGGTACTTGGCGTCCGTGGACAAGTTTCCCAGTGAAGCGGAATCGGTGTCGACATTGACTGTTCCCGAATCGCTGGTGATCGGAATTCTGTCATACAACTGAATCTCGATCTCTTCGGGATGGTAGTTGGAGATGACGAGCCGGTATTCGAGTTTCGAGAGTCGGTTGCCACCTTGGATGGATTCGTCGCGGGCGAGTAATTCGCGTCGCGTGCGGACTTGTCGGTCGGCTCCCAATCCGACGGCAAACTCGCCACCGGCGGCGGTCGGTGGCAGCGTGGTTCGTCCGACGAATCGCCCATCCAGAAAGACGGTGGCGTCGCCGCCGACCAGACTTTGGCCGGTTTGGTTTTCCAACGCGGCCTCGCGATAGGCGAAACTGCTCAGCAACGGCGTGACGACACGATAGATCGGGCTTTCAATGTTCCAACGCAAAATCGTGATCGCCTGGTCGGCGGTCTGGTCGGCCACATCGATCCGTTCGGCCACGCGATAGGTTTCGTCGGTCAGGTTGGTGTTCGCGTCATCGGCCATTTCCCGCTGCACACTTTGCCGCCGATTGATTTCGTGAACCTGCCGGCCCGCCGCTTCGGTGTTCAACGCAAGGTTGCGTTGCCACAACGCCGGATCCTCCCAGGCCGGTGGGGTGCCCGCCGACTGCCGAGACTTGGCATAGCCGGCCATCGGGTCGGTTTGATCGCCGGCCTTCTGATTGACCGAAACTCTGAGCGGTACCAACAGCGGTGTGGCGGCTTGCAAGTTGGGCACACCGGTGCAGAATGCCAGTCGGACGCCTCGCCAATCTTCGCCACTGTGTTGCGTGACGGTGCCGTCCAGTTGAACGACAAACTCATCGGCACCTTGCTGTCGAGCCGTTGCGTGAATGGTGTACTGCGGCTCCCAAGAAACCTCGTCCACCCAATAGCTCAGCCGCAACAACCCGCCGCGCGGCGCGTCGACCATCAACGTCGCATCAAAGGTCGCCGCGGGTTTTAAATTGGTTTCGTTTTGACGTTGACGCATCGATTCTTCCATCTGATTCTGCAGCGTCTGTAACGCCCGACGCGCCTCGTGCAGTTCTTTGGCGAGCGCTCGTCGGCGCTGCATTACAAAATCCGCAATCGCTGTGACCGAGTCGACTTTCAGTTCGGATTGCCTGAGATCGTCGTTGGTCTGCGCGGACGAAAACGTCACCAGATCCTCGATCGTTTCCAAGTCTTGTTCGATGACCGCGACTTCATGTGCGGCGTCTTGCAAGGCTTGGTTTTGTGCCGTCCGTTCTTCTTCCCGCTGACGTCTCTTTGCATCGTCCGGCGGGATTTGATGTGGCGTGACACGCAACGAACGGACCGTGATTTCGGCATCGGATTCCCAGCGAACCGATTGATCGCGGATGGTTTTCGGTAGCCCCGTGACGCGGATCATTTGACCTTCCGTGGACGGTGCGACGTTGATTTCTCGCACGACGTTGGCTTGACGTCGAAACACGGTGACCGCCGTGATGGGACTGTCCACGTCAACCACGGTTTTCGGATCCGGCACGGTCTTCGGCGCCTGCGCGGAAACGAAACCGCAGGCAAGCAGCAACGCCGCGCTCGATGCAAACATGATCCTGCGAAAGAAGACGGCGGCTTCGACAATTCCGATGATCGCTTGCATGTTCCAACCTCGTTGAGTGGCCTGCTGTTGCAAAACGCTACAGCCGCATGATTGACTGCGACGCAAAATCAAACGCTCGAATCCCGATCTTGCGTGCAGCAGGGCAATGATGCATTCGGCATGCCAAGTGCAGTGGCGTAAGCTTCCAGCTTGCGATTCGCACTGAGCACCAATGGCAAGCAAGATGCTTACCCTACAAGAGGAACGCCGTGTTCATGAGATTCATCGCCTTGTCGTTTCTGCTCTTCACGTCGCCATGTCTTGTGGCCGCCCAGACGACAGCAGCTTCCCGTCATTGGCTCAGCCCGGGAGTGAGCGACGACATTTCTAGCTCGGCGGTCACCAAGCCCGGCGGGCCGGTGGTTTCGTTTCCATGTGATCCGCTGATGAGCGTGAAGCAGGAACGAGCGCTGGCCGTTGCGTTGATGAAGCCGTCGACGTTTCATTGGGTTCCCGGTCAGCCGCTGAGCCAGATGGCGGCGGAACTCAGTGAGCAGGTTCCGGTATTGCTTGACCGACGGGCATTGGAAGAAATCGGCATTGATCCGGACGCTGAGATCGGCGCAGGAGTGATGACTGACGAGCACGCGAGTTCGCAAGAACAACACGCGGAGCGAGCGAGATGGTGGCAGCGCGATGAAGCAGCGGTGATCGAAGGCCGTCCCAGTTTGATCGTCGATGTGTTGAATCGTGTGAGAGACTTGTATTTGACGCTGATGATCGTTCGCGGCCAGGTGGTCATCACCACCATCGAAGCCGCCGAAGACGACTTGGCGACGAGGATCTACGATGTGACGCCACTGATCAGCATGGTGCCACGTGCCCCGTGGGAATCCGTTCAACCGTCTCGCGGGATCGCTGAGACCTCTCCCGATTTTGACGCCTTGCTCGACACGATTCAAACCAGCATCGACGCCGATACCTGGGAACGGCTCGGGGGGAATTCGACGATTGTCCCGGCGACGATTCGCGAACGGTATCTTATCGTGGTTTCAACGACGACGATGACGCACTGGAAATTGCAGCGGTTGCTCGATCGGCTGAATCAGTGATTGAGCATTCGGTCCATACCTTGCGAATCATCGATCGCTAGATGGACCAGTAGGGCATGCTGTGCATGCGGGCGGCCGTCAGGCACAGCCTGACCTACACCGAAGCCTCAACCCACGAGAGCTGGATGGACGACGCACTTGAAGCCGTGTAGGGCATGCTGTGCATGCCTGTGGGTGAACGGCAAGCCTGTGGGAAGGCTTCCAGCCTGTTGATACCAACCTACTGATTCAGCTGCTCCTCGATCACTTCGTCTTGGGCCCGCGTTCCCAGTGCACCCCACAGTCCATAGGGGCTGTGACTGCCGGGGGCGCGCGGTCCGGTTCCGCCCCGGACGACGGTACCGATGTTCGGATCTCCGCTGTCGATCGAATCGGTCGTAAAGATCACCGCTCCATCAGCCATCAGCACGTGCGCTCCGCCCTGGTGACGACTTGACGGGGGCAGCATGCCGATGCCTGATTCACCCCCGGCCAGACAAACCTCTCGGTTCGGGGGCAGGATTGTATTGAACCCGGTGTACAAAGCCGCTCCGTCGGCCCAACGAAAGCCGCGTTTCTGGTCCTCGCCGCCCAGGCTTGGAAGGCCGTCGTCGGCCTGTGACCAGAACATCGGTCGCTGCGAATCGATTTGGCTTTTGCATAGCGTGGGCACGTCGTGAATCTTGGTCCAATCATTCAGCAAGGATCCTGAGGTTCGGATGTCACCGTCATCCAGGTCGGTGGAGATTTCCGCGGCCAGGATCGTGTTGCTCAACCCGTCGTGAATGTCACGCCAACGCGTCACTTGCCTTGGAACGAACGCCCCGCGGCCGGATGCGGCCACGTCGTCACTGCGATCGGTGACCCAGGCTTGTGCGTCGTGGCTCCAGCGGGTCGGGCCGGTGTTGATTCCCGCGGTCGCGTCGCCCAAGCAAACGGCCAGATTAACGCGACCGTGAGCGGGCATGCCGAGGCCCGGATCGGAAGGGCATCGAAAGACCGGGAACTCTGTTTGCCATGGATAGAATCCACGCGTCCAGGGCGCCGGCCCCATCGGTGCGTACGAGGTGTTGTTGGACGCCGATTCTCCATCTGCAATCGCTTGCCATGCGTCTTGCTGTTCAAGGAACGGCAGCAATCCGACCAGCGCGCTCAAGCGGTAACGGTTGTTGCCCGGGGCGGATGTGCCCCCGGAATCGGAGGACGGGTCGAAGGTTCCGCCCATCTGCATGGGAAGTTGCTCGTTGGCCGAATGGTAGTTGTGAAACGCCAAACCGATTTGTTTGATGTTGTTGGAACAGCTCATCCGCCGCGCCGCTTCACGAGAGGTCCGCACCGCGGGCAGCATCAGTCCGACCAAGACGCCTAGGACCGCAATCACGACCAGCAATTCGATCAGCGTCAATCCGAATGGTCTTGTTCGTTGATTCATGCGGTGCTCCTGTTTTCGGCCTGCGTTGAAATTTTCGTGCGTGCGAAGAGAAAGCGGGGGTCTGTATTGCTTGACCGCATGTGGGCTTTGGATGACATCAAAACCCATTCATACACCGCCAGCGGCACGAGCCAGCTGAGCCATGCGTTCAAGCGGTAGGTCCATTCCGATTCCAGATTCGAAACGATCATCAATCCCGCCACGACGCGCAGCAACAGCGGTGACCAAAGCAGCAGGTAACAACGGTTTGCCCAGCGACGGTGGGCCGCGAGGTTGCCGGCGCGGACAAAGGACACCGCAACGAGGATCGTCGCGCCGGTCAGAATCGACTGGACGATGAAGCCGAGTTGGGCGATCGGTCCGGCGTACGCTTGCAGCGACATCACCAAACCGCTCGGGACGACCATCAACCCGATCAGGGCGCACTGTGTCTTGCCGGCGGTGCGATGGACACGCTGCCAACGCGACTTTCCACCGCTATAGAGCAAGAACGTGCCAAGGATTAACGCGGCGGGTCCGGCGAACAGGTGCAAATAGAATGCCCAGCGATAGAGTCCGACGAAGCTGAATCGGCGTCCGGCGAGAAACGGCGACGCATCGAAATCGGCTGGAAAGTACCACCGATATTGGTACAGAATCGCCAGGAACACTTTGATCGAAACGATCACGCCGCCCCAAAACAGGACCCTGGTCAGTCGCCCAGATCGGTTGGGGTGTGCGTTCTGTTCCACGTGATCCCCGGGGCTGCCGATTGATGGTGGATGCGAGAGAAGACTTAGGTTCTACGCTGCCGGCCGAATCTGGTTCAGATTCTGGTGTTTTCGCATTTTAGCCGTTGCGTTATGTTTTGGGGAAACCGAAGCATGAGTGCTTCATCATTGCTCCACTGCGGCGACGAAAGGATCGTTTTCGCGGTGTCAACGTGAATGGAGTGATCCATGTTGTTGCTCTCTCGTCGTGAAAATGACCGAATCGATTTTCTTGGATTGGGAGTTTCGATCGAGGTGGTCCGGCTGACGCGTTCGCGCGCCACCCTTGCCATCAAAGCACCCCGGCACATTCGAGTCGTCAGGCATGAACTGCGACCTGTCGGGAATGAGGCTGCGGCCCGCGAAGCGTTTTGCGCCGTGGTCCGCCGCGAAGTGATGTCGATGATCCAAGCCGAGATCAACGCGACCACGACGAAGCTAAAGCTTGCTCAAGAAAAGCTGTTGGCCGGTGATCGCAATGACGCGTTGACGGCCTTGGAAGAGGCGTTGGGGAGACTGGAGGTGTTGCGCCGCGAAGCGTCTAGCCTTCAGTCTGATCGCTTCGAAGAACGTTGTGAAACGGTGTTCGCCGATGATTGGACGGTCGCCGGTGGTGTCGCCGAGTCGTCGGTCGGATATGCCAATTCAGCCGCCGGAGAGGTTTCCGATCCAGCCGGCACCGTTGTGGTCGTTCAATCGCCCGATGATGCGTTGGCGACCGATTGGGCGGGAGCAGACGAGGCACTCCTGTCGGATCCGGATGCCGTGACGGTTGTGGTTCTCGCGATCGGCTAGCGCTCGGGTGTCCGGCGCGATCCGAAGTACCTGACGTGATTGGCTGCGACCCCGTGCGGGGTCGTGGTTCGTAGGGTCGTGGTTTCCGGAGGTGTCGCTGCGCTCACCTCCGGCTACGCGCTGGGACCCCGCCGGGGTCCGGCAATCGCGGCCGTGCCGCGTCTCCCGCGACCTACCGATCCCGACGGGATCGGTAGCGATTAGCCGGAGGTCAGCGCAGCGCCACCTCCGGTACCGACGCGTCTCCCGCGTCCGATCGATCCCGTCGGGATCACAGCGATTAGGCGGAGGTCAGCGCAGCGCCACCTCCGGTACCGGACGCGCTCCCGCGTCCCACCGATCCCGGAGGGATCATAGCAGGTCGCCGCTAGAAACCTACGCGGTTCCTTCGGCTTCCGATTCCGCTTCGACTTCGGATTCTTGAATGTACTGCTTTCCGCGATAGGTCACTGCGACGGCGATAAAGATCACGGCGGCGACGAGCATCAATCCGGTAAAGAACCAGTAGTAGGACGCGCCGGGCAACTTGGACGTTCCGTCGGCGTTGCTGATCACGGCATTGACGCCGGCGGTGATGAAATTACCCAGCGACACCGACAACATATAAAAGCTCATCACGATACTTTTCATGCTGTTGGGCGCCTGGGTGTAACTGAATTCCAGGCACGTGATGGAGACCATGACTTCGGCAGCGGTCAACAGAATGTACGCCAACACCTGCCACGAAATACTGGGTGTCCCTCCGTTTTGAATCGCCGTTTCAATCAAGGCGCTGATCGAGAATGCAAACACGGTGACAAACATCCCGATCGTAATTTTACGGAGCGGGGTGAGCGGAAAGACCTTGCTGATCGCGGGATAGACGGCGTAGCTGAACAGCGGTACGAGAATCAGGATCAGGAACGGGTTGGCGGCTTGGATCTGGCTGGACAGCAGTTCGACGCCCATCACGGTTCGGTCCATGTTTTCGGCCTGCAAAACCCAGGCGCTGGCCGTCTGGTCAAACAGGCTCCAAAACACCGCGACCAGCACGTAGATCGGGGCCAGCCGAAGCAGCGCCCGACCGCCTTCGCCGGTGAACGCGTCGCGAAAGACTTGGGGACCCCGCGGCGGGATATGAACGAACTTGTTGCGTCCCATCCAAAACAACAAGGTCGCGATCGCCATCAAAATCCCGGGCACACCGAACGCGATTTGCGGTCCGTATCGATCCAGCAGCCAGGGCGTCAAAATGGTGGAGGCAAACGCGCCCAGATTGATCGCGACGTAGAACCAGCCGAACACCTTGCTCAGCAGGTGAGAATTCTTGGTTCCGAATTGGTCACCGACGTGGGCGGAGACGCAGGGCTTGATGGCACCGGTGCCCAGCGCGATCAGACTGAGTCCGATGGCGAGCCCCAAACGGGTTTCGTCGAGCGCCAGCGCCAGGTGTCCGAAACAGTAGAGCACCGAGAGATAGAGAATGGTTTTGTATTTTCCGAACAGCCAGTCGGCCAGGAAGGCACCCAGCAGCGGCGTGAAGTAGGCGGCCATCACAAAGGTGTGGACCCAGAACTTGGCATCGTTGTCGCTCATCGGATCGACGCTTCCGCCGCTGCCGATCAGATATTGGGTCATGAAGACGGTCAGAATCGCCTTCATGCCGTAGAAGCTGAACCGCTCTGCCGCTTCGTTGCCGACGATGTAGGGGATCCCCGGAGGCATCGTCGTGATCGGGTATGGCGTGGTTTGCCAACCCTTTTGATCGTCCAAGGGCGTATTCGAATCCGGCGTTTCGCTGGGCGGTGTATAGGGCACGATGCTTCGCCATGGTTGCGTGAAAGGAATCGTTCGCTTTGACGCACATCATGGCCGACGGGCCTCATTGCGACAACGGAGGTTTGTAAACCTCCCCCGCCTTTTCAAACGCCGGCTTGTCCCACCGCTGCCGGCTCGGCCGGGCAATGCGGCGTGATCAACTCGCCTCGGCTGATCACGACCAGTCCGCTTTCGGTGACTTTGAATCCACGTTCGGCATCGGCGATCGGGTCGAAACCGATCTCGGTTTCCGGCGGGATCGAAACCCCCTTGTCGACGATCACGCGACGCAAGCGGCTGCGGCGACCGACGTTCACTTCGTCAAACAAGATGCTGTCCTCGACCGAGGAATAGCTGTTGATTCGCACGCCGGGGCCGATCACGCTGCGGGCGACACTGCCGCCACTGATGATCGCGCCCTGGCAAACCAACGAATCCATCGCCGTCCCCCGACGCGTCGAAATGCCTTCGCTGCCGAAAACAAACTTCGGCGGCGGCAACATCGGCTGGAACGCACGCACGGGCCAATGTTTGTCGTACAAGTTCAACTGCGGATCGATGCTGATCAGGTCCATCGTCGCTTCGTAGTACGCGTCGATGGTCCCGACGTCGCGCCAATACGCGTCCGACTTGCGGTTTTCGTCCAAGAACGGAAACGCGCAGACCAGGTGCGAATCGATCGCCTGGGGGATGATGTTCTTGCCGAAATCGTGGTCGCTGTCCATCCGCGTGGCGTCGGCGCACAGCTGCTCGTACAGGAACCGGGCGTTGAAGACATAGATCCCCATCGACGCCAAACAGAACTCGGGGTCCTCGGGCGTCGGAATCGGGTTCTCGGGCTTCTCTTGAAATCCGATGACGCGGCCATCCAGATCGGTCTGCATGACGCCGAATTGCCGTGCCTCGTCGACTCGCACACGCAACGCACCGATCGTGATGTCGGCATCGAGCTTGCGATGGTGATCGACCATCGGCCCGTAGTTCATCTTGTAGATGTGGTCGCCCGCCAGGATGACGATGTGCTCGGGCTGCTCCCGCTCGATCGCATAGATGTTTTGATAGACCGCATCGGCGGTCCCGGAATACCAATTGCCCGCGATTCGCTGCTGGGGCGGAACGACGTCGATGAACTCACCGAGCTCGCGACAGAAGTAATTCCGCCAAGCCAGATTGATGTGTCGGTCCAGCGATTGTGCTTTGTACTGAGTCAACAACAACAGCCGCCGCATGTCGCTGTTGAGACAATTACTGAGCACAAAATCGATGATCCGGTAGAGACCACCAAAGGGCACCGCGGGTTTCGCGCGGTCGCGTGTCAGCGGTTCCAATCGCGAACCCCGACCGCCTGCCAAAATCACCGTCAATGTGTCACGCATTCGAGCCACCCGTTCCATGGTCAGGTGCTTCGCCCCATGCTGGACGGACCACCCAGTAAATCGTTGCTAATCAATTTGGGTCGAAATCGATTTTGGTCGCCATCGATCGTCCCCAGGGGGCCACCGGGTCTGCTGCCGGCACCCCAAGCTCTAAACAGCAATACGGAATAGCGTACCAGAATTTCAAGGCCCGCCGCAGCCAGAAACGGCGTGGAATCTACCCAAAAAACCGATTATCGACGGAATATCTGCCGTGGTCCGGGGTTGGCCTGCTGTTTGCTACCGCCTGACGGGGCGTGCCAAGTTGTCAGCCGGCGATGCGAGCGGTGGACGGGCGCGCTACGATAACGTCACCCCGCGGACGGCGAAAAAATGGCGGTGTCAGCGTCCACTCGGACATGGTCCACTCGGACATGGTCCACTCGGACATGATCGATCGCTTGCGGCGACCGGATCGATCGCCGGCGGTGGCGTGAAAAAATGTCAGCAGAGAACGAAGTTTTTACAACCAAAGCATAAGGGAGTCTCAACGATGCCCAATACGGTAATGTCCCAATCCTGGAAACGGATCAGTGGTGCCCTCGGTGCGATGATCTTGGGATCGCTCGTCACCGGCGCGGTGATGACCGTACCGGGATTCCTGCGCAATGACCCGGGCGCCCAAGAGGTGGTCGCGACGCAGTCGGCTGCCGTCGCGGGGCCGGTCGGCCAAGCGTCGCCGCTGCCGGGGCAGAACCTCGGAGCCGCACAGGATCTGTCGACGGCGTTTCGCAACGTCGCCAATTTGATGCGGCCGAGCGTCGTCAGCATCAATACTAAGGCGACCCAGATCATTCGCGGGCAACGGGTTCCGCCAGGGCTGCCGCCGGGGTTCGAACAATTTTTTAATCTGCCCGAAGGCCAGCCGCAACGTCGCGAAGAGAGCGGAATGGGAAGTGGCGTGATCGTTCGCAGCGACGGCTACATCTTGACCAACAATCACGTGGTCGAAGGCGCCGATGAACTGGAGGTCGAGTTTTCTGACGGAAAGAAAGCCGCCGGGCGCATCATCGGCACCGACCCTCAGACCGATCTGGCTGTCGTCAAAGTGGATCGCACCGATCTCAAAGCGGCTTCGTTGGGCAATTCCGACGCGATCCAAGTCGGTGATTGGGTGGTCGCGATCGGCAGCCCCTTCGGACTCGATCAAACCGTCACGGCGGGAATCATCAGCGGGAAAAACCGGATCCGCGGCATCATCGGCGACGGAGCCGGGTTTGAAGACTTCCTGCAGACCGACGCGGCGATCAACCCCGGAAACTCCGGCGGCCCGCTGGTCAACTTGCGCGGCGAACTGGTCGGGATCAACACCGCCATCATGTCCCGTAGCGGATCGAGCGCGGGGATCGGTTTCGCCATCCCTGTCTCGCTGGCCGCCCCGGTTTTGAATTCCATCATCGAAAACGGAACCGTACGGCGCGGATTCTTGGGCGCCAGCTTGGGGCCGGTCAATGAAGAAACGATCGAAGGCTACCAGTTGAAGGCCAAACGCGGTGTGTTGATCGAATCGGTGCTCGAAGGGATGCCGGCCGACCAGGCGGGGATTCAGCCCGGCGACGTCGTCGTGGCGATCGACGGACGCCCGATGAGGACCCACGCGCAGATGCGGAACTATGTCGCCAGTCGTCCGCCGGGAGCACAAATGCAGCTGGAGCTTGATCGTGACGGCAAGCCGCTGCAGGTCCGGGTCGATCTGAAGGAACGCACCGAAGAGGTGATGGCCCAGTTCGGATCGGGCGAAGTGATGGGTGCCGAATTGGTGCCGGTCACCCCGGCGACCGCCCAGAAATATGGCTACCGGAACCTGGAGTCGGGACTGATCATCACCGGCATCAAGGACAACAGCATCGCCGAACGCGATGGGCTGGAAGTCGGCGATGTGATCCAGACGGCCGGAGGTTTGCCGCTGACATCGGCTCGCCAATTGGAGGTGATCCTGGACGAGTACAAACGCCAGAATCAGCCCTGTCGCGTGACCATCCGTCGCGGCAATCAAATGCTGTTGATGGTCGTGCGGGAATAGCCACGTCACCTGGAATGTCGCAGGCCGATCTTCGGCGCCGATCCGGAGGGCCGGGATCGCCTGAAGACGAGTGCTTTGTCTCATGCGTTACCCTGGAAGGGTAACGCTGTGAAGCATCTATTTCCTGTGTTTCACGAGGTTTTAGCGGTAGGGTGCGAGCCCTCCGGTTTCTCTCGGTTACTAAAACACCGTAGGGCTCGCGCCCTACCGCTAACAAATGCTTCACAGCGTTGCCGCAGTGCCGCCATGGTTGACGCCTTGCAAGACTTGCTTGCTGGGTTAGTGTTAAGCTACACGGTCCGAATCCCCCGACTTTTCGAATCACGAGTTTTCCCATGGCTTTGACCATCATGCGTCGCATCAAGTTCTGCGCCGGACACCGATTGTTCGGCCATGGCGGAAAATGCGAGCACTTCCACGGCCATAACTACGTCGCGGATTTTTTCGTCCAAGGAGAAGTCCAGGATGACGTCGGCCGGATTCTCGACTTTTCGGTGCTCAAGCAGCGCGTCAAAGGCTGGATCGATGAGCATTGGGATCACAGCTTCCTGATCCACCAGGACGACGCCAACGCCCGTCAGGCACTGGAGTTGGTCAAACCCTGCCGATTCTTCGTGATGCCGTACAATCCGACTGCGGAGAACATGGCCAAGTACTTGCTCGAAGAGATGTGCCCCGACGTGCTGGAAGGAACCGGGGCGCGGGCCTGTCAGGTCCGGATCTGGGAAACCGACGAGTCCTACGCCGAAGCATCGTTGGACCCCACCGGCGGAGAAGCGGTGACGTATTCCGCGATGGCCGTCGGCGAATAAGCGCGACGCGGTCAACAAGTGGGATAGGCTTCCAGCCTGTCGAGGCTGCAATGACAGGCTGGAAGCCTATCCCACTGTCGAGGCTGCAATGACAGGCTGGAAGCCTATCCCACTGTCGAGGCTGGAATGACAGGCTGGAAGCCTATCCCACTGTCGAGGCTGGAATGACAGGCTGGAAGCCTATCCCACTGTCGAGGCTGGGATGACAGGCTGGAAGCCTATCCCACGCTCAACATCCGCCACGTTTCTCAGGCGAACCAGTCGTCGACGACACGGCCGTGGACGTCGGTGAGGCGAAAATCGCGTCCGGAATAGCGGTAGGTCAATCGGGTGTGATCGATCCCCATCAGGTGCAACACGGTTGCGTGCAAGTCGTGGACGTGGACTCGTTTTTCGACCGCGTGCATCCCGAAATCGTCGGTCGCCCCGTGCGTGTATCCGCCGCGCACACCGCCTCCGGCCAGCCACATCGAAAATCCGGTGTGATGATGGTCGCGTCCCGCCTTCTTGGGATCTTTGTCTTTGTCGATTTGGGCGTAGGGGGTGCGTCCGAATTCACCGCCCCAGATCACCAGCGTGTCGTCCAGCATCCCGCGGCGTTTCAAGTCCGAGAGCAGCGCCGCGGTGACTCGATCGGCGTCGGCGCAGAGCGTTTTGTGGCCGGAGTTGTTGTTGCGGTGGGTGTCCCAAGGTTGCTTGCTGTTCTTTTTGACATAGAACACTTGAACCACGCGGACACCGCGCTCGAGTAGGCGTCGGCCCAGCAAGCAGCTGCGGCCGAATTCCGAATCGCCATACGCCTGTCGCGTCTGTTGGGTCTCACGCTGAAGATCAAACGCCTCGGACGCTTCGCGCTGCATCTCAAAGGCCAACTCCATCGATCGAATGTGCGTTTCCAACGCTGCTTCGCCGGGGCGTTGCTGTCGATGAATCCGATTGAATTGTTGCAGCAGATCCAATTGCTGGCGTTGATCGGAACGCGACAGATGCGGGTGCCGAATGTTGTGGATCAGTTTTTCGATATCGGAATGATTGGTGTCGATCTCGATGCCCTGGTGTTGACCGGGCAGAAACGCGTTGGACCACAGTTGCGGGCCGACGACGGGCAGCCCCGGCGAGAGTGCGACGAACGACGGCAGGTTCGCGTTTTCGCTGCCCAAGCCGTAGGACAGCCACGACCCCATGCTGGGACGCGTCGGTTGTTGATGCCCCGATTGCATCAGCAGCAAGCCGGGTTCGTGATTGGGGACATCGGTGTGCATCGAACGCACGACGCACAGGTCGTCGGCATGATCGGCCAGCTTGGGGAACAGCTCGCTCATCACGACGCCGCTCTCGCCATGGGCACTAAACTTGAACGGTGACGGCATGTAACCGCCGGCGCGGTTCTTCTTGTCGACCGAATGATCGTTCGGCGATTGGCCCGCGTGTTTGGCCAGCAACGGTTTGGGGTCAAAGGTGTCGACGTGTGACGGTGCACCATTCATGAACAGGAAAATCACCCGCTTTGCCCGCGCTCTGTGGTGCAGCCCACCGCTGACAGATGCATCGCCGGCAAGGACCTGATGCGACGCCAGGGCCGACATCAATCCGACCGACCCAAAGCCGGCGCCGCTGCGACGGAAGAGATTTCGGCGAGAGAATGTATCGTGCATGATCAATCCAACATGAACATTTCGTTGCTGATCAACAGCGTCTGTGCGAGGCCGTTCCAGCGTTCTCGGCTGCCGTCGGCGACATAGCGTTCGGCAAGCTCGCGTTCTTCGTCAGTGGGCATTCTTCCGTAGAGCAATTGCCAGGCAAACGCGATCCGCTGGGGATCGGTCGGGCGGGCGGTTCGGATTCGTTCGGCCAACGTCGACGCGTGGTGGATCAGGAACGGGCTGTTGAGCAGAAACAGTTTCTGCAAGGGAGTGGTGGTTTCGTGGCGGCCGGGGCTGTGTGCATTAGGGTCCGGGAAATCGAACCGCGCCAGCATGGGGCTCAAGTCTAATCGGCTGACTTCGCTGTAAACGGTTCGGCGTCCCGTCGAGGTCTGTTGGGGATCGATCGATCGGCCGCCGATTTTGGTGTCGAGTCCACCCGAGGCGGACAGGATGGCGTCGCGATAGGCTTCCAGGCTCAACCGTCGTCGCGGCATCCGCCAACGCCATTGATTGTCCGGATCGGTCTCGGACTGAACCGGATCGATTTCGCTGCTTTGTCCGTAGGCGGCCGACAGAACGATTTCCCGCTGCAACCACTTCAGCGACCATCCGGCGTTCATGAATCGAACCGCCAGGTCATCCAGCAGCAACGGGTGGGAAGGGCGTCCGCCGAGCGAACCGAAGTTGCTCGGTGTGGCGACGATCGGCGCGCCCATCAATTGGTGCCAAACCCGATTGACGATCACGCGGGCGGTCAGCGGATTGGACGAATCAGCGATCGCGTCGGCCAGCGCCGCCCGGCCGCTGCCGTTGCTGAATGCGCCGGCCGCGGCAGGCTCGGTCTGGGGCGTTGTGAGCACGGTCAAGAAACCGCGTGGGACGGTATCGCCGAGACGTTTGGCGTCCCCGCGGATCATCACCTTTAAATCTTGTGGTTTGCCTTCACGCACGATGTGCACGGCGTCTTGCGGTTTTTTCGCTTGGGGGCCGTTGGTTTCGACGGACTCATCGAGCGGCCGATTGAACATTTCGGTGCTGGCAAACACGCCGGCCAAGGCGTAGTAATCCGCCGTCGGGACGGGATCGTATTTGTGGTCGTGGCAGCGTGCACAGGCGACGGTCAGCCCCAGCAAGCCACGCGATACGGTGTCGATGCGATCTTCCCATTCGTCGGCCATCACCTCCGGGTCGTTGCGACGGTAGTACTTGGGGCCGAGTCCGAGGAAACCGAGTGCCACATGGCGTTCCGGGGCACCGGGATGAAGCAGATCGGCCGCCAATTGATCCCTGACGAAATCGTTATACGGCATGTCGTTGGCCAACGCGTGGATAACCCAATCGCGGTACAGGTAGGCGTTCGGATAGGTCAGCGAATCATTGTTGCCAACGATGTGCGCCTGGTCTTCGGCATAACGAGCGACGTCCAGCCAGATGCGAGCCCATCGTTCACCGTGTTGGGGTGAAGCCAACAGTCGATCGACGACACGGAGTTTGGCTTGGGGACGATTGTCGGCCAGGAATGCTTCCACCTCTTCGATCGTCGGCGGCAACCCGGTCAGATCAAAACTGACACGCCGCAACCAGGTCCGTTTGGATGCCGGCGGATTGGGCGAGAGCCCATGCTGCGAAAGTCTGGCGAAGACGAACCGATCCAGTTTGTTTGCCGCCCAGGACGATCCGGCCCCTTCATCACCGGCGATCTCACTGGGGTGATGCAGGACGGGCGGCTGGAAGGCCCAAAACTGTCTGGCCCGTTCCCAGTTGATTTCCGGTTCGTCGGCCGCTTCGGTGTGCGGGACGTCTGTCGCGGAAGCCTCCGGCATCACGGCGCCCCGCTCGATCCATTGTTCAAAATCGCGGATCACGTTTTCCGGCAACGGCTCGTCCGGCGGCATTTCCATCCCGTCGTAACGCAACGCGGCAAGCAACATGCTGGCGGCGGGTTGGCCGGGCGAAATCGCCGACCCCGAATCGCCGCCGCGGAGCATCGCTTGGGGATCATCGACACGGAGTCCGCCTTGGACCAAGTCGGCATCGGAGGAGTGGCATTCGTAGCAGCGGGCGACCAGAACCGGACGGATCTTGCGTTCAAAAAACTCGATCGATTCCGCGTCTTTCTCTGCCGCCGGACTGATGCCGTTGTTGAAACAGGCCAAGGTCACGACGGCGCTCGTCAAGACGAATGCACGGTTGAGGCTGGAGCAAGGCACGGTGGTTGCACCAAGTCTTCGGGGGCGGGGTGAAGCGGAGGCGGGGCGTTCATTGTAACGCATCCGCAACCGGCTCGCTCTGGCGTTTGACGCTCCCCAAATTCGTCGGCTTTTCGATAGAGATCAGCCGGTTCACGCCAGCGTCCGGGCGGTGATCGGGGCGATGCGCGGCCCCGGCAGGTAACGCTGTGAAGCATTTTTTAGCGGTAGGGCGCGAGCGGGCTGTCGATTTTGTGAGCCGTGACGCGTGAGCGGCCGGGCAATCCGACATTGCCCGAGGCCTTACGGCCGGCGGCTCACCATTCCCCCAGCAGATCCCGACTAAATCGACAGCCCGCGAGCCCTCCGGTGTTGTGGCAGAGATGAAGAACCGGAGGGCTCGCGCCCTGCCGCTAAAACCTCAAGAAACACATGGGGAAATGCTTCACAGCGTTACCCCGCAGGCTGGCGCCAAGCGGCTGATGATGGATTGAGATCAGCCGTCTGCGAACGTGACGTCCACGTGCGGCAGAGGGATTTCGGGCGTCTGTCCGGCGGTCGTGGGGGGGGCGTTTTCGACCTCGTCCGGCTCGCTCCGCACGATCACCTTGAGCGGTCCGCTGAGGATTTTTTTCTTGTAGTAGTTTTCCAACAGACGGATCGCCGAGCCGGACAAGCGATGGCCTTTGCTCATCAGCAAGGTCCCGGTCTGGTTGCGAATGTCTTCGGCCAGCACCATGCCCTGGACGACTTCATGGACGCTCAGTTTGACATGTTTGAAATTTCGTTCGCGTTTGACGTAGTCCTCCAACGCCGCGAAGAATTTCGGCTCGTAGGCACGTCGGTTTTCTCTGAGTTCGTTGAGTGCGTGGAGCGGGCTTTCGCAGAAGCGTTCTTTCAGGTCAAAGTCGATCGCCAGTTTCAAGACCCGGCTTTCCAACGGGACCGGGACGCCATCGACCGAGGGCACGCCGTGATCGACGTTTTGCAGACGGATGATTTTGGAAACGTGTTCCATCCGCGGAATCGTCTTGATCAGGTCGGCAGCCAGTTTGGGATGTTTGGCAAACTGTTTCTCTTCGTCGGCCGAGACGGTTGCGCCGTCAAAGATCGCTTCCAGCACATCGGTCGGGACGGTGACGCAGCCGAGCGACGACAGCATCGCGGCGATTTCCAATTGCCATTGGTCTTCGATCGGCACCCGTTTCAAGATCCCGTCGATGATCGCGCGAACACGCGTGGATTGGCCGAACGCCAGTGGGCTGACCAACGCCAGCACTTCACTGAGAACCTTGACGCTTCCGTGCAGCGTGCCTTCGACCAGTTCGCGTTCGGCCTCGATCAGGGCGTGTTGGCGGAGTCCGGCTTTGAGCGCCGTGGCCAAGTCTCGCTCGCTGCAGGGCTTGGCGAGAAAACGAAAGATGTGCCCTTCGTTGATCGCTTCGATGGTCGAGTCCAGTTCGGCGAATCCGGTGAACATGATACGAACGGTATCGGGTGACCGTTCGCGGATGCGTTTGAGTAATTCGATGCCGTTCATCGCCGGCATACGCATGTCGGAGACGACCACGGCGAAGGGGCCGTCACGTTCGATCAATTGAAGCGCTTCTTCGCCACCGAGCGCGGTGGTCAGATCAAAATCGTCGCCCTGTTGGCGCATGATACCGCCGAGCAGCTTTTCATCGTCGTCAACGAACAGGATCTTTTGATTGCTCATCGGTTATTCCTTGTTGGTGATGCCATCTCGGCGTGTTCAAGTGCGTCGCTCTTCCAACTCAACAAACGCTTCGCAAACAGGTCAGCCTGCTCGGTGTGATCTGCCGATTCCAGCTCCCGTTCAATCAGCTCTTCATCGCCGCCGTTGCACAGCCAATTGGCGGCGTAGACGACTTGGCAGGGGAGGTTTCGCCGCGAACAGACCTCGAAACTGTGGTGGGACGCAACGATTTCGACGATCGCGGCCGGTACGCCCCACAGCGCCAGCAGGTACGCGCCGACGCCTTGGTGCGTCGCACCGAGTTGGTCGAGCTCCAATTCCCACAAGGGGCGGTGTTCCGCGGCGGAGACCGACAAGAGTCTTGAGTATTGGTCGGGGAAGGCATCCAGTAGGATCAGTTTTCCGATGTCGTGCAGCAGGGCACCGCTGAACACCGAGGCGCAGGTGTCCTCGCCTTGGAGCACGCGTCGGGAGAAGGTCTTCGCCAGCACGGCAACCTGAAACGAATGATCAAACAGGGCGTTGGTCGACAGGAGTGCGGAGTCTTTGACGTTGCGTAACTGAATCGCTTGAGACATGGCCAGACCCTGGATCACTTCCACACCGACCAGGGAAACGCCTTGCACCACGTCCAGGACAGGGTGCGGCAGTGCGAAGATCGCCGAATTGGCGACCTGCAGAATTCTGGCGCTCAGCAACGGATCTTTCTTGATGATGTTGGCGATCGATTGCGTGTTCCAATTCTCGCTCGCCAAGGCCTCATTGATCTCGCTGACGATCCCCGGAACCGACGGCAATCCGTTCGCTTGGCCGATCGCATCCAAGACCGCGGCCGAGGCGATGGTGGCTTGAAAGGTCTCAGCCTGCTTGATGACATCGATCAGGACGTTCAGGTCGCAGGGCTTGGACAGAAACTGGTGCATCGGTTGGACCGCACTGAGCACGGTGTCGCGGTCTGCCTGACCCGACAAGACGACTCGGAACACGTCCGGGTGACGCTGCTCGACCAGGCTTAGCAATTCGGCGCCGTCCATGCCCGTCATCCGCATCTCGCTGACAATCACGTTGAAATCACCGGATTCCAACAGTCGCAGTGCATCGGCGCCGGAGGCAGCGGTGACGACCTCCCACTGCCCAATCTCGCCGGCGATCCATCGCGAAACGCCACGGACGGCGCGTTCTTCATCGTCAACCAGCAGAATCTTCATCGCATCGCTCCGGTCGATTCGACCACCGCGGCCGGCTGTGGGCAGCGAGGGATCTGGATCGTGAACGTCGTACCGACCTCGTCGTCGACGTCGAACCAAAGTTTGCCGTGATGTTTTTGGACGATCACCGAATGCGCGATCGCCAGGCCTTGGCCGGTTCCCTTGCCGACGTCTTTGGTCGTGAAGAACGGTTCAAAGACTCGCTTGCGGATCGCGGCCGGGATGCCTCCGCCGTTGTCCGAGATCGTGACCTGGACGGCGTCGCCGAGATCGCGGGTGCCGATCGCGATCACGCCTTTTTCCAGTTCGTGGCGTTCGGCGCGCTCGCCGATCGCGTGTGATGCGTTGATGATGATGTTCAGAAACGCCTGGTTCAATTCGCTCGGCAAGCCGTCGATCGGCAGCAGCTGGTCGTCGAGATCGGTCTGGATTTCAGCTACGTACTTCCATTCATTCCTGGCGACCGCGACGGTCGACTGCAACACGTGGTTGATACAAAGTTGGCTTCGCTTGCCGGTCCCCGGGTGCGATAGCTCTTTCATGGCCGCGACGATCTTGGAAACCGCTTCGACACCATCGATCGAATCGACCAGGGCGTCGGGCATCTGTTCAATTGCCGTGCGGACTTTGTGGGCGTTGTCGAATCCGTCGAGTGACCTGCGGAGTCCGATCAATTCCGCGTCGGAGACCGATTCATCGACAAAGGCCGGCAGGCAATCAAGTAATTGGGACAGTCGGTCGATGGTTTTGGCGACGTAGCGGACATTGTCGCCGATGTACTGCATCGGCGTATTGATTTCGTGTGCGACGCCGGCGGCAAGTTGCCCGACCGACTCCAATCGTCGTGACTGGTCCAATTGGGCCTGGATGAATCGTTGTCGCGTGACATCGGTTGCCACGACCAGCATGGCGGCCGATGCGGCATCACTGAGCGGAGAAATGCGAATATCGAGCGTGCGTTTTCCACCACAGCGGTCAACGAATTGGATCTCGTCGTGTTGAGGGTTCTGCGATGAATCGGCGTGCAACAGACTTTCCAGCTTGGCGGCGTCGGCCCAGGCGATGGGCAGTTCTGCCAGCGTGCGTCCGATCGCGTGGTCGGCCGTGATGTCGAATGTGTTTTCGGCATGCGGGTTCCAACGCGTGACGCGATGGTCTCGGTCCAGGCAAACCAGGATGCTGGAGATCGAGTCGATCAGCACTTCGGCGTTCTGGTGGGCCGACTCGAGTTTTGACTGTTGTGATGCGACCGTCTTGGTCAACTCACTCAAAGCCCGTTGATGCCGATCCAGCAGTCGACGTTTTTCGCAAAGTGATGTCGCCAGTTGAACCGCCTCGATTTCATCGAAGGGTTTTTTCAAGACCAACAATTTGTCGGTGCGACCGAGGCGTCGGGCGATTTCGCTCCAACTGTGATCTGAAAAAGCGGTGCAGATCACGACTTGCAGATCGGGGTCGATTTCCCAGAGTCGCTGGATGGTTTGAACGCCATCCCATCCCGGCGGCATTCGCATGTCGACGAAGGCGGTGCCAAAATGGACGCCCCGTTGTTTCGCCTCTTGGACGATCTGGCATCCCTGGCGGCCTTGGCTGGCAAAGCTCAACGCATAGCTTGGTGAGGCGGCCTGGGGCTCCGATTCCTCGCCGAACAACTCTGCGTCCAACGCCATCAAGTCGTCGTGGGCAGACGACGTCGCAAAGATTTTCCTGAAGTCGTCGTGGATCGCTTCGTTGTCGTCGATCACCAGCAGATGTTCGACAGTCATGTCTGCGGCACTCATGCGGTTTCTCCGGATTCGGAATGAATCAATGTTGTCGGATCGGCATCACGTTCCTGGTGGTCGCGTTGATCGCAACGCGTGCGGCCTTGGATGGGAACCCGCAGGACGAATTGAGCGCCCGTTCCAATCCCCGCACTGGTTGCCGAGAGCCGTCCGCCGACTTCGGTTGCCGCGTTGGCGCTGCTGTGCAGACCGAACCCGTGGCCGTGGATCTTCGTCGTGAACCCGTGTTGAAAGATTTTGTTGAGGTTGTCGGTTTGGATTCCGACGCCGTTGTCGGCTACTTCAAAGCAGACGTGATCCTGCTCGGTCCACGTTCGCAGCAGAATGGTCGGCTGGGGGACGCCCGCCTCCAACAGGGAATCCTTGGCGTTGCACACCAGGTTGATCAGGATTTGCAGGATCCGATGTTTGTCCGAGACCATCGTCGGATCGGGATCCGCAAAATCTTCGATGACCTCGATCGCGTGCTTGTTCAACGATTCCTTGTTGGCCGTCAAGACGTCGCGAATCAGGTCACTGGCGTAGAGTTCTTGTTGCAGTCCGGAGGTTTTCGCCATGGTTTGTTGCACGGCGATGATTTCTTTGATGTGTTCAATGTTTTTGGTCAGGTCGCTGAGCTCTCGATCGATGGATGATTGCTCGTGACGCAGCGATTGAGAGACGACGACCAGGTATTTGGGAAGCTTTTGACCACGGGAGTCGTTTTGAACGAAGTCCGCGAACGACGATTCGTATTCGGAAATCAGGTCGGTCGCCTTTTCCAGGTTCTGCAGCGCGCTGTTGGAGAATTGTTTTCGGATGATCGACGCGGAAACGTTCACGCTGTTGAGGATATTGCCGACGTTATGAAGCACCCCCGTGGCGACCTCGGCCATTCCGGCTTGGCGGGAGGCGTCGACGATTTCCTGTTGCAGGACTTTGTTTTGCCGCTCGGCTTCGACGCGATCGGTGATGTCACTCTGGATGCTGATGAAACGTTGCATGGTGTCGTTGCTTCCGGGGATCGGACGCAATTCGATCGCCAACCAGAACGGCGTTCCGTCTTTGCGGTAACTGATGATCTCCGTGTTGAACGCCTGTCTCTTCTCGATGGCTCGACGCATGGCCGACAATGCCTGGGGGCAGGTTTGCTCGCCGGATCGAAATCCAGATTGGGGAGCACCGATGATCTCGTCGGATTCGAATCCCGTGATCCGCGTGTAGCCTTCGTTGACCCATTCGACATTGGCATCGCCGTCGGTGATCGCAACGGCGTTGTCGGTGTACTTGGCGACCAAGGCCAGTTTCTCCGCTTCGGCCGTTTTGATCGCCAACAGCAGGTTTGCCTTGACCAGGTCTTTGGTTCGTTCTTCGACTTTCAGATCGACCGACCGTTTGGCATCCTCGATTTCCGTCTGGCGTGCGCAGAGCTCGCGGATGTCGTTTCGCAATCGCCGGCAGCCGGGGGCCAGGAACGCGACTTCGAACAGTACCCACAGTGCGTGTTCGATCCAGCGGTAGGGGCTTTCGGTCACGATCCCGAAGGCCGATAGCGGATAGAAAACGCCGCGAACGAAGTGGTCGATCGCGATGACGGCGGTCGCGGTGATCAAGATCGTCCAGTCCCGATAGATGCTCAGGATGGCCAGCGACGCAAATACATGGAAATGGGTTTCGATGCGGCCGCCGGACAGATGAATCAGCAACGCCGACCACAACATTTGTGTCGTCGCCACCACGTGTCGCGAGTGGGCGGCGGTCGGATAGGTTCGCAGCCACAAGATCGCGAACCCCGATAGCGAGCCGCCGATCAGAATCGAAGCCCAAACATGCACGTGCAATTCGAAGTGATTGCCGATCCAGGTCAGTGGGGAATAGAACGCGGCGAACGCGATTCCGGCCAACCATTGGGCAACCATCAACCATTGGATGAATCCGTTGACGCGTAAACATTCCTTTTGGTAACGCGCTTTGAACAGCGTGTCGGTATTGTCGATCGTCCGCCGGATCTCTCTCACCTCTGCGGCTCCCGGTCGGAGGCGATCGAACATCCGAAGACGGGCCATTGTCCGCAGCCGTCCGGCTGGTCATTGATTCGACGCAGCAGATCCAGCGAGGAGGGGCTGTCGCCTTCGTGTCCGCGGTAGGGGGTGATTCCGCCACTGAAGGTCAACCGGCCACCGGCGTCATAAAGCAGCAGATGCCCGGAGACGAGGGCACCGAATCGTTCACTCAGCTTGCCGCCCCTGTCGATCACGGTCTGCGTGCCGGTCAGACTGGTTAACGCCGTCGTGGTGCGAGACTCGATCCACGCGTCGTCCTGCTCTGGCGGGCAATACGCGACCGCGACGATTCGCAGCATCGGTTGAAAACGCGGGTGCAATCGTTCCAGGACCCGTACCGTGGCCGCCGTGCAGGGGCATTTCGGGTGGTAGAAAACCAGCAACGTGGGCATGTCGCCTGCGGGGACATCGGCCGCCCACGACGCATCAAAACTTGCCAGGTTGGTCAGTTGAAGCGGGGCCTGTCCTGCCCGGCCGGGACGGCTGGAATAGTCGGTCAATTGAATGAAGCCGATCGCCGACATCGAAAACAATGCGACAAACGTCATCAGTAGAATCGGCCGTGAATTCATCCCGCTATTCCTCGGTATTGCCCCGTGTTAATAGAAGCTGTTGGTCGTCGGTTGGCCGATGGCAACCGATTGGCCCCGGGTTGAGGGTAATCCCGAAGGCGGGGTGCCCGGCGAGGCGCAATGTGATGAGGGGGTTAGCGGAACGGCGCGAGCGGGCTGTCGTTTTATTGGGATTTGTCGAGGCAATGGTGAGCCGCTGGCCGTACGGCCCCGGGCAGCGCGAGAATGCCCGGTCGCTTACGCGTCGCGGCTCACTCGATCGATAGCCCGCGAGCCGTCCGGTCGCAGGTCAAAAACACGTCGAAAGACCGGAGGGCTCGCGCCCTGCCGCTAACAAACAGCGGAAAGACCGGAGGGCTCGCGCCCTGCCGCTAACAAACAGCGGAAAGACCGGAGGGCTCGCGCCCTGCCGCTAACAACAAACGACGAGTTCCGTTATCCTTGAAGGCCGTTTGCGATCCCTTCTCTCCACCCACGCAAGCTGAGACCGATGGATCAACAGACTGACGCCGTTTCCCTGTTTGCCGCACAGACGCGACCGCTCTGTGATTTGACGGATTCGTCCTTCCCCTCGGTGCTCTACGGCTGGGGTGATGAAGCTTTGTCGCTGGGATCGGACGCGACGCACTACGGGTTTGTGCAACGCGGCAGGGTGTCATTGAACTGCGGCGGACACGAGTTTCGATTGACCGCCGGAATGTACTTCAGTGCGCCGGGGGACTGCCGGATCGAGGGGGCCGGCAGCGGGTTCGTCGCTTCGCGAATCGGTTATCGCGGGCTGTTTCAATTGGGCGGTCCGATCGAATCGACGGGCCGCTTGCGGTATATCGATGGCTGCAGCGACACCTTGCTAATCGGTCCGGCCGTCAAGGGCGACCCCTGTTTGAATTTGCTGCACATTCCACCGCACACGCAACAGACGGCCCATACCCACCCGACGGTTCGTTTCGGGATGATCGTCGGCGGCCAAGGCGTCTGCCGGTCGCCGAATCAAGCATTGGCACTGCAGCCCGGAATGATTTTTTCAATTCGTCCCGAAGGCATCCACAGCTTCAACACCACACATGATCCGTTGCTCGTCATCGCTTGGCATCCCGACAGCGATTGTGGTCCGACGCACGGGGATCATCCGATGATCAACCGCACCGTGATCGACGGTGTCTCGGCGGCCCAGCGACAGCGGAATCGCGAGCCAGTGTGTACGCCGGCGGACGTTCGATCATGAAATGTCCCAAATGCCCGCACAACCAATCGGTCAAATCGGGGATGAAGTGCGCGTCCTGCGGTTATCGATTCAGTTTCAATCCCCAAGAGACGCGATCCAAGGGATTGACCGACGGACGTTTTCTCGCGGCTGTCCGCGCGGCAAGCCAAAACGACACGGCATTTTTCACTCGCAACCAGCTGTACGGAACGTATTGTCGGCGGCAAAAGGTGTCGAAACTTCCCGGTTTCTTGGTGGGAACGTTGTTCTTCATCTTCGGGGCGCTGGCGGTTGGGGCCAACAACATCCCCGCCGTTGCGGTGATGTGGTTCCTTTCGGCAATCGTCGTTTCGGCAACGCTGTTGAGTCGTCCGTCGATTTTGCCGCGAGACCGATTCTTGCGACTGATCGATCGGTGGATGAACGACGGCAAGCCACTCGACAAGCTGATCGTGTCGCCGTCGCTGACGTCACCGCCGCCGCAATCACCCGAGTCGGATTTGTACGACTATGGGGTTCAGCGATTGTTGATTGTGCAGCGCGACGAACTCGTCGATCTGTTTGTCCTCAACAATCTCCACGCCGAACAGTCCATGCTGGTGTTGTCCATCAACGGCTATCCCCATTACCTGCTCGGACATGCCAGACGCGTGTTGGAAGAGCAGCCCGATTTGCCGGTGCATCTGCTTCATGATGCCGACGCCGCGGGACAGCAGATGCAATCGCAGCTCCCAAAGCTTGGTTTGCCGCTGCAGGGTCGCAACATCATCGACCTGGGGTTTTCCCCCGACGATTTCAACCGTCTCAAACGGGCCAAGCAGATTGATCCCAAAAACCGCAAACGCACCTTGCCCGTCGACGTGTTGGCGCTGCCGTTCCTGTCCACCGGACTGGCCGCCTGTTTTGCCAGCGAAATGACGATGAGTGCGTTGCTGGAAGAACACGCTCGGGAACAGGCGGTCGCATCCTCCACCTCCAGTTTTGGGTAGCCCGTGATGAAAACGAACCTCGCTGTCCTCGCCGCGGTGCTGATGCTGATGGCGTTCGGCACGACCGGATGCGACAACCAACCATCCGGCGAAGCCTTTCACCGCGGCAGAGAGTTGTTGATCAAGGGGCAATTCGACGCGGCCGATTCTGTGTTGGCGGAATTCGAAGAACAGAATCCCGGTCATGCGCTCTCCAGTCGGGCGCGTTTCCTGCGTGCGAAGGCCAAACTCGGGGCAGGGGATCTTCCACAAGCGCGGCAATTGTTTCAACAAACCATCGATCGGTTTCCCAAGTCGGACGAGGCCGACAAAGCACGCTACAAACTGGCGTTCATTGAGTTGCTCGAGGGGAACACGCAGCAGGCGGAGCAACAAATTCAAGACATCGTGAACCAGTCACGCAGCATCTACATCGCCGAAGCCCATGCGGTGCGAGCCATGCTCGATCGGCAACGGGCCGAGTGAATCCATGGATGCATTGGTGGGATTCACGGGGCCGCCGTCGGAGACGCTGTTGCGATCGATGGTCGCGACGCTGATGCATCGCGGGAACGCACCCGGCGAGGTGTTCCTGCAATCTAGCCATGCGTCGTTGGCAAGATTGCAGTTGAGTGACGACCACGCCGTCGGTCTGCGTTTGGACCGCCGCGGGTTGATCGAGGACGACGTGACCTTGCTGGTCTGTGGGTTTTTGACCCGCGACGGAAATGAATCTGCCGGGGGTTCGGTCGCGCTGTCCGGATTGATCGCGGAGTATCGGGCACGCGGGATTGCCGCACTATCGCGTTTACAGGGGGCGGCGATCGTGGCGATCGCTGACGAGACCGCCGGTGCACTGCATGTTGCGAGAATCGGCGCCGGCGTGCGGACAGTTTTTTACGGGCGATACACCGAGACGTCTGCCGCGACGTCGCGCTGGCTGGTCGCGTCGGAGCCCAAGGCGATCACTTCGGCACCGGGGTATGCCGCGGAGATTCGACCGGCGGCGATCGCACAGTATTTGGCGTTCAGTTTCGTTCCCGGTCACGGCACGATGCTGAAGGATGTTTACGAATTGCCCGCCGGACACGCGGTCACGCTTGGCAGGGATGCGTCCAGCGAGCTGACGAATCTGTTTCCTTTTGAGGACGATGAATGGGACGGCCGGGGTGACGGCGATGATCATCGGCACTGGGTGGCCGAGTCGCGGCGTGTGATCAGCGATGCCGTCGCGCGGCGTTTGCCGTCGGGCGAGCCCGTCGGCATCTTCCTGTCCGGCGGTTTGGATTCCAGCATCGTCGCCGCCGAGGTCGCACGTCAGCACAGCCACCGGGTGCTGACCTATGCGATTCATTTCGGCAAGCACTATCCCAACGAGCTGGAATTCGCACGCAGCGTCGCAGACCGACTGGGGACCGAACACCATGAAGTCATGGTCAATCCCAGGCAATTTGCGCCGCGGCTGCGTCAGATGATCTGGCATCTCGACGATCCGATCGGTGATCCGATCACGCAGCCGAATTTTGAACTCGCCCGACGCGTCAGCCAAGACGTGCGGTATGTGTTCAACGGCGAAGGGGGCGACCCGCTGTTCGGCGGTCCCAAAAATTTGCCGATGATGATGCAGCACTGGTACGGTGTTCCGCGAGAACCGGGCTTCCGCGAAAAGGCGTACCTGGCGTCCTATCGACGGGCGTATGAGGAATGGTCCCGTGTGCTGCACCCGAGGGTTCGAGACCAGATTGACCCCGAACGTGATCTCGAATCGATTCTGGCGCCGTTCTTTCAACAGTCGTCGGTGCGTTCATTCTTGAACAAGTTGATGGCAATCAATATCCGTCTCAAGGGAGCCCATCTGATTCTCCCCAAAGTCGAACGGATGTTGGCCGCGTCGGGCCTGACACCGTTGGCGCCGTTGTTCGACGAGGAATTGATTCGGTTGAGTTTCCAGATGCCGCCGCGCATGAAGCTCCGCAGCGGTGACGAGAAGTGGGTGCTCAAACGAGCCTACGAAGACGACTTGCCGCGGGAAGTGATCGAGCGGCCCAAGAGCGGGATGCGGGTCCCGGTCCATTATTGGTTTCGCGGTGAAATGCGGCGGTTGGCTAAAAAGACGCTGGCATCGCGACACGTCCGGGAGGCCGAGGTGTTTGATCCCGATCGGATCCGACAGCTGTTGCGTTACGACATCGAAGAAGGCGCCGGTCGCTACGGCATGCGGCTGTGGATGCTGATGACTTTTGAACTGTGGCGCCGCGTCGTGGTCGATCGCGACATGAGGGGAGTGAAGGGCGGCAAGATGATGGTTTACCCCGACAGGGGTTGCAACGGGTAGCCGGTGGTCGCCTTAGCGCACCACCGGAATCCCCAAATCAATTGCGGATTGACCCCGGACGGGGTCACAGCATTCAGACGCTGCGACCCCGTCGGGGTCGTGTTGTACCGCTTTTTACCGTTCCGGCGGTGTTCGCTTCGCTCGACCGCCGGCTACTTGCTGCCATCCCATCCGGGATGCAAAATCGCGGGTGATTCATGATCTCTTCTCGATTTAGCGTTAGGCCGCGAGCCCTCCGGTCTTTCACGGTGTATTTTTGAAGCGCGACCGGACGGCTCGCGCCGTTCCGCTAACATCCTGGAACGAGTCGAACTAATCCTCGACATCGCTTGCCGATTCGGCTTGTTCCAGCATGTCCTTCATGATTTTGTCATCGGGTTTGTGCTTGAGGTATCGCTGGCTCCACTGTTTGGCTTGCGTGTAGTCTTTCTTGTCCAGATAGGTGCGAATCAACCCATACCAGGCGGCCAATCCCATCTTGGCGGCGCGGGCTTCGCCTACCTCGGCAATCGCCTCTTCGGTCGCGTCGAGCAACACCTTCTCAGCCTCGTCCAATTTGCCCAACGCGAGCAGACTTTGGCCGATCCCGTTGAGCGCCGCGCCTTGAACCGGAGAGTCTGGATCGATCTTTTTGAATTCCGTGATCGCTTTGTCGTATTCCCCCAGATGCACGTAGGTCCAGCCTAAACCGTTTCTCGCCGATTGGTTCTCTGGTTCAAGATCGACCGCCGATAGGAAACTCTTGAGAGCCTTGCGAGTATCTTGGGTTCGCCACGCTTTCCAACCTTCGTCGGTGAGCACGGACGCCGGCACCTCTTGCTTCGTCTCGGGTTTGGCCACATCGCGGTTGATCAATTCCTGCACGCGAGCGGCGATGATTTCTTCTGCCGAATCGAGGCGTTGCTGCAATTGCTGCTTGACCCGCTGCAGGTCGGCTTCGGCTTTTTCCACTCGTGCCAATTGCAGTTGCATCTGCAACTGGAATGATTGTCGCACCAACGCTTCGATCACTTTGTTCTGGTCGGTTTCCAGCGGCGGTTTGGCAGTCGACGGTTGTTTGGCCGTAGGCCCAAGCGGTGCGGCGCCCAATCGTTTGAGTTGGGCGTCGATCAGGTCAAGGCTCTTTTCGAGTTGCTTGACCGCCGGGTGATCCTGACCGAATTGATTGGACAGTTCAAGCAGTTTCGACTTTGCCGCCAATCCGTGTTCACGCAGTTTCTTTTCAAGAGAATTGGCATTCCCTGCCGGCGCCGATGGCGGCGGTTCAGCGGTCAGAAACTGCGTGATGTCGCCGTTCTTTCCGTCCACGACGAACCGCTTTGCCGAATACTCACCCTGAAAGGTCGTGACTTCCAGTCCGGTGAGTTGTTTGAGACGTGATCGCAAATCACGGCCATTTTTGGTATGCCATGAATAGGCCCAGAAGAAATCTTTGCGAGTTTTGTCCGCGTTCGGATAATACGTGATCATCTCTGTCGGAACGCGATCCGGTACTCCGCGCACGGAGTGTTCAAAGTAACCCGCAACGATGATCTGGCGGACGTCGGCCTCGGCGGCAATGTCCAAGTTCCACTGGGCGCCGTAGTAGCCGGTGAGTACCAGCACGACGGGTTTGCCGGTCGGTTGCACGTCGACGAACACGCGGTCATCGGCACTGCTTTCAGGCGAATAGATGCCGATCACGTGCAACTGGCACGACGCGAGTTGGTCCGCCGGCAACAGTTCGGCGGTCGCACGGGGCGTCACGGCGATCAGCATCGCCAGGATGCCTAGCAGCGCGAACGCGAGTGTTTTGCATTTCATACGTTTCATTGTGTTACTCCGATGTGGGTGACGGATCGGCGAATGGATCGGCGACGGTTTCTTTCAGCAGGAGATCGAGTTCGGTTTCCAATTGATCCAGTGGAGTTGCATCGAACTCCCATTCCAAGTGTGCCGGCGATGGGGCCGAAGGCGAGGGATTGGCATCCGAGGCACGTGGTGGAACGGAGGTCTCGTTCGGATCGAGAACCGATGGCGGGGCGTTTCGATTGCGAGCGGCGAATCGATCGATGGCGAACCACCCGCCGACCAGTAGCAGAGAGGTGAACGTCACGACGAGCGGGATCGCCGGTCGCAGTCGTTTCGTCGGTGCTTCGATCTTGGGCAACAGTGTCGTCGTCGGCTGACGCAGATGCGCGAGGTAATCTGCGAGATAGTCAGCCAGTTGATGGGCGTCATCAAATCGCTCGGAGGGATCTTTTTGCAGCAGTCGGTCGACGATGGTTTCCAGCCATGGGGGCAGATCTTCGCGAAGCTGCGAAAGCGGACGATGCGGCTGGTCGGTGATCTTACGAAGCACTCCGTAGGGTGTTTCGGCGCGGAACGGTGGTCGGCCGCACGCCATCGTGTACATGACACTGCCGAGGCTAAACAGATCGGTGCGGCCGTCGATCGATTCACCCTTGGCTTGTTCGGGCGACATGTATTGGGGCGTTCCGGCCAGCACGCCGCTGCGTGTCAAACTCGCATCATCGGCGGTGCGCGCCAAGCCAAAGTCGGTGATGATGACCCGCGAAACGCTAGCGGGCATCAAGATGTTTGCCGGTTTGATGTCGCGGTGAATCAGGCCCTGATCGTGTGCGGCCGCCAACCCACGCGCAATTTGCAGCGAGATTTCGAGGATGTTTTCCAACGACAGCGGTGCGGTGCGGTCGATACGTTGCTGCAGCGATTCGCCCTTGATGTAGGGCATGACCAGGTAGGGCATTTCCTTCCAATGATCGACGCCATAGATGGCGATCACGTTGTCGTGAAGGATCGCCGCGGCGGCTTGTGCTTCACGGGCAAACCGTTGCCGTGCCGCCGAGTGTCCGGCGTACGCGGGGTTAAGCACCTTGATCGCGACGAAGCGATCCAGCGAGACATCCCAGCCCTTCATCACCACGCCCATGCCGCCTTGGCCGATAATGCCGGAGATCTCGTAGCCGCCGAAGCGTCCCAGTCGGTGCGGGTCGTCGGTGGGATCCAAAAAGCTCAGTTGTCCAAGTGGAGTGTCTTGGCCCGACGCGTTGAACCGGTTCTGGTCCGGCATCGTGGGCAGCGGATGGTTGTCGGTGTCGTGATCCGATGCCAAACCGTCGGCCGAGCTGAGAAACGTCTTGGTATCCTCCCAGAACGATTCGTCAGCGGTCCGCCGCGTCAACTCCTCGTCACAGAAGGGGCACGCGTCGAGATGCTGTTCGAGTTGTTCCACCTGTGCGGCGGAGAGTTCACCGGCCAGAAAAGCATCCAGTTGATCGAAACGGCAGGGCGGGCTTGATGCTTTCATGATTCGTCGTGCTCCTGCCGCAGATCGAGTTCCTGGACCTTGTCTTTGAGACGTTTCATGACGCGGCTGCGGGCGGTGTAGACATTTCCACGGGAGCAATTCAACGACTCGGCGACCCGTTGAACGTCTTGACCGAGCACCACGCTGGACCAAAATGCTTGCCAAGTCTTGCCCTGGAACTCCGGGCGGATATGTGAGGCGGCGACGAGAAAGATTTCTCGCCGGTACTGCATCATCAGTGTTTGCGTCTGCTCATCGGCGGCGGGCTGTTGATGGAGCAAATCGATGACGTCGCTCCCTCCGATCGCGCGATCGGGCGCGTTGCGGGTGAGGGCATTGATGATCGCGCGGCGGGCAATCGTTTTCAGCCACGTCCGAAATTTTGCTTGTCCATGGTCGGGCGTGAATCCTTTAATCGCTCGCGAAATGGCCATCAAGACTTGCTGAGCCAAATCGTCTGCATCGGCCGGCTGCATGCCACGATGGCGCGCCATTCGGCAGACGACGGGGCGATACAGGTCCGAAAACTCGCTCCACGCTTGGCGATCACGCGGATCGCGGATCCGCATCAGCAGGCTCGGTCGTGTTTCGGGAACGGACATGCGGTGAGATAGTTAAGCGTCGTTTCCCTTCGTTTGGGCCCTGAGGCGCGCGCCAAACAGTTGAGATTCGGATGATATCAGCCGGTTCGCGCCAGCGTCCGGGCCTCTCTCATGGATGTTGACTTAGCGGTATTGGCCCAAAGCGGAGCGCCATCAGACGTCCTACACACACCAGGTGAGCAAATCTGTCAGCAGATCAGAGACATTTTTGCACACTTTTTATTTTTCTCAGAACGAGCCAAGGTTCGGCGAGAGAGGAAACGTGGTGGATTCGTCAGAGAAGTGTACAAAGATCAAGGGCTGGCGAGCGTTGCGTCGGGTTGGACGGTCAAGATTTGACAACGCCAGCGAGATCCGCCACGCTAACGCTCGTAGGCGGCGTGAAGTCATTTCTTATTCATCTTATCACTCGTCTGCCGATGGACGGATCACGGCGCTGTCGGTTTTGCGCGGTGGGCTGATTGCTGGATTGAATTCTCTCACATTGCTGATTGTTCAAAGGACCGGATCGAGGCACCCGAAATGGCTTCAGCTCGGAAACGATGGCTGACCGACGGACTTGATCTCGGCTCGGATGACCGTGAATCCCTGCCGATCGATTTTCCGCCCCCGATTCCTGGTGAACGACGGGCCGCGGCCGATTCGGTGATCTACCGCGGCTCACCGCCGGTTTCTTGCCTGGTTTCCTACACCGGCGAGAGTGACAGCGACGGCGACAGCGTACGCCTGTTTCCGACGTTGGATCAGATTCAAACTGCGCGGCGTACGGCGGAGGCCGGGAGTCGCCAGAAGTCGGCCGGCTGGTTCGGCTCGATCATTGTTCACGCGGTGATCGTGCTGCTGGTTGCCTTTCTGATCGTCCCGGCGGATTTCGGGGGCGCCAGGACGCAAGTCTTGGTGATGACGCTCAACGACGATCAACCGGAGATTCCGATTCCGATGATGTTGGTCGATGAAATAGCGGCCGATGACTCCTCGTTGCTGAGCGAGCTGGAGCCGGAAGCGGAGATGCTTGAGCCGGTTGATGTTTCGTTGGACGTGGCTCGTCCGGTCATCAAACTTTCCGGTTTGAAATCCAAGCCCGGTCAATCCGTCGGCAATGTCAGTGGCGGATCGCGCGGTTCATTTTTCGGCATCGAAGCGGTCGGACAAGAGTTTGTCTATATCGTCGATCGGTCAGGAAGCATGAACGGGGTCCGCTATCGACGCGCGATCGAAGAATTGAAGCGATCGGTTCGTGAACTGCGGGAGGACCAAAAATTCTTTGTGGTGCTGTTTAGCAGTTCCAGCACGCCGATGTTTCAGGGGTCTCGATCGATGGCGATGATGGAGGCGACTGCGGAGAACAAGGACAAGCTGGAAGCTTGGTTGGCGACGATCGGCGCCGGCGGCGGGACGAATCCGAATTCCTCGCTGCGGACCGCGCTGAGGATGAAGCCGAGTGCGGTGTTCATGCTGTCCGACGGAGAATTCAGCGACATGAAGACCAGCAGGCGGGGCAGTCTATTGAACGCCGGCGGAGACGCGTTTTCGATCGTCCAAGCCTCCGGCGGTTCGATCCCGATTCACGCGATCGCGTTTGAAGATCCCCGCAGTTGCAAGAACATGATGCGTCTGGCCGAGTTGACCGGCGGTGAGTACCGGTTTGTCAACGCGTCCGCCAAGACGCCGGCCCAGTTGATCGCCGACGCCAAGGCGATCGTCGCTCAGCCGCAGGGTAATGCCAGGGCGGGTCGTCTGCGCCAACTGAGCCACCAATTCGGCTCGCCTCAGATGTCCGGCAGCGTCAAACAAATCTACGCCGAGTTGTTGGTCGATGAATTCGAGAACACCTATGGTGACATCGGCCAACTGGAGTCGATCGTCAGCGTTCCTCCCTTGGATGAATTGTTCGGCTTGCTCGAAGCATTGGTCCATGCCGATCCCCGCCGTCTCGCGATCGCGTCCTTGCAGGACGAGGTCGCCGGGGAACTCTCGCGGCGATTGCACGAGGCCGACGCGTCCGACGTCGAATCGACCTGCGACGCCGTCTTGCGTTGGCGGGGATCGGTTGCCGTGACAAGCGTTTTGGACCGGATTGCCGATCACCTGGGATCGCTGAACCACGACTCTCCCGAAAAGGCCTTTGCGCGATTGCAATTGGTCAAGCGAGTCCATCCGCGGTCCAAGGCCGTTGCGGTCTGCCAGGCGGTGTGCGATCAGATTCGTGATCGCATCATCGGCGAGTCCAACGAGATGCTCCAACGGGGCGAAGTGGCGGCGGCGATTGGGAAGCTGCGCGAGGCGAGGTCGGGGCAACCGGATCCGACCCTCAGATCCCTCACCGACGCGGCACTGCGCGATTTGACGATGAAACAATTGGTCGCGGCGCGGGACGCATCGATGCGGCGTGATCGCGAACTGAAAAATGCCATCAACGAGCAGTTGGAGTTGGGGTTCGGTGGCGATCCGCTGCTCGACCGGTTCCGCAAAGAACGCATCAGTTGTGAACTGAACGCCCGGCGGATGCTGTTGCAAATCGGCAGCGAGAACGTTTACGCGGGACTCAAACAGAAACGGCAGCAGCTCGAAGCGATCATCCGCCGCTATCCCGATGCGCTCGCCACCCGTCAGGCGAAGGCCCAATTGGATCAGCTGCCCAAATGGGAAGCCGCCGTGGAAAAACAGGAAGCGGAGTTGATTCGGAAGATGGACGACACGCAACGCCGATGAGCGAACCCCCGCAGCGCAGACGTCAGTTTCGGCGGATGGTTCTCGGCGGCGTCCTGGCGATCCACGTCTTTATTTACTGGTCGTTGGCGTTCGCCTTGCGGTCGTCCGATGATGTTCACCGGGTGATCGCGGTCGGCGTGATGCTCGGTCAGTGTTCGTTGGCGGTGATCCTGGCGACGATGTTTGTGTCAGGCAAACTCGCCCGAATCGCGATCGCGTGCAGCGCCGCTCTGGCGTGTTGGTACGGGATTTCGACGGTCTTTTACTGGGGACTCGGTGAACCCGGCGCCGCGTGGTGGGCGATCGCAATCAGCGTGCAGACGATCGTGTGTTTGGTGGGGATGGAGGTGATTGAGCGAACAAGAAGTCATTGCTCAACTTCGTCGGCGGTTGCCTTGCAATCGGGAAGCACTCCGTTTCAGTTTCCCATCCGATCTTTGATCGTGCTGACGACCATGGCTGCGATCGGGTTCGCGGTGGTCGACTTTGGTCAGCGGCGGGGTTGGTGGTCGACCGATTCGTTGAACGTCCAGGAAGGCATCATGATGGTGGTGGTCGGGTTCATTGTTGGCGTCACCGCACTGCTGTGCGTGATCGCTTTGGCGTCGCCAAAGCGGCATGTGGTTGCCGCACGTCTGGTCGCGGTCACCGGATCGGTGCTTCTACTGGCAATCTTGTTGCAATGGGGGGCCGTCCAAGCGGGAATGGACCGATCTGCCGATCCCACCTTGGCCGTCGTGCTGCTGGGAACCCAGGCTGGGTGCATCGTGATCACGCTGAGCATTGTCAACCGCGTGTCGGGGGCACGGTGATCGCGGAATCATCCGGCCAACTTTTCGACAAACGGAATGATGTGGGTTTCATAAGAGAAACCCACGGTGTCGCCGGCATCGACAAACTGTTTGACCAGTTTGCCATCGGCGTCAAAAATCAGCACGGCGGGAATCGAAGGAATTCCGACGGTTGCAAAGACGTCATCGCTCGGCGTATTGCACAGGTAGTTTTCAAAGTCGGCGCCCATCGCACCCAGGAACGCGGTGACCTTTTCCGAATAGTACTCCGGCGGACGCGATTTTCGCCCGTCGTAGTCCACCGACACGCCGATGCAGACCACTTCGTCGGACATGGATTCGCTGAGCCGGACGAGGCCGGGGAATTCCTTGATGCAGGGTTCGCAAACGGTGGACCAGAGGTCGACGACGGTGATTTTCCCGGTCGATTTTGCGCGGGATTCGATCGCCGGCCAGGCTGCGAATTGCAAGTCCACGCCGCTGTCACTTGGCCCGGCATTGGCAGCCGATTCGTCGGACGGGGGGGCGGGGTCGAGATCGGGCATTTCAATGCCGCCGGCCCCCGGTTGGGTCGGTCCGCCGGATTCGGGCTGTCCTGGGGTCGAAGGGGCGTCGGTTGGATTGTCGATTTCGACGGCTTGATCGGGAAGCTGTATCCCGGTGCCGGCAGCCGGCACCGCCGGTGTCGGGGAGGCGGACATCGCCGGTGCCGCAGGGGTGGTTGATTCGCCGGCGTTCTCGCTGGCAGCCGATTCACCGGTGTCGACCGAGGCCGATTCGGGTGGCGGGGTGTCGCTCGGCTCGCCGCCGCAGCCGATGACGAGGGCGGCGGCGAGGACGACCAGAACACGGGACAGCTTCCGAGCCCGTTGTCGTAAAGGCCTTTGATCGGAGTGACGCATGGACATCGTTGAAGTCTGCCGAAGTTGGGAAGGGAAGGATGGTGAAGAGGCGAAAAATCGGCGACGAACAGGCTCCGTTGGCTTTGGGACCACCATTCTTGAGATAAACTGTCTCGCATCCGCCGAGCACCAACATTGTCCAGAATTTGATTGATGACCGCAACTGATGGAGACATGTCGACGACCGAATTAGTGGTCGCATCCAAAGCCGGCGACAATTCGGCGCTGGGGCAATTGCTGGAACAGTATCGCGGGTACTTGTTGATGTTGGCGCATCGCAATTTGTCCGAACAGCTTCGTCGCCGTGTCGATCCTGGAGACATTGTTCAAATCACTTTTTTGGAAGCAAAACGCGACCTGCATTCGTTTCGCGGCAATTCACCGGGAGAGTTCGCCGCCTGGTTACGCGGAATGCTGAAAAACAACGTCGCCACGGCCGTGACGCGTCACGTGATGACGCAAAAGCGAAGTATTCGACGTGAAGTCAATGCCGATGCGAAGGCGGGAAACGATTCCGGCGGTGCACCCTGGATCGCCCAATTGCCCGGTAGCACCACCAGCCCATCCGGTGTGGTGATCAAGGAGGAAACCGCCATCGCGCTGCTGGAAGCGTTGCACCAATTGCCCGAAACGCAGGCCGAAGCGATCCGATTGCGTTACATGGAAGGTTTGCCGCTGGCAATCATCGTCGAGCGGATGGGAAAATCCGACACCGCCGTCGCCGGCCTGTTAAAACGAGGTCTGCAAAAGTTGCGAACGATCATTGATCCGAAGAACAATCCGTACATGTAGGTCCGATCGCGGCGGCGGTCTGCAGACCGTTGACTGCTTGTCCGCCCAATGCCACCTACTTTGGCACTGAAGGAGGTAGCGGAACGGCGCGAGCCGTCCGGTTTAAGCTTGAAAACACCGTGAATGACCGGAGGGCTCGCGCCCTACCGCTAACAAAAAATACCCCGATTGATTTCAAAGTACGTGGCTTTGGGGGCGCGCCCCCCGCCGTCTCCGTTGCGGCCCCTGAGGGTGGTCGATGCGAAGACGCCACCCCTTCCTCCGATTCTTCCGCTGACGTTTCCATGCCCGTTCCGTCCGAAGCCGACGATCCGATCGACGAAGCGTTCGCAGCCTATCTGCGTTCGTGCGATGAAGGATCTGTCGGTTCGCGAGAAGAGTTCTTGGCGCAGTTTCCCGAGATGGCCGAGGAACTGAAAAGTTTGATGGACGCGGCCGACGCGATTCATCGTTTCACCGGGGCAAGCGTCCCGGAATCAGGCGAAGTCGTTCAAGCCGCCGCCACCGCGGACACCGTCGATGTGATGGTCGCCGGTCCCGACGATTCCGGCGACGACCCTGCCGCGACACTTCCCGAGGCACATCGCCCCAAAGGCGATCCGGGACCGACGCTGCCTTACTCGCTCGGCGACTATGAACTGTTGGAGGTGATCGGTCGCGGTGGGATGGGCGTGGTGTATCGGGCGACCCAACGCATGCTCAATCGAACCGTGGCGGTCAAAATGATTCGCGGCGGAATGCTGGCCTGTGAGAACGATGTGCGGCGGTTTTACACCGAAGCCCAGGCCGCCGCCCGGCTGCACCATCCGGGAATCGTGCCCGTCTATCAATTCGGTCACGAAGCCGGTCATCACTTCTTTTCGATGGCGCTGATCGAAGGGACCGATCTGCAACGCAAGATCAACGACGGCGAGCTGCCGATCGAAGATGCCGCCCGATACGTACGTGACGTCACGCGGGCATTGGAGCACGCCCATCAGAACGACTTGCTGCATCGCGACATGAAGCCCGCCAATATTCTGATCGATCAAAAGGACCGGGTTCACATCACCGACTTCGGCTTGGCCAAGAATCTGAGCACCGACAGCAGCGTGACCGGCAGCGGGGCGGCCGTGGGCACGCCCAATTACATGGCACCCGAGCAGGCGGGGGGACACAGTGATCGTGCCACGCGGCAAAGCGACGTGTATTCACTCGGCGCGATTCTGTTTGCCTGTGTCACCGGGCGGCCGCCCCTGGTCGGCGACACGGTCATGGAGACGTTGATGCAGGTCGTGCACGAGCCGCCGCCGGCGATGCGTTCGTTTCGCGGCAACGTGCCGACGGACTTGGAGACGATTGTTGCCAAGTGTCTGGAAAAGGAACCTCGTAAACGCTATCAATCAGCCGGAGACCTCGCCGAAGATCTGGATGCGTTCATGGAGGGCCGGCCGATTCTGGCGCGACCCCGTGGGCGGTTGCTGAAAATGTGGCACTGGGTGGCGGGCGTCCCCTTGGTCGGCGCCTTGATCGGTCGCAAGATCGTGCGGACCTCACCAGGACACCGCCGTTTTCAAGCCGCGATGCTGTTGCTGTTGGCCCTGTCGCCATTCCTGTTTGTCATCGGGGCGATGCTCTGGAGTCACCATATCGAAGCGATGCCGCAATCGGTGACGCTCGCCGGCGGGCTGGATCAAGGCACCTACAATCGCGTCTCGCAGGCGCTCGCCGATCGGTTGGAACAATCCGCCGGAGTGGCGACACGTGTCGTCGCCAGCGGTGGGTCACTGGACAACCGCCAACGGTTGATCACCCGAGAGGTCCAGTTGGCGCCGATGCAGGCCTCGGCGATCAGCGGCGATGATCTGTGTGTCATCGCACCGTTGTTTTATGAAGCGGCGCATCTGCTTGTCCGCGCCCCCGAACTGTTGGAACACCAAGATTCCTTCGGCTTGCCGTTTCTGGCCGGACAGCGGATCGCGGTCGGTCCGATCGGTAGCGGATCGCGCCGCGCCGCGGACATGATTCTCGACTCGCTGAAACTTCCCGCCGACGTCACGCCGCGTGAAGTCATCGCCTGGGACCAGCTGCAATCACCCGACGCGCCTGATGTCGCACTGATCTGTGTCGGCCGTGGCAGTGAGCTGGTTTCCCAATTGCTGCGGCGCGACTGGCGGTTGGTTGCGATCCCGCAAGGCATCACGATTTCCATGCAACATCCGACATTGCGAACGATCACGATCGATCCAACGGATTACCCGACCGCCGGCATCCCCGAGGGCGGGCTGGCGACGGTCGGCACCACCGCCTTCTTGGTCACCCGCCGGGATGCTCCCTCGGCTCTGGTGCAAACCACGCTGGAACTGCTTTATCAATCTCCGCGTCTGTTCGTCGACCTGATCCCCAGGGAACGCGCCGCCGAATGGCAGGGATTGGATCTCCACCACGCCGCCCGGGGCTACTTCGAATCGCTCGACATCGAATCGAGATGAGGGCGTCACAGCCCCCCGACTTGTTTGGTCTCAGCGGGGCCGAATGAAGGCAGTTGGCTCGGCGGGCAAGCGTCATGATCGGTTCAGTCGACACGATCGGTCTCCGCCATTCCCGTCCGGTCAGGTTCGTCGAATCGTGCGGAGCCAGTTTCAAATTGCGAAACCTAGGGTTGCCTGAGTCTTCGGCCCCCAGGAACCCACCGCATGTCGACGCGATTACCTTTCTCACACGATCCCCCCACAGCCGACGAGCCCTCAACGGGTATGCCGTCGGATGGGGCCGGTGAGATAATCGACGGACGTCGGGAAGCTGGGGCGCGTTCGGGCGAGACCGCAACGACGAAAAAAGACAATCGCTCCGCACGGGATTCACCTGACCGAGACGGCACGTCGGGCGATCGCGACGAATCGATCCCGACGCTTTCTGCCAGTCAATTTGAGAGCGAGCACTCACAGTCACTCCGCAGCAAGTTGGTCTTGGCGCTCGCGTTGATGTTGGGTGTGGTGGTCAGCATCGATGAAATCGTCCGGCAAAAAGTGATCGCGCCGGAATTCGCCAACCTGGAACGCGTCGCGGCACTCAAGGACACCAATCGAGTCCTCTCGGCGATCAACACCGAAGTCGAATTTCTCTCCGAAACGGCGGCCCAAGACGCGATCCGAATCGATCTCCATCTGCGGGCACAGAACGGAGGTGATCCTGCCGAACAGCTTGCCACGGCGTTGCCGCTCGGGATGCTCGGGCAGGGCAAACGCGTCGAGTGGGCTGCGATCACCCGTCCCGACGGGCGTTGGACGTGGCTGGCGACGACCCCGCCCGACTCGGCCGACGAGGCCGACTCGAAACGGCCCGACGTGGCCGAGCTCGTGTTCCCGGGGATCGTCCGGCGGATTGCGGCTCAACCAGACCAACCGAGCAGCCCGGACGATGCGAACACCGTTCGCGGGATGACTCGCGGCAGCGACGGCCAGTTGTATTTATTCGCCGCCGTCCCATTGCACCATCACAGCAACGGATCATCGCCTCGCAACACCCGCAGTGATGCGGATTGGCAGACGTCGGCGTCGTTCTACGTCGTCGGCCGCCAGTTCGGTGATGCGGTGATGACGGATCTTCAGCAACGGACCAGCGTTCTGTTTTCCGTTCGCCCCCTGTTGCACGATACAACATTGAAACAGTCCATTGAGGTGGAACCGACCGACCGTTCGCTGCTGTGTGTCCAATGGCCGCTATTGAGTCCCTCCGGCAGCCCGTTGGCTGAACTGACCGTCCATTTGCCACGCGAGGTCACCAGTCGCAGCAACCGGACCACCGCCTTTGCCCGCTACCTTTCACTGTGCGGGGCGTGTGCCTCGCTGTTACTGTTGTTGCTGTTGTTGCAGCGGATCGTCATCGGGCGAATCGAAAGAATTCGTGAGCACACCGAACAGATTGCACGCACCGGGATCATTTCCGAAGCGGCCAGCGCGCCGGTTTTGCGAGTCGCCGGTCACGACGAGATCGGCCAGTTGGCCCAGTCCTTCGATCGGATGCGGACTCGATTGGGCGATGCCCAGCGACGTCTCTCCGACGCATCGCACGCGGCGGGAATGAGTCTGGTGGCCGACACGGTGATTCACAACGTCGGGAATGTGCTGACGAACGTCAATAGCCTGATCGAAACGGCGACGCGACGGGTGGAAAGCCTGCGGATCGAACCGCTCGAAAAGCTTGCGTCCCGGTTGCGACAAGACGACGTCGACGCCGCTCTACAACGCGCGACACCGGATTATCTGCAGCGTTTGAGCGCGACCTTGGAAGACGACAAAGACGATTTGGCTGCTCTGCTGCAAACGCTCAATGACAACATCCAGCACATTCACCAAGTGATTCGTGACCAGCGGCGGCATGCCAACCAGCCGATCAAATGGGCCCACCTGGATGTCAACGGTGTGATCGCCGAGGCGGTCCGGTGCAGTCAGGCCCGCTTGGAAAAGGACAACGTCTCGGTCGACTTCAAGCGGCAGGATGCGGTTCATATCTGGACCGATCGATCGCTGTTGCTGCAAATCCTGATCAACATCATCACCAACGCCGGCAACGCCACACAGGACATCCGTCACCGCCAGCCGACGCTCACGATTGATCTGATCGGCAACCGATCGACCGTCCAGCTTCGATTCCGCGACAACGGTTGCGGGATGGACGAAGCGACCCTGGCACGCGTCTTTGATGCCCACTTCACGACCCGCCAGTCGGGAAGCGGACTGGGATTGCATTTCTGCGCGATCGCAATGAAACGAATCGGTGGCGCCATTCATGCCGAAAGCGACGGTCCCGACCGGGGTGCCACCTTCATTCTTGAGGTGCCGGTCGTCAAACCATCCGACGAAAGTGACCCTGGGCATTCCAGCCAAGACCCCGATCTGGTCGGCACCGCCACCGGATCTACCGGCAGCCATCGATGAAGGGAAATCACGGAGAGAATAGATGACAGACTTTGAAACGGAACGCCGCGTTCTGATCATTGATGACCAATCACAGATTCACGAAACGTTTGCGCGAATTTTCCAGTGCGATCACCGCAGTGAACATGAATTGGATGATTTCGAAGCGCGGTTCTTGTTAGATGATTCCGAACCACAAGAACGCCAGCCTTCCAGTGCACCGGTCTTTGCGCTGACGCACGCCTACAGCGGCGAAGAAGGCGTCTATGAAGTCCAGAAATCCGTCGACGCGGGAGAGCGGTTTTCGGTCGCCTTTGTCGATATGCGGATGCCCCGGGGAATGGACGGATTGGCGACCATCCGTCGGCTGTGGCGGATCGATTCCGATTTGCAAGTCGTGATCTGCACCGCCTACAGCGATCACACCTGGGACGACATCGTTCGCAGCCTCGGCTACAGCGACAAGTTGTTGCTGCTTCGCAAACCGTTTGAACATGACGAAGCCCGCCAATTGGCGTTGGCGCTCAGTGAGAAATACCGACTCTCGATCCGCCAGGAAGAGAAACTGGAACTGCTCAAGAGCGAAGTGAATCGGCGCCGCAAAGCGGAATCAGAACTGAGAGACATGGCGCATCGGGATGCGCTCACCGCGCTTCCCAACCGCCCGTTCTTGATCGAAAAACTGGAACAAGTGCTCGCCAATCAAGGACCGAGACGGCGCTCCCATGACGCGCTGCTGTTTCTCGATCTGGATAATTTCAAAATCATCAACGACAGCCTCGGGCATGAGGCGGGTGACGACCTGCTCAATCAGGTCGCCGTCCGGCTTCAAGAATGCGTCCGCGATCACGATACCGCCTCCCGCTGCAGCGATTCGGTTGAAACCAGCAACGATGCCGCCGGCGATGAAACGATCCGCTTGGGGGGCGATGAGTTCGTCGTGCTGCTGGAACGGTTGGCCCATCGCGACGATGCCTTGCTGGTCGCCCGCCGTATCGTCCAGCGAATCTGTGAACCGTTTTCGCTCGGTGATCGGCTGGTCACCGTCGGGACCAGTGTGGGAGTCGCTTTCATCGATGACTCGCTGGCCGACGGCCACGAAGCCCTTCGCAACGCCGACACGGCGATGTATCAGGCCAAAAACTCCGGCAAAGGTCAGATCGCGGTGTTCGACCAAACCATGCACGACGCGGTCGTCGCCCGGCATGAGTTGGAAGCTCAGCTTCGCGTCGCACTGCGGGAAGAAAAGTTTGAACTGCGATACCAACCGATCGTGAACCTGAAGACCTGCCAGATTCAAGGCGTCGAAGTCTTGTCGCGATGGCGTGGGGACGATGGAGAATACGTGCCCCCGAGCGAGTTTGTGCCCGTGGCCGAAGAGATCGGATTGATCAACCACTTCGGCGAATGGGTGCTGGAGCGATCGATGCGTGAATTCAGCGCCATGATGGCCTCGTTTGATGATGCACAGCGACCGCAAGTTTATCTGGGCGTCAATATCTCGCGACGCCAGCTCGCCGATCCCTTTTTCATTGATCGACTGCAGGCGATCATCGATCGCACGCGGTTCAAGTGGTCCTTGAAACTGGAAATGTCAGAAAACGGTGACACCCGTCACAACGAACGGTCACTGCAAACGATGTTGGATCTGCACCAAAGCGGTGTCGGGATTCACATCGACGATTTTGGCAAAGGCAACTCGTCGCTGACCTGCTTTCACGACTATCCGATCGAAACGGTGAAGATCGATCGCACGTTCACCGCGTCGATCACGATTGACCATGGGCATGCGATCATCACCCAAGCCATCGTTCAACTGGCGCACCACCTGATGGCCAACATCGTCTGCCAGGGCGTCGAGTCGGCTCAGCAATTGAATTTGCTGCAACAGTGGGGATGTGACCTCGCCCAAGGCTACATCTTTGCGCCGCCGCTGGATATCGTCCAGCTGGAACGATTGCTGATCACACCCGGTGAAAGCGACGGGATCAAGATTCTAAAGTCGACGGTCCCGGCCCCCGTGACGATGCCCGCCAGTCCGGCCGGCGGTCCGACCGGCGGGATTCAACTGCCCACCCGGTGAACATGCATGCCTGACACGTCTTGGGTTACAATCGCGTGATGATCGATCTGTATCGCGACACCCCGCAAAAACCACGACGATGATCCCAAGATTGCTCTTTGCTTGCCTTGCCGCATTCACCTTCGCGGCAGGCAGCGCTGCCGCCCAGCCGCCGCGTGAAATCAAAAACGTCGTGATGATCGTTGCCGACGATCTCAAGGCGAGTGTGCTGGGGTGTTATGGCGACAAGGTCTGTGCCACACCCAACCTGGACCGCCTGGCCCGCAACGGAATGGTTTTCCAACGCGCTTACTGTCAGGGCACGTGGTGTTTGCCCTCGCGAATCTCGTTTATGTTCGGCCGCTATCGCGACAAAGAGAATGTTTCCCTGGGGCAACACTTACAAACCCACGGATTCAGCAGCACGCGTGTCGGCAAGATCTTTCACATGCGTGTCCCGGGCGACATCATCGCCGGGACCGACGGCCAGGATCATCCGGAGTGTTGGTCGGCACGGTTTAATTCGCCCGGACCGGAGGCACACACGCCGGGTGAGTACGCGTGTTTGAATCTGAACCTCGTCACGCGTGAGTTGCAGAATCGGCAATCGACTCGAATGCCCCACCGCATGTTTGTTTCGGTCAAAGGCGACGCCGATGGGACCGAGCAACCGGACTATAAATCGGCCGGCAAAGCGATTGAACTCTTGAAACAGTCGCCACAGCGCCCGTTCTTTCTCGCCGTCGGGTTGGTGCGACCGCATTACCCGATGGTTGCCCCGAGCGAGTATTTTGAGCCGTATCCAATGGAACGCATTGAAATGCCGGCCAACTGGCACGACGACACCGATGACATTCCGAAACTGGGGATCGCCAAGACCAACAATCGAAAGAACTCGATCGGAAAGTATCCCGACAACCAGAAACGCATGTGGGCGGCCTACTACGCCAGCGTGACCTTCATGGATCATCAGGTCGGTCGAATCCTGGACGCGCTTGAGGATTCACCCCACCGCGATCAGACGGCCGTGATCTTCACCAGCGATCACGGTTACCATCTCGGGGAGCATGGGTTCTGGCAAAAAAGCAACCTGCACGAAGAAGTGATTCGCGTTCCGTTGCTGATCGACGCCCCGGGCATGCCATCCGGGCAAACCGAATCGCTCGCCGAGTTGGTTGATCTGTACCCGACGATCTGTGACTTGGTCGGCGTGCCGGTCGCGCCGGCCGCCGAGGGAACGAGCCTGATGCCGGTGCTTGCCGACTCGACCGCCAGCGTCAAATCCGAAGCGCTCTCGTTTCAAAACGGGACGTCGATCCGCACCGACCGCTGGCACATGATGCGTTACAACGACGACAGCGAAGAGCTCTACGACATGCACCATGACCCCGGTGAAACGACCAACCTGGCGAATCAATCTGAATACGCCGAGGTGCTCAAGGGGTTGCGGGAACGGTTGCGCGCGCGAACCGATCACTTCACCGAGCGAAAGACCCAGCGATAGTTAAGGGGTTCGGGCATGTTGTACTTGTCCAAAATGTACGCTTGCTCTTCGGAGTCTTCGAACGAAGGCATTCCGAATCGGATGGTGTCTTCGGTTTGACTCATTGCGTCGCCGGGCCGAAAGAAATTCAATTGCAACGCTTTGCGACGGTACGGTGCGTCATCGCCTTCGCCGTCTTGCTGGAACGCGTTGGTCAGTCCTGAAACGTACAGCGAGACGTAATCGACGTTCGGATTGACATCCATCCAGGTCAGAATGCCCCAGACACCTGGGGCGCTCTCGTCGGAGGAAAGCGGAATCCGTTGGCGAGTGATTTCGACGCTGTTGTACAGCGGTGCGGTGATCTGTTCTCGTGCGGCGATCATTTCCTTGGCGCTGGGGATGATCCGGTCCAGGTACTCTTGGCCGCTGACATGATCTCTCAGGGTGACCAGGGGAAAGAACCGTCGCGAGTCGTAGGAGACCGATTCGAGCCGTTGATACAGTTTGGAACCGCCCACTTCATCGGCCGCCGGTCGCAGATCGCCGCCCCGATACCGCACCCGATAGACCATGTACCAGATCAGTTTGCGTTGCAGTTTTCCGCTGCCGACGGGGACGTCGACATACATTTGACGGAGTGGTTTGAACGAGAATTCCAAGCAATAGATTTCGCGGCGTAAGACGACCTGCTTGGCCATTTCGACCAACGTGCGCGAGCGGGGATCGAAATGCGGCGCGCCGTTTTCGAACGTCGGCGCTTTCCACTCCAGTTCGGGATGGGCGCTGAGAAACGTCTTCAGCGTCAGCGGGCCGTCAAAGGTTTCTTCGGGGCTGGCATCTCCGGGGACGATCGTCACCACGCCGGGGGCGAACTGGGTCGCCTGCTCGGTGGTGGCGTCTTGGGGTTGACCGGATGCTTGGGCGTTTGCTTGGGGGCAGCGAACCGCCGCCAGACAAACCAGCATCGATCCCAACAGCACCGTAGCGCGGTGCGGAGTCAGCCGCACGGGCGTGAATTGATTTTCAGCAAGCGTCATGTCAGGAACTCGGTCAAAGATTTTGGATGAGCGGATCGATTCTCGGCGGCCGGCGTCGGCCTACTTCAAATCACTGGAACTGAGGGTTTCGGTGTCATCGGTCGGCGGGCGACTGGCGATCTCCCGGTCGGCCCCGGGCTCTCCGGCGATCGATTTTTCGTCAGCCGGCTTTCCGTCGTGGATTTCCGCGGGGTCGAGAAATCGCAGGGAATCGGCGAGTTGGGCGTCATTGCCGGCAAACGCTTCCAGCTTGTCGGCCGACAGTGTGAACGTTGCTTGAACGCGCCGCCCCTGGTCATCGGAGAAGTGCATCATAATCCATCGAATCGGAACGCCTTGGGTTTCTCCGTCTGCGACGACGCGCAAAACCTGTAATCCTTGCGCGCTGACACGCTGATCCCCCTCCACCAGCCGCGTCAGCTTTTCGCCGAGCGTCTGGCGGACGGCCGCCTCAAATGCCTCCAGCGTCCACTGTTTGCCTTCGGGCAGCTGGACCAGTGGACGCAGATTGCACTGGGCGATACTAAGATCATGGTCGATCATTCGCATCACCGCCGAACCGGGGGCGTCACTGATCATCCGCCATTTGCGGTCCATCATCGTCCCGACCTCCAGCTGCCGGCTTTGCAGCTCGACGTACATCCGCTCCGGAGGGAGCGGCTGGTCAAACTCAATCATCGCCCGCTCGGCCGGCAGTGCCACCGGTTGGGCCATCGGGCGACGCACCATTCGGATGGTGGCCGAGACGTCGAATCCAGGTTCGGCGCGGCTGATTTCGCGGGTCTCGTGGATCGCCAATGCCAGCCAAGTGCAGGTGTTTGCGTTGCGATCGAACGTCATTTTGCCGATCAGACGAAGCCGGGTGCCGACGCCGTCGATCGAACCCTCGATGTCGCCTTCGAGTTTGAAACGCACCGCGTCCTCGGCAACCCCGACGACCTTGCTCTCCACCCGTCCGCTGTCGACCGAGGTCAGATTCAAAACGGAGCACAAGGCGTCCGTATCGATCTCATAGCGGTCTCCTTCGATCACGCTTTCGCCCGGCAAGAAACGGTCGACCGAGACGCTCGAGACCGGTGATTTGAGCAGCGAAAGCTCGCCGTGGGTGAAAAAATTGTCCGGCGAATAGATCGACTCGGGCAGCGATTCGCGGCGCACGATCGCGTGTCGCATCGATTTTCGCAGATCCTGCTCGCTGGATGTCTTGTTCAACACGCTCTTGTTGGACGCGGTGTGGTAATACCGCTCGGCGGCAACCACCTCCGACGACGCGGCCGCATCGGCGGGCCGCCGATAACGCTCTTCGTAGTCCAGCACCGCCTGGGACGTGATCGGGAACGTTTGACGCGTCTCTTTGGACGCGATCGCGTTGTCGGAAACCCTGACGTTTCCTTTGACATCCATCTCGATCCGCACCCGCATCAATTCCTGGGGCGCCGCAGCGATGGTTGCCGATCCCGTCGAAACGATCGCCGCCCGACTGGGGGGCGCGAGCGAGGCCGATGCGATCGCGAGGGAGCTGGCGAGAAAAGAGCGACGATTGGCGGCGGCGTCGTTGCTGGGCATCTGAAAGTCCATTTCGGTGGGCAGTCCGGAAACGGCGGATCGACCCTCGCGGCACGCGGTGCCGCGGCTTGGGGGATCGCCTGTCTCGCAATGATCGACCGTCGGCCGCGGGGCGGTTCAGCCGAATTGCCCCGCTCGAGACGATTCCGGGGGCAGTTCCCGGGCCCCAAACGTGTGTAGCCGTCGTGTTCGGCAAAGTCGATTCTTAGACAGCGGGTCGCAATGCGAGACTGCCTTTTGTGCAGCCTGTCTGAAATTTTTACACTCAAAACAGGCAGCGGCGCAAAAATCGTCGAGACCCCGAAAAGGTTTTGGGGTTTCTAAGTTGTTGCCAGTCAACGGGTTGCGGTTGAAATTCTGGAAAATTGTGACAAATCGCTTCAGAATTGGCCCCAAATTTCCTAGTAGATGTCCTGGACGCAGGCAACCGCTGCCAAGCTCATCGAGTTGGAATAGTGGAAAAAAAATCGACTCAAAGTGTCGGGTTTCTTCCCCAAGCAACGAGTGGTTTTTTAGAAACTCATTCAATCGAGGTGAACCGAGCGGCGGAGGCTCTCGTCCTACAGGCATCCGCATTTATGGACAGCACCGTTTTTAACGACTGTTGTCCTGCGACTGTCATTTCGGTCGACAAGGAGTCGGCAGGGAACTTGTTCTGGGGGGTCAGCCATCCGGTTTGACCAGAGGTGTCGTGCCACGGCTCGACATTGAACCCTAGGCCAAGCGACCAATATCACCTGGAGGAGACAGGTGACCCCGGGCAACCGAGGCGATTGGACTGGGCGATCCGCCGGGATTGCAAGGACGTTTGGCCAGTCTACGCCAATAGCGCTGGGAGACCACAGTGATGCACGACAATTACCGCGACATAAAAATCAAAGACCTGCGCGATCAGCTTCGCTTCAATCAAAAAACAAAATTGATTGAGCAGGCTGCCGCTGCAGAAACACTACTGAGCGAAATCGAAGAGGATCGAGAATACGCCTACGATTTCTTGTGCTATCGAATCACCAATTATCGCTCCGATCGACCCGGGCGGCACAACATTGCCTCGGCCGATTTGGCTCACGACTTGCGCTTGCTGATCGAGGATCTCAGCGAGTTGGCGGATTTGTCGGTCGAAGAAATCGCCGAACAGGTTCACACCGTTCAAGACCTCAGTCGCCAGTTCAACGTGTCGACCAAGACGATCAGCCGTTGGCGCGAAGCCGGCTTGGTCAGTCGGCGGTTGCTCTTCGGCGGACGCAAACGCGTCGGGTTCCTCAACAGCAGCGTGGAACAGTTTGTCGCCCGCAACAAGGCCAAAATCCAGCGTGGAGAACGCTTCAGCCAGCTGACCGAAGATGAAAAAAGTGAAATCATCGAACGGGCCAGACAGTTGGTCGAAGGCGGGGCGGCCCTGGCCGACGTGACTCGCCTGTTGTCCGAGCAGATGGGACGAAGCGCCGAGACGATCCGTTACACGCTCAAGAACTTCGACGCCGACAACAAGTCGATCGCGATTTTCCCCAATCATCGCGGCATCCTGTCCGACGACGACAAGCGTTCGATCTTCAATCAATACCTCGGCGGCGTCTCCGTTCCGCAGCTGTGTCGGCGTTTCAAACGAACCCGTAACAGCATCCAACGGATCCTGGTCGAAATGCGACGGCAACGGATCATGGAGCTGCCATTGGACTACATCTACAACGAAGACTTTGAAGCGGTCTCGCGCGAAGCGGAGTACCTGGGCGTCGAGCCGGAACCGGCCAGCGCACCACGGAAAGTCCGTGTGCCGAGCGATTTGCCAAGCTATCTCGCATCGCTGTACGACGTTCCGCTGCTGACCCGCGAGCAGGAATACCATCTGTTCCGAAAGATGAACTACCTCAAGCACAAAGCCAGTCGCTTGCGGGAGACGATCGGAACCGAGGCTGCCGGGAAGTCCGCGGTGATGAACGAGATCGAGTCGTTGTACGAACAAGCGGTCAAGGTCAAGAACCGGATCGTCCAAGCCAACCTGCGTCTGGTCGTGTCGATCGCCAAACGCCACCTGGCCGGCACCGACGATTTCTTCTCCTTGGTCAGCGACGGAAACATGTCGTTGATCCGCGCGGTGGAGAAATTTGACTACTCGCGGGGCAACAAATTCAGCACGTATGCGTCGTGGGCGATCATGAAAAACTTCGCCCGCACGATCCCGAACGAATTCAAACACCGCGATCGGTTCCGTACTACGACGGAAGAATTGTTCCTGGCGCGACAAGACGAACGGGTCGATCCCTACGTGGAAGAATCCGCTCAACGCACCCGCAAACGCGAATTGTCCCGGATCCTCAACCGATTGGATGAACGCGAGCAGAAAATCATCTCTGCACGTTTCGGACTCGAACGCGGCAGCGAGCCGCTGACGCTCAAGGAAGTCGGTGAAGAAATGGGCGTGACCAAAGAACGCGTTCGACAGCTCGAAGCGCGGGCGTTGGCGAAACTCAGAACCGCCGCCAGCGAAAACAACATCGAAATCGACTTCGAGCAATAGTGGGGTAAGCTTCCAGCTTGCCAAACGTCACGCACCGCGTGACGAACCAATCGTGTTCCCAGGTTCCGCCCTACGCCGTGAACGATTTTTAGCGGTAGGGCGCGAGCCCTCCGGTGTGTTGGCAACGATGCGCAAGCCGGAGGGCTTGCGTCCTGCCGCTAAAACCTCGTCAAACACAGGAAACAAATCGTTCACGGCGTAGGGCTCCGTTTGGGAACAAACGATTTGGCAAAACATGTGGGATAGGCATCTTGCCTGTCGTGCCCCGGTTCTGACAGGCTGGAAGCCTATCCCACTGTGCAGCCTAGCCGACCAAATCGTCGGACTGCTTGACGAACTCGTCTCCGTCCCAGTTTTCGTCGGTCGTGATCCCGGCAGCCCGCTTTGCCTTGGCTTCCGCCTTCTCCGCTTTCGCGTCCGCCTGACGCCGGACCAGGTCCGCGTGGGTCGTGAAATAGGGCAGCGCTTTGCCCTTAAAATCATCCAGGGTTTCGAAGCCGTGCATGTCCATGAACGCGAGCAACTGTTCCTTCATGGATTCCACGAGCTTGTAGCCGTGTTTCATCACGCCGGTGCAGACTTGAACGGTGTCGGCGCCCAGCAAGAAGAATTCTGCAGCGTCCTCCCCCGTCTCGATCCCTCCCAGCCCTGACAGGGTGCGTCCGGGGAATTCGTCCCGGATCAACGTGGCGATCTCCATGTTCATCCGCAGCGCGATCGGCTTGACGGCCTTGCAGGAATAGCCGCCCGGTGTCGTGTAGCCTTCAACCGTGGGCATCGGCCGCAATGTTTCCAAGTCGACGCCGATGACGCTTCGGATGGTATTGATCGCGGTGATGCCGTCCAGGCCCGCAGCCAAACAAGCCCGAGAAGGATCTTCGATATGCGTCACATTGGGCGTCATCTTGGCCCACACCGGCTTGGTGGTCGCGGCCCGCACCCAAGTACACACCTCGCTCAAGATATCCGGGTTTTCGCCCATCGCCGCGCCCATCTTGCGTTCGGGCAATCCGTGGGGGCAGGAGAAATTACACTCGAACATGTCCACGCCGGCGGCCTCGCAGCGCTCGATGATTTCGAACCAGGCGTCTTTGTTGAACTCTTCCATGATCGAAGCGATCAAGACGTTGTCGGGATAGGCGTCTTTGACCCGTTTGTATTCGTCGATCCACTGGTCGAACGACATCGTGGAAATCAGCTCGATGTTCTCCCAGCCGTAGGGCTCGCCGGAGCTGTCCTTCAATCGTCCGTAGCGTGGAGCAACGTTGATGACCTTGGAGGCATCCAAGCTGACCGTTTTCGCACACGACGCGCCCCAACCGTCGGCAAAGGAACGGCAGATCACCCGGGCGTTGGTTCCCGGCGGTCCCGATCCGATCACGAACGGATTGGGGAATTTGATTCCATTGACAGTCGTTTCGAGCGTCGGCATCTCAGTCGTCTTTCAGTTGTGGGGTAAGCTTCCAGCTTGCCAATGCAGTCGTGTCGGTCACGCTGTGCGTGACAGCAGGCATGCATTCTCTCGTTCCCAGGCTCCCGCCTGGGGACGCACTTTGTGGAGGCTCTGCCTCCGTTCCATCATGCCGGAGGCGGAGCCTCGGGCAATCCCCGTTCCAAGGCAGAGCCTTGGAACGAGCGGGTGTCGGTCACGCTGAGCGTGATAGTGGGCATGCACAGCATGCCCTCTCTCGTTCCCAGGCTCCCGCCTGGGGACGCACTTTGTGGAGGCTCTGCCTCCGTTCCATCATGCCGGAGGCGGAGCCTCGGGGAATCCCCGTTCCAAGGCAGAGCCTTGGAACGAGCGGGTGTCGGTCACGCTGAGCGTGACAGCAGGCATGCACAGCATGCCCTACAAAATACAGCCTATTTCCCCATCTCTGCTAAACATTCATCGATCGTTGCCAGCATGAATTGGGCGTCATCCTTGGTGAGACACATTGGCGGTTTGATCCGCATGGTGTTGCCGAACAATCCGCCTTTGCCGAGGATCAAGCCGCGCCGTTTGGTCTGTTCCATCAGTTCCGCGGCTTCGGCCGACGCCGGTTCTTTGGACGTTCGATCTTTGACCAGTTCGACGCCCAGCATCAGTCCCATGCCGCGGACGTCTCCGATCAGCGGATGTTTTTCTTTCAACTGCATTAGGCCATCGAGGAGAAACTCGCCGATCACGGCCGCGTTCTCTTGAATTCCCTCGGCGTCGATCACTTCCATTGTCGCCAATCCCGACGCCATCGAAACGGGGTTTCCGCCAAAGGTGTTGAAGTGGACTCGGTGGGTCATCGTCGACGCCACGGGCTCGGTCGCGGTCACGGCGGCCAGCGGCGCGCCGTTGCCGATCCCTTTGGCCATCGTGATGATGTCGGGCCTGACGCCCCAGTTCTGGTGCGACCAGTAGTGTTTTCCGGTGCGTCCGAATCCCCCTTGAACTTCATCGGCGATGCACAGCCCGCCGTGCTGACGCACGATGTCGTACACGATCGAAAAGAATTCCGGCGGTGGCACGATCGCTCCGCCGACACCTTGGATCGGTTCACCGATGAAGCAAGCGATTTGGCCCGGTGTCTGGTACTCGATCACATTCTTGATGTCGTGGGCACACTTCAGTTCACAACTGGGATACTGCAGCCCCAGCGGGCACCGATAGCAGTAGCCGGGCACGCTGTGGGTGATGTTGGGTTGCGGGTTGCTGGGGAATTTCCAGGTCCCGTGCGCCGTCATGCCCATCGCGGTGGTGGTGCCGCCGTGATAACCGTTGCGGAGAGCGACGACGTCTTGATTTCCCGTGAACTCGCGCGACATCAGCACCGCGATCTCATTGGCTTCGCTGCCCGAGTTGGTGAAATAGGTTCGGTCCAGCGGAATGCCGGCGGGGTCGGGCGGCATTTTGGACGCCAGCTTGGCGGCAAATTGGGCGATCGTCGGGTGCAGGTAGATCGTGGTGGTGTGCTGCAGCCGACCCGCTTGTGATTGGACCGCCTGGGCCACGTGGGGATGACAGTGCCCGACACTGACCGTGACGATCCCCGCGAACGCATCCAGGTAGCGTTTGCCGGTCTCGTCCCACAGGTACTGCATGTTCCCTTCGACGATCATCAGCGGTTCGCGATAATACGTCAGCACGCCCGGATTGACGTATTGGTGGCGCATCGCCAGCACTTCATCACGCGACGGTCCGTCGTAGGGTTCTGGCGTATGGCGGCACGGCGGCAATTGGGCTTGGGGCAGATCGACGGGTGGCATCACGATGGCTCCGTGAAAGGTTCCCGCGGCTCCAAGCCGCGTTCTCGACGTGTTCCTGGAATGAGATTGTCCAGCGTGATCCCGAGGATTGCCGCGACCGCCATTCCCGTTTGTCCGATCGCGTTGATCACATCGTCCAAGCCATCGATGAACGTCGCTTGGACTGCTTCGGAGCCGCCGTTGGCGAAATAGTAGGGGACACTGATTCCCATGAACAATGCGAATCCTCCGATAAACAGGTTGCGGTCACTGGACAATTCGGCCCTGGCGAACTGTCGAATGCCGACCGCGGAGATCAACCCGAACATCACACAATACAACCCGCCGACGACCGGTTGCGGGATCGCGGCAGCCAAGGCTCCGAATTTTCCGAATAATCCCAGCAGGATCAGGATCACGGCCCCGAGCTGAACGACATACCGCGAGCCGACTTTGGTCAATCCGATCAGCCCGACGTTTTCCGAATACGACGTCGAGCTGAAACCGCCAAAGATTCCCGTCAGCGCGCAACCGATGCCTTCGCATCCGATCCCCCTGGAGATTTCTTCCGGCGTCGGATCACCACCACCGGCCATCTGCTTGCAGGCGTGGTAGTCGCCAAAGCTTTCGATCATCGACGCCAAGTATCCGGCGATCACCGCGAGGATGAATCCCAGTTGAAACTTGGGCATGCCCCAGGGCAAGACGACGTCGTTGAGGCGAAACCAAGACGCCTGCTCGAAGGCGTCCAGATTCGGCCGCGCCGGATGACCGGGACCAAAGATGCCGAGCAAGGAACAGAGGGCGCAAACCGAGACCGCGCCGACAATCGCCAACAGCATCGGGAACATCTGGAAAATCAGGTGATGACGCGCCCAGATAAACGAAAACGTGGTGATCAACACCATCGTCAAAATGGAGATCGGCCAGTGGGACGCGGCGATCGGGGCGCCGGCAGAGTACAGCGCCAATCCGATCAACATGATCACCGGGCCGACGACGACCGGCGAGAGCACTTTTCGAATCTGGCCCATCAGCCCGCTGAAACCGACCGCGATTTCGAAAACGGCGCCGACGAGGATCGCACCGGCGATGTACGGCATCGCGGCACCCGGCGTGACGGTTTCGCCTTCGGGGTGGATCGTCGCGATGATCATGAAGAACGCCGCGAGGAACGAAAAACTGACCCCTTGGATGATCGGTAATCGCGAGCCGAACGTCGCTTGAATCAGCGTCGCGATCCCCGAGCAGAGCATCACACTGGAAATCAACAACGCAATCGCAGCGGTGTCCATGCCCATCGCCGGTCCGAGCAACAAGGGGACCGCCACCGTCGAACCGAACATGGTCAGGACATGTTGCATCGCCAGCACCACCGCTTTGCCAAGCGGCGGCCGATCGTCTAGGCCGTAAATGATTTTGTTCTGCATAGAATTAAGTGGGATAGGCATCTTGCCTGTCATCCCCTGATGTGGGATAGGCTTCCAGCCTGTCATCCCCTGAATCGACAGGCTGGAAGCCTATCCCACACTCTGAATCGACAGGCTGGAAGCCTATCCCAGTTTTGCTACAACTCCGTGATTGCCCCGTACGTCTCCGGGCGTCGATCGCGAAAGAATTGCCAGGTGTTACGGACTTCGCGGATCATGTCGAAGTCCATCTCTCCGATCACGATGTCCGTTTCGTCGCGTTTCTCACTCTGCGCGAACAACTGGCCGCGCGGGTCACAGAAATAACTTTGTCCGTAAAACTGGCCGATGTTCCAGGGGGCTTCGGTGCCGGGGCGATTGATCGCACCGACGAAGTACTGATTGGCGACCGCGTGGGCCGGTTGCTCGAGTTTCCACAAGTATTCGCTCAGGCCGGCGACGGTCGCACTGGGGTTGAACACGATCTCCGCCCCGCCGAGTCCCAGGCATCGCGCCCCGTCGGGGAAGTGTCGGTCGTAACAAATGTAGACGCCGACTTTTCCGATCCGCGTGTCGAAGACCGGATAGCCGAGGTTGCCGGGGCGGAAGTAAAACTTCTCCCAAAACCCGGGGCTGCAGTGCGGGATATGAATTTTGCGAAACTTGCCCAGGTACGAGCCGTCGGCATCGATCACCGCGGCGGCGTTGTAATAAACCCCCGTCAGGTCTTCTTCGTAGACCGGCACGATCATCGCCATTTGATGCTTCTTGGCCAGTTCCATCATCAACTTCGTCGTCGGGCCGTCGGGGACCCGCTCGGTCATCTCGTACCACTTGGCGTCTTGTTCGGCGCAAAAATACGGGCCGTAAAACAGTTCTTGCAAACAGCAGACCTGTGCACCTTGGTCGGCGGCCTGGGCAATCAGATCGACGTGCAAATCGATCATCGACGCCTTGATCGTTTCCACCGGCGATGTCGCGGGTTCACAAAGCTTTGCCTGGATCAAAGCCCCTCGGACGATTCGTGCCATCGGTCAAATTTCCTCGTTGTCGAAAGTGGGAGAGGCTTCCAGCCTGTCATTGCCTGGATTTGACAGGCTGGAAGCCTATCCCACTGGAAGCCATACCCACGTCAACCACGTGAACGCTAAGCTTAACAGCATCGGGTGATTTTCGTGATACGACTTTGCCGACGCGCCCGCGTCACCCGATTTCACTCCCAAATTCAACCGAACGCCAGCTCAACGGAATGCGCGATGAGTACAGAAACACCGACGGCGAAACTGCGGATCGGATCGAAATGGATGGACGGCGGCGCTGCAAACGCTTCCACACCGGTGTTCAATCCGTCGACCGGTGAAATCATCGCAAGAACTCCGGTCGGCTCGAGCTCCGACGTCGATGCCGCCGTGGCCGCGGCCGGGAATGCCCTGCCCGAGTGGGCTGAAACCCCGGTCGTCGAGCGGGCTCGCGTGATGTTCGCCTATCGCGAACTGATCGCCCGTCACTTTGAGGAATTGGCACGGCTGGTGACTCGCGAACACGGCAAGACGTACGGAGAAGCTCGTGCGGAAGTCCAACGCGGGCTGGAAATGGTCGAATTCGCCTGCAGCGTTCCCGTGATGCTCTCCGGCGACACGTTCCCGCAAATCGCCGAAAGCGTCGACGGAGAAACGAATCGACATCCCGTCGGGGTTTGCGTGGGGATCACGCCTTACAACTTTCCCAACATGGTTCCGCTGTGGATGTTTCCGATCGCGATCACCTGCGGAAACACGTTCGTGCTCAAGCCCAGCGAAAAGGTGCCGCTGAGTGCGATCCGGTTGGTCGAACTGCTCGTCGAAGCGGGACTTCCCGACGGGGTGATCAATCTGGTCCATGGCGGGAAAGAAGTCGTCGACGCGCTGCTGCAGCATCGCGACGTCGCGGCGGTGTCATTTGTCGGTTCGACATCCGTCGCCAAACACGTCTACCAAGTCGGCACCGCGCACGGGAAACGGGTGCAGGCGGCCGGCGGAGCCAAAAACCATTTGATCATCATGCCCGACGCCGACGTCGACCAGTCTTCCAAGGCGCTGGCCGCGTCGGCATTCGGCTGTGCCGGTCAGCGATGCATGGCCGGTTCGGTCGCGATCGCCGTCGGATCAGCCGCGGAACCGTTGCTCGATCAATTGGTCGGTTTTGCCGGCAATCTGAAAGTCGCACCGACCGACAACAATGACGCAGCCGAGATGGGACCGGTGATCAGCGCCGACCATCGCGATCGTGTGGCAGGTTATTTGGAAACGGCCGAGCGAGCGGGGGCCAAGGTCGTTTTGGACGGCCGCCAAGTGGATGCCGGTGACGCCTTTCTGCTCGGTCCCAGCGTCGTCGACCAAGTCACCACCGATATGCCGCTGTGGAAAGAAGAAATCTTTGGACCGGTGTTGTCGGTCGTTCGCGCCGATTCGTTGCAAGAGGCGCTGGCGATCGGCAAGTCCTGTCCGTTCGGAAACGGCGCCTCGATCTTCACCAGTGACGGATATGCGGCACGCGAATTCAAACGTCACTTCAACGCCGGCATGATCGGCATCAACGTCGGCGTGCCCGCGCCGATGGCGTGGTTGCCGTTTACCGGTTGGAATCAATCGTTCTTCGGGGACCTGCACATTCAGGGCACCGAAGGCGTCCACTTTTATACCCGCCAAAAAATGACACTCACCCGCTGGTTCGAATCTTCCAGCGAATCCCATCACGACCCGGTCTGGAAAACCAAGTAGGGCATGCTATGCATGCCGGCTGGGACCTCGTTCCCAGGCTCCGCCTGGGGACGGGACATCGACAGGCTCCGCCTGCACGACCGGTCGGGTATGAGGCGGGAGCCTCTTGAGCATTGCGTTACGAGGCGGAGCCCCGTAACGAGACGTGACGCTTCTAGCTTGCCGTGCCGGGAATCGCAAGCTGGAAGCTTACGCCACGTGGGTCACAGTTGCTTGGCCTTCAGCAACACGATCGTGTTCATCGTCACTTGCTTCGGTTCGGCTTGCTTGAATGTCTTTTGCAGGTAGGGAAGGTTCGAGAGTATCGGAGTCCCGGAGACAGATTCGGTTTGCGTGTTGGACTGAAAGTACGGATCGAGCAGCAGCGTTTGCTTGGGCAACAATCTTGCCGTCGCGGTCGCCTGTCGCACTTCATGGCTGGGCACCTGGATCGTCTTTTGCCCTTCGCCGACACCGTAGACGTGGTGGTGTTGGACATCGGCCACTCGTGAATGTTGGATCTTAGTCCGCACCTTCAACGCTTCGCCGTCGACCTCGCCCAGGACCGTCACGTCGGTGCCTTCGCTGAGCACTTGGATGCCGGTTTGCACCGCGACCTGTCCTTCGTGCTCGACCTCTTGCAGATCCGACAGAAACGGCCGTTGCACTTGCTGTTGCAGCGAGGCGGCTTGTCCGTCGCCGGCGATGATGTTCGGACGCGCGAGCACCTTGCTGTTGTCGCTCTCTTGCGCCAGCACATACAGTCGCTCGACTTGATCGGGACTGATCACGGCGGTAGAGACAATGCTGCTGGTCGTCACGGTGTGCCGACTGCCGAGATCCAGTTCTTCATCGGCGATCATTTCGGCGGACGGATCGGTCACCTGAGTGATCTGCGTCTGAACGTTTTCGTCACCTAGTTCGGCGTAAATCTTGTCACGTGTTTCCGAATCAACTGACAGAATTTGAACCTCAAACTTGATTTGACCCTTGGCAGCGGTGAAGGACGTTTTCTGCAGCGCCCGCGAAGCAACCGTCCCGCTGCCGACCGCGTGGATCACCTTGCCGTCGGCGAACGGTCCCGAGTCCGCGACCGGCGGATCCGCACTTGCCGTCGTGCAAACTCCAAGGACGACAACGTACGCAAAGCTAGCAATCCGGGTGAGGGACATCATTTCATCCATGGCGAGGCGGTTGGTGGCGAAGCGACTGCAACCGAGCCCATACCAAATCGAGCGTCGGTAGCGGAAGGTCCGTTCGTCGATCAGGTGTCGAGACGGTCAATGGGGTGCGTCACCGGTCAACGGGTGCTCCGAAATCGACCATGCCCCCCTGCTTTGCGGCGTTGACGGGATCTTGCTGACGCGATCCCAGTGCCCAGGCTTTCGGGCCATGCCGCTAGGTGAAGCGTCGATGCGTCGGGGAGTGGCCCGTAGGCTCGCGCCAAACGGCTGATCATCGTTTGGGATCAGCCGGTTCGCGCCAGCGTCCGGGCCTCCCCGCTAGCGTTCACTTCGCGGTATCGGGCTTTCCGGCGCCAGCAGGCGATTCCGGATCGGCATTTCATTTGCAACGCCTACGGTTTGGGTCTCTTTCGAGGAAAAACGGGTATGAGCGACTGGATTCACGACATTCTTGATCAGTTCGGGCTTATCGGCGTCGGTCTGATGATGCTGGCCGAGAATATTTTCCCACCCATCCCGTCGGAAGTCGTGATGCCATGGGCTGGCTACGCCGTCAGTCAAGGTGACCTGTCCTTCGTGGGCGTGGTCACGGCCGGTAGCGTCGGTTCTTTCATCGGCGCCTTGCTGTGGTACCTCTTTGCGAAATGGTTGGGACAGGAACGATTGACCACGTGGGTGCAACGACACGGTTGGTGGTTGACCCTTTCCCGTTCCGATATCGAACAGATGAACAAGTGGTTCGAGCGATGGGGGCATTGGGCAGTGTTCAGTTGTCGAATGATCCCGGGGTTGCGAACACTGATCAGCGTGCCCGCGGGATTTGCCGCCATGCCGATCGGAAAGTTCTGTCTGTACACCGCGCTGGGAACGGTACTTTGGACCGCGCTGCTGGCCGCCTTGGGTTGGTGGTTGGCTGATCACTACGAGCAATTGGTAGCACCGTTGAGCTGGGTGAGCACAGTCGTTGTTGCCAGTCTGTTTGTTTGGTGGCTGGTCCGGTTCGCCAAAGACGGGTGGGTCCGGCACGTGGCCAAACCGTGATGAAACGCTTTGTCTGCAACCTCGCAAATCCATAACTATCCATCTGAACTGATTTAACCACAGGAGCAAACCAGCATGTCAAACTTAGACACGGCCAAATCAATCGAAATCATCTCCCCCGATTCTCCGCAGGTCGAGCGTATCGCTGACTTCGTTCACGATGGCATCGACCTGGATTCGCCACCGCGCGCGGTTCAGCCGAGTTCGTTCTGGCAGCGAATCAACGGTGCCGAAACGTCGCTTTGGATCGATAGCGGTGATATCGAGTCGATCGATTCGCTCTGGAACGAACAGTTCAGTGGACTGACGACCAACAACACGTTGTTGAATCGCGAGATTCAAAATGGAATCTATGACGACCTCATCCCGTCGGCTCAAGACGTGGTTGGCAATCTGTCCGAACAAGCGTTGCTGCGCGAGATCGCATTCATCCTGAATGTCCGACACGCGTTGCGGTTGGTCGAGCGGTTTCGTTGCGACGTGAGTGTCGAACTACACACCGATGTCGCCAACGACACCGAGGCGACGTTGGCTTACGCGCGACGCTGTCATCAGATCTGTCCGAAGTTTTTTATCGTCAAGGTGCCGCTCACCCCCGCGGGCCTGATCGCGATCAAGCAACTCCGTGATGAAGGCATTCGCGTCAACTGCACGCTCGGGTTCAGCGCCAGGCAGAACTACGTCGCCACTGCACTCTCGCGGCCGTCGTTCGTCAATGTGTTTCTGGGGCGATTGAATTCATACGTCGCTGAGAATCAGTTGGGCGATGGAAATCTGGTCGGCGAGAAAACGACGCTGGCCAGTCAAGGCGAAGTCGCGACGTTCACCCGCGGATTGCCAAGGACCGACACGCGGCAGATCGCCGCCAGCCTCCGCGACGCGTCGCAGTTGCCGCGTCTAGCCGGTGTCGATGTGATCACGATGCCTCTTAAAGTCGCGCGTCAGGCGGAAGAGACACTGCAGGATCCTTGGCAATCTCAACTTCATGACACCTACGACGTCCATCTCGATGACAAGGTTGATTCCGAAACGGTGCAATTGGAAAAGTTGTGGGCGGTGCGAAAGATCGAGCGGTCCTTCGTGCAGAAGGCGATTCTCTCACCCCCAACCGATGGCATTGAGTTGAGGGAGATGGCCGCTGATTACGACTTAGAAGACCTGTTCCCGGTGATGGCGGACGAGGAGCTGAGCACGATTGCCGAAGACGGAAAGATTCCCAACCACCAACGCTGGCAAGATCGGATCGTCCGTGGCGATATCGCAATTGACAGCCTGATGACACTGGCGGGGCTGGCGTCGTTTGCCGACGCTCAGGCGAAACTGGATCAGCGGATTTCAAAGCATCTGCGTTGATCTGACGCACGCGTTGCCGTGTAAAACCTCCCCAGCCGCGTTGCGGGATCAATTTCCATCGTCCCTTGCAATCGCTGGACACTGTTTGTCCCGAACGATCATAATAAAGGAAGCGTTCCATCGATTAGCCATTCCCAGCGAAGGAGATACATCCATGCCAGGCCACGTCTACAAAAAGATCGAGATCACCGGGACGTCCAAAACGTCCATTGAAGACGCCGTGGCCAATGCAATTGCTCAGGCGTCCAAGACCGTGCGTGAGATGCGTTGGTTTGAAGTCACCGAAACTCGCGGCGACATCATTGAAGGCAAAATTGGTCATTGGCAGGTCACCGTCAAGATCGGCTTCACGCTCGAGCAGTGAGCGGGCGGCTAAAAAAATAGATAGCCTGTCATTTCAGCATCGGACGACGATCGAGCTACAATAGGCCGCAGCCTACCAACTCGACTCGCCGACTGTGTGACCACGATGCTGCGCCAACGCAAATGCCTACTCGGCTGTTTTCTGACCTTGATCGCGATTTCAGCTGCGGTCGCACAAGATCCCGGCGACGCCCGCCCCGTCGTGGGGCTCCGTGAAAATCCACCGGACCGTGTGTTTTTGAAGGACGCTCGCGTTGTCGTTCAGCCCGGTCAGGTTTTGGAATCGGCGTCAGTCTCGATTCAGGGCACGTCGATCGTCGCCGTGGGCACCGGCATCAAGCCTCCAGCCGGCGCGCTCGTCATCGACTGCACCGGCAAAACGATCTACGCCGGTCTGATCGATGGCTATGGCGAAGTGGAAACGCCGGAACCGCCGACCGGCGGCACCGGACACTGGAACGGGAACGTCCTGCCGCGACGCGCTGCCGCAGCGGCGATCGAGTCGGTCTCGAATGTCTCGGCATCGAGAACGCAGGGCGTCACGATGCGGTTGATCGCACCCCGGGGCGCGATCGTGAAGGGTTCGAGTTGTTTGGTGTTGCTCGATGGAACCAGTCGCGTCAGTCTGTTTGATGGTGACGTCGCACAGCACCTACAGCTGACCGTGCCGCGCGACAAACGCCGCGACAGCTATCCGAATTCACCGATGGGCGCGATTGCGCTGCTGCGTCAAACGTTGGCCGACGCGGAGTGGTACACGCGTCTCTGGCAAGCGTACAACGCCAAACCCGAATTGCCGCGACCAACCCGGAACGACGACCTGGCCCGTCTGGCCGGCGACCGAACCGGCGGCCTGTTCATCATCGATGCGCCCAACGAACGGATGGCATTGCGAGCCGTGCAACTCGCCGACGAGTTTTCGCTCGATCTCGTGATCCGCGGATCGGGGCGGGAGTACCGCGACTTGAACGCGATCGCCGACGCCGGCCGGCCGCTGTTGGTTCCCGTCGACTTTCCCGACGCGGCGGATGTCAGCTCCGAGGCGGCCGCCGACGATGTGACTTCGTTGGAATTGATGCACTGGCATTTTGCCCCCGAAAACCCCGCCTTGCTCGCCGCCGCCGGTGCCACGCTTTGTTTGACCTCCGACGGGTTGGACGACCCCAAGTCCTTTCTCAAGAACATCCGTGCGGCGGTCGATCGTGGCTTGTCGCCCGATGCCGCCTTGGCGGCGGTCACGACCACACCGGCGCGGTTGTTCGGAGTCGACGATCTGGTCGGTCAAGTGCGCGTCGGTTCGCTCGCCAACTTGGTCGTGACCGAGGGAGACCTGTTCGACAAAGACGGCGAGGTCTTGGAGACTTGGGTGGCGGGAAAACGATTCGAGCACGACGCTTCGCCCAACCCGGATCCCGATGCTCTGATCGGCCAATGGAAAACAAACCTCAGGATCGATGGGAAACGGTTCCCGATACGTTTGGAACTGAAACGGGAAAAGAAAAAGTGGTCCGGCAGCGTGGTCAGCGAGAATCCACCCCCGACGCAATCGGCGGACAACACATCGAAGAAAAAGAGAGATGCTGACGCAAACAAAAAAGATGCGAAGACGGACGACGAGAAGGAAGACGGAAAGAAAAACGACGAGACCTCGGCAAAGCTGAACAAGGTCACCCGCGCGGTCGATCGCTTGACTGCTTGGGTCGACCTGGGTGGTGCCGACGATCGATTGCCCGACGGCCCGACACGGATCACCATCGTCAGTGTCGCCGAATCGGATGCGTTGACCGTGTTTTCGACACTGACGCTGCCCGATGGAGCATCGCAAACGCTGGACTGGCAGCGTGCCGAATCGCCTGAGACAGATGCCGAAGAGTCGGACGAAGTCGATCAAGAGGATGGTCAAGAGGACGAGGCGAGCGATGATTCCGACGAGGCGAAATCCGATGCCGATCAAGCGGACGATGCGATCCTGGATGAAATCGTCATCACGCATCCGCTCGGCGGGCTCGGCGTGACTGAGCCCGTACCTGTTGCACCCGCGGTTCTGTTTCGCGGCGCGACCGTTTGGACCTGCGGGGACCGCGGCGTGCTTGAAAATACGGACGTGTTGGTTGTCGAGGGCAAAGTCGCCGCAGTCGGTGTTTCGCTGAAACCGCCCCAAGGGTGCGTGACGGTCGACGCCCGCGACAAACATCTGTCGCCGGGGTTGATCGATTGCCACTCGCACATGGGCACCGACGGCGGTGTCAACGAGTCGGGACAGGCGGTGACGGCAGAAGTTCGCGTCGGCGACTTCATCGACAACAGCGACATCAACATCTACCGTCAACTCGCCGGAGGATTGACAACGTCGAACATCTTGCACGGATCGGCCAATCCGATCGGCGGGCAAAACCAAGTGATCAAGTTGCGTTGGGGCGACGGCATGCAGGCGATGGAGTTCGCCGAGGCCCCGGCGGGGATCAAATTCGCGCTCGGGGAAAACGTCAAACGCAGCAATCGTGCGGAGTCACCGACTCGCTATCCGGCCAGCCGCATGGGTGTCGAACAGTTGTTCCGCGACCGGTTTCTGGCCGCCAAAGAATACGACGAACAACATCGACGTTGGCGCAGCGGCCGACGCGACGGGTTGCCACCGCGGGTGGACTACGAACTCGAAGCGGTGGCGGAAATCCTCCGCGGCGAACGTTGGATTCATTGCCACAGTTATCGCCAGGACGAGATCGTGGCGTTGTTGGATTTGCTGGACACGTTCGACGTCACGATCGGAACGTTGCAACACATTTTGGAAGGCTACAAGGTCGCCGACCGTATGAAACAGCACGGCGCGATGGCATCGGCGTTCTCGGACTGGTGGGCGTACAAGTTCGAAGTCTATGATGCGATCCCATACAACGGCGCGATCATGCATGATGTCGGTATCGTCGTTTCCTTCAACAGCGACGATCGCGAACTGGCGCGGCATTTGAACAGCGAAGCCGCCAAAGCAGTCAAATACGGCGGTGTGCCGCCGCAAGAGGCGCTGAAATTTGTGACGCTCAATCCGGCCAAACAGTTGCGGATCGACGACCGCGTGGGTTCCATCGAAATCGGCAAAGACGCCGACCTGGTCGTCTGGAGCGGACCGCCGCTGTCGACACTTTCCCGCTGTGAACAGACTTGGGTCGACGGCCGGATGATGTTTTCCATCGATCAGGATCGCCAGCGCCGTCAGCGGGACGCTCGGTGGCGCTCCCTGCTGATCGGGAAAATACTCGATAAAGATTTTGGACGGTCCAAAGGCGGAGACGAAGAGGTCGACGAAGAAGATCGATGGCTGCGTTATGACGAGTTTTGTCACGGACACGATCACGACGACGAACAAGACCAACACGCCGGACACAACCATGGAGTGCTTCGATGAATCGTCCCAGCTCATCGCGAGGGTCGGCCTCGCAAGACACTTTTCCCTTGTTCCAGGGCTCCGCCTTGGAACACACTGTCCTGGAGGCTCCCGCCTCCAGGCCGCCATCGGTGCGTGGCGGGAGCCACAACGGGCTTGAGTTGCCAGGAAGTCACCCTCCCGTGTGCGGGAGGGTCGAGCGCAGCGAGGGGAGGGTTTCCGACATTGAGGCTCCCTCGTTGCGGCCAACTGTGGCGTCGCAGCAACCCTCCCCGCGTCGTCGCACACTCCTCCGCGACCCTCCCAGAGGGAGGGTGACTACAACGTCGTTGATGAACAGATCGCTCAACTTGATGCCTAGAGGGTCGAGCGAAGCGAGGGCAGGTCGAGCGGTGAATCGCCACAGGCCGATCCAGCGTCTGGCAGCGGTTGTTGCGGTGATGGTCTGCCTCGCCTGCACCGCCTCCGCCCACGACCAGATTCCGGGGACACCGCAAACCAAACCGATCGCACTCGTCGGCGGGACGATTCATCCCATCGATGGCCGCCAAATCGAAAACGGCACCGTCGTGTTTGACCAAGGCAAGGTCACCGCGGTGGGGAAGAAGGTGGCGTTGCCGAAGGGGTGCCTGAGGGTCGATGTCGCTGGCAAACACATCTATCCCGGGCTGATGGAATCGCTGTCCAACATCGGTCTGGCCGAAGTCAACGCGGTGCGTTCCACGATCGATACCGATGAGGTCGGAAACGAAAACGGAAACCTCCGACCCTGGGTCGCGGTCAATGCCGACAGCGAATGGATCCCGGTCGCCCGAGCCGGAGGCGTGCTGCTCGCGTCGATCGCGCCCAAACGCGGAGACATACGCGGTCAGTCGGGCGTGATTCAGTTGGACGGCTGGACGTACAAGGACATGCTGCTCAAGGGCGATACCGGGTTGGTGGTCGACTGGCGCGGTTATGATTCGCGCAAAAGCAACGAAGCGGATCGTGCCAAAGAACGCGATGAACGATTGAAACGACTTTCGGATCGGTTGGAAACCGCGGCTCGCTATGCCATCGCCAGACAGGCACGCCCGGATGCGACACCGACGGATTTGCGACTCGAAGCGTTGGTGCCGGTGCTGGAAGGCACGACGCCGATGATCATCGACGCCGATTCGCGACGTGAAATCGAGGCGGCCGTTTCGTTTTGCGTTGCACGTGGGATCCGACCGATCATCTATGGCGGCTATGACGCACCGCTGTGTGCGGCGATGTTGACGAAATGCGATGTGCCGGTGATTGTCCACGCCACGTATCGCTTGCCACTGCGACGCCATGATCCCTATGACCATCCCTACACGCTGCCGCGCCGGTTGATGGACGCGGGGATCCGTTTTGCGATCGGTGGTGCGGGGGCGGGCAGTCCCGGTGGCGGAGCGGCGGCCAGGAACTTGCCGTACCATGCCGCGGTCGCGGTGGCATACGGTTTGCCGGCCGATCAAGCCCTCCGCGCGATCACGCTGTCACCGGCGGAGATCATGGGCGTGGGTGATCGCGTCGGATCGATCACGGTCGGCAAAGATGCCACGTTGATCGTCGTCGACGGCGATGTCTTGCAGACCGAATCCAACGTCACCGCGGCCTACATCGCCGGTGCGGACGTGGACCTGGGCAGCAAACACAAGACGCTGGCGGAGAAGTATCGCCAAAAGTACCAGCGGCCGTGATGAAGCGTGGGAGCGAACAGTAGGGCATGCTGTGCATGCCAATTGTCACGCACAGCGTGACCTACCCAGCCAAGTGTCACGCACAGCGTGACCTACCCAGCCAAGTGTCACGCACAGCGTGACCTACCCAGCTTCAACTCGTTCCAAGGCTCCGCCTTGGAACGCAATGTCGGTGTGGCTCTCGCCACACGCGGTTGGCGGTCGGGAGGCGGGAGCCTCCATGACAGTGTGTTCCCAGGCTGGAGCCCTACGCCGTGAACGACATTTTAGCGGTAGGGCGCGAGCCCTCCGGTGTGTTGGCAAAGCAGCGGAACCGGAGGGCTTGCGCCCTACCGCTAAAACCTCGTCAAACACAGGAAATAAATCGTTCACGGCGTAGGGCTGAAGCCCGGGAACAAGTGGAATGACAGGCTGGAAGCCTATCCCACTACTTGCGCCAGGGTTCTCTCGCGTTGGCGGTGACTTCGGCGTCCAGCTCTTCCATCCGGGAACGCATCGACGCGACGAGTTCTGGTTTCTCCTCCGACAGGTTGGTTTGCTCGCCGATGTCTTGTGACAAGTCGAACAACAAAATCTCCGGCGGCGGAACTTTGGCGTTCGGTCGATTGCGTGGCGGACGATTCTTCTTGACCAACAGTTTCCATTTGCCTTTCCGCAGGCCTTCGATCGCGCCTTGTGACGTGTAGTACAGGTACTCCTCACGCGGCGTTTGATCCCAGCTTCCGGTCAACAGTCCCGAGACGTCCATGCCGTCGATCTTGCGGTCATTGGCAAGTGGCGATTCGGTGATCGCGGCGATCGTGGGCAGCAAGTCGATGGTGCCGACAAGCTCGTCGCATTCGGTTCCGGCGGGAATGCGACCGGGGCCCCACATCACGCAGGGCACCCGTTGGCCGCCTTCGAACGTCGTGCCTTTGCCGGCCCGCAACGGTCCGGCCGAGCCGCCGTGGTTTTTGAATTGCAACCAGGGACCGTTGTCGGACGTGTAGATCACATACGTGTTGTCGGCCAAATCGAGTTCGCGAATCGTGTCCATCACCCGTCCGACTTCGGCGTCGATGTGCTCGATCACGCAGGTGTACGCGTTTTGCGGATCGGGGTCATACGCGTCGTCGGGAACGTACAACGGGATGTGCGGCATCGAATGCGGCAGGTACAGGAAGAACGGACTGTCCCGATTCGCCTTGATGAACTCGACTGCTCGGTCGGTGTAACGTCGCGTGACGGTGCGTTGATCGACCGGCAACTCGACGATCTTTTCGTTTTCCATCAGCGGCGTGTTCCACAACGTGATCGCGCTTTCCTGGTTCTTCCACAGTTCGTCCGACGGCACCCTGGGCTTGCCCTTGTTGTCGGGATGGTTCATGTCGTTGGAGTAGGGGATCCCCAAGTAGGTGTCGAATCCGTTTTGTTGTGGCAGCGTTTCAGGATGATGTCCCAAGTGCCATTTGCCAAAGCACGCCGTTGCATAACCTTGGGCTTTCAGGTGATCGGCGATGGTGTGCTCGGTCGGATTGAGCCCCTTGGTCGACGCGGGGAACAAGACGTGCTGGTGCATCCCGACGCGTTTGGGATAGCATCCGGTCAGCAGGGCAGCCCGAGACGGGGTGCAGACCGGAGAGGCGACCATGAAATTGGTGAACCGTCGGCCTTCGGCAGCCATCCGGTCGATGTTCGGCGTTTTAATTTTGGTCGAGCCGAAACAGCCCAGGTCGCCGTAGCCCTGGTCGTCGGCGAAGATGATCACAAAATTCGGTTTGGCGTCCGCCGCAGAGAGACAATGCGGCAGGAACAAGGCAAAGCAAATCAGCGCAAAGCGGATCGCGGCAACACGGGGCATGGTTCGTTCTATGTGGGCGGGAGGGTTGGATGTCGGCACCTGGATCGCGAGGTGCGAGTGAAAGAACCCAACAGGATATACGAAATCGCGGGTATGAGTGGGCGGTCCAGGTGCCGCCACGGGGCCTCAGCGGGCTGTTGATTGATTCGGGATCTGCTGAGTCAATGGTGAGCCGCTGGCCGTAAGGCCTCGGGCGGGCCCCAGAATGCCCGGCCGCTTACGCGTCACGGCTCACTCAATCAACAGACCGTCAACCAGTGGCGGGCGGTTGTGTTGGGTCCCCGTCACGCGCCGCTCGCTGACGCTTCCCGCTGGGATTTGCCGCTCGCTGACGCTTCCCGCTGGGATGAGGGATGCTCGTCCATGACGGATCGCGTCACCAGATCTCGTTCATCGGGACCCGTACCTCGGGAGCGATCGTCGGGCATAGCGGATCCGAAACCGGCTGCATTTGATAACCGCCTGATTGCAGGACCCACTGTTCAATCAGGTGCTCAAACGGGTCGGCGATCCAGTATTCCGTCACCCCGACTCGCTCGTAGAGTTCCTTCTTTAGCTTTCGGTCGTTGTCCGAGCTCGATGGCGAAACAATCTCGACGATCAGATCCGGTATGCCCTTGATCTTGGTCGGAGTGATCATCTGGGTTTTGGCGTTAAGAATGACGACCAGATCCGGCTGGACGATGTCGTGTGCCGTCAATTGAACATCGACGGGAGCATCAAAAACGAGCCCCTTACCTGCCAGTTCGAATTGGGTGTAAAGCTGATACTGCAGTCGCTTGGAGACGGTTTGATGATACGTGCTCGGAGCAGGATTCACGTAGTGGTCTCCATCGATGATTTCGTGACGGCGGCCATCATCGGGAAAACCCACGTAATGTGCATAGCCCAATTTGCCGGATGTTTCCGTTTGAAACGACATCCAAAGTTCCACTTGTTTCGTGCTGTTGATCGGAATACCGACGATCTTACTCTCGCCGAGTTGGCGTCGCAAACCAATCGGAATCTGTTGTGGCTTGGAATCTGTCGACGGTTTCGGGGCGACCCTCCCCTCGCTTCGCTCGACCCTCCCTGCCTGGGAGGGTGACTTCAAGTGGGAGCATGAGAGTATGCTGTCAGGTATCGTTGATCCTGGAACGACAGGCTGGAAGCCTATCCCACTTTTAATGCTTGGCGTCCGGGGACTCGACGGTCACGGCCATCACGATGGGCGCGCTGTTGTCGGGGCCTTTGACCAGCTGGATCGTTTCGATCACGTCCTGCTTCTTTGGCATGACGGCGAGGTAACGAATTTGCTGTCCGCCAAGGGCAAACGCGAATTCGCTCTCGGGGACGTCGACGCGTCGAATGTAATCGGCGAAGTGGACGCCGTTGACCAGTTCATGGTCTTCGGTTTCACCGCCCGCGTAATGCAGTCGCACGGTCATCGACACGGTCTTGCGGCGATCGTAGGGAAAGCTCCAACCGCCGACGCCGCTCAGCAAGTGGATCGCTTTGGCGGGGCTGTTGCACGGTAGCGACACCGACTTGGGCATCTTGGGCGGCAAGGGGCCGTTGGGGCCGTGCAGCAAGATGATGTTCGGCTTGGTCTTACCGAGCGGATCGGTCAGCAGGAAAGGAACGCCCTTGAACGTTTTCGGTTTCCAGTCTGAGAACACCATTCGATCCGGCCCATTGTCGGACATGCTGAACAGGCCCTTGGTGCTGACCGCGGTGGCGAATTTATCCAGGGGCAGCGGAACGAACTGGCCTCGTTGGGTGAGGAATTCCAACAAGTCAGTCATCGATTCGGGGGAGATCGATTTCTCGAATCCTTCGGGCATGATCGATTTGGTCGACATCCGCAATTGTTCGATGTCTTCGCGCAGCACGCTTTTCTTCTTGCCTTCGGTGTCGATCAACTCGACGGCGGTCCGCGACTCGGACGCCAGCATCCCCGTCAGCACAATCCCATCGACGCTCAGCAAGCTGTATGCCCTGAAGTTGCCTTCGACGTTTCGGCTGGGGTCGAGGATGTGCGTGAGCAATTCTTTTTTGGGGTGAACCGCCATTCCGGTCAGATTGGGGCCGATCGCGACGCCGATGTCACCGTGGACATGGCACTTGGAGCAATGTTCTTTGAAGACCGCCAGTCCCTTGTCTGCGTCGCCGCTACGCTCGGTCGTCACGAGGTACTTGTCGAGGACCTGTTGTCGATCGGCGTTGGGCAGCGAGCCGCCTTGTTCGAACAGTTTCTGGGCGCGGCGTTGAAGTTGACGGTCCGGGTGCGCCGCGAGCGATTGTTTTTGATCGAGTGCCAATTCATCCAATGACACATCACCCGACTCGGCGGCGTCCAGCAGCGCGGCGGTCGACGTGGGGCGCTTGAGCAATTGCGAAAACGTCGCCTTTTTGAGCGCCGGCGTCATGGTGGCGAGACGGTCGACCAGCTCGACACCGACGTCTTCCCAACGACTCTTTTCCAGGGCCGCGATGATTCCCAGCGAAACCGACGGCGGTGTTTGCGGAGTCACTTCATCGAGCAAGTCCAGGACGACGTCACCGTCATCCTGCATGAATTCGACCAGCTGGGACGCGGCGGCGACTCGGGCTGCTTCGTCGGCCTTCGAATCACGAACGACGTTCAACAATCCGTCGGCGATCTCTTTGCCGTAGCGAGAGAATCGTTTGCTGCCCCAACGCGTTGCCAGACGAACCAGCAAGCCCTTGGACCCCGGCGAAACGCGTTCGACCAGTTTCTCCAAGTTGGCTTCGATCGTGTCGTCCAGCGCGACCGTTTGTCCGGTTTTCCAGCCTTGACTGAATCCCTGCAATACCGCTTCGACGACGGCGGGATGGGCGGCGTTGAGAGCGGCGAGCAATTCGGCTGCATCGTCGTTGTCACCGCCGCGGGCGTGGTGTTCGCTGACGATCGTGATCAGTTCGATGGCTTGATCGGACACCTCGGCGACGGATGCCAACGATTTCAGAAACGGACCGCTGCTGTTGGCCGCGGCGCTGGTCAGCGCATCGCGTGTCCAGCGGTCAGCCATCGAGACCGGATGGGTGAGCACCGCCGTCAGCGCCGTTGCGGCATTGGATTGGGTCGGTAAATCGGACAGGGCCAGCAACGCGGCGACCCGCACATGGGCGTCTCGATCGGCGAGCAAGTTGGCGTCCAGGATCGCTTGGGTCGAGTCGCTCGACGGGGGCAGCACGGCGACGGCGTTACGGCGCACTCCGGCCGACGGGTGCCTGAGCGCCGAAGCGACCGTTCGGTTGGCCACCGCATGGTCACCGTTGAGCAAACTCAGGCCGTGCATCGTCCAAAGGGCATGGATCGCGCCGACGTTCAAACCGATCTCATCCACCTGCCGGTCGCTCACCAGTTCGATCAAGGCGTCGGCGACATCACGGCGGCCGCGCTCGACCAACAACCGCTGGGCGTGTTTGCGAACCAGCATGGTCGGGTGGGTAAGCGCGGCAACGAGTCCGGCCGCATCGGCTTTCGACAGATCGGGCACGGGGGCTCCCGCAGAACCATCCGGAACGACGCGATAAATACGGCCGTGCTTTTTGTCTCTCAGTTCAGTCTCATAGGCACGGCCCTTGCCGGTCTTGAAACCTTCCGGCGTCGGGTTGTGCTGCACGATGTAGTTGTACCAGTCGATCACCCAGACGTGGCCATCGGGGCCGACCTCGGCCATGATCGGAGCGGTCCATTCGTCGTCGCTGGCCAGCAGATTGAAGGGGCTGGTCGATTGGAAATCACTGCCCTCGCTACGCAACACGAACGAGCCGACCAGGTGTCCGGTCGGACCGTTGACGAAGGCGACACGGTTCCAGTACTCGCGAGGGTATTCGCGGGCGGTGTAGAGGGCGTGACCGGCGCCGGCGGTGTATCCGCCGTGATGATCGACCTGACGCACCTTGTCGGTGATCGGTTGAAAATCATTGGTGTCGGCGATCGACTGCAGCGTCAGCGACGGTGTCCAGCCGCGGACGCGTTCGTAGTACCGGTTGGGGATCGGCATGAAAACGCTCGGGCATCCGTTGGCCGTCGAACCGAAAATCAAGCCCTCTTCGCTGATCCCCAGTCCCCATGTGTTGTTGTTGGTCGAGCGGATGAACTCGATTTCGCTTCCGTCGGGACGCATGCGAAAGAATCCCATCCGAAACCGCTCGGTCTGATCACCCGCGACGGGCTGGGAATTGTTGTATCCCTGCATCGCCCAGATCCAGTTGTCCAGACCGTACTGGAAATTGCTGACACCGCCGTGGGTGTCGCCGAGATCCCATCCGGATACCAACACGCGACGTTCGTCCGCGCGGTCGTCTCCGTCGGTGTCTTTCAAGTAAAGCGTCTCGACCGCGTTCTGGACGATCACGCCACCGCGAGAAAACGCGATGCTGGTCGGGATGCTGAGGTTTTCGGCGAACACCGTGAACGTGTCGGCCCGGCCGTCGCCGTCGCTGTCTTCGCAGATGCGGATGCGATCGCGCCCCATCCCGGGCGGTTGCAGTTCGTTGGGATAGTCCATGGTCTCGGCGACCCACAACCGTCCACGCTCATCCCATGCCATGCAGATCGGTTTGCCGCCGAGTGTCGGCTCGGAGACGAACAGTTCGACGTGAAAGCCTTCGGGGACCACCAGGTGTTGCATCGAAGCTTCGGGCGCGAGCGGTTTTTGCATCAGGTTCAGCGGTTTGCCCTGAACGCCCCATTGCTTCGACGGCGTGTAGTTGGGGATCTGGCCACCGACGTCGACGTATTCAAATTCCGCCGCGTCGTCGGGGATCTTGGTCATCGCGGGGACGGGAAAGGCTTGATCGGCCAGGTAGGTGCCGGCGGCCGCTGGATCCTGTTTCGCCGCCCAGCGGATCCCGCGTTCGACCAAATTCTGGAACCCGGGGTTCGTCCAAGTCCGCGAGTCGTGTCCCCAGGCGGTGTAGAAAACGCGGCCTTGTCCCTCGGTCCGAATCCACGTCCACGGTTCGCGACCTTCGTCGTCGGTGCGGTATTCCAAAACGGTGCGGTTGGTGTCGTTGTGCAAATGATGCACATAGGTTTCATCCCAGCTCTGGAACCCGCCGTATCCCTTCATCAGTTCGTGGTCGGGCGCGGCGACTTCGGAGCGAAAAACGCCGGTGCCGTGGCGTTGAAATTGGGCGCCCATCAAAGCGACGATTTCGGGGGCATTGCGAAAGCAGTACGTCGCGCAGTGCAACGGCACAAAACCGCCGCCGCCGCGGACGTAATCCAGGATGGCGTCGGCCTGGTCGGGAGCGATTGCGTCAATGTTGGCATAGACCGCCAACACGTCGTACTGATCCAGCTTGGACGGCGTCAAATCCGACATCTGGTCGGTGTACGTCATCGCGATGCCGCGCGTCCGCAAGACCGGTTCGAGTTCGCGGAATCGGATGCCGGGTTGATGGTGTCCGTTGTCACCAAGAAACAACACCTGGATGTCGTCGCCGTGGGACGACTGGCCCGGCAAGAGCATCACGCCGGCGATCAGAAGACTGAAGAAGGACGTCAGGGTTTTCATGGGAAGTTGGTCAATCTGCTTGGAGAATTCGCAGTGACTGGATTGGGAGGCGCGAGGAGAGAGGTCCGTGAGGTCCCTACAGTGTAGGCATCGCAGCCGCGGAGGGTATGTATTATTGCGCACTGGTCCTGTGGTATTTTACGTGGGGGCGTGCCGCTGCGATCGGCTCCGCTACTTAGATCGACATCCCTTGGGCGGTACTGGGCAAACCATCGGGGCGTTGCCCTTATCGGGGATGCCCGGCCTGTCGGACTGGTTTAGGTCAATGAACGGGGCATTGCCCGCATCCGTTGGGCGCGTTGTTTCTTAACGGGCCAACGGCCCTGCAGCTTGCCTAGCCCAGCCCAACGGGCTGGGGTGAATGTGCAATGGGGTCGAGAGGGCCGAAGGTCCGGCCGTTTGATCCGCCTTCTCCTCGGTCAAATCAAACGGTCGGGCCGTTGGCCCTGCAATTTTCGTTTGGTGCTGGTACCCAGCCCGTTGGGCTGGGCTAGGTAAACGATTGGGGCGTTGCCCCTACCTGGCGTACTTGATGGTGCGTCAGTCATACAAACGCTTCGCGCGACAAATATCGATAGAAGCCGCACCACCCGCTCAGGACCCCGTCTCTTCGGAATCGCTGGTCATGGCTTCGTGGGCGACGGGCAGGTCGGGCAGGTGGAGGACTTTGGGCTTGCGAATTCGCCGCGTCTTCTTGGGAATCAAACCTCGCATCAGTTCCAGTTTGCCGAAGCACAGCAGTCGATCGCCGGCCATCAATTCGCGATCCGAGCGTGGGTTGGGAATGACGGTTGAACCGCGGTAGAGTGTCAGCGCGTTGATGTCTTTTTCGCGTAGCCCCGATGACTGGACGGTTTTGTTGACGAACTCGGATCCTTCGGGGATATGGATTTCGGCCACACCGTAACCGCGGCTGACGGTCAATCGTTGGCGCAAATCAATTTCGGGGAAATCGACTTGGGCGGCGATGTAGTCGATGATGGACCCGGCGATGTCCAGTTGCGTGCAGTGCTCGATTCCCTCTAGTCCTGGGGACGAATTAACTTCCATGATCTGGGGGCCATTTTTGCCTTCGAGCATGTCGACGCCGGCGACTCTCAGTCCCATGATTTGGGTGGTCCGGATGGCGGCCTCGCGATAGTCATCGGCCAGATCGACCGGTTCGGTCACGCCACCCCGGTGCACATTACTACGAAATTCTTGGCCTTGGGCGACGCGACGCATGGCGCCGACGACCTGGTCGCCGACGACGAACGCACGAATGTCTTTGCCCTTGCTTTCGGCGACAAACTTTTGGATCAGCACGTTTTGCTTCTGACTTTGCAGCAGCTCCACGATCGCTTCGGCGGCCTTGACCGATTCCGCCAACAACACGCCGATGCCTTGGGTGCCTTCCAGCAGTTTGATGATGACCGGGGAGCCGCCGACGCGTTCGATGGCCGGCAGCACGTCCCGTTTGTCGCGAACGAAGGTCGTTTCGGGGATCCCGATTTGGTGTCGACTGAGAATCTGCAGGCTGCGAAGTTTATCGCGGGAATTGGAGATGCCGGCGGAGGAGTTGGTGGTGAAGATATCCATCTGTTCGAACTGCCGTACCACCGCGGTGCCGAACTGGGTGATCGACGCCCCGATTCGTGGCAGCACGGCATCGTAATGCGACAGCTGCTTGCCGCGAAAGAACAGATCGGGCTCGGCGGGTTTGAGGTCGATGGCAAATTTCAACGTGTCCAGGACTTTCACCTGGTGACCGCGTTGGATGGCGGCCTCGCGCAGCCGGCGGGTGCTGTAGCAGCGGATGCTTCGCGAGAGGATTCCGAGTTTCATGGCGTTGCGGTCAAGGGTTGGGGGTTAATTCGGATCGACGATTTGGATGTTGGTTGAGAGATGTTCCTGGGCGGTCCGTTGCACGTCGTCGGCCTGGGAGTGCTTTTCCACTCGGCGCGCGCTTTTGGCTCCGGCCAGTCGCCCCAGATGAACGACGGGCTCGCCGGGCTGGACCGCGGGCAGGGTCGACATCCCGATCACGATCCCGTCAAAGGGGGCGAGCAGTTGATTCTGGTCTTGGTGCACCAAGGTGCTATTGGTCGCGATCGGCTGCCCGGCGGTGACGGTGCTGCCCGGGGAGACGTGCAAGTCCATGAATCCGCCACGTTCAGCGCGAATCCACTTGGTTTGTCTGATCTTGACCTGCCCGATCGGCAGTTCAGGTTCACCGTCCATCATCTCCAGTTTTTTCAGCACGTTCAGGACGCCGCGTCTCATGCATTCGACGATCGACGGTTCGACCTTCCAGACTTCGCCGCCCTCGACGACGATCGTCGGGCAGTCCGCCAGAGTGGCCTCGCGACGTAACGATCCTTTGGGGCCTTTGCCATCGAGGATCACGCCGGCACCAAACGCTTCGGCCAGTCGCACGCAGTCGGGATTGCGAAAATCGGCGCGAACGTTCGGGTAATTCGTCCGCCGCACCGCGGCGGTGTGGAGGTCGACGCCGTAATCGCAGCGGCGTACGATGGCATCAAAGATCACCTTGGCCATCCGTGTCGCCATGCTTCCGCTGGCGTTGCCGGGAAAACAACGGTTCAGATCACGGCGGTCGGGCAAATACCGTGAGTGCCGCTCGAATCCCAGCACGTTCAGCACCGGAATCAGCACGACTGTGCCGGCGGTGAGTTGCAGGTCGTTGTCGGCGATCAGGGACCGGATCGCACCGGTGCCGTTGATTTCATCGCCGTGGAGCGCCCCGGAGACGAAAACCGTGGGGCCGTCGCGAAGCCCTCGGATCACCCGCAAGGAAATCCCAACATCCCGACTGCTGTAGCTTTCGGTGATCAACAATTCCGAGTTGACCGATTCGCCGGGAGCGACGGACTTGCCGAACCAAGTTTGGCTGGAAGAATGAGAAGAACCTGGGACCATGGAAAAAGACGATCGCAAAGCGCGCAGCTTTCAATGAGTATTGGGCAAATCGGCTTCTATTATAGGGAACGTGGTGCATTCTTTGCAGCGGGCGATTCTCTCCGTCACGGCAGTCGACCGCTCGCCGCTGCCGCCGGATGGACGCTAAAGTGATGCGGAGCGAAGACGACGAGCGACGACAAACGGGTCCCCTGGTTATCAGGTGTTGACGACAAAGGCATGGCAAAACGAACTGACTACCCCATTTCCAGCGATGCCCCGCGACTTCGAGTCGGAAGCCGTCTGGGAAAATATCGGCTCAACCGACGGATCGGTCAGGGAGGGTTCGCCGACGTCTACGCCGCCACCGATACCCTGCTGTCGACCAAGGTGGCGCTGAAAATCCCGAATTCACGCTGGGTCACGCCCGAACTGATCGATGAATTTCGCCGCGAGGTCAAGTTGACGATCGAACTGGATCACCCCAACATCCTGCCGATCCGCGACGCCCGTTTTATCGACGGGCATTTCGTCATCGTCTCGCCGCTGGCCAAACGAACGCTCAATGATCGGTTGACCAAGCGCATGCGTTTCGAACTCGGCTTCGAATTGATGTCGCAATTGCTCGAAGCGGTCTCTTACGCCCATTCGATGGGCGTGATTCACTGCGACATCAAGCCCGAAAACATCCTGCTGTTTGACGACGACTGGTTGCGACTGGCTGATTTCGGGATCGCCAAGGTCGCTCAGCAAACGATCAACGGTTCGGGGACCGGGACACTCGGCTACATGCCTCCGGAGCAGGCGATGGGAAAACCGTCGACCCGCAGCGACGTGTTTTCACTCGGCCTGATCGCCTATCGCCTGTTTTCCAGCAAGTGGCCCGAGTACCCCTTCGACTGGCCTTTTCCCGGTGCGGCGACGATTCGCAAACGCGTTCATCCAGACCTGATCGGCATCATCCGTAAATCCGTTGCCGTCAAGCCGCGCGATCGGTACGCCGATGCCGGTAAAATGGCCCAGGATTGGGAGAAATCACGGATGAAGGCGATTCGCCACGTCATTCGTAAACGAAAATCGAGTTAAATCGTTTCCGGGCACTTTGTTTTCCCACCGACGCCGTAGGGCTCACGTTTGCTCCCCGCCAACTCACCATCACCGACGCGACTCTATCTCGAAAGCGCGATGGACGAACCAGAGGTCCTCGGCCATGACCAAGGTCGTGTGCTGGCGTTTGCCCGCACCTGCCCGGGCAAACAGGACCCCAATGACGACAGCGCCGCGGTCATCGGAACATTGGATGGCGGGTTGGTGTTGGCCGTCGCCGACGGTGTCGGTGGGGCTCCGGTCGGGCACAAGGCGTCGGCCATCGCCATGCAATGTCTGCGCGACAGCGTGGCGTCCCAAACCGCCAGCGGTGATCTCCGACCGTTGATTCTCGACGGGATCGAGCGGGCCAATTCCGAAATACTGGAACTCGCGATCGGCGCGGCGACCACCCTGACCGTGATCGAAGTTCAGGATCGCGTCGCCCGCGGCTACCAAGTCGGTGACTCCATGGCGCTCGTCGTCGGCCAACGTGGTTTGATCAAGTGGAAATCGACGTCCCATTCACCGGTGGGCTATGCCATCCAGTCCGGCATGATGGGCGAAGACGAAGCGATGCACCACGACGAACGCCACTACGTCTCCAATCTGGTCGGTTCCAAGAGCATGCACATCGAAATCGGACCGGCCGTTCGCCTGGCCGCACGCGATACCATCCTGCTGGCAAGCGATGGGCTGTTCGATAACTTGCACCTGGACGAGGTTTGCGCGCTCGCCAGGGTCGGTCCGCCGATCAAACGCATGCGCTCGCTGGTCGATCAGGCGACCCAGCGGATGCACTCCGAGCACGGCAAGCCGGACGATTTGAGTCTCATTATGCTGACGCCCTGATGTGGGGCACGCTTGCGATGTCGCAGTGGGGCACGCTTCCAGCTTGCCGCGTCGCAAGCTTTCGCTTGGCGTGTGGTAGGGGGCAAGCTTTCGCTTGCCGGGACGCAAGCTGGAAGCTTACGCCACTTTTGCAAGCTGGAAGCTTTGGCCACTTTGTCAGGCGACCAGCCGCGAGAGCAGTAGCGTGGCCAAACCCAACACGAAGAAGAAGCCGCACATGTCGGTCACCGTGGTCAGCAACGGTCCGCTGGCGACGGCGGGGTCAAACCCGAATCGTTTCAGCACCAGCGGCACCACGCCGCCGATGGAAACCGCCACGATCGTGTTGGCGAATAACGCAACGCCGACGACCAGCCCCAGGTAGCCGTTGCCGTCAAAGATCACGGCACAGATGGCGACCAGCAATCCCAACACCGCGCCGTTGATCAACCCCACCGAAACCTCTTTCCACCAAACACGAAAGACTTCCGAGGGACGCACCAAACCGAGCGACAGTTCACGCATGCTGACCGCGACCGCTTGGTTGCCGCTGCAGCCGCTCATGTCGCTGATGATCGGCAGAAAGACGGCCAACGCGATCACCGCCTGCAGGGTTTCTTGAAAGTAGGCGATCACCGCGGCGGCACCGATATTGAGCAAGATGTTGATGCTCAACCAGCTCAGGCGTCGCCGGGCACGAAGCCACAGCGGCATCGAACGCAGCTCCTCGCCGCCCACGATCCCCTGGCTTTTCAGGTAGTCGCTTTCGGCCGCACGGGTTTCTTCGTAATTGACCGCTTCACGGTGCAGGACTCCTTTCAGGCGTCCGCCGTGGTCGACCACCGGAACACCCAGAAAGTGATGGGCGTCGAAGAGTTCGATCAGGTCGTCCAGCGGCGTCGTGTCGAGCACCGAGATCGGATCGGTGATCATCAGATCGGCCAGTTTGGATCCGCGCCGGACGAACAGCAGGTTTTGCATCGGCAGCACGCCGACCAGCGAACCATCGTGCTGGCAGACGTAGGCGTAGCGGACATCAAAATCGCTGTAGATCTCGGCGTTGGTATTCAGCTCGGCGATGACGTCCGCGACGGTCATGTCGGGGGTAAAGCGAAGCATCTCCAGCACCATCATTCCGCCGGCGACGTCGTCTTCGTAGGCCGCCAATTGGCGGGCCGCGTCGGCTTCGGTGTCGGGCAACACGTCCAGGATGGCGGCCGCCTGTCGGTCGCTCAAATCGCCCAGGACGTCTGCCTGTTCGTCGCTGGGCAATTCGTGGACGATCGCCGCGGCGGTGTCCGGTTCCAACGACGCGATCGCCTCGGCGGCCTGGACCTCGGGCAGCGCCGCGATCAAATCCGCGGCGTCTTCGGCATCGAGCCCCTTGAGCACCTGAACACGATGGATTTCATCCAACCGACTCAGCGCCAGCGCCTGGTCGGTCGTCGAGAGTTCTGAAAGAAATTCTTCCAGCCGCTCGGCGTCGCCCTGTTCGGCCAAGCGGGAGAGTTCTTCCCAGGGGCGGTCGGAAACGGCAACGTCGCTGACAAGCGAATCGGAATCGCCAGCGGTGTCGAGCGTGGTCGGTTCGTCTGGAGTCGTCACAGTGCTAGCCTTTTTTCTGAATCGGTCGAGTGCGGCTTTAGTCTGACGGTGATTGGTGCGCTGACAAGCCGCCTAGCGATGTAGGGCATGCTGTGCATGCCACCTGTCACGCACAGCGTGACCTACTGCAGCGTCTATCGGTAGATGTCATGCGGGGGAGCCATGGACCGTCTGGCAATCCGCTTCCCTCGATCGATCTGATCGAACAGACGATCTCCGGTACCACAGCAATGGATCACACCCACGGATGGCAGCGCGTACCCACGGATCCCTGGCTGCTTTTATCCGTGGGTACGCTCTGCCATCCGTGGGTTCATTTAAATGGGGCACTGGGGGTGTCCTCGGGCTGGCGCTTCCAGCGTCGCACCGCAATCCACCGGCTTGAGTCCGCGATCCAATCAGACGAATCAGCGGCGCATGACATGGATCGCTCGACGGGTCCGTAGGTAAGGCCCCCTTGGCATGCACAGCATGCCCTACCAGGTCCGTGCGGCTTCGTACTGTGAGATTTTGTCTTCGAACTTGAGGGTTTGTCCGATATCGTCCAAGCCTTGCAGCATCTTGTCGCGCCGGCTGGCGTCGACTTCGAAAGACCGCTCCCAACCGTCGCCGTCTTTGACGACTTGATTCTCCAGATCGACGGTCAATTCGTACGTGCCCTTGGCTTTTGCGGTTTCGAACAGATGATCGATATCGGACTCGGCCAAGGTGATCGGCAGCACGCCGTTCTTGAAACAGTTGTTGAAGAAAATGTCGGCGAACGAAGGGGCGATCACGCTGCGAAACCCATAATCGTCGAGCGCCCAGACGGCGTGTTCGCGGCTCGATCCGCTGCCGAAATTACGACGGGCGACCAGGATCGAGGCGCCTTTGACGGCGGGTTGGTTCAGTTCAAATTCCGGGTTGGGCGTTTCGCCGTCTTCCAGAAAACGCCAATCGTAGAACAGGAATTGCCCGAATCCGGTTCGTTCGATCCGTTTGAGAAACTGCTTGGGGATGATTTGATCGGTGTCCACGTTGGCACGATCCATCGTCGCGACGACGCCGGTGTGTTTGGTAAAGCTTTGCATGGTTGATTGAAGGGTAGTGTTTTGTTCTGGTCGCTTCGGGGTTTGGCCGTGGGATAGGCTTCCAGCCTGTCGATTCAGAGCGATGACAGGCTGGAAGCCTATCCCACTCGGGAACGACAGGCTGGAAGCCTATCCCACTGAGGTCGCTTAGGACTTGTAGTCCCAGTCGCGGATATCGACGAAGTGTCCTTGGATGGCTGCGGCGGCGGCCATCGCGGGGCTGACCAGGTGTGTTCGTCCGCCCTTGCCTTGCCGGCCTTCGAAGTTTCGATTGCTGGTGCTGGCACAGCGCTCGCCCGGCGCCAATTTGTCGGGGTTCATGGCCAAACACATGCTGCAACCGGCTTCGCGCCAATCGAACCCGGCTTCGCGGAAGATCTTGTCCAGGCCTTCGCGTTCGGCATGCACTTTGACTTTGCCGCTGCCCGGAACGACCATCGCGTTGACTTTGTCGCTGACGTGGTAGCCCTTGATGACTTCGGCGGCCGCCCGCAGGTCTTCGATGCGTGCGTTGGTGCAGGATCCGATGAACACGCGGTCGATCGCGACGTCCTCCATCGCAGTGCTCGCTTGAAGTCCCATGTAGCTGAGCGCGTCGCGGGTGGTTTTCTGATCGGTCGGATCGGAGAATTCAGCCGGATCAGGTGTCTTGTCTTTGACGCTGATCACTTGGCCGGGGTTGGTGCCCCAGGTGACTTGGGGCTGGATGTCGGCACCGTTGAAATGAAGCGACTTGTCATAGGTCGCTCCGGCGTCGGTGGAGAGTTGTTTCCAGCGGGCGACGGCGGCATCGAAATCGGCCGGTGCTTCGGGCAACCCTTTCAAGTAATCGAAGGTGGTTTGGTCGGGTGCGATCATCCCTGCCCGTGCCCCCGCCTCGATCGACATGTTGCAGACCGTCATGCGTTCTTCCATCGTCAGATTTCGAACACAGTCGCCGGTGTACTCGAGCACATAGCCGGTGCCGCCGGCGGTTCCGATCTTGCCGATCAAGTACAAGATCATGTCCTTGGCGGTCACGCCCTTGGGCAATTCGCCGTCGACGCGCAATTCAAACGTTTTCGGTTTGAATTGCAGCAAGGTCTGCGTCGCCAGAACGTGCTCGACTTCGCTGGTCCCGATCCCGAAGGCGAGGGCGCCGAACGCACCGTGGGTGGCCGTGTGGCTGTCGCCACAGACGATCGTCATGCCGGGTTGGGTGTAGCCGTTTTCGGGGCCGATGACGTGGACGATCCCTTGGCGGACGTCGCCGATGTCGAACAGCTGGACGCCGAACTCGGCACAGTTGTTCCGCAGCGTTTCGATCTGTTTGCGGCTGATCGGGTCGGCGATGGGCAGTGATCGGTCGCTGGTCGGGACATTGTGGTCCGGCGTGGCGAGCGTTCGCTCCGGCCGACGCACCGGACGCCCGTTGATCCGCAGCCCTTCAAAAGCCTGGGGGCTGGTGACTTCGTGAACCAGGTGCAGATCGATGTACAAAATCGCCGGTCCGGATTCCGGTTGGTGGACGACGTGTTGGTCCCAGATTTTGTCTAGCAAGGTCCGCGGGGCGGACGTGTCGGCATCGGTCATAAGTGGGGTGGGGGAAGCGTAGGAATGCTGAAATCGAAGCCTTCACTGTCGGCTGAAAGCTGTGAATTGTCAATGAGCGATCCGGCGACCAGAATGTTCGGGGGGCGGCACGCTGCGAGGCTGGGTCAAAGGATCGCAAGCTGGAAGCTTACGCCACTGGATCGCAAGCGGGAAGCTTGGCCACTGGACCGGTCCCCGGGGGGCTTGCGAAAGCGTAGAATCGGGGCCGTTACCGGATCCCTTTTTACCGCGAAGAATCTACCCGAACATGTTTGTCTGGATCGACCGGCTGCTGCTTTTGGCTCTCGTCCTTGTCGTCGCGGTGCTCACGATGACCTCGTTGCCCTCGCTCGGCGGCGAAACACTGGGCGGCCAGATGCTGCTGGCCCACATGATGGCCAGCGGGGTCCTGGTGATGGGATTACCGATTTTTGCCCTGTTTTTCCTGCGGTACTTTGTCGCCAAGCGGCCGACATCGAGAGTCCAGAATCTGGGCTATTTAGCGACCGTGGCGACCGGGCTGGTCACCATCGTGACGGTCTTTCTGTGCATGTTGCCGATTCCATCGACGCACCAAATGCACTCCTTGATGTCGATTCACGCCTGGGCGGGGTTTGCGATGATTCCCGCGATTGTGGTGCTGTTGATCGGCGCGCGGGCTACACGATCAGCATCGCATCCCCATAGCTGAAGAAGCGGTATTCGTTTTCGATCGCTTTGGCGTAGGCTTCGAGAATCAATTCCCGCGAAGCAAAGGCGCTGACCAACACCAGCAAGGTGCTCTTGGGCAGGTGGAAATTGGTCATCAGCGTGTCGACGATTTGAAAGGGATACGGCGGCCGGATGAACAGATCGGTGGTTGACGTCCAGGCCCGCAGATCGCCCGACAAGTCGGCCGCGGCGCTTTCGAGCACCCGGACGCTGGTCGTGCCGACGGCCACGCAGCGACCTCCCGCGGCCCGTCGCTCGACGATCAATTCGGCATTTTCCGCCGTGATCTGCCCCCATTCGGTGTGCATCTCGTGCTCCTCCAGCGTCTCGCTGCTGATCGGACGAAACGTCCCCAGTCCGACATGCAGCGTCACCGATGCCGTTTCCGTTCCCCCGTCGGTGATCTGACCGAGCAGGCTGGGCGTGAAATGCAATCCCGCGGTCGGTGCCGCCACGCTGCCGGGGGTTTTGGCGAACACCGTCTGATAGTTCGAGACGTCCGCATCGACCATGTGCCCGTCGCGAATGTAGGGCGGCAGCGGCACGCGGCCGTAACGATTCAGCCACTGATCGGCGCTGGAGGATTGCGACAATTGATGTTCTTCGTCGTTGGCAGCGGCCAGACGATCGGCCGGCGGTCGAGGCAACACGAGCAGGTGCCCGTGCTCGGTCCGCGCGACCACCTCCAGCCGCATGCCGGGCAAGCCGTTGCGATCTTCGATCGTGATCGTCTCGCCGGGCACCAGTTTGCCGCGCGTTTTCGTCAGCACCTCCCAAATGCCCGACCCCGAGTCTTCTCGCAAAAACAAGCCCTGCCAACGACCCTGCGTTCGCGTGCGGAATCCGACCATTCGGGCCGGGATCACGCGACTGTCATTGAGCACCAACGTGTCTTCGCTGCGCAACAGGTCTGGTAAATCACGCACATGGTGGTGCTCGATCTCGCCGCTGGCACGATTGACCAACATCAGCCTGGCGTCACTGCGGGTCGTCAGGGGTTCCTGGGCGATCAGTTCGCGGGGCAATTCGTAATCATAAAAATCAATTTCGCTCATGGACGAAGTGTAACAAGCCGCGCCGCGATTGAAGATAGGAGGCACGCTGGACAGGAAAGGCTCGTTGGAATGACCGTCACATTCGGAGCCAGTCGATGCAGCGGGGCGTGGGTCGATCCGAGCTGGACAGAAGACCGCTGCAGCGGCCGGTGGCTTGACGATGGAAAAGGGGAAAGGCAGCGAGGCTGTTCCACTCGGGAATGACAGGCTGGAAGCCTATCCCACTCGGGAACGACAGGCTGGAAGCCTATCCGACGTTGAACCCTCGTCAGCTGAACTCCGTCCGATCATCGCTGAAATGCCGTTTTACAATCTGGATGAACTCCGTCGAGCCGCCGCGGGACGTTGGGCACAGATCCTGATCTCCGCCGGCCTTCCCGCCCAAGTGCTGGACGGTCGCAACCGTCCCTGTCCCAAGTGCGGCGGACGCGACCGGTTCGCGGCGTTTCCGGATTTGCAGCAACGCGGGGCCGTCCATTGCCGTCACTGCTTCACCCGCGGCTGCGCTATTTCGCCAAGCGACGGGATTGCTACGCTCCGTTGGTGGCTGGGCTGTTCGTTCGCCGAATCGCTGTCGTTCTTAGCCGACGCGGTCGGGGTCGCCCCCGAACGAGGCAACCATTCGCCGTCGCTGTCGGGCGGCGGCAGCCGGGCGAGTCATTTCGCTGCGCAGCCGGCTTCGACATTCCCAACGTCCTTTCGCACCGAACTGCCCCAAGACGTCATTGACGCGCACACCCAGTTCGCGCGTGACGCCTACCGCCGGATCGACCGAAAAACACGTCGCCGGCTGGCCGAACACCTGTCCGTCTGCGAAGACGCCTTGCGGGCGCTGCGAGTCGGGCTGACCGCCGACGGACAAGGTTCAACCTGGCCGATGCGCAATGAAGCCCACGCTGTGATCGGCGTCCGGATCAGCGGGCTGCCCTGGACCGACCAACGCCGCGGGAAATGGTCGCGGCGGGGCAGCCAAAGCGGGATCTTTGTTGCCCGCCCCAAGACGACAAACACCACGTCCAACGCGGACTCGACGCCCCTGTTCATCACCGAAGGTGCGTCGGACACGGCCGCCGCGATCGGCCTGGGGCTGTGGGTGATCGGACGAGCCAGCTGTAGCGCGTCGACGTTTTTTGTCGACCGTTACATCCATCATCATCAACCGAGCCGGTTGACCATCATCGCCGACAACGACGATGGGGGAAAAAACGGAGCCAAGCGGTTGGCGAAGTCGCTTTGCCAAGGCTTGCCAAAATCGCTGTCCGAAATCGATGTGATCGTACCGCCAGCCCCGGCCAATGACTTCCGCGAATGGGTTGCAGCAGCAACAGCCCCGATCGAATTGGCAGACGCCCCAAAACTCGCCACGTTCGCCCCGATGAAACAAACGACGTTTGAGTTTGGGTGAGGGGTGTGGCTTGCTGTGCTGCCCCCTTTTGCCAGATTAAGCGATCCGTTCATCAACGAAGTTATAGTCACACTCCCTCTGGGAGGGTCGCGGAGGAGTGTGCGACGACGCGGGGAGGGTTGTTGCGAGGCTAAAGTTGCTCACAACGATGGAGCATCAATGTCGGAAACCCTCCCCACGCTGCGCTCGACCCTCCCGCACACGGGAGGGTGACCTTAATACTTACATCACCTCCGTGCGGCAGGGTCGAGCGAAGCCTACTGCCTACAAAAAAAGCGTCAGCGGGGTTCGCTGACGCTTTTGTCGGTTTGTGATCGTTGAGTGCTGCTTAGAAGCAGACGGCTCGGTCGCCGGAATGAATCTTGTCCAGGCTCGTCGGGTCCGTGACCGTTGCGATCGATTGGTTGCCGTTGACGCTGTTGATCAGCAGGTGTGCCACGAGTCGCTCGCCGGTCAAGTACTGGTGATAGACGGTGACGGAGGCTCCGGGACGCATTTCCTGGCCGCTCCGCAAGATCACGCGTCCGGTCCGTTGATCGACACGGACAACCGTAGCGACCGCGTTTTTCCGCTGGACCGGCTGGGCCGTGACGCGTTGGGCTGTGACACGATGAGCCGTGCGAGCTTTAGGTGCGGCGACCGCTTCGGCGTCGTCAACCGGCTGGGCGTTTTGGATCGGAAGTGCGATCGGCTTGGGCAATGTCAACTTGGTCGAGTCGTCGCTCAGGGACAGAGAGACCGGTTGGCTCGATTGGGGCTCGTCGTCTTGGACGTTGGACGTTGCGGTGACGGGCGAGATCGTGACCGGCTGGATCGCCATGCCTCCAATCATCTTGACTTGCCCGACTTCGACGTCGCTTCGTTCCACCGTCTTCGCCGCTTGAAACAGCTTCAGGCTGTCGGCGGTGGTGGTGGCGTCCACGCTCGTCGCATCGCTTGCCGAATCCGCCTCGCTGTCGTCGACTTCGCCCGCCCCATTCACATCGACATCGACATCAACATCGACGTCCACTTCCGGAGCACCCTCGCCCTGGATGCCTTCGGGGTCCGCGGCTCCTTCGCCGGAGATCGGATCGGGCACGACGGGCGGTGGCATCAGCTCTTCGGGAATGTCTTCTTCGATCGGGCCGGTTGCACGATTCGGGCAGCACACAAAAAGTGCCTTCGCGGCAGCCGCACGCACGTCCGCATTGGGTTCCAAGTAACATCCGCTGTCGTCGCGTTCGTAGGCAATTTCGCTCAGACGTTTTGTGACTTTCTCGCTACAGCAGGACGTCGATCCGCATTTGCTGCAACCTTCGCCGTTGGCAGCCGTCTCGATGGCATCCATGGCCGCCAATCGCACGTCTGGCGTGCAGTCGTCCATCGCCGCGAGCAAGGCGTCGGTGATCTTTCCTTCCTTGTCGTAGCACCCACAACCCATCTTGGCCAGGAACTTGATCGCCTTGATCTTTTGAGCTTTCAAGTCCTCGGCTTGCTTGATCTCCGCGGCGGCTTTGATCGCCGGGTTGGGGGATTCAAGGTTTGCCGGGTCACCGATTCGCTTCAACGGCGGCTTTCGCTCCAGGCCGGGAAAATTCCCACGCCGGTTCAACGTGACGTCGCGGATCTTTTGGATGCCCTGAGGAATTCCGATGAACCGCCAAATGGTCGGCACGGGGGCTTCAGGGACTTGCGCCTGAGTCGTGGATACGGTGGAAATGGCTAACGCTGCCACCGAAATCCAAATGAGATTATTTGTTTTCACCGTCGCATTCCATTGCGGTTTGTGTTTCGATGGCGTTCTGTGTCGCACACGCGTTTCGCTACGTGCCCGTCTATGGTGATCGGCAAATCACCCGCGTGAGTTCATTTGCAAAATGTGACGCGGCAAAATCGGAAGCTGGTTTCTGGCGAATCCTGTGAAAGATTTCCGGTTACGCGAGTTGCAAGGCGGGCGTGGTCGGGAAAGGATGGCCAAGCTGGGCTCCGCAAAGTTTCACGGCTTCGTTTCACGGCCGTGGCATGCTCAAGTGTCGTGACGGCTTGTTGATTTAATCCGATCACACGTTTCTCTTGTTCCCGGGCTCCGCCCTACGCCGTGAACGACTTTTTAGCGGTAGGGCGCGAGCCCTCCGGTATGTTGGCAAAACGCGCAAGCCGGAGAGTTCGCGGGCTGTCGATTGAGTGGGATTGGTCGAGCCAATGGTGAGCCGCTGGCCGTAAGGCCTCGGGCGGGCGCCTGGATGCCCGGCCGCTCACGCGTCGCGGCGGAGCCTGCGCTGCGCAGAATGCCCGCAACTTCATGCGTTGTGCCGGTTAAGACTTTGGTCGTTCTTGTTCCGTGGTGGATCAAGATTCACTCGGTTCGGTTCGCCAAAGGCGATCAACAA
>NZ_NTFY01000146.1 GCF_002289565.1 Rhodopirellula sp. SM50 | reverse complement strand
GGACTGGGAAAGCCCCGGATCATGAAATTGCGTCGTGACGAGCTCTCTTGGAAAGCTCATGCCTTTGTTTCGCTACACTTTCCCCTCATATCAGTCCGAGTTCTCGAGCAAACTGTTTTGAAGCAATCCGGCGAACTCGCCTCGGTCGATGCATCCTCGTGGAGTTGCGCACCGACGTGCCAGGGTGATCAATGACGCTTGCAACGCCCCTAGCCTGCTTTCGGCTTATGTCCAGATGGTCGGTTTTCCGCACAATCTTCCATTTGAAATGGAATACCAGTAGCGGTATGTTCCGCTTGCCGAAATGCAGTGCCGAAAAGTGGGGATGGATATTCAAACGAATCGGTCACGGATCCCGGATTGTTTTGCGCAAAACGCACACACGGGTGACGCTTGCTGTCGTTGACGCTTGTAGCGACGCCGTTTTATGGAAGCGTGAACCATCATCCAGGCCGAAACTACTCCTGAATTCTGGTAAGGTCGATGTAGTCGATGCCGAAGGCGAGAACATCCGCAGTATTAGAGGGATTTCTACCCTCAATGGTAATCTCAACGGCGTGGCGTCCCGCTGAAAGTTGAAGCGTCCCAAGGGGAATCTCTTCAGTGGGCTGGACTTTTGCGGCGTACGAATCAATGTTTGAGGCTAGCGACCTTTTGTCCATCGCTATACTGGCGATGGCGAAGTCCGGAGCTTTGGTCAGCACGCAAGAAATCTCATACTTACCGGACTGCCGGATCACGAATCCGAGTCGCAGCGAATCTGATGGCCGTGCATCTAACCATAGAATCTGTCGATTGCCGCTCCACGATTCGTCCTTCCAGGAAGTCATTTCCTGGCGGATGAGCTTTCCATGAAACGCGCCTTCCCATGACATGCTTTCCGCTTCGATTCGAACTTTGTTTTCCGGTGGCGAAGTCGGCAGAGGATTATCGGCTGAATCGGACTGCTTGGAAGTCTGGTCTATCTTGACCTGGTTTCCGTCCGACCCAAGAAATGCATCAGCTTGATCCGTATCACGGTCGCTGGAACTAGGTAGTGCGACGCCGACATTCTGGGCTGTCGATGTGAGGAGGTACTTCCAATCAGGTTTCACTCGATACGCTTCCCGGCACACGCTGTAACTTTTTTTCGCGTGGAAAACCACCAAGGGCAGTTCGTTGCCCTTCCGTCTCAGGAATGTACTAGGTGACGCGTCGATTGGCCCATGTGTGCGCCAGCGGGGAAGCCCGGATCTCAACTCGACTCCCACCACATGATGACCTTTTTGGATGACCAAGCAGTCATCCAAGGTACGAGTCTCCGCAAACTCCCAGGTTCGATACTCAGTGGCATCCAGAATCTCTGGCAATTCGCATTCCCAAAGCGATCGACCGTTGGAATCTGTTGCGACAACGACGCCTTCCGGCTGGATCGATACCGTGTCACTACGCCCATTTTCCTCAATGTCGATTTGATGTACCTGGCGACGACGTCTCCGCTGCTCTTGCAGCGTGGAAGACAGGCCTTCCGACAGGAGTTCTCCACTACTGAGCTTTAGGATCCAGTGATCTCTACCACATTTGAGAAAGATTGCGGGATCGTTGTCGCCGTCATCGTCGACGCGTGCAACCTCGAAATGGCTGTCGCTGAACCCACTTCCCCCGGCATTTCCAGGACTAGTGCCACGCAAACGCAAAACCTGATTCCAAAGCTCGGTTCCATTTCCGTCGATCAAACGGACTGAAAGAGAGTCCAAACTCAACAGTTCGCAATCAAGCAATGTATCACGATTCTCCTCCGCATCAGCAACGACACCAATGATAAACCTGGAAGGGGATTTCGGTTTGCACTCGGGCAGCATCTGGCCGGTTCCCTTGTAAGCGGCCCACGGGAAGCCAACGACAAGTTCTTGCTTCGAGTCTCCGTCCAGATCGGAAAAAAAGACTCGCCTCCCCACACCAGAAGTGCTTACGCCGTCAATCGAATAAGTGCGTTTAACGTTGATTGTCGAAACGACTTGCCCTGCTTTGGAATCGACGACGTTAATCGTATCGCTGCCGTCAAAGCAAACAAGTTCCTCTTGCTCATCACCGAGCACGTCCACAGCAACACTGTTTTCGTCGCGGGAGTCATACCCGATATTCAGTGCCCAAAGTTTCTGGCCGGAGGCACCTGAAACCACGGTCGATATATCTCTGACCATGGTTTTAGAACTTCGGTCAACATAGCTTCGCAATAGGAGGCAATCATCGATTCCGTCTTCGTCAACATCACCGAGCCTCAGAGTACTGCCGAGACGACACCATCGCTCCGTTGGCCGTCCGCCTCGATACTTGATCATTCCGTCTTGCTCATAGACCACATCCGCCAAACCGTCGTAATTGATATCCCGATAGTCTTTGAAACGGGGGACGTCGGATGCAGCATCCTTCGTGTTGGATTCAGGGATGACCCGGTGAATAGCGCCGTCTCGTGAGTCGGCAAGAATCACTGAGTTGAAATGGGCGTAGGTGACCGTGGCGATAGCAAGCTCATTCGAGACGGACCCGTCCGTAGGCGAAAGAAAGACGGGATACTCATCCTCGCTCGCTGACCCCAAGCTGGAGGACCAAAGAACGTGACCATCGTCCCGATGGATGCCTTCAATCCGCACGTTGCGAACCATAGCATTGTCTGGCGATGCAGGCGGGTCAAAATATTCCAAACACACGATCGAAGGAGACGAGCCCACCGAGTCGCAGGAAAATGCTGCGACGTGCGTCGACACTTTCCAATCCGGCCCGAAAAATGAAGGTGCAAGAATGGGTTTTTCCCATTCGACGCTTCCACTTTTTCCATTAACCAGGATCAGTTGGTTGGGGTCTGAACCGTGCCGGTTTGGCTTTAAAGCAATCAGAATATCGGCCGTGCCATCGCACGTCACGTCTTCAACAATGAGCGATTCTTTTTCAAAACCCAGTTTTGGCCGAGCCTCATCTAATCGTAGTTCCCAATGCCATTGCCCGGAAAGAAGCCCGATGGCGGCAAGTTCGTCAAATACCGAAGGCACGGCCCTGAGTTCCCTCAGTCGCACACAAAGTAGCAACGGTTCTTTGGGGCTCGACAAGATGCCCAGTTTCAGTGAGTCATATTTACTCGCTTCCGATGTATCCATGACCGGATTACCCGTTGTCGCGTCGAGCGTGGTGACGCCGTCATCGAATGTTACGACATACGTTTTATCAAGATGCGAGATGAACGTTAGTTGTGCCCCACCATCGTTGTTGAAGTTTAAGTTGTGTTTTACTTGAGAGGTACCAGCTTTGGTTACGCTACGAGTCCATCGACTTGCCCCATCCTTACCATCTACGAGTTGCAGAACTCCATCCGCAACCAAAAGTAGGTCAGTGATGCCATCACCAGTTAAGTCCATCATCTCTCCGAACAAGAGTCCCTGGCCTTTAATTGGTTCTTGAAACAGCACTTGTCCATTACGTCCGGAAACAACCAGGTAAAAGCCACCTTTCACCAACGCTAAATCGCGTTCGCCGTCCTCGTCGAAGTCAGCAGTCCAAGCACCTCCAGGTAGGCTCATCGATTGGTTGCGTTTAGCAATCTCCTTGAGCTTGTCGTTCATCATCCAAAGCGGCTCGTCGTCCCAGCCATCGTAAAGGCCGATCGGGAGCCCCTCGCGTTCCTGCCGATTGGGTAAAAAGCGATTTGGCACTGATGGAGTAGTCTCGCGGAGAAAGTAAGCTTGGCGGCGACCGGGAATCGCGCGAAGTAGCGAGTCAAAATCAATATCGTCTCGCATCTGAAACAACTCGCGTCCATCAACATCTTCTAGATGGAGCTCTAGTTCTTCCTTTCGTTCCAAATCAACTTGCCAGCGCTGACCATAATGTTCTGCCCAAAGTTCATAGGATCCTGCAGGAATCGAAACTCGCTGTTCACTCGGGGCAGTGAACCTCATTACTTTCTGGTCGCTGCCGGGTTCAAAGACAGTCACAGGTGTCCAGTCGGCAGAGACAGAAACGGACAAGTAAGCTCCACGAAATAGGTCAAGACGGCGTTTGCTCTCCATGACGATCAGGACGGTCGCAAGCACCAGCGAGGATGCTACTACAGCCACCTTGATGCCAGGACGTTGCTTACGAGACCAACGCACGAGGCGTTCAATCGTGCCAGGACGTCGCGCAGCAATCGCCTCATCATTTAGAAATCGCACTATGTCCTTATGAAGCTCCGCTGCGCTTGCATATCGAAATTGCGGTTGCTTCTCGAGGCACTTCAAGCAGATTGTTTCTAAATCAACGGGAATTGCTGAGTTGAGCTGACGCGGAGCGACCGGCTCCTCGTCGAGCACCTGCAACAACGTTTCCATTGGGCTTGCTGCCTGAAAGGGGGCTCTGCCCGTCAGCATCATGTACAGTACTGCCCCTAGCGAATAGACATCTGACAGTGGACCAACTTCATCAAGCTTGCCAGATGCCTGCTCGGGAGGCATGAATGCGGGAGTACCCAGAATTTGGCCCGTGCGAGTCAACTCACTGTCACCTCCAACTTGCTTCGCTAGTCCGAAGTCGGTTACCCTCGGCGCGCCGTTCGCATCGATTAACACGTTTCCCGGCTTCAAGTCGCGATGGATCACACCCTTATCGTGAGCATACGCTACAGCTTCGCAGATTTTCGCCATCAACTCAGCTGCTTCTCTTGGCGGCAACGGTCCGTTCCGCAAACGGTCGGCGAGAGAGTCTCCATCGACGAATCCCATCGAAAAGTAGTGCTGCCCTTGGTGCTCGCCAATTTCAAAGATCGGGACAATCCCTGGATGATCGAGCTGTGCTGCGGACTCTGCTTCGCTCTTGAACCGTTTGACTTCCTCATCTCCGGCCAAGTCACCAGCCAGAATCATCTTCAAGGCGACAACCCGATTCAGATTGATCTGCCTAGCCTTGAAAACAACTCCCATCCCGCCCCGAGCGATCTCTTCTAGCAACTGGTAGTCACCAAAGTATCGTACCTGGTCGCCGACGGATGCGTTTTCCGCAGAAGACGGGTTCGTTGGCGGAATGGTCGGATCGTCAGCATCACTTCGCGGAGGTATCGTCGCCTCTTCCCCATTACCCGACGTGGGAGGATCGGTTGGGGCATCGATCCAATTGCCAGGTGGCAAAGTTCGATCTTCCTGCTCCGCCGCACGCTTAATGCGGTCATGATTGGCGAAGAAGTCCCGCAGCGATTCAGCGTGCTCGGGATGCTGTTTAAGTAACGTATCTCGATCTACCGCATTTCCACTCTTTTCAGCTTCGAGAAATTCTGCGATCAAGGATTGGAGCGGATCTTGGCCATCACGATCTTCGGTGGACATGCAGTTACCCAGGGCTCACGCGGATCACTCTGAATCAAAGAGCCCCTTTTGTATCTCCTGTGCATGCGGGCTGCCACAAACCGCCGGGTTTCTTCTGCAAGTGTGGGTAATACTCAGCGCTCAACTTGACACAACGGTTAGGCAAGCTGACAGTCGGCGAGTTAGATGCTGGGATTAACGGTGATTCGGATGCCTTAAACCGGCTTCGCTAGACCACACTTAAAGCGCGGAGGTTGGACCAGCAGAACGCAGGAAACCTGGCAGTCGGAACGCTCCGGTGCCCAGACCGATTCAGATTAGCGGCTTCGGCGCAGTTTCGCCACGATTTGGTACGGGTTTTCGAGAAGAGTGCAGCGAAGAAATTTCGCTAAGTCCGAGCGGGCGATGCAACCGACAGCACGAAAAGTAACCCACGGGTGGCTCGGTAACGGCGTTTTCCACTCCACTCAGTTAAGCCGCATGCCGTCCTTGAAGAACGGAAGGGATCCATCAAGCCCTTCCGAAAGCTCGACGTCGCCGGGTGACGCAGAAAATCCAATCCCAGTGCGCACGGACGCAACGGTCACGGACGTAGGTTCTGGCAACACTCCGCTTGTCTTGCCGCTGTTTGACGACATCAGTGAGTATCCGACGAAGCATCAACTTGATGCCACAGGCGCCGCGAAGAATGTCTCGCCCGCCCTGTGGAACGATGGAACAAACGGTCTTCACCCAAACTGGACGGCAACAGCTTCGAGAAGCTGGCGACTTCTGATGCATTCGTTGCGGGTCAGCTTGAACGCTATCGTCTGAGAGTCTCCCGGTCTAATGTTCCAATTCACCGGATCCCATTTCAAGATCTCGCTTTACAAAGTCGGAAAAACGCGGATTGAAAACGCTACCCGAGGCGTTTACGGCTAGGATGCCGACTCGAAGATTTTGGTTCAACTTTGACTCTTTTGGCGTCAAACTTTGCCAACCATCCCCTTGGCTTACGGCACCCCGAATCTCGTCGCCAACCCGTTCCAAACGCAGTCGACAGGAGGCGTCTGGATCGATTGGGAAATCGTCCGACGATCCAAACCGCATCAATTGGCCATGGCGACGCAATTCAAAGTTCACGTAGTGTCGGGTGTTGCCGTTGCGTCGCAGTGCCGCTCTCTCGAGACGAATGTAATTCTGATCATCTTGCATCACCAACAGGCCCGCACCCTTGTAACCTGCTCGGCCAGGAACCGTTGCCGCGCCCGGAAGGAAGTTTCCGCCAAGGGACACTTCCAGGGCAAAATCACCATCGACTTCCTGGACCAAACGGGGCGCATTCATTCGGTGGATTTCAACACTCAATCCATGGGGAGTGCTCGGAATTTGAATGGCTACCGAACCATCCTCCGCGTCGAAAATGCAATCCCCATCAGGATCGACTACGGTCCCCCATTGTTCGATCGATCTACCCTTAGTCGTAGACGGCACGGGACGTACCGAGTCCAATCGTCGGTCCGAATCAAATTCTGCAGTGATTGGATCCTTCGCTGATGGGTCTTCGCGGAGGGCGTTGGCCGTCATTGAATCCAGTCGGAAGAGTTCCCGTTCCTCGTTTGAAAGCCGGCGCATCGCGATCGATGGCGACTTCTCACACAAATACTCGGAGTCCAAAAAATCGATACGCACCCGTGTCAGCTCCCTATCCAACCGGTCATACAAGAAGCTCAGTAACGACTTGCCATCATCAACCAACCAGATCTTCTCGCACGGCTTGCCAACCAATTCCGGACCCATTTCACGTACGGTTTGGGATAGATCCCAAACGTGGGTCGACCGACTGCGAAACGCCAGTGCCAAACGCTGTGAATCGGTGTGATATGCGATCCCGCTCGGTCGTCCAGGAATCGGAAACGTGAATCGAGAATTCACCGTTTCCTCCGTACCAGACATCCGCATGATCTCCAATTCCTGCCGTGAGCATGAAAAGAGCCAGTGACCATCATCTGACACCATAACTTCGTACGGCGATTCGATCGTGAAGCGTTGCATTGTCGAGCCGGGGGCGTCCGAGTTGAGATCAAAGACACAAAGATTATCCGGTCCCGCCGTCCTCGCCGAAAACGCGAACCACCACCGTTGGTTGGTGCTCTGTCCTGTTTGAATTGACTTCTCGGACCAGGGAAGTTCCCGCCGAGAAGCCGGCTCACCGAGGCCAACCGGATCCGCAAGTGAAATGAATTTTACGGCCTGCTGACCGACCGGTATCGTGGCCAGCCAACGCCCGTCTGGGCTAAAGTGTCCACGGTGGTTTCTCAAGGATTCAACCTTGACTGGTGAAGCAGCCCGGTCAGTAAGTTTCCAGTAAGCCGTCGCTGACGTGGTTTCTGCCATCAACCATAATTCTGATTCTGAGAACTGGAGTCGGCTGACTGCTGAACTCGAATCCGCCATCACGAACGGATAGTCCGCGCGATTCTCGCGATCACGGCGATCACGGCGATCATAAATCACAATCTGGCCGTCCAGTGTTCCAGCACCCAGCCAGCGCCCCGAAGGGCTTATCGCAAGAGCGGTGACGGGCGATTCAAACGGTGCGTACAATTCTGGCTCGCCGCTCGGATCCTCTTGTTCCATGTTCCAGACGCGAACCTTGCCGAAGAGCTGATCAGAGACGCGGAGGTCCCGGCTGATCCCAAGACTCGTCGCAAGCAGACCACATTTGTCTCCGTAGGCGAATAACTGCGGAATCTCCAGCAGCCTCGTGCCCCGAACTTGGCCATAGACCGGCGGTTTTCGAAAGCCGAGCAGTTCTCTCGCGGCTCCCAGTTCATGTCCGTGAAAGGACTTGGTGATCGTTGGGATGGGTGACGAGTGGAGGTCGTATTGTTTAAAGAAGAAGTCATTCGTACGCATGAACAGCCGAGCGGATGTCTCTGCCACGTAACCGTTGGACCGGGCTAGGTTCGCCATCAGCGTGATTCCGGCGGCGTCTTGTCGCTTTAGATCGCCAGCCATCCATTTCCTAATTCTGCCGCTCCTGTCATGCGAAAGCAGCGTTGCATTACGGTTCACCAGATGCAACGAGTGAATCATCGCGTCATGCCCATGAGCGGCAATTGAGTCCAGTTTCTTGGTAGCAGAGTTCTGCTGCCAACTGAGGATGGAATTGTCGACCCCAGCCGTTAACAGGAGTGCGCGCCCACTTGGTCTCCATTTCAGTGCCGTGACCGGCCCCTCATGTCCACCTGCCGTTTGTCTGCTAAGCATCGCCGATGATTCATCACGAACGTCGGCAAGCTCCCAGATGTGAACGTCGCCATCCTGGTCGCCAACCGCAAACCGCTTGCTGTCCGGGCTAAACGAATAGGGCTGCAGTCCGAGCTCTCCGTAACGAATACCGAGCCCGTTCTCTTTCTCCACCTGAGCGGAAACGTTGAGAACAATCATGTCATAGCGGGATGGGTTTGAGCTTGGGATTGGGCTCGGACTTGGATCTGGGTTTGGGCCCGACGGTTGCGACGGCGCCTCAGGCAATAGATCGAGCAATGCCACCTCACCGTTTCCTCTTACCGAGCAGAGCCAGCGGTCGTCTGCACTCAATTGCAGACCATATTGACTTTGGGAGAATTTGGTTTTCACAACGATTGGCATGGATGAAGGATCCTCTGCCGTCAAATCCCAGCGACGAATTTTTCCGTCACCGTTGCTTGTGATCAGTTCACTACCGTCCTTTTTGAAGACGGCATCGAGGAAGCTATTGGTATTCGCTTTGAGACGATACCGGGGGCCATCCTGACCACTGGCGAGAGGATGAAGCATGGCGATATACCGGTAAAAATTTGTGTCATTGCTTGCCGTTAGAAGCCACCGACCGTCAGGGCTGAACTTCATGATTGTGAGGTGATTCGGGTGTGTGAATGAGAAGATCTGTTTCCTGTCTTCGATTTGCCAGCAGGAAATCTGCCCCGATACGAATGACGCCGCCAGATACTTGCCGTCGCTTCCAAAACTCATCCGATGCACTGCGGAGTCTGCTCCGGTGAAGGTGGCGATTCTCGCGTTCTCCACAGCTAGACCACATCGATAAACGTGAATCGAGCCTTGCGAATCTGCAACGGCGAGCAGGCTCTGTTCCGCGATCCCATCAACTGCGTCCTCGCATGGCGGGTCGAGCGCAATCGAGATTGCCCTACTCGTCGGAAAAATGGACCTCTCCGAAAACACTTTGAGCGATCCGCCTTCTGAAATCGTTGCCAGCCACTCTCCGTCCGATGACAAGAGAAGTTTCTTGTAGGGTCGATCACCAAACGGAGCCCCGTGTAGACTTTCCACCGCATGGCGAATCGCTTTCCGAGCGGACAACACGGCGGGTTCTTTAGCGGTCCTCGTTGCGTCGATGGCTTGAGCCGCCAACAGAAGAGATCGATTGGGTCGATTCTGGCTCAGCTCACTCTGGGCGAGAGTACTTAAACGCTCTGCCTGGGCATTTCGAGCATTGCGTTCGGCAATCTCGCGCGCATTAGTTGCTTCATCGGCTCGCTGCTTCGCCAGCTGTTCCTGTGCGAGCGCATTCATCGCATTCTTATCCGCACGTCCTGATTCTTGAACTGCAAGATTGGCTCGAGCATTTGCCACGACGGCAAGATAGGCCGAGACGCCAATTCCAGCTAGCAATGACGACGCTGTCGTGAGGATCAAAGATGCAATCAGAGGATTTCTATTGCACCATCGCCAAGTTCGTTCCAAGCCTCCAACAGGTCGCGCGAGGATTGGTTCCCCTTCAAGGTATCGATTCAGTTCCTGCCCGAGCGCAGCGGCTGATGGGTATCGCCTACTTGCGTCCTTACTCAGGCACTTGAGGCAGATTGTTTCCAAGTCTTTCGGAACCGATTCGTTCAGGACCCTTGGAGCAACCGGTTCCTTATCCAGTACCTGCAGCAGCGTGTCCATCGGACTTGCCGCTTGAAACGGCGGTCGGCCGGTGACCAGGCAATAAAGAATCGCGCCGAGCGAATACACGTCAGCGAGAGGCCCAACGTCGGCCTTCCCCGACGCCTGCTCTGGAGGCATATACGCAGGTGTTCCAAGAATCTGTCCCGTGCCGGTCAATCCACTGTCAGCTTCAGTCCTCTTGGCGAGGCCAAAGTCGGTGACCTTTGGCTGGCTGTTTAAATCGATCAAGATGTTTGCAGGTTTCAAGTCTCGATGAATCACGCCGCGCTCGTGCGCATACGCCATCGCATCGCAGATCTTCTTGACCAACCCCGCCGCTTCACGTGGAGGTAAGGGACCGTCGGCCACTTTCTGCGCGAGGCTTTCACCTTCGACATAGCCCATCGAGAAGTAGTGTTGGCCCTCGTGCTCGCCAATCTCGAAGATCGGAACGATGCCTGGTTGATCAAGATTCGCAGCCGCTTCCGCCTCCGTGTAGAACCGCTGTACATCTTCTTGTCCAGCAAACTGCCCCGCCAGGATCATCTTCAGCGCGACTATGCGATTCAAATTTACTTGGCGCGCTTTGAAGACTATTCCCATTCCGCCCCGGGCGATCTCCTCCAGCAACTCATAGTCACCGAAATATCCTACCTGATCACCGACCGCCGGTTCAGCCGGTTGCGATGCTCCTTCAGTCGGAGGAATGGTCGGATCGTCACCTACTGGCTGAGGAGGCATCGTGGCCTCCTCCTGCGAGTCGCGACCGGGGGGAATTGTTGGATCGTCCAGCCCGCTTCCACTGGGCGATAGCGTAGGATCCTCACTCTCCACAGCGGATTTCATCCGGTCATGATTGGCAAAGAAATCGTGCAACGAATCGGCTAGATCCGGGTGTTCACCGATCATTGCATCGCGATCGACAAACTCGCCGCGATTCTCGGCCTCAAGGATATCGGCGATCAACGACTGGAGAGGATCTTGCTCGTCGGACGGCATGGCACACCAGGAGAACAGGGGACGGCTCTTCATTATAGATCCCCTTTTCTATCCGCTGTGCTGGGCGCGTTCCACAAAACTGAACTTCAATCGCGAATCTGCTGACGATTTTGGCTCAAATGTCGTTACACAGCCTTCAGCATGAGTCCGGTGAACTCGTAAATCGCGGATTTCAGCGGATGCTGACATCGTTCTTGTTTCCTACGCAGTTGACCGCGGTAAAAGAGATTTCACTGCCCTTGGTGCCATCTCCTGTCGCTGTGCCAAGCCCATTCGGTTGGACCAGCTTCGTGCACGAGGAAACTCCGCTCCGACGCTGCGGTCCGGCCACCTCTGCACGTTAACCGGCTTGGCCGCAATTTGCTCTCGATCCGGTCTGAGATTTTGAGAAGGCCGCATCGAAGCGAATTCGCTTCGATGCGCTGGTCGATGCAACCGAAGTGAGTTCGGGGAGCGAATTCGCGGGACTACTAAAGGCCAGTACCACACCCTTCTCGTTCCAACGACAGCAACCGCTCTATCGGGCGAGATCAGAAGTTTGGCCGTTACAGAAGCTCACTCCATCGATTCAGATCTTTCTTGACCTGAGTTGTAACGGTCGTCAGGTCCAAAGACATCGGCACAAAGCAATCGTCCCCTCGAAGTACCGGAGGCCCGAGCGGCCGAAATCCCATGCGCTCGTACATGCCTCGTCGCCGTTCGAGTCCGGAGATTAGAATGTTGGCATAGCCATTCGAGACGGCGTATTGATATACGCTGCACGCCAACCCGGCGAAGACAACTCCAAATCGACGGTGCGAATCCACGGCGAAGATTCTGGCTTCAAGGAGTGGTCGACGGAGTCGCGCAAGCACACTTGAATCTGCAATCGCACTAGCAACGGAAAAGAGTGGCCCGTCATGAACCGCCATTGTGCCACACACGCGTCCGTTATGGATTGCAACGAAGTAGATGTTGCTACGATCAAATCTATCGATCAAAAAGCCAGTGCCGGGATCATCGTACCGCGGGATCTCCAACACGAAAGTCCGGTAGAGAAGTCGGTTAACCTCCGCCCGCTCGCGAGCCGAGCCAGCGGTCTTAAATTCATAGCGTCGTTGCGCCTGCTCGAGCATCGCTTTCACCTCGATTCTTTACCGGGTCGTGCTATTGATCGTCGGATCTTCATCTCCAACTCGCGGTCTACGCGTCGAGTGAGTCTCCCTGCGAACAGTCTCCACAAACACAGACTCCACGGCACGAAGCCAATTTACTCCGAATGATCGGTGGCGACACCATCAAAATAACTGGTGCAAAGACGCGGCGTGGCTGCACACATCCATCAATCAAGTCCCAGATTTGGCAAGAACTGCAGCGAACGAGCTCAGCCAACTTGCGTTCGGTCGATGCTCACCGCTGCTAGTTGGTAACGAAACTGCCGAGGCTGCTAACGTCCAGTATCGCACCGTTGGCGTTAAGACTGTCTGGATAAGTGAGGGCGGTTAGCGGGCATTGGGACAGCTACGCGTCGAAATTGTTGATGGAGAAGATGAAGTTGTCCTCTGTCAATTCGTCACTCTTGGGTCCGGCGCGAGTGCAAATGATTCGGCGTCTTGGTCACCGGATGATGTGATCCAATCCTTGAGGTAACGGCGATATTTATTGAGCGTATTGGCATGTTCGGGTGCGGTAGCCAGGTTCTTCATTTCACCGGGATCATCGCTCATGTTGACGAGAGATTCTCGGAGGTCGCCTTCACGGTACACACAGTACTTGAAATCTACGCTGCGAAGCATTCGGCCCGTGTGGTTCTCCGTTACGATGTAGTCGCGCCAATGATCGATGTCCTTTGACTCAGCGAGCGGTCGAAGGCTCTTCCCCAACAGACCTTTAGGCACGTCCACTCCGACGTAGTCGCACACCGTGGGAAGAAGATCGAGCCCGCTGGAGATCAAATTCGCGTCGACTTGGTTGACGATCTTGCCTTTGTATTGCATCAAGAACGGAACACGAACGGACTGTTCATAAAACCGGCCCTTCGAAGCCAGACGATGGCACGCGTCCATGTCTCCGTGATCACTCGTGAAAATGACCAAAGTCTCTTTATCCAACCCATTTCGCTTGAGCGCGTCGAGTATACGCCCAATGTGCCGATCGACCTGCTCGGTGAGCCGGCAATAGATCCAACGATAGATTTGCCACTGGCGTTCGTCGTAGACCTTGCGCATCGTTCCCGCGGGTGTCACGGCGTTCGCCTTGGAGTAGAGTTCGATCGCATCCGGCTCAAGCTCAGGAATTCGAAAGTTGTCCGGTAAGGGCGGAAGTTGCTCAGTTGGCATTTCGGATGCCTGTCGAAAGAGATGCGCGACACTCTGCTTGCCCTTGATCGACTTTCCTTTGTACGCGCTATACGCGAAACAAATGTCGTGGGGATTGATGAACGAAGCGACGGCAAAGAACGGTCGGTCCCGCTTCCGCTCGATAAAATCAATGCACGCTCCCGGCAATGCGTCGCGTTGATCCTTGAAATACTCGTCGTAGCCGGCATCCGGTGGGTTCAGTTCGGGACACATGTGCACCTTGCCACCGTAGAACGTATCGTATCCAGCTCGCTTGACGAGTTTTCCGAGTGAATTGTTGTCGACCTCGGCTGGAACGCTGGCTTTGACTCCGTTGTTCAGCACGCCGAGTCGACCGGCCATGACACCAGTCGCCATGCTGATCCGACTGGGCACGCAGACGGGGTTGGTCACATAAGCGTTGGTAAACCGGATACCGTCTCGAGCCAAGCTGTCCATCGCTGGCGTGTTGAGGAACTTGTTGCCGGCGCAGCTCATCATCTCCGCATGCTGCTGATCGGTAATGATCAACAAGATGTTAGGCCGTCGTTCCTCCGCCGACGAACTCGTCGACAAAACAAGGCAAACGACCGCTAGGCATCCAAATCTTGCGAAACAGAACAGAGTCAAACGTAGAGCGTTCAAGTGGGACTCCGGGTATGGTCGTTCGTTTAAAAGCGATCGCGTCATAATATCCGAAAGCGGCCTGAGTGACATCGATCGTCAGCTAGGGTACGAGGATCACTGCCGGATTAGCATTTTCGGAGCGTCGGTCGGCACACCTCCGCGGCTTGCGCGGAGGTGGCAAACGCACTGATGGGCAGGTTGTCACTGGTCAGGCTTGATCAAATTTCCTACGGCAGAGAGCAAACTCTCCCTCGATTCCATGCACATTTCCCTCAATTTAGTCCGAGATTTCGCAATGACTGCAGCGAAGCGATTTCGAAAACTCGCGTCGGTCGATGCAACCTCCGCGAGTTGCACGACAGACTAGCCCGGGGCGCTAAAGGCGTGTTCGGCACCCGTCCGTCGTTCCATGTTGCTCGGCTCCAGGGCGGAAGCAAGATCGCGAGTCGGATCAGAGATGAAGATTCGTCCCTCCAATTGACGTTGCTCCTCGCTCTCGGCCATCAAGTTGCGGCCTTTGGCAATGTCACACAGTAACGCCAATATCTCAGGCAAGTACCAAAATGCCAGCAGTAGCAGAGCGGGCAATGTGATCAGGCCAGCCATGCCATGTACTATCCCGCCGCCTGTGTACATCTCCCATCCTATTCGCAAAGCTTGAAAACCCATTCCAGGAGTAAACCGCGGTGACTCCAGACGAATAACCGTGCCGATCGGCGCTGTGCATCGTTACCAAGTGAACAAGAAAGGAACGATCACTTCTCGGACGCTAGCCACCTTCTCGGCGCTCATTTTCCAAACGATGCCGGAGCAAACTGCGATGATTGCGGTAAAGATCGATGCGCCAAGAACAAGTTGAATGCGTCCGCCATTACTATGCCCCTGCCGTTCCCTGATTACCTGACCACAGTTTCGACATGAGGTGTCGTGTTGAAGCTGTGAGTCAACCGGCAATTCAACTCGATGACCGCAACGAAGACACGGTCCGATCGGGATTGCCATGACAGAAACGCCGGCAGAATGAGTTGCGTTTTATCGTCTCGCGCGAAAGGGTGCGCGATAAAATGTTGTTGACCTGAGCCGCAGGGCTGAAATGGCAAGCAGCTTGCCTACTGTATCGACGAGCCGTGTGCTCGTTCAATGTCGCCAGGCGACGAGGTGACCTTTGAGGACCTCTGTTTCCTCGTGTCTGTTTGCCTGGCGTTGCTTTGGATGCGCACTTCCCCAACAAATGCTGCGGAACAGAGAGAAGAGTGCTGCCAAGCGATCGTGCAAACGCCGAGCGGTCGATGCGACCTACGCGACGAAAATGGATGAGATGTCATCTCGCTTTAGGAAGACAAAATACCGGAGGCGGGAATGATTATCAACGCAAGGAGAGATTCAATTCGAGTGCGTTGAAGGAAGTAAATGACTTCCGAGACGAACACTTGAAACGGACGTTCCAGAGGACGTCGAAGGAAGATCGACGTCACAATCGAATCGTTTCGAAAATGCATCCAAGTTGCCATCGCTCGACTCGCTGGAAGCGAAAACGCCAGTTCGATCGGATCAGGCTGCACCCGGTGGTCGATCTCGTTTTACAGTCGCTACGCCGCTGTTTTGCGTCGCCGTCGCATCGAGTTCGTCATCATCAGCAATCCCCAAACTGCGAAGCTGGTCGGTTCGGGAATCACGCCGCTGGCCGAGGAGACGGTAACATTGTCGATCGCTGCGATGGAAGAAAACGCGAGACCATCGTTGTCAAGAAGATCGAAGTAGAGAGTTGATTCTTCACCGAGCACTGTCGTCGGAAAAGAAAGCGTCACTCTTCCGCCAGAGGTTGTTCCGCTCGCAAATCCGCTGAACCCTGGGATCGTAACACCAGGATCCAGCGAAACGCTGATGGGTAAAGCCCCCGTGATGCTCTCGATGCCATCAGATGGATCAGGTATGGCCCCAAGTAAGTCGACAACAAAGAGGTCAAGAAACTCGCCGTCAATCGTGGTGATCAGCGAGGCAGCAAATGAATCTGGACCGGAGGGAGGCGATCCCAGGATCGCTTCGGTCGAAAACTGGTAGTCGAACGATAGGCTTGTCGCACCGACGGGGATCACAAACGTTTGCTCTAACGTACGCAGAGGCGATCCGTCCGTTTCCAACTGTGCGAATCCGCCCGCAGGCTCTCCGGCGATGGTTCCCGTTGCGGTGAAACCCGCCAACGGTGTCGAATCTGAGAAATCACCGTTGACGATTACGCCGGCGCTGGCCTGTACGCCGGATAGCGCGAACAGGGCGAGGACGGACAGCCGGAATGCCATCATCTGTGCTTCCTTTAGTAATTCAGCTCGGAATGTCGTCGATCGTTGCAGCTTCATGATAGTTGCCGGCAGCCGCGTTTGAAAGTTGTCTGTAATCGCCAACGCTAGTGGACGAGTCTTTTAAGGAATCGTTTGCCGAATTGGCCGTAATCTTGTCCGTCGACGTCTCCGTCGCCGTCGAAATCGAATCTTGAATCGAACCCCAGTTCGCCTGCATGCTTCAGGAACGTCAGACCGAATCGCCCATAATCTTGGCCATCGACGTCTCGGTCGCCGTCAGAATCTCCAAATAGACGGAAGAACTCGTCTACCGCAGCGGCGCCGGACTCGCCGTCCCGATCGCCGTCAAGCAGATTTCCGGCTTTGTCCCAAACGCGAGTGTCGAGTGTCGTCAGCACATAGATTCCATCGGCCAGCGAACCGCTTTGGTCAACCATTGAACCGGCGAACGTGATTCGTGATTGGGTCTTTCCGTCGACCAGTGTGCTCGACTGAAGGATCTGAACCTCGTTGCCGTCTTGGTTTCGCATCTGAAATGTCTCGGCATCGACATCGACTTCAGAGTCGAAGGCAACGATCACCGATCGCACCACGCTGCTCTGGTCGTCGTCCGTGGCGACGCTCTCGATCGTTGGGGCCAGATTGTCAACCATAAAGGTCTCGCCGGTAAATGGATCGCTTTCGACAACCGCAATCGCAAACGCCTGCTGAACCGTCTGCGGTTGGTCGATCTCGATGCCGACTTCACCATTGAAGGATGCCAAGTCGCCTCCCGACACTCGCACCTGGTATACCGCTTCGCCCGTCCCTTGGACGGCCATGACGTCGGTCACTCCCGCGGTGGAAGCCCCCGTTGCGCGGAAGGCCAACGATTCCAGATCGCGGAAGTGATAGTCAAACGTTGCGTGAAAGACCAATTCGTCCGCGTTGGTGAACTCGGCCAACGGAGCGTGACGAACGATGTCGATCAGCGTGGGCGCGATCGCGGGTATTTCCGCGACCATCAGCAACTGGCTCGTTGCCACGGAGACACCGGATGAGATCAATCGAAACTCATAGCTGCCATCGTTGGGCGGAGCAGTGAAGGTGATCGAGGCATCCGAGACGCCAGAATCCGGCAGCGTTTGTGTGCCATCCAGATAAGCCCAATCGATCGGCGAGTCGTCGTCGGCGCCGGGTAGGAACAGCCCCATGCGATCGTTCGGTACAGCCGGCCCATTGCTCAGCGTGACATCAACGCTCTGGCCGCTGGCCAGTAGCGACGCCGAAAGAACCAGCTCTGGGACATTCGGTTCTGAGACGAAGGCGGTCAGGATCGGATCAAAGTCGAATGCTCCCGTGCTTCGAATTTGGAACGGCATCGACGCGGAGGTTTCGCCGGGATCCAATTGTTCGTCACCGACAGATTCGGTAATGTCGAAGTAGGGAATGCCCTGTTCTGAAATTTGGGCGCCGACCACTTCCGCGCCCACGGGAGTCAGGTTGTTGAAGTACAGTCGGATGGGACCGGCGAGCGGCGTATCGGACGTGTTGGTGACTTCTCCGAAGAACAGGTAGGATCGCGTAACGCGGTTGTATCGGATTCCATAGAATTGGACATGAACTCGATCGGTGACATCGGTCGCTTGCGGAGGCGTCGACTCGACGTCAAAACTCCAAGTCGCGACGGCATTTTGATTTCCGGCACGGTCGGCCACCACATTGTCTCTCACAACCACATCATTCGTGCCCGCCGGCAGCGTCTCGCCGTCTCGGTCGTACCAATAACGAATCACGTTTCCGGTAAGCGATTCGACCGAATCGATCGAGACTCCGGTGATCTTCAAATCATCGTTGCCGATCGTTGCAATATCGACTCCGGCCAGTCCGGAATCAGACCAGCGCACATCGACGTAACCCGGATCGGTTGCGATCGTGCTTGCCGGCACTGGTGCGACGAGTTCAGCGTACGGTGGTTGGGTGTCGAGCGTGAACGACTGCGTGATCGTCGCATTGGTGTTGCCGGCGTGGTCCGCGACTTGACCGGCAACTTGCGTGACGTTGATGATTCCGTCCGCCAACGATTGACCGTCACGATCATAGAAGTACCGATAAACCCCGGCCGATTGCGGCACCACTTGATCGACGGTGACCCCCGTGATAACGATATCGTCGGCATCGATGGAGGATGGATCGAGTCCTGCTGCCCCTGAATCGAACCAAGTCATGTCGACGTACCCATCATCGACATTGATCAACGATCCTTCGCTCGGATGAATCAGGTTACCGGCGGGCGGCAGCGGATCGTAGGTGAAGACTCCGCTGGATTCTTCGTTGGTGTTGCCGGCCCGATCGCTGACTTGTCCGGCGACGATGGTCACATCAATCACGCCTTCGGAGAGTGTTTCTTGGTCGTCGTTGTACCAGTAACGCACCTTTCCATTGCCGACGGGCTCGGCACGGTCGACATCGACACCGGCGATCTTGATGTCGCCAGCGTCAAACGTATCGGTCAGGATTTCTCCGGCGTCTGTCCACTCGATTTCGACAAATCCCGGCTCGGTCTGCAGGTAAGCACCGTAGGGCGGATCGCTTTGCGTTCCTTCGGGAGCCAGGGTGTCCAATTGAACGGTCAATGACGCTGCCGTCGTATCGTGGTCATTCGTTGCTTGGACCCTCAGTTGGTTCGCTCCTTCGACGAGCGCCACGCTGGTGAAACTGAATTGTCCCAGCTCGTTGGCAACGGTCGATCCGTCATCAAATCCGTCGCCGTCGGTATCAAGTAGGACGGGCAGGAGTGAATCGGTCGAACCGACCAGGGTGACGGGAGTGATGTTGGTCAGATCATCGCCGATGATTCCCGAATCGCTGGCCGGATGGAGATGGACATCTAACGTCGGTCCATCGGTGGACCGAACCGTGACGGTGATCGTTTCGCTGTCGGACAATTTGCCATCGGTGACAACCACGTCAAAGGTGAAGTTGGCGGGGCCTTGGGATTCGGTTGGCGTCCAAGTGAACACGCCCGTATCGCTCTCGATGTCGGCGCCGACCGGCACCGTGCCCTGGAGACTGAAAGTCAGTGTGTTATTGGGCAGACCATCGTCAGTCGCGGAGGCCGTGAAGGTCAACAAGGTCTGTTCGTCGACCGACTGATCCCCGATCGTGGTCAGCACGGGGTGCTGATTACGAACCGGGGCAAAGGTGAACGACGCGGCGAACTCGACGCTCTGGTTCGAAGCATGATCGGCGACCGCACCGACGGCACTGGTGACGGAGATGACTCCTTCGGGCAGTGACTCACCGGCTTCGTTGTACCAGTAACGCATCAGACCGTTGCCCCGCGGCTCGATTTGGTCCACCGAGACGCCGGTGATCGCCACATCACCAGTATCGTAAGTGGCCGCATCAACGCCCGCCGGACCGTCGTCGGTCCACTGGATCTCGACGTATCCCGGATCGGTTTCAATGGTGCTGTTCGGTGCGGGCAGCACGAGGGCGACGCGTGGGCGTTGTGTGTCGAGCAGGAACGACTGGCTCCGTGCCTCGTTCGAATTCCCCGCCAGATCGAGAACCTGACCGGCAACGATCACCACGTCGACTTGGCCATCGGCCAGTGCATGATCATAGTCGTAGCGAACCAGGCCCTCACCGAGATGCAGGGCACTGGTGACGGCAACGCCCGCGACGGTGACATCCGAGACATCGAACGAATCGACGTCCAGTCCGGCGACACCCGAGTCGCTCCACTGAATTTCGATCGAGCCGGGATCAACGTTCAGCAGAGTCCCCGGAACGGGCGCCGTCAGGTCGCCCACTGGCCGCGCAACATCCAGCCGAATCGTCAGATCACTCTCGTCGCTACCGAACTGGTTGGTTGCCTGCACACGGAAGACGTTATCGCCTTCGACGAGGACGACATCATTGAAGCTGAACGCCCCCAGGCTATCCGCAACAGTCGAACCGTCATCAAAACCGTCGCCGTCACTATCGAGCAAGACGGTCTGACGTGGATCGGTGCTTCCAACCAGAGTGACAGACGAAAGGTTGGTCAGATTGTCGCCAGGGATTCCGGAATCACTTGCCGGATCGAGATAAACATTGACCAACGGCAAATCCACGCCAACCAAAGACACGTCATCGATCACGACCCAGCTGCCAACCGCTCCAAAGCCGAGCAAGTCAAAGAACAGAGTCGCCACGGTCCCCGCGGGCACACCTGTCAAGTCGACCTGGACGGTAACGGGCTGCTGGAGCGTGAGGAGATCACCCGAGTTGGCCAATCCGGGAACTCCGGTATGCGATCCCGTATAAGCCTTGCCCGAGCCCTGAACGTTAAGCAACGCGTCGCTGGTTGAGAGCCCTTCGATCGTCGCCACCAGTGGCACACCAGAGTTGGTATCCAAAAGAGCGACCTCGAATGCGTCGGGAGGCAAACCGGGTTCCACCTGCAGTTCGGCATCAACGATGGTAAAGCGAAGCGATTGCGCACCTGCCGGCACGACAAACGTCTGCGTGATACCGGAGTGATAATCAGCATCTTCATCCAGCTGATAGACGCCATTCATCACGCCGCCACTGCCAACCGTATCCCAGCCAAAACCGGCGCCCGTCGGGTTGGCGACCGCAAAGCTACCATTGACGACGCCTACGCTGGGCTCCGACTCAGGGAGAAGTGGTGGAGGCGAACTCGGCAGCGTCGCATCAAACTGCTGCTGCAGGTTGAACAGCAACGTATTCACCAGCTCGGGCTCAGTAGCGGGATTCACCATCCGGTCGAGTTCATTGATCACCAGCAATGCATCCAGCGGCGTCACCTGACCATCACCACTAACATCCAGAAACCGCAGCGAACTTGTTGTAGCAGAGGCGATCGAAAGCACATCAGAATCTTGCGAACTGAGAGCGTCGATTACCAGTGTCGCATCAAGTGACGTAACGTTCCCATTGTCGTTAACATCAAACGTATCGATCGGATTCGTCAGCGATGCACTGAGCCATTCGGTGGCCAGAGTGTAGGCCCCGCCGCGGAACTTAATACGCGGTCCCAGCAAGTCGGATGCTGTAGGCAGTCGCCGCACGCCAGCCGACAACTGGCTGCTCATCAAGACACCATCAGTCGGCAGCCGGTCGGCCAATCCGATCCCATGACCTAGCTCATGGGCCACTACTGTGAAGAGATCAAAGTGCCCCGAGGGTACCGCACCGCCAAACGCTTGGAACGCGCCGAGCGATATCTGATCCGCGAATTCATCCGGCGTGCTTGGCGTCGGATCAACAAACCAACCGTAGCCGCCGGCATCACGGTCAAGCGTCACATGAAGCGATCCGTCGCTATTCCAGTCCGCCTTCCCAAGCAGCAGTCCCGGTAGATCGGCCGTGGAGAAAGTAACGCTTTCAAGCTGATACGTCTGTGCAGTGCCAGTCAGTTCGCTCCATTGGTCGATAGCCGCATCGAGCACACTTCCGACGCTTGGTTCGCTGGTAGCGAGTGCATACGCAATCGTATCATTAACACCTCCGATCTCGCTGTAATTAGGGACTTCGCCGCCCGACACGACAGCACGCAGCGGCAGTAGTGAGCTGTCTGTCATCGATGATCCGTAGAACGAAGCGAGCGGATCGACGCCCTGCTTCACCGACAAGAAGTCATCGAGTCCGTCGCCGTTCGTATCGCGGTTTTCGGGGTCGGTGCCAATCACAAATTCGATATCGTCCGGAAGCCCGTCGCCGTCAGCGTCGTTGGCTATACTGGGAACAAAGAGCGGGTAGATAAATGAGGAGCTTACCCAATCATCGCTTTCAGCGAGAAAGTCTCGCGCAATCAGCCCACTTGCAGGATCAAACAGGGTGATTGCGACCGCACTTCCTTCACGTGTCGGTACCTTCCACACTCCGTTTGTGTCGCTGCGATTTCTCGTCACGTCAAATTGGTCGTCTACCTGTGTGCTCACAGCCACATAAACGCTGCCGGACAAATTGTCCTCGCTCTGCGACACGCCCGTCCCTACAATCGCCATCGAATAGATTGGATCAACAGGATCGTCAGACAAGACTTGAAGCGTACCGCGTTTTAGACCGATGGACTCCGGGAAAAAAACAACATCAATCAGAAATGATTCGCCAGCTTCCAATATGCGGGGGCTCGTTAGTGTGATGCCACCCGGAACAACAGAGACTGCAAAATGATCGCCGTCCGAAATCGCTCGTACGTCATAGATTGTCAACGTCGACGATCCAATATTCTGAACCTCGACAAATCCCTCGATCGTGGCCGGCATACTTGCGAGGTCTTGACCGCCAAAATTGATATTGGGAGTAGACGACACAGCGAGCCTTCCAGTTTCTGCGATCGCAGTTCCCGCTAAGGCTATCTCATACATCGGCTCGGTCGGTGAATTGCTTAGGAGGGCGATTTGCGACCGTTCATCTCCTGAATTGATCGGATCGAATCGTATCGTCGCAACGACGTGTTCACCGGGGGCAATTTCGGAACCGACCCAATCAACATTTAGCAACTCGAAGTGTTGTGTAGGATCGGTAAAGTAAACCGCGTTGATAATGAGAGGGTCAGGACCTCTGTTCTCTATAATGGCATCCATCTCGGCAACCTGATTCCCCAGCCCATCAGCCACGACCGAAGGAAACCGCAGCGAATCTGCCGAATGTAGAACGCGATCTCTTACCGAAACATTAATAACTGGACCAGAGCCCACATCGATCGTTGATAGGGCACCCACCTTGAATCGAGATTCAAAAAACCGGTAAACATCCTCCATGGGTCTGTTATCAGTAGGCCCTTTTACTCCCATCGCCGCGAGTACCGCACTCAGATTACCTCCCTCCAGACCTCGATCGACCAGACCATGATGTTGCGCGCCGCCTCCCATGACATCGCCTGGAGACAAGCTGCGGGGCTCTCCGTTCCGGAAAACGTAGCCCTCCGGTACGCCGAGCGTATGACCGAACTCATGAACAATAGTGTTTGCGGCCACAGTTACCAGATCAACCTCGTGGTTCTTGACCAATGCGCCGGCCGCTACGGTTTTTGACGCAAAATTGGCTGCGAAAACCGAAATACTTCCAAGAGTGACCTGATTAAGACTGTTTACGAGGCTGAGTTCCATAGCAGCAGGCGCCACGCCTGGGATTCCGGAAAACAGGCCGGGCGACTGAAGGAAATCAAAGGTCGTGTCACCTAAGGCAGCAACGCTTCCGACATTCCAGGCCGTTGTAACATCTCCGGATCCTTCAACAAGTGTTACAACAATTTGGCCTGCGGCTTGATTAATTGCGTCGATGTCAGCCTGAACGGCGTTCATGATATCGTCAAACAGTTTCTCAACTTTAAGTTCAAGCTGGGCCAAGTAGGAGGCGGTAGGATTCAGATTAGCAGGTGGAAGGAATGAATCGAACCGCTGTCGAAACGAATCGGAAAGGGTGATCGTGATTGGCGTTCCAAGCCGCCAGTCGATAAGCTTGATTTCACGCTCACCAGATGAATAGTCTTCAAATAGCTGTAGAAAAATGTTTGCAAACGTATTTATGAACTGCGATTTATTCAGCCCCAACGATGTCGGATTGACGGCATAGCCAATTCCTACCAGTGCGTTTGGAAACACAATTGGGACGCCATTAGTATCAGCAAGAATCGATATCGTGGTGAAGATGGAATCTGGACCTGCGAACGAAGCGACGGTGTCTGGATCGAACTTCCAAGTGACATATCCGTCCCCTCCGGGAACTTCCCTATCAACTTGAAATGTGTTGGGCAAGAACGGGTCGAATGAGTATTGGACATCCGACGGTACATGGTATTCGATCGTTTTTTCCCGAGCGAATCCACCGCCACCGTCCGCTAACGTCTTGTGGAACCAAGCGTGATTCGTTTGACCTTCCGGTGATAGTACAGAAAGGAACCGAAGAACGTTCATCGTACTATCCAACACTACCGTGTCGGGTGCAGTTATTGGGTAGGCCTTGATTTGAATTTGTGCGGCAAAAAACTGATCGACATCATATTGGGCCAACTTTGGAGCCAATGCTTTCATGTCAAATCGCAACAACTTCCCGGGTCCGCCCGGCGGCAACTCAAGTTTTATTGACTTGGGTAAAGGTTGACCCGCAAGTTCAAGAAACTCGGAGGCAGGTCCACTAGTAATGATGTGCACACCCAAACCAGAGCGGCTACGACCATTACGAACATACAGCTCAAAGAATCCATCATCGCTAACGAAGAAATAGTCCGAGATCCCGGTTGTTTCTGGATTCACGATCGGCAGGTCTTGGTTGACCGCAACTCCCTTAGCATTCCCACCGAGGCTGATCGGACCGTTGGCTTCTGACGTGGGTCGTGGAGGCTCTGTATACACTTCAAAGTCAACGAAGAAGTCTGACGATCCAGGTACTACGCGAAAAGCTGCATTAACGTCGATTGGCAAATTCGCCGACTGCAGGATCTCAGGAATTACGTTTCCAAACATGTCCGTCGTTTCAGGTTTCCACGCCTGCCAGCCACCGTTAGCGTCCATGTCGATGTCGTTCACCGGATGACGCCATAGGATCGGCACTTTTGCGAAAAAAGAGGCTGGGGGCAATAGGCTTGGCGGCAAGGAAACAGTCTCCTGACTTGCAAGTACGATTTCCTGATCGATTTCCTGTACGTCGTAAACAAATAGTGCCCCATGCTCTGATTTTTTCGGATCGCTCGTGGCGACTCTAACACCCGTGTAAGTCGCGTGCAGGTACTTCCCATCCGCAGTGATGCCAAGGTTGGAGGGGAAGCCATGAGGGATCGGGCGCGTTGCCGCTACAAGCTTGGGCTTGAGACCAAGAGGTTCCGCGATAATCCCGATGTTGCTACCTGCGTAGTGGCCACTGTTGAATCGATAACCGTGTCGCCTGCTGTAGGCTCCGCCGCCCGATGGAGTTAAACCGGAGACTGTCACAGAACCGGCAACACTCGGGAGCGTGTAACCTGTCACGAATGCATATCTGCCGTCTGGCGTCACGACGATTTCGCGGGCATTATCAACGTCAAAAGAATCGGGGAGATCACCCCATTCTTCCGGTCTCCGTGTCGGGTCTGGAATCTTTCCAAGGCTCAACTCTATTTCTCGTGTGACGTCCCACTTTGAACCAATCCACTCAATGACCTGAACGCCCTTGGAATCGGACAGGAAGTTTGTTACCAGCATGGCGGCCGGATCAGGGGTGGATGAAACGCCCCACGGGAAGTCTCCGACGTCGATTGGCTCCTGCAATGGCTGCCAGGGCGCGTCGCTGCCCGGCCGAGCATCGAAAACGTGGATTTGGCCAGGTGGATTGGTCGCATCGAGCTTCGGATTAGTCGGATCATCGGAATAGTAGCCCTTGCGATTCGGTGCTGCGACAAACAGTGCGTCACCTTCGTTGCTGATAGCTAGTCCGCGAAGTCCGATCCCTGTTCCAGCACCAACGACTTTTGTGTCGTACTGCACAGGGACATTAATGGCACCATACTCATGATATGCCTGGGAACGAGGATTAATGTCAATGACATACACCAACGGCTGCATATAGTCGGATACGTATGCGAACTGATCAAATGGATCGATGGCGATCTCAAACGGCGTAGCGTTTGGAAATTGTTTCCGCAAGTTGATAGCGTCAACTTGGTGTAGGGCCAACGCGTCAATGACGGATATGATGCCATCGGCCCGACTCGTCACATATACTCGGGCGTTGTCATGTGTCGATTCGAGTGCGCTCGGTGCTGCGGCGGTAACGTTGATGTCAGCAAACGCTTCTCGTTCGGACGGTGCCATGCGTTTTGCCTCAATAGCTGCGACCTTTCCTTTGGTGGGCAATGCCACAAAAGAGAACCGAGGCGTCACATCGAGGAAGGCTGAGTTAGATTCCAGCGGAACCACGTTTCCGTCGGGGGCTTTCACGTCTTTCGTGACGGTGATTGCGGCGTTTCCTAGCGTCACGGTGTTCGGCACTTTCACCTTGACTACACTATTCTGCAGCGACGCATAGCCAACTTGAGTAGCGTGAGAACCTTCACGAAAACTGACTGTAACGACTTGTCCGGCGCGATCCATGAATCGACCTCCTTTGATGTTAAGGAATGGCTTTGCTCCTTCAAAAACCAGCTCCACTGTGCTAATCGCGGGACGGTATTGGTCAAGCGGCGTGATGAGTTGAAGCGGGCTTACGCTTAGTTCGTATGTGTCGTTTCCCGGCAGCACTGGCACTGTTCCATTTGCGATTATTTTTGCGTCCTCGGCGGGAGCGAGTTTAAAGAGTTCGTAATCTCGGTAACCGGTAGGCAAATTGATTACTCCGGCGTGCCGGCCAACTAGGTGCAGAGTCACGCCGACACCAAGGGCACCCCAGCCAATTACGCCTGAGAGTATGCCCCCAACGCTTCCGCCAGCTAGAAAGCTTGCCCAGCGAAGAGGGGTTGTCAGGACAATCAGATCGGTTGCGAATGCCAAGAGATAAGTATTTGACTTTAGGACACCCTTGTGCGGCGGAGATGTCGTCCTAATCAAACCGTCCGCTCCGACAACCCCGATTTCTTCTTGGAGCCACAGCGAATGTGTAGACCCCTGGTCATCAACAAATTCTTCAGGGCGATAGATGAAGATCTCGGTTCCGCGGGTAAGGCCTGACGGTGCGGGAATTGCCAGTTGCACAGGCTGGCTGAGAGTTTCCTCGCCGAGGTCAAGGTCGATCGCGGCAGCATAATTCAGCCAATCGGGAACTGGTATGGGCAGGTCCGACTCCGCTACAGGAGTCACCGAGATGGGGGTTTCTTTTTCCAGTGCTCCAGGAGCTACCTGCACTTTGATCCCACCCGGCCCCGCTACGACGCCGCCATCGATTCCGATAGTCGCTGGTCCTTGTACGGGCTCCTTAACCTGCACTTCCATGGTCGACTCGGCACTTCCGTTGACAACGGTGACGACTGCAGAACCTGGATTTGCCGCGGTTACCAATCCGTCTTCGCTGACGTGGATCACGTCATCATTACTGGCATAGTAGCGTGTTCCGGTCGCTGCCTCGGTAAGCGGCAATTGCGCGTCCAGTGTTACGATTAACTGCCGTGTACCGCTATCTGCCTCGAGTGCGACCGCCTCCGGGAACACGTCGATTCCCAGTGCATGCAAGAAGGTTTCCGTCTGAGTTGCTGGTTGTCCCACGGACGTTGCCGTAGCAGCGCGAATCCCGTGGCTCGATACCAAAACGACCGTTGATCCGTTTCCGACGGCGTTAATTTGCGCATGATCGCTAACGACCGCCACATCGGGGTCTACCGATGAAAACTGCACGTACGAGTTCGGCAGCAAGACGTCGCGCTGATCGGCGAAGTCGCCGATCACATCTAGTTGAAATGTGTCGCCGAGGTCAAGCTTGGGATTCCGCTTGACAAAATTCAGATGCACCAGTGGCGCATCGCTGACGTGAATTGCCACGTCGGCAGCCGTCGACATGGTGAATCCGTCGTCCGCGATAAGTGTGATACTGGCTGGGCCCGAGTATCCGGCGTCGGGGACAAAGCGGATGGATTCGCCATCGATGGACGATTGGCCGCTTCCGTGCTCGACGTTCTGGATGCGATAGTTGACTGAGTCGCCTTCGGGATCAACGCCCAAGCCGGCGATTGCGATCTCTACCTCCAGATCCTCGTGCGTGAGCACGTCAGTTGTTGCGACCGTCGGTGGCAGATTGGTAGCGAAGCCGAAGTTGATTCCGATCAGGCGGGCGTCGGTTTGGTCGATGATTCCGTCGGTGTTGATGTCGGCGGTGGTTAGGTAGGTTGCGTCGCCGGTGGTGGAACCCAGTGCGGTGGCGAAGAGTTGTTGATCGAGGGCGTCGATGATGCCGTCGGTGTTCACGTCGCCGATGATCGAAAGTTCGATCGTGTAGCTGCCGGTGGTCGATGAATTCGCTCCGGTGAGTTGCAGCATTTGCATGCCGAAACGGTCGATCTCGTAGAGGGCGAAGCTGCGGTCGGTTTGCAGGTTGGACGTGAGTGGTGTGAGTCCTGGAATGATAGGAAGCGACGGTTCCAGTGCGCTGCCGGAATCGGACTGGACGGTGATGCCGACGAGCACTTTTCCGGTTGCGGTCGAGCGAAGTTCGGAGGTTCGAAGCGTGAAGGTGTAGCGATCGGTGGCTCCGGGCTGGAGGGTGTCGGTGTGTGGATTCGCGGTGAAGCGATAGGGTGTGCCGAGGTCGGCTTTGACTGGGGCGGAGGTTGGCGCAGGCGTGTATTCGATGAACTGGCTGTCGCCCGTGGTTGGGGAGACGATCAGGTTGAGCAGATGCTCGGGGGTGTAGCCGTAGAGCGTTGATTGGCCGGCGTCGAGATTGCGGATCATTAGCAGGTCGCCCGCTTCGTCGTAGCGGTAGGTGACTTGGCGACCGTCGGGGGCGGTGATGCGTGACAGGCGTCCGGCGTCGTCGCGGATGAAGTCGATCGACTCGCCGGTGCTGCTGTGGATGCCGCTGTCGCTGTGGTAGAGCGTTTCACCATTGGGCAGGTTCTGTTGCTGGACTCCCATTGCGGTGTCGAGCAGGTAGACCGTGCCGTCCGGGCCGGTCAGTCGATAGTCGTGACCGGCGAACTGCGCACTGGCCGGGTTGTAGGGTGCTGCGGTCAGCAGGTCGTAGAACCGGTTGCGGGCCAGCGTGAGTTTGGTGGCGACCGAATCGAGCGTCCAGTCGACTCCGGGATCGGATTGGAACGCGGGCGTGTACCAGGTCACCGTGGAAAGCGACTGTTGCTCGGGGGAAAAGGTGAAGCCGACTCGGTTGCCGTCGGGAAGCGTCACATAGACTCGCGTGTCCACCTGGAATGGTTCGTAGACGCCGAGTGACTCGCGACCGGTCGTCGCGACGCCGGCTTGGATGTTTGTGTCACGGTTGGCGAGTCGCCAGCCGTAGCCGAAATCGCCCGGCTGACGATGCAACAATGAATCGTACTGACGACCGATCTCGATCGGCGCGCCGCCCATAACGACGGTCAGGTCCGTTTCACTGCGCAGCAGTTGCGTCGGCTTGGTGACCGTGTTGACCTCGATCACCGTTTCCACTTCGCTTGTTCGGCGGCTTAAGTCGCTGGCGGTCAGACGCAGACGATAGAAGCCGTTGCTAACTGTCTCGGGATCGAAGGTAACGAACGATGCGTCTGAGACGGTCGTTTCCTCGGAAGCGAGCGTGACAAAGTCGTCGGATCCGACGGGTGCGAGTTCGAGCTGCCAACCGTCCAAATTGGTGTCGTCGACCGTCCCGATCAAATCGGTCGCAGTCGTGTAGGCCTTGTCTCCGAGAGTGACATCGAACGAGAGGCGCGGTGCTTCGGTATCGGCCGGGTCGCGAACCTGGACGATCTTGCTGGCGGTGCCGACCAAGCTGTCTTGATCGGTTGCCGTCGCTTCCACGATCAGCTTGCCGGGAGCGTCCACGACGATCTTGGCGCGTCCTTGTGCATCAAGGACCAACGGTTGGCCGTCGACCGTGAGCTGGATGTCCGTGATCTCCGCGACGCTATCGGCGATCGCGTGGATCAGAACTTGCTGTCCCGGAATCGCCGGGAAGCTGGGTGTCAACTCGATCGTCACTCGCGGTGGTTCCGCTGAGATCAGGCTGCGCAGCAGCGCCGCTCGCGAGACGGTTGCTTGACCGTCGCTGACGGTGAACAACAGCGGGTAGTCGCCGGTTTGGCCCGGGCCCGGCGTCCAGGCGAACAGACCGGTTTGGACGTCGAAGGATGCTCCTTCGGGCAGGCCGCTGACGCCGAACGTCAATGTGGTCTGTGGATCGGGATCGGAGGCGCCGACGGCGAACTCAAGCGATTGGCCGACGATCGCCGTGTGACTGTCGGCGTACAACTCGGGCGCACGATTGTTGTTGGCGATGTCGATCCGCACGTCGATCGTGTCGCTCAAACCGTCGCCGTCACGGACGCCGAAATCGACCGTGTAGGTTCCCGCCTGCAAGTAGCCGGGCGTCCAGCTGAAGCGTCCGCTGCGAGGGTCAAACAACGAACCAGTTGGCAGTGCCGTGGTCGCAAAGTAGGTCAATGCGTCGGCGTCGATGTCGGTGCCGGCCAGGGTGAATTGCAGCGCGGCGTCTTCGAATCCGAACTGCGGCGGCAACGCGAGCAGGATCGGGGCTTGGTTGGAATTAACGACGGTGAGCGTGATGACTTCGCTGATCGTCACCGGCCCATCGCTGACACTCAGGGTCACGTTGGGGTAAGTTCCTGCCTGGAAGATGTTCGGCGTCCAAGTCAAGACGCCGGTCATCGGATCCGCGCTCGCGCCGGCGGGCAGGTTTTCAGCTCGATAAGTCAATTCGTCGCCATCGGTATCAAAAGCTTGCATGGCATACGCGAACGTTTCCGTTTCCGCCGTGGTTAGATTGCCGATCGGCAGCAACACGGGCGCGGCGTTGGCTGTGCGGACGATCAAGTTGAACGAGTCGTAGTCTCTCAGTACTTCGTTCACGTTTCCATTGCCGCTATCCAGTACCCTGACCGTCACTGGAATCGTACCAATGTCGGCGACCGTCGGAGTCCACTGGAAAATTGCGGTGCCATAAGTTGTGCCTTCGGTCAATGTCGCGCCGGCGGGTAACCCTTCCGCGGTGAACATCAACGGGGTTTGATCCAAATCGGACGCACGCACGGTGAAGCTGAGCGGCTGGCCGACGAGCGCGACCTTATTACCGATGTGCTCGAGGATCGGCCGTTCGTTGAAGTAGTCGACCGTGATCACGAACGAGTACTCGGATGACAAGATGTCCTGTTCAGGGCCGTCGTCCCCGTTGTCCGTTGCAGTCAAGGTGACGACGTGATCGCCGCGGTGGCCGTCACCGGGTTCGATCCGCACCGTGCCGGTGCCATCGCCGCCATCGGTGAAGCTGATGAAGTCGGGCAATGGATAGCCCTGCAGTGCGTTCCGCAGCGAGAGCGTGACCGGATTGCCATCGGGATCGGTGACGCTAACGGGTACGTCAACGACTTCATCACGTTCAAGCGTCACGTTTTCGATCGGAGCGATCTCGGGAGGTCGGTTGCCGTTGAGTACCGTGATCGGCACATCTTGAGACGTGAATAGCGGTGTACTGGTTCCGTCGCCGTCATCGGTGGCGGTGATGGTCAGTGTGTAATCACCGGCCGCATCGTAAGCAGGTTGCCATTGGAAGAATGCCGTTTCGACATCGAAGTCGGCGTCAGCCGGCAAGCCGCTTGCCACATAGGTCACACTCGCCTCGCTGCCTTCGAGCGGCGTGAGCGAACCGTCGGCCAGACGGAACTGCGGCTCGAATCCCGGGTTGTCGGGATCGTAGGCGAAGGCACGGAAGTACAGCACCTGGCCTTCCTGGACGACCCAATTGCCGAGCGTGCTGAAGACCGGCGCGGCGTTGACGTTCAACACGTCGATGTTGACGGTTTGCGTGGTTTCCGAGTTGCCGTCGCTGACGGTCATTGGGATCTCGTAGAGTCCTGCTTGGAAGTAGGCTGGCGTCCATTCGAATCGTCCCGTGTTCGGGTCGAGGAACGCGCCGCCGGGCAGCAGTCGGCTGCCGTAGGTGATCGCGTCGCCATCGGGGTCGCTGGCCGACAGATAGAAGACAATCGCTTCGCCTTGCAGCACACTGCGGTCGGCAAGCGGTAGCAGCTCGGGCGGTTGATTGGTCGGCTGGACCAACAGTGTGGTCGAACGATTGACTTGCGTCAGACCATCGGTGACAACGAACCGCACGTCGGAGTAAGTTCCCGCGGCGTCGAATCCGGGCGTCCACGAGAGGATACGCAAGGCTTCGTCGTAAGTCGCACCGGGCGGCAGGTTGTCGACCCAAGTGACCAGCGCCCCGCGTTCGGGATCCAGGGCGGAAAGCGAGATTTGAATGGGCTCGCCTTCTTGGGCCAGTATCTCGTCGGGAAGCTCGCCGACCTGTGGAGGTTGATTGCCACCGGCCACCAAGATCGTGAAGTCGAGCGTTCCATAGCCGCCGCGCGAGTCGTAGGCACGCAATGTCACGGGGACCGAGGCGGGATCGTCGGCATCGGGTAGCCAGTCGAACTGACCACTGGCCGGGTCGACCGACATTCCGGCCGGACCACTGACCAACAAGTACTCAACGACGACGCCATCGGGGTCTTGGGCGACGGCAGTGTAGTCGTAAGCTTGTCCGGCGATCGCATCGATGACCGGTTCTGCCGTGAAGACGGGCGCGAGATTGGTCGTCGGCAGTGCCCACACGCTGTAATCGACATCGACGCGAAGACGATCCGGCGAGGCGACCGCCACGGTCTGGCCAACGGTCGATGCTTGTGGGGCGAGCCGGTTGTCGATGGCAACGGCGTTGCTGAGGTCGACGACCCAGGCGTCGTCCATCTGCCCGAGATGTTCGAGCGGCTGTCCGCTGTACTTGTCCTTGGGCAGCAAGAGCAAGTAGAGCGGGATTTGCAGGTCGTAGTCGCCGATATTGGTCAGCGTCACGTCGTAGGCGATCGTTTGATTGACTCGATGCATTCGCGAGTCGGTGAATTCGATGTCGACGAACGGTGTGAAGTCGGAGATCGCCAGGAACGAGGCGATGTGATCGTCTTCCATCGCCAGACCTTGACCGCTTTCGACCGTGTGATAAACGGTCAACTCGTAGGGTTCGGCCGGAAGTGATTCGAAGGTCAGAATCGCCGTGCGACGTTCGGCGTCGTAGATCACGCTGCGAATCGGGACGTCACCCGCGGTGGCGCCACGGAGACGGTAGTTGTCCGGATTGATGACCGAGCCGGTTTCAGTCGGATCACCGATGTGCATGTCATGATCGAAGGTGACGCTGACACTGCCCAGTGGCAACGCGACCACACTGTCGGACGCCGGGTTGGTGAAGGCGACGGCGGGTGCAAGGATCGGGCTGAGCACATCGACCTGGTTCGATTGACTGACGAGCAGCCGTCCGTCGGGCGTTGCTTGCAGGATATCGCCTCGCGTGCCACCCTCGGCAACCGCGATCCGTTCCAGTGTCGCCAGATCGACCATTGTCAGATCGCTGCCGCCCCCACCCCCGACCCCTCCCCCAGGCTGGGAGAGGGGAGGATTGATGCCGGCGTTGTGTGAAACGAACAACAGATTTTCGAGGTGCGTTCCAAGCGATCCAAAGGCGAGCGAATCGACCGGCGTCTCGAACTGCAGCATCAACTGCGGCTCGTTATCCTCGTTGAACCGCACAATGTTGCCACGCTGTGGCCAGAGCGCGGCCCACAGGGATCCGTCGGTGGCAAACCGCAGGTTACCGACGCGTAGATCGCTGTAGGCGGAAAACTCGGTGGTCTGCGGATCGAAGATCGCGATGCCGTCGCCGGTCGAGACATAGATCAAACCGCTTTCGGGATGGATCGCAAGCGACTGTGTGATGCGGTCGCCATACTCGCCGAGCACCAAACCGGTGTCGGGATCCAGTTGCAAAAGCGGTCCGCCGCCGGTCGTGGCCCACAAGCCACCGTCGGGGTCTCGCTGTAGATCGAAAACCGGATGGTCGAGATAGGCGAGTGGATTGCCGACATAGCCACCTTCGGGTGTGACGCGGTAGAGCTGATTGCGTCCCGACCCGCCACTGATCATCACCGTGTCATCATCAAGAACGGTGATCGCCATCGGACCGATTTCGGCGTGGCTCTGGTGAATTCCGGTCGCGAACGATTCGGCCGTGAAGGGCCGCAAGACGGTCTCGAATTCAGAGATCCGGAAGGGCGGTGCTTCGGACGGGATCTCCTGTTGGGCTGCCACAAACAGTCGATTCGTCGAGGGGGTCGGGCTGGGATCGGGCAGCGGCAACAATTGCGGTGCCTGTGTCTGACCGACATCGGGAGCGATGCCCAGATTGACGCGCGAGCCGTCGTCGGGCGCGGCGACGCCAAAGGCGGGTTGCTCGCGATTGCCAGCGTTGTCGGTCGCCAGGGCCAGGAACTCGTATTCGCGATTGACCTCACCGCGGAACACTGCACTGGTTTCATTCGTTTGACGCATCCAGATCGTGAAGTCGCCACCGTCTTCGGCGACATAAACGGTCACGTGCTTGACGCCGGACGCGTCATCCGACGCAGTCCACTCGACCAGGTAGTCACTGCTGCCGGCGGCGAGTGGCTCGGACGTCAGGCTGGTGACGGGAGCTTGCCCGTCGATTGGTTGGGTGATCGTGTTGGTGTCTTCCGGTGGCGCGTGGTCGAACAGAACGCGTGCCGTTGCGCTGATCGGTGTGCCGGTTTGCAGGTCGACTTTGGGAACGACGCTGTAGCTGACAAAACCGGCGCCAGCACCATGTGCATCGTTGGGAGCGAGCAGTCCGATCTGTCCGCCTTGTAATAATTCGCCGGTGTCCGGATCGATCGCTTCGAGCAGCCAGGTGGCGACGCCGGAACCAATGTCCAGACCGGCGCTGGCGCGAACGATGAATCCGAGTTGCTGGGTAAAGTCGAAGTCGCCCTGGAATGATCCTCGTCCGTCGGGGACGTGGATGGTGATTGGACCCAGCTTGATGTCCCCGAGTCGGAACGATTGTGGTGCAAGATTCGGATCCAGCTCGGTCACGATCCGCACTTCGGAAGCTGAACGGCTGGAGGTCGCTGCGTTCTCGAAGTAGACCGTGTAGGGAAGACGCTCGCTGGCCGGCAGGAACTGTTCGTCGCCAAAGACCGTCGGACCGGTGATCGTGGCCAGTCGGGCTGTACCGGCGGCCGCGGGATCGAAGTACGTGTTGAAGTTGACCGGAGGAACAGAAATGTACTCGGGAATGTCGGGACGGCATTCCGCGTACGGAACGTAGACGTTGAACGCCTCGAAGTGCGTCGGCAGCGTCAGTCCGAGGTCGAAGTCCGCTGAGTCGGGGATTTCGTAACTGCCGATCAGTTCCGGATCGTGACCGTACCAGGCTCGGATCTGATCGAAGAAGCTCGTTAGACTGCCGCTGCCCCGGATTTCTTCACCGGCTGGTCCGGCGAGCAGACCGCTGGCGATCGCGGCCATCTGGCTGACGACGAGCGGGTTTTCTCGGATCGGCGGTGCGTCGTCCGCTGGACGCAGCAATCCCACTTCCTCGAGCGCCGCCAAGTAAAGGTTCGTCCAGGCGTCCACATCGGCGGCAAGTGCAACCAGCGCGGCGGGGGCGTCGGGATCATTCAGCAGCGCTGCGCGAATCTGTTGGGCTTGCTGAGACTGATGGGCAATGAACTCATCGCGGTCCATTGCCGTCGCGGCCGCCGCGATATGAAATTGGAACGCGATCTCTGCGCAGTTGTCCGTCAAGAGACCGAGGTAATCAGGGTTTTCGGCGAGTTTTGCCGCCAGTCCGGGATAGGTCTCGGCCGTGAAGGTCCAACGGGCGTTGGTTTGGTTGGGCAAATCGAAGACGTATCCGGGAGCCAGGTTTTCACCGGTCGTGTTGACGCCCGAGTCCAGGCTGGCCCAGGGGACATCACTCAAGTCGTCACTTTCGGGTGCTCCGCGGACACTGGAGGCGAACGCAACAAACGGGAAGCCAAGCGTCGCATTCTCGCCCAGTTCAGGGATTCCGAATTCGAAGAACGTGTAAGGCGTGTCGACGTTGCCCAGATCTCGAACCGTGACACTGTAGATTCCGGTATTGCCCGGCGCCAGGACTCGGGGCCCACCCATGCCGATGGTGACATCCGGTTCGATTTGACGTTCGATCAGGTAGCGGTAAGGAACGATCGCTTCGGCGCCGTCGGGGTTGATGACTTTGACGTCGTACAAACCGTGGGGGGCATCACGAAGATCGAACGTAGCGATGATCTTCGTGCTGTTGATCACCTGATAGCTGTCGGGCTCGTACTCACCAAATTCCGGACGCACCAGTTTGACGATCGCATCGTCGTGGAATTGAGCGCCCAGGATGGTCGTCGTCACCCAGCGTCCGTCGCCACCGGCATCGGGTAACACGTCGGTGATGGCGAACGGCAGCACTTCGGCCAGCAGGGTGACGGGAGTGTCGGGAGATGGCTCCGATTGACCGCGAATCAGAACGTAATAAACCCCGGGATCGGTCGTAGGAATCACGGCGGATTGGTCGGCGGCCAGCGAACCATCGTGCGACGCATCGTAGAAGATGCCGTTTGGCACTTCGTTGTAGCGAAGGTAAATCTCGTTTGCGGCCTGATCATTTCCTGCGGACGAGACGCTGACTCTCAGCGTTTGCCCCTGATCCACGGTCACCTGGTAAAGCCGCTCTTGTCCGGTGCTGAGCGTGGTTTCCAGCGGGATGTCGAGATGCAGCGAATCCACCGCGACATCGATGACTTCGGCCGAGGTCGTTCGATTGTTGGATTCGTTAATGCCCTCGTAGATCTCGTTGAAGATGTCGGGACGCACGATCACGCGGTACTGTCCGGGGGCGACCGGAGGGATTTCGGCGCCGACGGTCAGCGAGTACGACTCGCCGTTCTCAAGAGGGTCGTGATAAGGCTGCGGCGGACTTTGGGATTCGTCGAGCCGCTCGGTCGTGTAGGAGGCACGGCCAAGGAGTTGATCGGAAATATCCCAAACGGCGTCGGCCGAAAGATAAACCGCATCGCTCCAAGTTCCTTCGACAACCGCGTTGTCGTGATTCGTGACGGTCCAACTGACGGTAACGTCCTGCCCCGTTTGTCCGTTCGATGGAATGACGATCGAATCGACATCGACTTGCAAATCGGCTGGCGGCGGCAGCTCGATGATGACCGGTGGAATCAGGTAGTTCGAGTTGTTGTTCTCATTGTCGAGTTCGAAGACATCGCCTCGTGGCTGTCCCTGATACCGAACGGGATCGGTGATTACAAAGACGTAGAACGGACCTTCCAATCCACGGGTCTGCTTGGCGTCGATGGTTCGGGTGACTTCGTATTGCTCACCGGCGTTGAGTACCGTCGGTGCTGGGTAATCTCTGTGCTTCGTTGCCTGAAGGAACGTGTCGGCGCGCAGATCCAAATAGGGATCGCGCGAGAGATAGATCATATCGTCCCAGCCATGCAACTCGATTGCATCGCCGGTGCCGAGGTTCGCGACGGTGTAGCTGACGTCAAAGGCTTGCCCGGCCACGATGTGGGTCGGGGCGCCGATTTGAGTCACCTGAAGATCAGGTGGCGGGGTGAGCGTGACCGGCAACGGGACGATGCCGGTGTTGTTTGCCTCGTCCGCGAACTCTTGGACACGAGCAAGTGGCCAGAAGGCCGTGTAGTGGTTGGCTTGCAGGAACTCTGCCGCGTACCGCACGGTGCGATCAACCGCTCCTCCGCCACGGTCGAATCCTAACGCACCGCCCCTGGCCCCGAGGTTGGCGTCTGTGACGACGAGAAGATGAAAGTCACCCTCGATGGCATCCGGCAGCGTGACATCGAGCGTGTGCTGGTACGTTTCGTTGACATCCAAAGGTGGCGGTGGAACGTATGCCGTGCCACGAGTGATACCGCCCAAGAAGAAGTCTGATGGGTCAAGCGACAAATCGGCCGAGAGGTAGACCCGGTCGCTCCAGCGTTTTTCGACAAACTGCGGCTTTTCAGAATCGGGATAGGTCGAGCGATCGCCCTCGTTCGTTACCGACCAGGAAACGGTCACGGTTTCGCCTGAACGTGGAACCCCCGCCGACACCGTCACATCGTGAATCACCAGATCGGGTTCGTTGTAGGTGACGTCGATGGGAGAGGTTGCGAGATTGTTCTGCTCAAGAACGCCGTAACCGGTACGGAATCCCGTCGAGACCCACCCTTCGTAGACGTGGCCTTGAGCGAGGAAACTGCCGTCGTAGAAACTTCGATTTGTATTGTGAAACGGTGGCGACGCCGGGAAACCAGATTCGGCAAGCGGATCCGTGATCACGTGGACGTAGAAAGTTCCATCCGTTCCACGCGGCAGCAGCACTTCTTCCCGACGTGTGTAGCTTTCGTTCGTTCCCAGGGGCTCCGCGTTGCTATGGATGAACTTGCCCAGCACCGCGGCGCGGTTACGGATGAATTCGGCATCCGGTGAAATGTAGACGTAATCGGTCCAATAGGGCGTTCCTGACCAGACGGGTGCACCGTGGTTGGTCACGGTCCACTCGACTTCGGTCGTCTCACCCGAGAGGTTACTTGGCAGCGTTGTGATCGACGTGACTTGTAAGTCGGCGGGAGCCGTTGTCACATCAACTGGCACGGCCAATGTGTTGTTGTCTTCAAATGGGCCCTCCCAAATGGTCCCATCGTCAGTCACAACGATCACGTATTCTCCGGACGCTTCCGGAGAGAGCACGAAGATCTGTTCCGTCGTATAACTCTCACCGATACCGAGACCACCTTTGTGGGCAATCTTTCCCAGTTCCCATTTCCGCGCCCCTGGTGCGTCCGGGTTGGGGTGATCGGAGAGATAGACAATATCGAACCACCGGTCGTACGGCCCCGTGTCGCGTGCCTCGGCATTGCCCTGGTTCTCGACGGTCCACCGAACGGTGAACTCTTCGCCGCCAATCGCCTGCGGCGTCGGACTAACGGAGGTCACGACGAGGTCCGGCGGCGTCGTCAGCAACAGCGAGATCGGTGCCGCTTTGTAGTTGTTGTTGTCGAGTTCGTTGGGATCATCGGGGTTGATGTTGATGTCGAAGGTGTCCTCGACGACGACGTCGTAGGAGTCGCTCCAGGCCGTGATGTACCACTCACCTGGAATCAATTCGTCAATTGCCACGGACTGATCACATGTGTCAGCCCAATAGGCTGCCATTTCCGGCGGAGTTGGGATGCGAACGGTGACCTGTTGCTCGTAGCTCTCGCCGATGTCCAAAGCCCCGTTGTGCACGAAATTTCCGATCGGCATATCGCCGGCGCAAGGATACGGGCGATTCTTGTCTCTGGTCAGCCAGATCGTGTCATTCCAGTTGCTCGCGTTGGTCTCGCCGCCACCCAGATTTGAAACGGTGTATCGGACTTCGATTTCGGTTCCGTCAAAGGCTTGTCGGGGGACGACAACATCAGAGGTCACGAGGTCCGCAGGAGGCAACGGAATGACTTCGACGGGATGCACCAGAACGTTGTTGCCGTCTTGAGGGAATTCATCCAGAGCGTTGCGGGCATCCGATTGCACGATCACAAACACCTCGCCCGCGAATCGCTTGGGAATCGAAACGCTGCCTGTCTCCGTGCGATATGTCTCTCCGGTCAGCAGGGCTGATCCGTTGTCATAAGTTCCTAACAAGAGATCGTCGCTACTGTGCACGTTATCAACCGACAGGTAGACGCTATCTTGCCAGCGGCCGCTGGCCGGAACCGTTCCTTGATTGATGACGATGAATTCGAACGCCCCCGTTCCTCCGGCCGGTACGCTATCGGGCGCCGTAATCGACTGGACCTGGAGGTCAGGCCGCGGAGTCAGGCTGACAACGATCGCTTGATCATCCAGCAGCGTGTTGTTGTCGGTTTGGCCGTGTTCGTAGAGCAACGCGGAGTGAAATCCTCCGAGTGGTCCCACATTTGTCGACAGCTCGATCTGGAATGCACCTTGGATGTGCTCTGGCAGCGTGAGTAATTCACGCCGGGTATAGCTGGTACCACTCTGAACGTCTCCTGCGAACGTAAACGTACCCAACTCGATCGGACCGGCATCGGGATCCCCTATCTTGCGCAAGTAAACTTTGTCAATCCAATCGCCCCTCGCGTCACCGAGGCCAATGTTCTGGACAGTCCAACCGACGTCGACCCGTATCCCATCAAACGCTTCCGCCGGTGCGGTGATGTCGGTGACGACCAGATCAGGGGGCGGCGTCAGGGAGACCTCAATCGGTCCAGAGACACGCCGGTTGTTGTCCGTCGAAAGGAACTCAAACGGAACTGAATTCGAGCCAGTGTGGTCTCCTGTTGTGAGGACGAGATAAATGGTGCCCTCAAGACCATCGGGCAGCACAATCGAATCGGTCCGGTCGTAGGCTTGTCCCGGGGCGAGTCGACCGAGATGCCAATAGTCGGCAATCACATCGGTGCGCCCGAAGAAGATCGTTTCGTTTCCAGCCGGGTCGGTCGCCAGACGCAGGTAGTCTCGCCATGTCGCTGCGTCCGTGATGGCAGGCCCCAGATTTTCCACGCTCCAGGAAAACGACAACGGTTGGCCGCTGGCGGCTGTCGATGGGGCATCAAGCGAAGAAACGGTCAGGTCCGCATAGGGGAAACTCGCCACATCCAAGGTGTTGGACGACGCCGACGTGTTGTTGGCCTCCAGCCCATTCTCGTAAACTAGGTCGGCCGCGTCGGTCGTCAAGTAGACATGGAATCGACCTTCCATCGCTGGTGGCAACGTGATCGTTCGTGAGGTCGTGTAGCTTTCGCCGACGTTGAGATCGCCGACGTGGGAAAACTCGCCCACCAAGACGTCATCCCAATCCCCAAGAATTTCGTTTTCGGAGGCCACCATGCGATCGACCCACGCCGAGGTCTCTCCGGGGCCGCTGCCAAGGTTTGTGACGGTCCACTGTGCCGTAATCGTCGCGGGGTCTCCGATCGTTGATTGCGGTACCACAACATTGGACACGGCAAGGTCGGCATAGGGCGCAAGTGTGATCTCAGTCACGAATACCGCCAGGTTATTGCCCTCGTCCGCGGCTTCGTTCAATTCCTGGTCGGCATCCGTCATCAACAACAGGTAGCGAAATCCTGCAACACCGATCGGGAGCGTGAAGGAAGCTTGTTTTGTGTAGGTGCTTGACGTGCCGAGCGAATCATTGTGTGATCGTTCAGCCAGCAACACATCGTCACCACTCCACAGCGCATCGCCCGACAAGAAGATGCGATCCTGCCAGGGTGCCGACGCGGTGGCGGTTCCGCTGTTGGTCACCGACCAATCGAGGGTCACAACGGAACCCGAGATTGCGGTCGCGGGTGCCGAAACAATCGCGGAAACCAGGTCGGGGTGTGTGATAGTGAGCAACGTTTCGGAAACACGAATGTTGTTTCCTTCAAAGTCTCCCTCAAAAACGCCGTCGCCGACGTCGGTGACAAGTGTCAGGAAGTAGGTTCCGTCGCCCAATTCGGGAAGCGTGACACTTGTGGACGCGGTGTATTGCTCCAGCGAAGGCAGCGACTCATCACGCGATCGAGCGGCGAGGAGTGTTGCCGCATCCAGATTGCCGTCGGTAGAAAGGTAGAGGCTATCCACCCATGGCCCTCGCGCAAGTCCCGGACCGGCATTGGCAACGGTCCAGTCGACTGAAATGGTTTCTGCCGACATGGCTGCTGCGGGCGTGACCAGGGCACTGACCTGAAGATCCGGATCGGGCCTTCGAGTAATCGCCACGGGGACGAGCGAACGCGTGGTGTTGTTCGTTTCGAAAAGATCTTCAAAAACCCGTTCAGATTCATCGGTGATCACAAACAGGTGGTAGTCGCCTTCAATCCCCTCGGGCAGCAGAACATTGGATTGCCTGGTGTAGCTATCACCTGACTCGAGTTCGCCAGAGTGCGTCAATCGGGCTAGTTCTCTATCCCCGGCATCAAGCACATCATCGGCCGACAACGTGATTACATCGACCCAAGAACTCTGGTTCGTAACCGATGGACCCTGGTTGCGGACACGCCAGAGCACGTCGATCGAATTACCGCTCTCCGCAGTGATTGGCCCGCTGGCCGCTTCGACAATGAGATCGGAATGGGGGATAGTCAGTTCGACCGGTGCTAACGAGGAGGAGTTGTTTGCTTCACCATCCGGTTCGACGACGTTGCCGTCGGCATCGGTCATCACGTAGACAAAAAACTCACCGCGCAGATGCTCGGGGAATGTCAACGTTTGAGACCGAATGTAGGTGCCATTCGGATCGAGTTGCCCGACGTGTTCAAAGCTGCCCAGCAAGACATCATCACTGTCGCCGGCGACATCATTGAAGCTGAACATCACGTGATCGTTCCAGCGGTCGACGGTGCCTGCGACGGGGCCTTGATTCTTGACCGTCCACGTCACTTCACCGCTCGCCGGATTCCCGACGATTAGCTCTGCCGGTGCCGAGATCGACTCAACAATCAGATCCACACCGGGGATGACCACCTCAGTCGTCGACGAATTGTTTTGCTCAGCCGCTGCGTGACCTTGCGCATTGAACTCAAAGAACTTGTCCGACGTGTCGGTCGTGACCTGGAATTGATAACGACCCTGGGTCGGCAGCGTGACGCTGGCTGATCGAGAACGCGTTTGATCGACGCCGAGGTCACCAACGACGTCATAGACGAAATGGGTGATGGTGGTGGTGGTCAGGTTCGTGACGGACAGGCGTTCCTGCCAGCCATCGGAAGCGGCAAGATTTCCGCGGTTGACGGTATCCCATGTGACGGTGGCGGAGAGCGGAGGAACGTCGCTGGTACCCCAGTCCACCGCGAGATTGTCGACTTGCATATCGGGATAGGCAGCCAAGTCGACGTGGAACGTGGACAAGGAGACGAGCGTGTTGTCGTCTTCACCAAAGACTTCCGTGACCAGGTTGGATGTGTCCGTGGAAACGATGACGTGGTAGTCGCCGCTGATTCCTTCGGGTAATGTGACGGAGATCTGGTTCACGTACTCAGCACCCGCTGCGAGCACACCTGAATGAGCGACGTCGGTGAGCGGGATATCGTCCGCGTCTCCCGCGACCGAATTGGCTGAGATCGCAACATGATCGATCCAGTTAGAATCTGGCGTCGACTGGTTACCAATGTTGGTGACGGTGTAAGAGAGCGAGAGGGTGTCGCCACTTTCGATGCCTGAGTCCGCTGGGGGCTGGACATCGCTGACCGTCAAATTGGGCGAGAAGATGACCTGCTCAAGACGAATCGTGTAATTCCCGGTATTGCCCAAGGTTTGTGGTTGCCCCGCCGGTTCGACACGAATCACATACGTGTCGTCTGCAGGAGCAACGAATTCGTTCAGCAGTGCATCGACACCGGATGTGACGACTGCGCGGTCGGCGCCCAAGGAGTCAACGATCGTTAAGTCAAGGTCCAGACCGGGCGTCAATGCGTCGACACTGACGTTGAAGACTTCGCCCAGGAACGCCGTGAAAGAAAATTGGTCAACATCGCCGATCGGGTCAATCTCGCGGTCAACGATTTCGTTGTCCGATGCGATCGGTTCGGTACCCGCGTCCACGGGCTGATCACTGACTCCAATGGTGAAGCTGCCGGTGGCGTCGTTCTCAGACTCATACGCGCGGATCGTGTAGGTGCCGGCGATGGGCAACACAAAGTCATCGATCTCCAACGCGTTGT
>NZ_NTFY01000145.1 GCF_002289565.1 Rhodopirellula sp. SM50 | reverse complement strand
CCTCCGGTGTGTTGGCAACGATGTGGAACCGGAGGGCTTGCGCCCTGCCGCTAAAACCTCGTCAAACACAGGAAATAAATCGTTCACGGCGCAGGGCTCTGCCTCGGAACACAGTGCATCGGAGGCTCCGCCTCCCGGTCGCGAGCAGCATGTGACAGAGCCAAACCGGCATTGCGTTCCAAGGCGGAGCCTTGGAACGAGGGGAGGGGATAGTGACAGGCTGGAAGCCTATCCCACAAACGCCGACCATCACGCCTTGTCGATCAACGGCCTGAGTTGATCACAGAACAATTCCAGCAGCTCTTTGGTGTCGCTTTCGCCGAACAGGTAGGGATCGCAGCGGAGTGAGAAGCTCAACTTGCGGCCGTAGATACTCGATGAAAGCGTGCTGCGAGTGTGTTTGCGAAGCGGCGGCACTCCGGTGATCGCTTCCAGGGTGAATTCGTCACAGGCGATCTTCCCACGTTGCTTGGGCAACCGTCCGGTGAACCGACGCGAAGGGTCACCGGCATTGGAAAAGACGCCGGTCGCGAGGCAGCCGCCGTACTTGAGCAGCTTTTGCATCGTGGTCCCTTCCATCGCCGACGTGAGCGCGTTGACGAAGGCCGATTGGGGCGCGCCGTTCTTGAGCGCCAGCGTGTCTTGGATGACCAGATCCATCAAGCGTTTTTCGTCTTGGATCTGGGCGATGGTTTTTGTGACGAAGGTGCAAGCGGTCATGTTGCACGCCGGGATTTCGAAATCTTGACCGTCGCGCATGTCGGCCGGGACCAGCAAGCGAATCTTTCTTGATCCGGTCGACGGCCCGTTCCACTTCAGCGCCGCCTGAAACATCTTGCACAGGAACAGGTCATTCAGCGTTCCGCCTTGGGAGGTTGCGGCGGTCCGCAGGGTCGCCAGGTCGCCGGAGGAAAACTCTTGCTTGACCATCCCGGGCAACACGAAGCTGCGCGGCGGCGTGGCCGGCGGCCGAAGCGGGGCGGTACGGGTGCTCAGATGATTCCAGCCTTCGGCGATCGCGATTTTTAGTTTTTTGAATCCACTGTCGTGAATGCGGATGCTGCGCATTTTCGAGCGTCGCACCTTCAACAGTGCAGTGTCGAAATTGCCAAGTTCGACCTTGCCCTCGCAACTGGGCAAACGCTTCATGTAACAGCCGAGTAGATCGCCGACGAAGCGATAGCCGCCGGTGCCGTCACAGGCCGAATGGTGAAACTGCATCGTCACCCGCGCCGAATCGGCGGACTGCCGGACCCAGATGCGGAGGCCGGTTTCGGTTCGAATGTCGATGTAGCCGTTATTCTTGAATTCCATCGGCACGTCGCCGTCGGCCCAATCGACCGGCGGGACCTTGTCGGGGGCCGGCACCCAGCAGAGCCGATTTTTCTTGGCCAGTTCGATGACGCAGAACAGCAGCGGATGACGGGCCAACGCCTCCTCGAGAGCGGCTTGAAAGATGTCTTGATCCAGCTGGCCCGAAAAATCGAGGTCCAGGAAGAACGACATCGTGTACTCGGGACTATCGTCGATCAGAAAAAACCAATCGATCGGCGGCACGTAGAGCGGAAAGGTACGCCCGTAGTCGGGAAGATTCGTTTGGAGGGACATCGACATTACGATTCGTGAATCGAGCGAACCGGTGGCCTGCATCATTGCAGAGCGTTTTCACCGAACGCGCCATCGCACAAGATTAATAGTCACAGCGGTATTCCGACAGCGGGGTGCGATTTCAATGGCTGAAGATTTGGGAACGGGCGGCGGATCGACGGGATCAGAAAAGTGTGACGGTACGTCACGTCGCAAGGGTGCCCGGGAAAATCAGCCCACGGATAGCAGCGCGAACCCACGGATGTCGTGCGGTCTGAAATCCGTGGGTTCGCCCTGCCATCAGTGGGTTTGACTCGTTGCAGGTTTTCTACAGTAGCAATTTGAATCGCGGCGTTCGACGGTCGCACATCGGACGCGAGGAACCTCTTCAAGGCGATCGCTAGTGCTTCGTCAACTTTTAAACTAAGGGTGCCCCGTTTAAAAACCTACGTGCCGCTACCGAGAAAACGTTGCTTCCATTGATCCCAAGCGTCTTGTTTCCAGAACATTTTTGGTTTTTCGAGTGGAAACGTGGATGTCGTGATCGCCCCTGCGAGCCGCCGATAATCCGATTCGGAGAACGCCTGAATGACCAGACAGGTTTTGATGTCTTGCCGCCAGATCGGCAACAACGCTTCCCAATCGAGATGTTTCAAGTGCTCCTGGGCATGTTCGGTCGACACGACGATGATTCGGTTGGGGCCGTCAAAGATTCTCACCCCGTCACGCGACAGTGCGACGCGAAAACCAGGATTCAGCCAAGTGTCTTCGGCGCGTTTGACCGAAAGGTTTTCGTTGACGATCCGCTTCACCGCAGCGGCGGCTGACCGGGGGTAATCTTTCGGGTTGTCGGCCAAGACCTGATCCGACAGCGCCAGAAACACCTGACCTGATTCGACGGCTCGGACCAGGATCGACGTGATCTGTTCCTCAGCAACCGTCGCAGGCACCTCGGCGTAGAGGAAGGACGGCAGATTCAGACATCCCGGTGCCGGGCTGGCTCCCATCATCAGCAGCTGCCCGACGCGAAAGTCGCGGGCGGTGGAGCGAAGCGTCTGGAATTTTTCGCTTGATTCGAAGGAGGCGGATTGAATGAACTTGCCCCATTGAGATTTCGCCCGCTTCACAAAACTCGAAAGACCGGAATCGTCACCGGACTGATCGATCAGATCCAAGATCCCTTCGACCAACTCGGTCAACGTCTCACGGGCGGTACCTGGATCTCCGTCGAGATAGAAAACCATGCCCTTAGCGAAGTCCATGATCGACTCCGCCAGGCGATGAGCTTGGTTTGCGCGAGGGCTGGTTCAACGGTTGTACCTCAATGCGATCGGTTCGACGCCCGTCCAATTCAAAATGTCATCAAACTGTCGGCTGGTCGCGCGATTGAATCCCGGTCCCTTCAAGTCCCAGAATTCGGTCACACCGCCTTTGGTAAACGTAAAATCCGGCAGCCGATACTGTCCCTTGACGCCAAAACTTCCTCCCGGTTTGACGACGGATCCCAGTCGAGAGCCGCCGGAGGAAAACACGAGCCCCGAAATCCGAGTGATGCCCGTGTTGGCTCCGGGCAATTGAAGCGTCTTTTTGACTTTGGCGTCAAGAATGAAACCGTAAATCATACTCGCCTGATTGTCACCGCCCCGAGCCGCTTTCAGGAGTCCACTGAATCGGGGGTCGCGACGCATCTCTTTTTCGACGTGACGACGAGCGGATTTCAGCACCGAAAACGCCTCGTCTCGCAACAAATCCATTTGAGACTTGTTGCGTACCCGATCCGCCTTGGACTGATACGAGTTGTGAACGAGCAGCCCCTGCTCGCCGACGAAGTAGACGTGCTCGCCGTAGACCTCGAGGTTGTAAACCCATTGTGGACCGGGCCGCGGCAGTTTGCTCTCGATTCGCTTCGTTTCGCCGTGAAACGTGACCACGCGCTCGCCGATTTCCATTTCCCCGATGGGAACAAACCGCTGGCGGTCGACCGACCAAAATGGATGGTTGTCCGTCACGCCGACGGGAGCCGATCCGTCTTGGAAGTGAACGTCCAAGACGGCCGACGAAGGCGGGTGTGAAAACGTCGCGGTGACGACCTGACCGTCACCCGGTTGAACCGAAACCGACGGCTCGATCGATGTCACATAGGCGGTGCCGACCGCGCCCATCTCGGGCAGGTCCAGTTCGACCGACAATCCGACCAAGTCCATTTCACGCGAGTCCAACTCGGTTTCGATGGCCAACAGATGCCGAAACGCGGGTCGCAATGGCGAATGCGCGACACGCTTGCGATCGGCGTTCGGTTCAAAGTCGACCAGTGTGCGGATCTTCGCCGGACGCGAACTCCCGTCTCGTGGCCGCACCACAAATCCGACGTGTTCGACGAACCACTGTTCCGGCCGCAGCAGTTCGACGTTCAGAACCGGAGTCCCCTTTGCGTCGCCGAGATCGGACACCGGTGGCTTGGCGGGCAAAGGCATTTTCAGCGACAAGTGAATCCATTGATCCCACCGCGGTTCTTGCCAAGTCGATCGTTCCAGATCCGTGATCTCCGGGTTGGCCGCCAGCACCCGATCACCGACCCGTAACGCGTCGATCGGCTTGGTCGCGTGACCGCCCGATCCGGCTGGGGCAGGTTCCAAAGCCGCCAGCGTCGTTCTCGGATCAACGCGGTTCACCGTCGGCGTTTCAGCCAGAAATGGAATCGCACTTCCAAAGATCAGCCGTGCGGAGACGACCAGTCCCACGATCAAAATCGACATTGCCGCAAGTAAGCGTCGAGCTGATGGGGAGTGTTTCGATGAAGCGGACATGGGACGATTGGGTGTTGGATGATTCGAGAATGGGTGACAACGACTGACGATCAAGGCGGAAGAAACGGTCAACCGAACCCGAGTTTCCGGATCGGCTTGGAGGTGCAATGCGGATCCGACCACAGCATGTCGGCCAATTCTTGCCACTTGCCATCGGACGAGCCGAACGCCGAGTCGATGCACCGCGCGTGATCGGGTTCCTGCTCGTCTTCTTCACGGCGGCTCGGCTTGAGCAACGCTGCGAACGAAAGGGAACTGAGGATCGCCAAGGAAATCCCGGCCCCCAATTGGACCGTCGAGGGACTGGCGGCGGCGCCGAGGATCGGCAACGGTTGCGAGCCGGCGGCGAACAGGTGGCCGACTGCGGTCGCCGGAACCCAAACAGGCGTGTCGGCGACGAAGCACTTGATATACAGCACGCTTGTCAGATCGGTGACAGCGGAAATCGTGGTGGCGAACTCCAGTGTGGTGGCGAGGTCCAAACCGGCCATGTGCCCGACCGCCATCCCGCCGACCGCGGCGAGTCCGCCCGGAGCAACCGCCGTCGCGGCGTACCCCAAACTGCCGCTGCGGGCATAAGCCGCCACGCCGGTGGCGGCCAGCCCACCGATCATCGTCCCCAGAGCCGATCCGGCGCGGTGTCCAAAGTTGTACGCCTGCAACAATTCGGCCTTCGAGTTACCCTCGCTGGTGAGCATCCCGATCGAACCGCCGATCAGGCCGAACGTCGCACCAAACGGGTTGGTGACACCGTTGATCGCCCCCTTGAAGGCATCGTTGAACGTGAAGGTTTTTCCGCTCAAATCGGATCGGATGTAGGCATCGACGACGCCGTAAGATGCCCCGGCAAACAAGATGATGGCCCCGGCGGTCCCGAACGTGGCGACCGTCGCGACGGCAGACAAACCCGCGATCGCCAGCGTCGTTCCTTTGACGCCGAACAGCGTGTTGTTCTTCATGCCGTCAAGGCCGGCATCGATGATGGATGTGCCAAGATCGTTGTTGAAGTGATAGACGAACCCGCCGACCAACACCACACCGAGATTCAGTGTGTCCGTGAGCGCGTTGGACAGGATCGTCGTGATCTCACCCATCAACGTTTCTTTGAAGTTGAACACCCACGGGTGACTCTTGACAAAGTCGACCATCTCCTGCGTGCGGTTGGCGACGTCCTCGGCCCAATTGGTGAGCTCCTCGATCAGCACCGGCACCAACGCATTGCCGTAGGTGTACAAGCCGAACGAATCGTTGTGCACCAACACGTAATGGTCGGTCCCCGGCAGCCGCACGTGATAGTTGTGCTGCTCGGCGACACAGAAGTTGTAGACCGGCACCGCGGGCGATGGATTTCGCAGGATCGACGTGATCGTCAACTCCGTCCCCTCGGCGTCGAGCAACTGATCTCCGGGCAACAGGTCATGCGCGAGCACCCAGCGACCGGCCACTCCCGCCGGCCGAACCTCCGTCGCTGCGGCTTCTCCACCATCCCTGTCGACGACAAAGAACGGGTGCCCGGCGGTGGTGCTGATGCTGGAATCGCCCACCTGGATGTCGAGCAATCGCTGTGGATCGTTGTGGTACGTTTCCCGGACCGTGGCCGCGATGGTTTGCCGTTCCGTCGGCAACCCGGGGTCGATTGCGGTCGTGACCGCCGCTGCCCCGATCGACGCGTTGCCGATCGACGCCGTGCCGATCATTTCCAGTGCACTCCGTTTTGCCGAGGCGACTCGATCACCCGCGACGACCGTTTCGATTCGTTTCGCCGTCCCGTCGGCCATCAAGATTTCGGTACCGGCCGGGAAACAGTACTGGTCGACCGCATCGGCTCCGGCCATGACGTATTGGGTCATCAGTCCGCTGCCCGAAAGCGAACTTCCCGGGGTGATCGAATGAATCGTTGCCGATTGCGAACCCCGAAATGCGGCGGCGGCAAGCGTTCCGGTTTGGTCGACCGCGACCGACGTCACCGCGGTCGCGGCGACGGCAGCGAGTTGTTCGGTCCCACCGGCGGTCGGCAGACTCGGGGGCGTTCCCATGAACATCGGAACGCCGGTCGGTGAATGGTCCAACATGCCCGGCGTGCCGGCGACCGCGTTGGAGGTATCGGTGTAGTCGACCAGCTGATCATAGCGACCCGAACCGGTGAAGCTGATCGTGATGTCGCCGTCGACGTAGTTGCCTTCTTGGGCGACGACCTGATCCACCGCTTCGGCGACCGCGGTCGTTGTGCCGTCGACCGTGCGTGTCCCCGTGACGGAGCCCTCGACGTCGGTCGATCTGGAGAACACACCGGTCTCCGAGTTGGTCGTTTCGGTCTCGGTGAACGTGTCTTCGCCGGTCAGGTCAACGGAAAAAACTCCCGACGCGTTCGAGCCGGATTGCGTGAGGGTGTACGAATCGGTTCCGGTCGTCGTGCTGGTGGCCTGGCCGGTCAGTGCTTGAACGTCCGAAGTCCTGTTGTAGGTTTTTTCGCCGCTGCCGGTCAAATTTGATTGCCCCGCCGCGCCGCGGTCGATGACCTGGGTGAAAGAATAAGTTTCTGTGCCGGCGGTGAGATGCTGGAAGATTCCGGTGATGTCATTGCCGCTGGTATCCGTTTGAGCGACGTCGGTCGAACTGGAATCAAAGTCGACTTGAATGCCTCCGACCGTACCGTCTTGCGTCAGCGTGGTGGTCGTGCTCGATTCAATTCGACTCGTCACCTCGCCGGTGACCAAATTACCGCTTCCGCCCAACGTCGATGTACTGGTCACTGCGTTGACGGCGGTGTGGTCATGCAGCCCGTCGGTGGTGAGGACGGTTTGGGTCGTTGTGACGCGTGACGCGGACAGTCCGGTTTGCGTGTACAGCCCCGTGATCGAATTCCCGGATCGCGTCTCTTCGGAATCACCGATCATCGATTCGTTGACGGTGAGCGTCGTTCCCGCGGCGTCGGTCAATCCCCGCGAGATCGTTGCGGAGGAATCCGATTCGCTGGACCGTTCGAATGTACCAACAACTCGGTTTCCGGTTTCGGTTGCCGACGACGTGCTGCCCATCGTCGACGTCGCAGAATACGTGTCCGTTCTAGTTCCCGATTCGGTCAGCAACGTGGTTTGCGACGTGGAATCGTTGGTCGAGTAGACTCCGGTGATTCGATTGCTGGTGGAATCCGAATTCGACGTGCCGGTCTGGTTGACCGTCGTTTCATCGGTTCCGTCGGCATAGGTAGTGGTTTTGGTGTAATCGTAGGTGTCGCTCGTTTCGGAAACAGCCGTCGTCGCGGAGGTGATCGTGTTGCCCGACGAATCGGTCGCGGTGGTCATCGACGTCGTTTCGGTCAGATGGAACGAACGGTCTGCGATCGTGCCGGACTGTGTCGTCGAAGACGAATCAATCGACTCGGTGGTGTCCGCAAAAACGCCGGTGATGCTGTTTCCGCTGCCCGAACGCTCGCTCGATGACGTGGAGGTGGTGCTACCGGTGATCGATCGGTCGCTGTTGGTTTCCGAGAGATCTTGCGTCGAAGTCGATCCAATCGTCGCGGTGACCGTGAACAGTCCCGTGATCTCGTTTCCGATTTGCGTCGTCGATTCGGTGTAAGACTCGTCCGTCGTGCTGGAGGAGGTTTGGGTCTGGTTGGTCGTGCTGCCGGTTCCGGTCGTCGTGACGTGGAGCGTGAAAGCGTCGGTGTACTCACCGGTCGTCCGGTTTCCAGACCGGGTGCCTTCGTTCGATGTCGTGGTCGTCGAGGTGGCGGTGGAAGAAAGCGTCTGGTTGACGGTGGCCTGATTGGTGGTGACGGTGCTGGTCGCTTCGATCGTCGTCTCGTAGGTCCCGAACCGAGCATTTCCGGTTTCAGAGGTCGTGGACGACTCGGTTTCAACTTGATCGAACGTCGTCGTGGTGCGGGTCTGATTGGAAGCCGTTCCCGACGCCGTTGCCGACGATTCCGACTCGGTTTCGGAGGTGAAACCGCCGGTAATGGTGTTTCCAGAGGCGGCCACCGTTGTGGTGACGGTTGCCGCTCGCAACAGGCTTTCGGTCAGTGTTTGATTGGTCAGCGTCTCGTCCTGTTCGATCGTGTCGACGCTGCGACTGGACGAGGCATAGGCGCCGGTGATCGAATTGTCGGAACCGGAACTCGAATGGACACTCGTCACCGTTTCGGTCAGCGCCACGGTTTGCGTCTGATTCGTATCCGTTTGCGTTGTCGTGGTGGACTCGCCTCCACCGGATGAATACGTGACCGCGGCGGTGAACTCGTTGCCCGTCGTTGTCGATTCCGAAGTGCCGGTTGTTTCCACGTTGACCGTGCTGGTCAGCGTCTGGTTGGTTGCCGTTTCCGTTTCGATGCTGCCGTAGGACGAAGTGACGGCCTCGGCGAACGCGCCGGTCACGCTATTGCCCGAACGAGTGGTGGTGGAATTCGCGTTGCTGGAACGGGTGGTGGCCAATTCCAGCGTTTGGTTCGAACTGGTTTCACTGCCTGAACCAATGACCGCTTCGGTGGTGGTGCTCGAGAAGACTCCCGAGACCGAGTTGGAGGTGCTGTTGGTGTCGGCGGTCGACGTACTGGTGTAAGTCGTCGCGACAATCGCATAGTTTTCGATCGGGTCCAGCGCCCGATTTACTTCGCCGGTTGTCCCCGCCGTCGTGGTTTCGGTATGGGTGATGGCGCTTTCGGTTCCCGCGATCTCGTTCCCGCTCGCGGTGGAGTTGGTGGTGACCGTCGTGCTGGAGCGATTCGAACCGGACAGACCGTTTAAGGCAAAGGTCTCCATGAAGGTGGATGCCGAATCTCCGTTTGTGACCGAGGAGTAGTCACCGGTGAGATGGTCTCCGTTGATCACGACCGTAGAATTTGACGAGTCGGTCGACTCATTGGTCGTATTCGGGCCCGTCAGATTCGACTCCGCCGAAGTGCTCCCGGAGGTTGCGGTGATGGTCGACGCAAACGTTCCGTCGACTCGGTTTCCGGATTCGACGTTCCGGGTCACAGTGTCTTCGGTAAAGGTCGAATTGATGACCCAGACTTGGTTGTTGTCCCGCTGACTTCCCGAAGCGGCCGAGGTCGTCGTCGAATCGGAGGCGTACTGTCCGGTGATCAGGTTTCCGGATTCATCGGTCATCGTTTCCGAATGAACGGTCTGGTCTTTGGAAGCGGAAAGCGTCTGATTCGTGATCGACGATTCGATGGCGGTGTCCGACACGCTGCTCGATTGAGAGACAAAGGCTCCGGTGATCGAGTTGGAAGTCGATTCGGACAGGAAGGTCGATTCCGTCGAAATCGTCTCGTTCGTCGTCTTGGTCTCAGCCGAGCTTTGTGAGTTCGTTGTGTCGAGTGACGATCCGGTCGTATCGGAGGCCATCGCCCCGGTGATCGAATTGCCCGCAGAATTTGCCGTGGAGTTGTCGGAGTACACCGTGGTGACGGTCGAACTGGTGCCTTGATTGCTAACGGTCTCGACCCGTGTTCCCGAAGAATTGGAAACGGTGGTGCTATTGAAAACGCCGGAGTATGCGTTGTTGGAGGTGTCGGTTTCGACACGCGAATTTGTCGTTTCATTGATGCCAACGGTCAGCGGCTGATTCGCATCCGTTTGCACCAGGATGACTTCGGCAATCGTGACCGTATCGATGCTCGACGTTCCGGCCACCGAGTTTCCGGTTTCCGATTCGGTCACATCCTGAGTCGTGGTTGCCGTCGCGTCGATCGTGAGCGGACCATTGGTACTGGAGGACGTTCGGACCTCGGTCGATTCGGTCGTCGATTGTTTCGAGTAATCGCCACTGACTGCATCGCCTGAACTGCTGGACTGATAGGAACTGTCGACGGCCGTCACGTAGTTGACAGCCAACGTCTTGTTCGTGTCCTGTCCGACGAGCTCGGATTCTTGGGACCCGGAAAGCGTGTCGGTAAAGACGCCGGTGATCGAATTGCTGGTCTTGGTGGCGGTCGACGCGAAGGTCGATGTTTCGGTGACGGAGGCATTCAGTGTTCCGTTGGCAACCGTTTCGGTACGCGTCCGGCTGCCGGAATTGGTCGTCGTCGAATCGGACTGGCCGCTGACCGAGTTATTCGTGAAGGTTTGCGTGCGACCAACCGACTCGGTCACGGTGGCATCGACCGACAGCGTTTGATTGGTGATCGAATGCACGACCGAACTTTCACTGTTGATGACGTTGGTACCGAAACTGGTTCCGAGCACTGAGTTGCCGGACGCGGCGACGTGCGTGGTCTGCGTTTCGGCCGCCGTGAACGTTTCGATTCTGCCTCGATTCGATTCGGTCTCCGTCGCGGTCGATCGGTGCTCGGTTTGTTCGTCGCGGGTGAAAAGACCGGTGACGGAATTCCCCTCGTAATCGGTGACTGATTCGCTTTGGGAATGCGTTGTGTTGGTGGATCGCAACTCCTGATTGACCAGCTCGGTCGTGCGGTCCGATTGGATCGATGCCCGCGAGACGTACTCGACGTTCCCGTAGATCTGGTGTTCGGCGCGCGTGGTTTCGGTATCGGTCTGGTCGGTGATCGAAATCGTCGTGGTCTGCGGCCCGTTGGTGGCGGTCTCGGTTTGGGTCACGGTTTCCGATGCCGTTGACTCGGTGTCGAAGACACCGATGATCAGGTTGCCCGACGACGCACTACTGGTCGTCGCGACGTTCACCGAAGTGGTGGTTGCGGTCAGCGGTCCGTTGGTGACGGTCTCGATGCGAGTGGTTTCGGATTCACCCGCTTCACCGCGAACGACTTCACCGCTGAGGTTGTTGCCCGACGATTCGCCGAGGGTCGTTCCATGGGTTTCGATCGAAATCACGTTGACAAGCGACTGGTTTGTTATCGTTTGATCCGATTGCAACGAGCTGATCGTCGTCCAAGCTTCTTCGTAATGTCCGGTGACGCTATTTCCGCTGCGTTGGGTGGTCGTTTCACGGTTCGAGCGCGTGGCCGCCTCTTCTTCGTAGGTCTGATTGGTCACCAACGTGGTCGTGGCGACCGATTGCGACGTCACCTCGTTGCCGTCGTAGTATCCGTTGACGCGGTTTCCGGCGCTCAGGCTGGAAGAACTCGCGTCGGTGGTCTCCGTGGTTTGGGTGGTTCGATCACCGAGGACGGCGGTCCGCGACACGACGATTTGGGAGGTTCCGGACCGCAGTTCGGAGTAATTCTTCGTGAATTGGTTGCTGAGTCGATTGACCTGCGTCGAGCTGCCGGTGGTGGTCAGTGAAGTCGTGGTTTGGTCTTGATTGAGCGCGCTGACTTCGATTCGCTGGGAGAGTGTCGTATTTTCTTGACTGGTCGAATCGCCGGTGACGCGGTTGACGTATTCGACGCCACGTCCGATGGCCGTCACTCCGATCGCACGTGTTTCCTGCAGCGTCTGATTGGTTCGCGTGACCCGTTTGCCTTCGTCAGAGTTAAAGTTGAAGTGGATCGTGAAATCGCCGGTGAAACGGTTGCCTTCTTCGGTCGATCTGCGATTGGAATTGGACGAGGCCGACTCCTCTTCGGTCAACGATTGATTGGTGTTCCGCGAGGCGGAATCAGCATCGGTGTCTTCGACCGTCGTGCGGGTGAGCTCTCCGGTGATTTGGTTTCCATCGGAGACGACATGCGTTTGCGTCGTCGAGTCGGCACTGCTGTAGGTCAGACTGGAAATGTTCCCACGCACGGAACTGGAATCGCGTATCACGGTCGAGTCCGACACCGAGTTGAACACGCCGGTAATCGAATTCGACGAGGTCGTCGACGTCGAACTGCTGTCGACGATCGATTCACCGCTGACTTGTTCGGGACGAACTGGATTCTCGGTGTCGAAGGGTTTTCGCGGAATGATCAGCGGTCCGTTGGAGGAGATGGTCAGGTTCAGCGCCCGCCCGGAGGCGGTGCTGCTGTGGTCGGCCTGGCCGCTGATCGAGTTGCCGGTCGCAGTCAGATGCTGCGTCGACGTCGACGTGGTCCCCGCCCATTTACGTGACGTTTGATTCCGCTCACTCGTTTCAGATTCGGATTCGGTATTGACGGTTTGGTCACTCGTGAAATTTCCGACGATGCTGTTAGACGTGGAATCGGCGACGCTGACGGTCGATGATAGCGATTCCATTTCGGTCGTCTGGCCCACCAGTGTGGACGTGGTGAGCGAAGCATTCGACGTGCGAGTTTCTTCTTCGGTCGAACGAGACTGCGTCGCCATCTCCGTGGAAATCACGTTACCCTGGATCGTGGACCGGTCGGATGTCTCGGTGCGGACCTCGGACGTTTCTCGGTAGTCTTGATTGCGAACCGTTTCCCTGCGGGCGACCGTTGACGTCCCTTCGACTTGTCGCGTGTAATCACCGGTCAGGGAATTCGAATCGGTGGTGACTCGGTCGCTGCGTTCGGACAGGATCTCGGCGGTACTCGAATGCGTCTGGTTTGTCGTGCGTTCTTGCGATGTCGTCTTGGTCTTCGTTCGTTCGGACTTGTCGACGTTTCCGGTTTTCGAGCTTCCGGATCCACTGAATCGCGTTTCCGATTCGACTTCTTCGTCGCTTTCGGTTCGGAGCGGCCCGTTGGTCGTGACTTTGGTGGCGATCACGTTTGCAAACGTAAAACCGCTGAATTCGAACTGACCGCTTTTCGAGTTTCCTTCCTTGTTCGATTCCCCGATGGTTTCCGTCATCGAGTTCGATGATTTCGTCTCTGTTTGATTGGTGGCGACGATGGTTGTCGAATCATTCGTCGCCGAGTCTTCGCTGATCTCAAACTCGCCGGACTTCTTGTTTCCGCGGGTGAAGACGTCGAGCTCGCGAGTGCCCGCGGATTCGGTGGTTGTCACCGACGTCTGATTCTCGGTGCGATCACTCGACGTGTAGCTGGTGCTGCGGTTTTCGTCGTATCGGTAGTCGCCCTCGAAGAAATTGCCGCGTTGGGTGACGTGAGCCCGAGTGGTGGAGGTTTGCGAGGTGTCCGACGAAGATTGTTGGTTGGTCGTCTGGGACGTGACCAGCGACGTGGCCAAATCGGATGAGACGAACACAAAACCGCCACCCACGTTGTCTCCGGTTCCGTTCAGCGTGGAGGTCGATTCGGTCGTCGCGACGGAATCTCTGTTGAGTGTTTGATTGGTCTCCGTGGTCAACGTGTCAGACGACGCGGTGGTGGTCGTCGCGATCGTGAAACTGCCGAGCAGGTCTCCCGACTTGGTCGTGGTCGTGTTGGACCGACTGACGCCCGTGGTGGTGGTATCACGCGGCCCGTTGTACTGACGCTGTTCGAGAATGTCGGTGGTGACATCACGCGTGATGGTGAGGTTGTAGGTATCGCGTGAGACCGAACCGGTGGATCGGAAGGACGATTCCGTCTCGGTGCGATGCACGAACCCGTACGACTGTCGGCCGCCGCGATGATCGACCGATGAGAGCGAGTCGATCGTGTAATCACGTGTGATCGAAGTGATCGGTCCGTACTCGCGCAGGACTTCGAGACTGGTTTCGAAACCCTGGAGGGTGAAGTCACCGACGAAAGACGCTCCGCCGCCGCCGACCAGGCTGTCGATCTGGGACTGCAAGTCGCCGTCGATGAAACGTTCGCCATAGGTGAAGTAGTCGGACGTTTTCTCGGTCGTGAGCGTCCAATCGAACTCACCATTCTCGAACGTCTTTTCGTCAACGAAGTAGCTTGTCGAAAAGACCTCGGTATCCGACACTTCGGCAAAGGTGATGGTGCTGGAGCAACTGGCGCCTTCACTGGATCCATCAAACCCGGTTTCATAGCGGTCGACGATCAGGGATTCGGGCGTGAAATGAACGGGATCAAGGCGTCCACTGGAGATGACCTTGCGAATATTGATGGACGAACCGCCGCCGGATTGGCGGGCATTGGGTTCGCCTTGACCGTCGCTGCCGGCGGTGGCAAGACCATAGGAGTAGACGAAACCTCCGTATCCGACCGACACAACGTCGTAGACACCGGTCGCACGATCAATGGTCGCGCGGGTGGCCAGACCGGCCGATCGGATCTCTTCGTCACTCGGCGGGTCCACGGAGCAAGACACCCCGACATCGTCTCGTTCCGGTGGCTTGATCGGCGAGGCGAAGCTTTGGATCGTTGGAAGGACTTCGTTGCCTTCGTCGTCGACCGTGACGAGTTTTTCGATGTCTTCTTCGTTGACGGTGTTGACGATATTGGCCAACGAAACGGCGATGCCGCCGGTCTCGTTTTTGTGATCAGTGATCTGGACCGTGATCGCATACGGACCTTCGCGATCGTACTGGTGTTCGGCCACGACTTCGAAACCCAGCGGCAGATCATCGATCGGCAAGATCGTCCCCTGGGCAAACGTTCCATCTCCAAAATCGATTGACGCGCTGAATTGGTCTGCCTTCGCTTTGGGATCACCCGCGATGAATCGCGCGACCGCCGCGCCGCCTTCACGCTTGAACACTTTGTTCTCGCTGAGATTTCGACGTTCGAACGCGTAGATCAATTCGCCGGTCGGGTTGACCGGCGGATTGGCTCGGATGACGTGCTCACCATCGGTAAAGACGACTTGCCCGGAGTTATTGAGGATATCAAACCCTCGGATCTCATCGATTCTGCCGATCCCCGGCAAGAACTCGCCGAGCGTAACCACCCGATTGAGCCCGACGAATAGCCGATGATCCAAGGTGTCGTTTTCGAGGTCGCCCGGGAAGAAGTTGACCGATTGAAGGCTTTCCCGGCCTTCGCTCATCGCCATGAAGGAGATCGTGAAATACGGGGTTCCGGGTTCCTCGCCGACCTTGGGGCCGTTGATTCCGACCGGGCCGCCGAGAATCGCTTCGATCGAACCGACGTCTTCGCCGTTGACCTCCACTTCATTGGTGTCCAGGATTCCGTCGCCGGAAAGCCCCACGACTTTTGCCCACTTTCCGTCGCGGGCGTTGATGATGTAAACGCCTTCTCCCATCGGTCCGTCACCGGCGACGGCGGCGTACCCGCTATCGCTGATCGCGGCACGATCGCCATAGGCCGTGAATTCATTGCTGCTCGTCTCGTTCAGATCGAAATCGACGATCGTCACGTCACCGCCCTGGGTCGTGTAAACACTGTGGCCGGTGTCGGCCATCATGGCGTAGCTGATCGGCCGCTCGATCCCGACCGACTTGTACGGCTGGCGTCCTTGATGTCCGTACGTCACCAGATTCAACCCCGGGTCTCCCGCGCTGCTGTTCGTGCTGGCGACGAAGATCGATTGCCCGACGTTGTTGACCGATGCCGAATGCGGATAGATCGCGACGAACGGCGTGACGTACAGTTGCGGCACCCAGATCGGCGCCAGCGAGGTCGCCAACGAGACCGCGTTGAGGACATCAAAATTGAAGTTGTCGGGGTCCTGGAAGACGTTCCAGACCGGATTGACCGGAGTGTAGTACGTGCTGGACCAAACCGGATTGAGCGTCCAGATTCGCGGGACGAGTTGGAAGGAGGCGCTGATCGCAAACCCCACCACTCCCGGCAAAATGCCTCCGAGAATGGTCACCAGTTGCAAATCGATCATCATCGGGTTGCCCCAGCGAAGTCCCGCGTTGGCGATGCCGAGATCGCCGACACCGATCTGCGTTGGCGTGCCGTACCTGTCACCATCGAGAACGCGTTCGCCGTTCCACAGTTCGGCATAGGTCAACAAGACATCGGTGAAGGTCAGGATCGGGACTCCCATGATGGGCATCCCCAACATCGCCGCCGCATTCATTTGCCGCTGGGCAAAAACGCGATCCTGGTCGTTGATTTGGACGATGTGACTGAACAGGGCACTCGGCACGCCGCCGGTTCCGTTGTTGGGCGGCTGTGACACCTGATTGCCGCCGCCGACAAAGCTTTCCGGAACCAACGACAACGCTCCGGTGTCTTCGCTCCAGATGTACAGGAAATCGCTTCCACCGTTGGTGGTCTGGAACGCGACGTTGCCCTTGTTGTTGATCGACACACCGCTGCCAATTTCACCGAGGTTGTCGGCGACGAGATCAAAGCTGTAATTGGACGGCCTTGCCCGCAGGATAATCTCGACGACGCCTTCGCTGCTGGCTTGTGGCGGTGGACCGGCGACTGCATTGCCGGGACCATCGCCGGGATCTTCACCTTCGGAAGCCGGAACCGCGGGCGGCGGGGCGCCCAAGGGTGCCGGCGGTGCGACTTCACGCACGGTGTAGGTAAAGGTATCGACGACATCAATCCCGTCGGCTTGCAACTGTGCGATCGTTGCACTGACCGTCGGGTCGTAACTGAAGCTGCCGTCGGGATACACGATCACGCGCGCGCCGTATTGGCTGAACCCATCGAAGGAAGCCTCCAGGATCGTTCCGTTGCTGGCCGCGTCGGGATCGCTGTCGTTCGCCAGGACTCCGTCGGTGGCGGACACCTCGATCTTTTGCGTCGCAACGGTCCAGAAACCGCGTTCGACCCCGTCGGTGCCGGCGATCGGTGCATCGTCCACTCCGATCACTTCGATCCGCACCGTCGCAATCGATTCGGCACCTCGCTCGTCCAGCACCACATACTGGAATGTATCGATTGCCGTTTCGCCTTCGGCCAGTTCCGCGAACGCTCCGGATGGATCGTAGTCAAAGGTCCCGTCGGGCCGCAGCGTCACGACTGCACCGCCGGCGCTGAACAGGTCCGTCTGACTGGGGTCGATCAGCAACGGCGGCGGTGAATCGAAGTCACTGTCGTTGGCCAACAGACCATTGGTGATCGTGGTCGTCAGCAAGCCGTCGGCCGACACGCCGGTGTAATGGTCGTCGACGGCGGTGGGCGCATCATTGACCCCCGTGACCAGCAGCGTCACCACTTCGGTGGCTGAACTGTCAATGCCATCGGTGACGCGAATCAGGAAACTGTCGCTGGTCGTTTCGCCGGGGGCGAGCGATTGGATCGCGGGCGAGCCGGACGCATCGTAGACGAACGTGCCGTCGGCGGCGACGATCACGGTGGCACCCTTGGAACTGGTCACCGTTTCTTGCACCATGCTCAGGGCCGGATCAGCGGGCAAGCGATCGACGTCGGTTGCCCCGACGAGCAACGATTCGAACGTCGACACATCGATCTCGCCGTCTTCGCTGATCGTGATCGACGTCGCTGCCGCGGTGGGAGCAAGATTGATGCGGCTCTGCACCCAAACCTGCGCGACGGCGGTATCGCTCAGCCCGGACGGATCGCTGACCGTGTACGTGATTTCGTCCAACAAATGATCGCCGGCGGGAAGGTTGTCGAAAGCGGCCACCCCAGTCGGATCGTAAACGAAATCGCCGTCGACCAGACCAATCGACGCACCGCGCAGGCTGGTCGGCGCGATCAATGTCACGGTCAATCGATCATTGACGTCGGGATCGAAGTCGTTGACGATCAAATCGGCTGGATTGATTGCGACGGGAACGCCGGCGCGGGTGTACAACGTCGGCGTCAGCTCGGACGCCAGATCGTCGACCGCGGTCGGACCGGCGTTCTCTCCGCTGACCGTCAGATAGACGGTCGCCGTTGCGGGTTGATTGCCGCTATCACGCAGCGAGTACGTAAAACTGTCCGTGACCGTTTCGCCGCTGGCAAGCGAATCAAACACGCTGCCGGGAGTGAACGTGAAGCTGCCGTCCGAGGCCACGTTGACCACGCCGCCCCATCGTGTTCGCGGATCAAAAGATTCGATCTCGGACACGCCAACCGCGTCATTGGCGCGCAAGCCGTTTGCCGCGTCGACAGTCAGCACCGCCGAAGCGGACGAGGAGTAGTAATCGGTCACGGCGACCGTGGCGGAGGAGGATGGAACCTGGACGGCGAGTTGCAACTCGCCGGTCGCCGCACCTTGTGACAAGTCCGCGACCGTCGCCGTCGCAAATCCGGCGGTCGGTGCGGTGTTTGCCGTGTAGCCGAACGTCAGCTGGTCGCCGGCCCCCAATCCGTCGGCAGCCGGATCGATCGCCGCCAACGTGATCGAATCCGCTCCGGGGACATAAGCGACGCTCCAAGTCGGCGGAACGACCAGATCGGTGACGGTGACGTCCACCGGGATCGGAACCGAAATCGAATCGAGACGTCGCGAGAGTTCCGCCGCACCGATCGCCGTGATCACGTAGCGATACTCGTTGCCGATCGGTGTGACGCCGACTTGCAGCTGGGGCGCCACGGAGGAGTCGCGCGTCCAAGCAACTTCGGCGGGTTGACTCTGGCGTCCGAGCGCGTCGATCGCGGAGAAGTACAACGCGTGGTCGCCGTCCGGGAACGGCGCTCCATTGATCGACTCGATGTCGGTCGGCGTCAGCGTGAAATTACCCGCATTCAGGTACTCATTCAGGTCGAACACGCGTCGCGTGAATGTGGGATCGGTGCTGACGATCGCGCTGGTGATCGCATTTTCGGCACGCAGTTGGCCTTGAATGATCGGCGGCGTCAGCGTCCCTTGATCGATCACGTCGAAGGTAAATGTCGGGGGCAGCAGTTCCCCTCGCGTGAACACGAACGTTTGCTCGGTGATGTTTCCCGCCGGGTCTTCGCTCGTCACCAGGAACTCATTCGTGCCGACTTCCAAATCGACGACGAAGAAGAACAATCCCGACGCATCGATCATCGGCGTCTCGTGTTGTCCGCTCATCGTGATACGGCTTCCCGGTTCCGCCGTACCGATCAGGTTGACTTGGTTGTCGGTGGTGTGGTTCGCTCGGACGCTGCTGCGGTGGAATTCGAGCATCTCCAGCGTGACCGCCTGCGGGGCTGTCGCATCGACGGTCAACACGAGCGGATCGGACGGTCCGGCGAGATTCCCCGCGGCGTCTTCGATGGTTGCCGTGACGTGGTACGTTCCCGAATCGAGTGCCGGCAGGGTGTACTGAGCGACTCCGGTGGACAGGACTTCGCCCACAAAGCTTCCGTCGGCAAAGAACTTGACCAGGGCGCCTCGTTCGGCGAACAAACGAACGGTCGGTTCGGTTTGGGCGGTCAGATTGTCAAACTGGTCGTGCCCGAGGTCGTCGGAGGTGACCAGATCCGGCGGGGTTTCGATCGGTGGCCCCGTGCGATCGAGATCAAATTGAAGCTCGGCGCTGGATTCATTGCCCGCCGCGTCGGTCGCGACCAATGACAACAGATGGCGTCCGTCGGGCAACGTGTCACCGAACAGCAATTCCAATCGCGCCAAATCGATCGACAGCAGGTCTTCGTTGAGCGCCGACGTGATCTCGATCGGCGCTCGACCGTCAAGTGATCCGACCAGTGACACCACATCGGAAGCGTCTCGGATCAGACCGCCGATCGTCGGATCTTGGGTGCGGGTGTCGGTGTCGCTGCGTCCGGTGTCGTTGATCAGATCGATTTCGAAACTCGGTCCGTCTTGATCGACAAACGAGATGTTCAGGTTGACCGTTGCGGTATTGCCGGCCGGGTCAGTCGCCAGAACCTGCAACGCATTGGTGCCGGGCGTCAGCTGGACGCCTTCGATTTGGAACCGGTCAAACTCACCGGCCACGGTGAAGTTCGGTCGTCCGACCAGTTCGAGCCGGGTGCCGCTTTCGGCCGAACCGACGAGGGTGACCGCTGAAGTCGTGGTATGGAAGGGGCTTCCCAAATCGACTCGCTGTTGTGCCGCGAGCAACCCGACGGTCGGTTTGATGAACGTGTCATCGAACGTGATGAATCGCGGCGCGGTAAAGAAACTGACATTGCCGGCTGCGTCAATCGATTGGGCGACAAATCGATGCCGCCCGCGCTCGCTATCGGTGGACAGCGTGACGATTCCGCCGGCATCGGCCCGGTCGACTTCGTCACCGTCGGCAAACAGAATGACCTGGGCGTCCGCGGCGTCGACGCTGGTGACAAACGTCAACGTCGTGCTGTTGGTGATCCCGTCGCCGGGAGTCCCCGAATCGCTTGCCGCGTCGAGTCGAAGCGGCGCGGGCGTGTCCGGTCGGTTCGTATCAAGGGTAAAAACAAGTTCGGCGAGGTCGGAGACATGACCGACCTGGTCCGCGGCACGCATGCGGACGCTGACTGTCCCGTCGTCGAGCCGATGACCGGCGATCGTTTCGAGCACACTGCGATCGAGTGTGAATGCATTGTCGCGCAACGAACCCAGCGTATTGACGAACGCGCCGGCGTTGACGCTGACTTGGAAACTGGTGATGCGACTCGCGTCGTCGACCCTGCCCGTCACGGTCGGATTTTTTGTCAAACGATCGCTCGTCGAAACCCCGCTATCGTTGGCCAGTCGCAATTCGATTTCGGGAGCCGACAGGTCGGGAGCGTCGTAGGTCGTCGACGCGTCCACCTCGATCGGATTGCCCGCCAAGTCCTCTGCGACCACGCGGAATCGATTCAATCCGTCACGAAGTCGGACTGCGTCAAAGCGATAGCTACCATCGGCGGCGGCGATGGTTTCGCCGATCGCCGTTTGCGAGTCCAGGCCTCGATACAGGAACACGGTTGCGTCAGCTTCGGTCAACCCGCCGATTGATCCGGCGTCCGACCCGGCGCCCGGCAACGTGATTTCCGACGTCAACGAATCGGGTGCCGTGGTGTCGATGACCACCGTCAACGGGTCACTTTGCGTGCTCGTGTTCCCCGCGACATCGGTGATCGTCGCGGTGATCTGGTGCGTGCCCTCGCTGAGTCCGGTGAGCGTGACCTCGCCCGGCCCGTCGGGCAACATGAACTGAGCATGCGGGTTTCCGTCGACCAACACAGCGACGGTCGATGGTTCGCTGGCGTCGAGTCCAAAACTCAGCTTCGTCGTGCTCGTGATCGCGTCTTGATCCTCGCGCCCCAGATCGGAATCGGGCGACAGGGTCAGACGGGACGGTGCGTCCGGCGCCGTCCTGTCCAGAATCAGACCGACCGATCGCCTGGCCGAGGCGTTGTCGTAAAGGTCAACCGCCTGCAGCGTGAACGTGACCTCTCCATCGTCGAGCGGTTGGCCGATCGCGTTTTCAATGTCCACGGAAGACAACGTGAACGTCGCTCCGGTCAGCGAGGCGGTGACGTCCGCCGGTCCGTAGGAGGCCGTGGTGGAATTCACCGCCGAAACCACGTTGACCGACAGGAACAAACCGGCGATGGCCGACGCATCGTTGATCGCACCGGTCAGCGTCGGTTGCGAAGTGACGGCGTCGTTGAAATACAGTCCGGTGTCGTCCGACAGCGTGACGGCGATTTCGGGCGCGTCGGATTCCAATCGCGGCCGGAACAAATTGATGCTCCGCTGGCGAGTGTTGCCGAGCGAATCGGCCGCGGAAACGGTCAGCGCGTTGGGACCGAACCGCAACGGAACCGCCGAAAGCGAGAACGCGCCGCCGGCATCCGCGGTCGTTTCGATCCCCGTACCGGTCAATCGGACCACCGCTCCGGGTTCGGTCGTTCCGACCAGAGTGACTGAATCGAGATCCGTGGTTTGATCGCCGATCGCGCCGGTATCGCTGGCCGGGTCGAGATCCAGCGAATCGATCTGCGGCGCCGTGGTGTCGACGGTGATGGTCAGCGTGTCGGTGACCGGGCTGCGATTGCCGGTCGGATCTTCGGCGGTAGCGGAAAACGTAAAGGTTCCGTCGCCGAGACCTGTCAAATTGAGCGGGAAATCGACGGGGCTTGCGGCCACACCGAGCGCGATTTCTTGATCGCCACGGTACAGACGGACGATGCTACCGGTTTGCCCCTCGCTACGAATCATCACGTTGGGATCGCCGACCGTCACGCCCGACACCTCGCTGCCGTCGGCCTGCACCAACACCGGCGTCGTCGGAACGGGAGGCGCTGTGTCGTCGATCGTCAGCTCGACGTCGACCGAATCCGAAACGTTACCGAAACGATCGGTCGCAACCAACGTGATCGTGTGATCGCCCTCTCCGAAGGCTTGGCCGGCGCGGGCGAAAAGATCCGCCAATGGGAACCGGAACGACTTGTCGGGTGAAAGCTCATCGACCATTTCGATGTCCGCAGATCCGTTGATCGACATCAAGATCGAGCTGACGTCACTGACATCGTTGATGACCAGCGAAAACTCGGCATTGCTTTGGTAGGATTCGACCAGCGGCAGCGCGTTGTTGGGCAACGTGACGGCGGCGATAATCTGCGGCGCGACAAAATCGGTCGTCAGGGTCAGCCGATTGCGCCAAGCGACAAAATCATGTCGATCGATGATCCCTTCACCGGTCAAATCGCGGTGCCGGACATAGCGATCCGAATCGGCATTGGAGTTCAGACTGTTGCGGATGTCGCGCCAATCTTCCACTTCGACTTCGTTGTTGCCGTTGACATCACTGAGCAACCGATGGAACGGCAGCGGCAAATAATCCCCGCCGAACTCGGGACCGGTCGCCAGCGTCTGCAATCGGTTGGCGGCACTGGCGATCCCCGCCGTTCGAAGCGCGAGGTAATACTGTTTGTCTTGCTGAATCAGTCCGTCGACGTCCAAATTCAGCTGGAATGTCCCCGAGTCGTAGGTATAGCGTGACGGATCCAGACGAATCTGATGACCGTCAATGTCGATGATAAAAATGTCCGCGGCGGGGTCGATGATCCAGGCGTCTTGATTGAACGTGACCGTCAAGGTGTGAATCAGCGAGCGTTGGACTTCGCCACCGTTGACGACAAAATCGACGACGGACATCGGTTCAACAATCACGGACTCGACGTCCAAATCCAGCGATTCGGTTTTGACGACCGGCTCGGCAGTTTGATCGATCGCGGTCACCTGGACTTCCAACTTCGCTTGCCCCGACCACCCGGCGGCGGGAACCAAACTCAACGCGTCGAGTTCATCCGGTCGCAAGCGATAGTGACCGTCGGCGACACGCGTTCCACCGCTGAGCGTCGCCCCTTGAGGCAGCGACTGAATCGTGATCATCACTTCTTCGCTGCCGTCGACATCCATCGCGGCCGCATCGATCGACAACGGCAATTCAGTGTCCTGGGGTCCCGACGACTTTTCGGTCGTCAACAGCGGGTCATCGGTGATCGGCGCGACCGTCAAACTGACGAACGCCTCGCCCGAAACAAACCCGTCGAGATCCTTGACGGTGTAGGTGAACGAATCGTTTCCGGAGTAGTCCAAATCGGGTGCGTAGGTCACATGACCGCTGCCGGGCGTGACAAAGAGTTGTCCATGTGAGGGGCCGGACGTGATGGTGAGCGTCGACGGATCCAACAACGACTCGTTGTCGACGTCGTTGGCCAAGACGTCGAAGATCACCGGAACGTCTTCGTCGGTCGTCACCAAATCGGTGTTCGCCACGGGGGCGCGCAACTGGCCGGTGACCAGGAACACGTTGTCGATTTTGACTTCGCTATGTGTTTCGGCGAAACCCAACAGGTCGAACGAAAGCACCGCCAGGGTCCCCGCCGGGATTGCGGTCAGATCGATTTGGACCAGCAAGCGATCTCCCGAAACCGTTCCACCCAGGTCGGCGGACGGATCAACGGAATCGGCATCGCCCACCGTGACCGACGCGGCTGCCGTGTACGTTCCGTCGGAAGCGATGTTGAGCAGCGCGTCACTGTTACCGATGGCCAGCTGACCGGCCAGCGGCGCCAGGGACGTCGCGTCCAACAAGGCGACTTCGAAGGCATCGGGAGTTCGCGCATCGGTCGCCGCAAGGGTCAAGCCCGCCACGGTGAAACGCAGGATCGATGCATCACCTGGGACAAAGAAAGCCTGCCGGACCGACGTCCGCTCGCCGAGCGTCTCGCGAAGGGTTGCGGTCCCATCGTCAAACAACACGTCTCCACGCACGCTCCATTGGTCCCCCGCGGCATCGAACAGCCCGTTGCGAATGGCGAACGCCGCGCCGTCGGTCGGTGCCAATGCGATCGGAATCAGCGCCGGCGGATCGACCGCGGGCACGGGTTCCGGCGCCGGTGTGATTCGCGTGTCGGTTCCCGTCGACGGATCGATCGGCGTCTCCATCGTGGGCGGCGTCCCCGAAACCGGATCCGGCTGGTAGATCGGAAACTGCGGGTCGGTCACGAATCGATCGGTCAATGACAAGGCGGCGAAATCGGACGTGAACCCGAAGTTGGCGGCCAACAGCTGGGAATCCGCGACGGTGATCGCACCATCAGAATCGAAATCCGCGTAGGGGTTGTATTCCAGATCACCGACGAAGGTTCCAAAGGATTCGAAGATCAATTCGCTGTCGAGACCATCGACGGCGCCGTCGCGGTTGATGTCGCCGACGACATCCAAGAACAGTTGGTAACGCCCATCGTCGTCGTCTGACGCTCCACGGACGTCCAGCACGTACTGATCGGCGCGATCGATCGCGAACAATGCGACGGTACGGTCTTCGTCAACGCTCCGTGCGATCGGTGAAAGCCCGGCGATGCTTGGCGTTCCCGCAACAAACGGACTTCGATACCTTTCCACCATCGCCCGCACCCAAACGACTTGCTCGCCGGTCGAACGCAACTGGTCTTGATCGATCGTAAAGGCATACTGATGTGTCTGCCCGGCTTCGAGTTCGTTGATGACTTCGGCGCCACTGAAATCGATCGCCCGGCCGAGGTCACCGGTCAGGGGAAGCCCGCTGGGGTAGGACGTATTCTCGCCACCGATGCCGGTCGCCACCGTCAACGCACCACCGCTTCGTGACTCGTAACCGTAGCGATGCAAGGAGGCGGGCGGATCTCCGGTCGGCGGCACCGCCACCGCGGCGACTTCGATCAACCGACCGGCGTCGTCATAGACGTAGTGCAAGTCGCCAAGTGGGGACAGCGCGGCCGGCAGTCGAATCGATTCCACGCGACCGGCGTCGTCGGTGATGATCGGAATGAACGTCCCGTCGGAAAAGCTGATCCCGCTGTCGCTGAAATGCCAGACATCACCGTCGGGCCAAACCTGCTGCGCCAAGCGACCGTTTCCGTCCAGCACGTCGACTTTTCCACTCGGATAAGTCAACCGATAGGCCTGGTCGCCCAACACGTCGTTCGCCGGATGATAGGGCTGGCCGGTTTCCTGGTCATAGTAGCGATTGCCACCGGCGACGAGCAATCGATCGAGTGACTCGAGTACAAAGTCGACTCCATCATCGGCCACCCAGTTCGGTCGGTAGAACACCAGCGAATCGTTCTGGTCGAACGGCTGGACGACAACCGGTTCGAACGTGAATCCCCCTCGGGTCCCGTCGGGCAAATCCAGATAAACGCGATCACCGGCGGACAACGCGGAATAAATGCCGATCGACTCGAGCGCGATCGGATCGACGCCAGCGGCGCGTTGCTGCGGCGTGATACCGAGCTGCAATCGGGTCTCGCCGAACGTGAAACGCCAACCATCACCGAGTCGTCCGGTCATGTTTTGCGCGAGTGAATCGTACTGTCGGGCGAACTCAAACGTTTTTCCGCCCACGACGATCGTCGCGTCGACGTCCGTGCGGACAAAGGCGTCGGTTTTGACCGCCGAATTGATGGCCAGATCGATCGTCGTTTCGCTGCCCCGGCCGCTGATGTCACGCGCCGACAACCGGAGCGTGTAAATACCGTTGGCGATCGTGCCTGGATCAATCGTCGTCAACACGATGGCCTCACCGGTCGACTCGCCATCGACCAGTGGGCGGAAGTCATTCGAACCGCGTGATGCGATTTCCAGTTCCCAGTCGTCGAGATTGACGTCGACGACCGACGCGATCAGATCGAGCGGTTCGGTCGCCGTCGTCACGCCACCGAACGAAAGTGCCAGTTGAGGAGGTGTCTTGTCGGCGGAATCTCGCACACGAAGGATCTCGGTGGTCGAACCGACAAACCCGTCCACATCCGTGGCGGTCGCGACGAGTGATTGTTTCCCGGGAACTCCGGCGACAATCTCGCCTCGTCCGTTGGCATCCAACGCGACCGGCACACCGTCAAGCGTCAGACCCAACGAATCGATCGGTGCGAAGCCATCGGCGATCACGTCCACTCGAACGGTTTGTCCGGGCAACGCGGGGAAGCTGGGTGTGGTGACGATGCGGACATCGGGCAACTGCGGCGTCGCGACCGAGTCGATCACGATGGTGTACTTGGTTTCGGCCAGACCGTCACTGGCACGGGCGTCGATGATCGTGCGTCCGAGTTGTCCGGGGTTGGGCACCCATGTGATTCGTCCGGTGGCCCGATCGAGTTGCGCGCCGGTGGGCAATCCGTACGCCGAGAAGGTCAACGTGTCATCCAGATCGGGATCGGTTCCGGCGATCGTAAAATCGAGCAAATTGCCCACCACGACCTGGTGATGGCGACTCTCAATGACCGGCGCACGATTGACGTTTTCGACCACGATCGGGACGGTGATCGAATCTGACGCGGATTCGGAATCGGTCAGCGTGAAGGTGACGTGGTACGTTCCCGCTTGGTCGTACCGCGGTTGCCATCGAAACACACCGGTGCTGGCGTCAAAGAGTGCTCCGTCGGGAACGTCGGTTGCCGTCAGTTCCAACGATCCGCCGTCGAAGTCCGCACCGGTGACCTGGAACTGCGTGAACACGCCTTCCCGAGCGTATGGGGCGGCGGGGAATGCCAGCCGCGGCGCGCGATTGACGGCGCCGACGGTGATCGCAAACGGTTTCGTGTCCGAACCTGATCCGTCGGTGGCGACAACTTGAATCAAGTACGTTCCCGCGTCATTGAACGTCGGCGACCATTCCAGTCGCCCGGACGCGGGATCCAGTGTCGCGCCGGCGGGCAGATCATCGGCGAAAAACCGGACGGTATCGTTTTCCGGGTCCGTTGCGGAGAAGTCGACCGACAGCGCCGCGCCCTCGTCGACCGATGCGTCTGCCGGCACGGTCAACGTCGGAGCGGTGTTGGTGCCGCGAACCGTGATCACGAAGGACTGCGACGAGGTGAGCGACCGCGCAAGATCCCCGTTGCCTTCATCGGTCACCGTGACGGTGACGTCGTAGATTCCCAAATCGGCGGCCGTCGGGTCCCAATTGAGCAGCGCTTCTCCATAGCGAGCACCGTCGACCAGCCGCGCTTCGCCCGGCAACCCGCTCAACGTGAAAGTAAGCGGTTCCTGATCCAGATCGCTCGACTGCAACGGCAGACGCAACAGCTCGCCCGGCAAGACCACCAACGAGGAAACCGGCTGGAGAACCGGCGGGTCGTTGGCCGATTCCACGGTGACGACAAAATCATATTGCACGGTTTCGATTCGGCCCCGACCGTGGCCGTTTCCGTCGTCGCTGGCGATCAACGAGAGCGTGTAGTTGCCCCGGTCGCCCGTTCCCGGTGCGAAGTGGAAGAGTCCGGTCCCGTTGCCGTTGTCGGTAAAGGAAACGAAATCGGGCAGCGGCAGCCCCGGCAATCCGTTGGCGGCCTCGAGCGTGATGTTGTCGCCATCGGGATCGGCCACCGAAACCGGAACATCGATCATGCCGCCGCGGCTGAGCGTCAGGTTACTGATCGGATTGATGATCGGTCGCTGATTGATGTCACGAACGGAGATCGGAACGCGTGATGAAATCGTGATCGGATCACTGACGCCGTCGCCGTCATCGGTCGCTTCGAACAACACGCTGTAGTCCCCGGACTGGTCATAGCGCGGCGTCCAAGTGAGCGTCGCCGTATCGGTGTCGAACGTCGCTCCGTCGGGCAGGTCCGTGACGCGATAGGTGATCGGCGAAACCAGCCCCGGCGGGTCGAGCGTGCCGTCGTCCAATCGTATCGGCAATTGGAAATCGGGGTGATCGGGATCAAACGCGAACGACGTGATGACCAGCGTCTGGCCTTCTTCGACCGACCAACCCTGCATCGAGTCAAAGCTGGGTGCGCCGTTGGCGTTGATCACCGTCACGTCGATTTGGCCGTCGACCGATTGGCCACCCGCCGTCACGGTCACGGGAATCGAAAGCGCCGGTGGAACATCAAAGCCGACGGTCCAGCGGAGTGTTCCGTCACGCGAGTCCAACGTCGCACCGCTCGGCAAATCGGCGCTGATAAACAGCAACCGGTCCCCATCGGGATCCGAAGCACCGATGCGATAGGTCCATTGGTCGCCCTGGCGCAAGGTAAACTCTGCAATCGCGTCCATGACCGGCGGCCGATCGGCCTGGCTGACCAACAAGTCAAACGCATGTCGCGTGGTGTTGATGCCATCGGTCGCGACCAACGTGACATCTCTGTAGACGCCTGCGGCATTTTCGCCCGGTGTCCACCAAAGCGTCTTGGAGGCGGGATCGAAGAACGCACCCGGCGGCAGGTTGTCGACCCAGACATCGACCGGATCGTTCTCGCGATCGTCGACTTCCACGATGACTTGCAGGGTCTCGTTCTCGCTCATCCGGGCTTCCGCCGGCGGCTGGACAAATTCCGGAGCCCGGTTCCCGCCGGTGACACGAACCGTCCATGTTTGGGATGTGAATCCGCCCCGTGAATCGAATGCATACAACACGACGTCGTTCTGCTCGGCGACGCCGACCGTCGGAGTCCATGTGACGAGCCCCGTGTCGGGATCCGCCGTCATGCCCTCGGGACCGCGTTGCAACAGATACGCGACCGCGACGCCGTCCGGGTCAACCGCATCGGCGTCGTACGAATAGGCTTGGTCGACGGTCGCGAATTGCACCGGATCGGTTTCGAAACCGGGACGCAAATTGGCTGACGCGGTGGCGAGGAATCCGGGAACAAAATCGGCGGCGACGTTGTTCGGCGAAAGCAAGCGAAGTGTTTTGGCCGTCGTTGATTCACCCGGACGCAAGCGGACGCCGTCGGGAACGTTGGCGGTCAAGTCAAACAGCCAGCGTCCATCGGGACCCGGGATCGCCGGTTGACCGGGAACCGCGCCGCCGGCGGAAACGTCTCCCCCGGCCGGATCAAGTACCAGACTCATCGGCAACAACAAGTCGTAGTCACCGGTGTTGCGGATTTCGACTTCGTACGTCAGCGCCTGGGTCTGACGATCGAAGCGTGTGCCGGTCAGGGTGATGTCGACGTCGGCGGAAAACTCGCTGACCGTGGTGAAGTGGACTTCGTAACCCGCCGGCAGCGAGAACCCGCCCACACTTTCGATCCCTTTGCCGATATACAGCGCGTGCTCCCCGGCAGAGAATCCTTGCACGAACAGATAGGCCGTTTGCGAAGCTTCGTGATAGCGGACTTCGGTGATCACCGGCTGTTGGTCGTCCGGCAGAGATGCGTCGCCGTGGATGACGTAGTTGCCGGGATTGAGAACGGATTCGATTTCCGTCCCCAGTCCCGTGAACATCTCCTCGCTGAACGTCACACTGACCAGCCCCAGCGGCAGCGCGACGACGGTTTGTTCGGCCGGATTGGTCGCGACGACTTCGGGGATCGCGATCGGGCTGATCACATCGACTTGTTCGGACTGGCTGATCAGAACGCGTCCGTCGCTGGTCGTCGCGACGACGTCGCCGCGGGTGCCGCCGGTGGCGACCGCGACCCGACGCAGCGTTGCCACGTCAACCATCGTCAGCTCGCTGTTTTCGCCCGTGGCGACCGATTGTCCGAAACCGGTGTTCCCCGTGTTGTGGGAAACGAACATCAACCCTTCCAGTGACGTTTCGGTTTGTCCGAAGGCGATCGAATCGATCGGGGTTTCAAAGGACAGCACCGTTTCGGCGCGTCCGAGAGGATTGAACCGCACCACCGCGTCTCGCTCCGGCCACTGCACGCCATAGAGCGTTCCGTCAGCGGCGAACGCCAGACTGCCGACTCGCAAATCCAAGTCACGACTGAGTCGTTTGAAGGTGCCGGTGTCGGGATCGAATCGTTCGACACCATAGCGGGAACCGACGATCACGTCGCCGCCGGCCGGATCGATGGCCAGTCCCATCGTCAAACCTTCGCCGTGTTCGGCCAGGATGCTGCCGTCGATCGGATCGAGTTGCAACAGCGGACCGCCGCCCGTGGTCGCCCACAGTCGGCCGTCGTCATCAAACGCGAGATTAAAGATCGGATGATCCAGTTCCGCCCATGTTCCTTCGGCCGACCCACCGTTGGCATCAAACAGGTACAGCTGATTTCTGGCCGTGCCGCCGCTGATCAGAATGTCTCCGTCGGGCGTTTCGGTGATCGCCATCGGTCCGATGCCGCTGGTTGCCACGCCGGTGGCGGTGATGTCGAAACCGTCGGCGAATCGTTTGGCGGTAAACGGTTGCAAGACGGTGTCAAAGATCGCCGGGTTGGTGGTTGATCCGGTCGATGGGACCAAGTTTTCGGCTGCGGCGAATAACGGATTGGTCGACGGCTCGGTGGTCGGCGGCGTCGGTTGTCCGAAATTCGGACGCGTCGTGGCATCGACCGTCGGCAAGGCCCCGAGAGAATTGGTGGTGCCGTCGTCATCCGCTGTGGCGCCCGCCGGCGGGGTTTCGCGGTTTCCAGCCTGGTCCGTCGCCAACGCCAGAAACTCGTACGTGTGTCCGACGCGACCGATGAAGACTTCTTCGCCGACCGCGTGGCCGACTTGGCGCTGCCAGATGTTGTAGTCGCCGCCGTCTTCGGCGACGTACAACGTGACATGTTTGAATCCACTTCCGCCCGCATCGTCGGCGACATCCCAGGCGACCACGAAATCGTTTTGAGCGTTCAGCGGCGTGACGGTCACGTTGCTCGCGGGCGCTTGTGCATCGATCGTGTACGTCAGATCGTCGGCATCCTCCGGCGGCGCGTTGTCCAACAACACGCGGGCTTTGGCGGTCAACGATTGTCCCGTTTCGGCGTCATCGGAAAGTTCGATGCTGTAGGAAACAAAACCCGCCCCTCGGCCTTGAGCGTTGTTCGGCGGCAGCAATCCACCATCGGTATTCGTGCGGACTTCACCGGTCAGCGGATCGATGGCCTGAATCAACCAGGTCGCGGCGTTGGATTTGACATCGATCCCTCCGCTGACGCGAACATTAAAACCGAGCGTTTCGGCGAATTCAAAGTCGCCTTGATAAAGGGCCCGTCCGCCGGGAACTCGGATCGTGATGTCGCCGACCTTGATGTCGCCCAGCTGGAACGTTCTGGCATCCATGTTCTCATCGAGCGGCACGACCACACGGACTTCGTTGGCATCGCGAGTCGTGTTCGGGTCGTTCTGGAAATTGATCGTGAACGGAAGCGGTTCGCCTGCGGGAACAAAACCTCCCGTTTCCAGCGTGAACGGACCGGTTTGCGAAACCGCGCCGACGTTGGTGCCTTGTTGGTCGTAGTACTCCTGCAAATTCAACGGAAAGAAGACGTCTTCGTCGTTCGGCGTGATGCCACGGATCTGGTAGTCGGCCGGGATGCCTGCACCGCGTTTGTCGAACGGAACCCATGGGACATAGACACGCATGGTTTGAAAATGCGTGTTCAGATCCAGCCCCAGATCGTAATCGTCGAACGTCGGCAGCTCGGGAACGGGGTTGGCACCGCTGAGGATTCCGAAGAACGACAGTGAGTCGCCGGTGAAATTGGCACCGGTCGTGTCGTTGGGGGCTTCGAGAGTCGGGTCGTGACCGTACCAGCGGCGGACGGTGTCAAAGAAGTCACCGAATTCGCCGGAGAGAATGATTTGATCTCCGCCGGGTCCGCGCAACACACCGCCGGCCAGCGTCGCCATCAGACTGGCCAGTTCCTGGTCGCGTCGCGTCGGCGGCACGGCATCTTCGGCGCGCAGCCGTCCGCTTTCGGCCAGATAGCTCAGGTACATCGATTGCCAAGCCGCTTCGTTGCCGGCCAGGTTCACCAGCGCCGCGTCGGCATCCGCGTCGTCCAAGATGCCTTGACGCAACTGATCCGCTTCGGCCAACGAATGGACGACGAATTCATCGCGCGACATCGACGTCGCCGAGGCGACGACATGGAACTGGAACGGGATTTTGGGGATCGTCAAGAAGTCGGGGACCGCACCAAAGACTTCCCAGATGAACGACAGACCGGGTGAGATCTGGTCCAGTGCCGATGGACCGTCGGCAAGCAGATCAATTGCGGCGTATTGCGGAAGCGCCGCGTAGATTTTGGCTTTGAAGGATTCCCAGGCGTGATCGTGCAACTCACGCAAGCCCGGATAGGTTTGAACTTGGAACGTGAATCCGGCGAACCCGTCGGCCGGATGGTCGAACAGGTAGCCGCCGGCGGTGACGGTCCCGTCGGTGTTGACCGCCGACTCGAGTTCAGCCCACGGCAAATCGGCCAGCGTGCCCTCTTCGGGGCCGCCACGCAGATTGGACGTGAAATGGTTGTAGGGCAATCCGTAAACGAAATCATTGATCCCCATTTCCGGAATGCCCACGTTGTAGAACACGTAGGGCGCGTCGATGTTGCCCAGGTTCTGCAGCGCGACGCTATACGTTCCCGGATCTCCGGCGAAAATGTAACGCGGCCCGCCGATCCCGATCGTGACTTCGGGTTCGATCGTCCGTTCGATTTGGAACCGATACGGCACAACCGCGACTTCACCGCCCGGATTGATGACTTGCACGTCATACAAGCCGTGCGGGGCATCTTCGAAATCAAACGTGACGATGATCTCGGACGCCGACACGTAATTCCGATTGACGGGAACGATTTCGGCAAATCCCGGGCGGACCAATTTGACGACCGCGTCTTCGTGAAAACGTGCCCCGGAGATGGTCGTGGTGACGTACTTGGAATCCCCGCCGAGATCGGTCTTGATGTTGGTGATCGCCAGCGGCAACAGTTCGGCCAGAATCCGTATCGGCGACTGATCACTCTCGGTGGCAAACCCCCGCACAAGCACATAGTAGGTCCCCGCTTCGGTGGTCGGAATGATTGCCGCGGGCGTCTCCGACAGCGTCCCGCCGCTGCTGGCGTCAAAGGTTCGCACGGTCGGCGCATCGTTGTGCCGCAAGAAGATTTCGTGGCTCGAATCGTCGTCGGCAAAAACGGTCACGCGCAACGTGCGGTCAAAGGGAACCTCGACCGCATACAATCGTTGCTGTCCGGTTGCCAGGGTCGTCGGCAGCGGGACATCCAGCGTCAAGAACGGCGCGGTCAATTGCATCGTCGATGGCGATGCGGTGATGTTGTTGCCGTCCGCGACGTCCTCATAGACCTGATTAAAGATATCGGCGCGGACGATTGCACGGTACGCGCCGGGGGTCAACGAAGGCGTGATCGTTTGAAACGATTGGGTGTAACTTTCTCCGGGCGCGAGCGTGCCGCGGAATTCCAATCGTCCCGCCGGAGCATCCCGCAGGTCCCATGTCGCGTCGCTGGAAAAGAACAGACTGTCGGACCAGCGCCCGCTGGCGGTTTCGTTGCTGGTGTTGGTGACGGTCCACGAGATCGTTGCCGGCGAACCGGCTTCGACATTCGCCGGAACGGTGATCTCGGTGACTTGCAAATCGGTCGGCGGCGGCAGCTCAATGATCGTGGGAACCGCCGTCGTACGCGAGTTATTGCGTTCGTTGGGCCCCTCGAAAACGTTTCCGCTGACGTTGTTGCGATCCGGGTCGGTGATCACGAAGACGTAATACGGCCCCAGCAAATCCGCCGGCAGCGAAACCGTTCGCGACGTCGTGTAAGAAGCCCCCGCGTCCAATCCGACCTTTCGTTCCAGTGATCCGAGGTAGACGTCCGTGCTGAGATCCAAGAACTCATCACGCGACAGGTAAATCAGATCGAACCAGTGCTCTTGACCGGCGACGGTGTCACCGCCGAGATTGCTGACGGTGAATTCGACATGGATCTCTTGCCCCCGGTCGGCACGAACCGGCGCGGTGACCGCGGTGACTTGCAAGTCCGGCAGCGGCGCCAACGTGATCGGCAGATCGCGGATGGCGATGTTGTTGCCCTCCAATTGGTATTCCTTGACGTTGGCCCGCGCCGATTCACGCGATGCTTCGGAAGCCAGATCCCAGGGGGCGAGTGTGCCGGGTGTTTCGAACTCGAGCCCGATCAATTCGAACCCGATATTGCTCGGTCGCCGCGCGCGATCCTGGCGAGCGGCCGAGTCGGTGAACAACAGCAAACTGAAATCACCTTCGATCCCATCGGGAAGACGCGCCTGGATCGTGCCGGTGTACGTTTCACCGGGCTTCAACGCTCCGGTGCGAAAACGCGAACCGATTTCATGGTCAAAATTATCCAGCGAGGCGTCGTGCGAAATGAACAGCCGATCGAACCACGACCCGACGCGTGTTTCTCGATTGCCAACGTTTTCGACCGTGTACGAAATCTGAATGGTCTCGCCGGACGTCGCCCCCGCGGGGACCTGGAAATCCGTGATCGTCAGATCGGCTTCTTTGTAGATGATGGGAAAATCGGCGCGGGCCAAGTTGTCGCTGGGGTCTTCAAAGGCCCAACGATCAAAGTGGCCGAGCCAAGTGGCATTGTCTCCTTCATTGGCGGGATACCAATCCGTTTCCAACAACCGCGCCTGGTAGGGAAAGTACAACGGCGACCTGTCATTGTGGGCGTCCAAATGCACCCACAGCGAATAATCGTCTCCGGTGCCTTCGGGCAACGTGGTGGTGAAGGCGATCGTGTAGCGGTCGCCCGGGTTGATGATCGATGTGGGAGCGTAAATCGTCGTGCCCAGGAAAGACGCCCGCCGGCGAACAAACTCGTCATCAGCCGACAGCCAAATAAAATCTTTCCAGTAGCGTGTGCCGCCCCAGACCGGATGGGTGCCGATGTTTTCGACCGTGTAGGTGAACGTGACCTCTTCGCCGGAGAACACGTTGTCGGGAATGTCGAACTCCACGACCTTCAGGTTCGCCGGGTAGCTGCGGATGTCCGAATCGACTGCGGTCGCGTTGTTGGTTTCGTCGACTTCGTCAACCGGATGGTACTTTTCCGGTGGTGGGATTTGCGGGAAGAACCCGGACAGGTCGATCGAAGGTTCCGGCGGCACATCGTCATCGGTGATCACCACGATGTACTGGCCGGTCGCCGAGGGGGACAGCGCGATGTCCAACGAATCGGTGTAAGACGCTCCTTTCGCCAACGGCAGGTCGCGTTTCTTTTCTCCGAGCAACAGCGTCGTCGCGTGAACGCTCTTGGGATCAGGCAGATCGCTCAAGTAAATGCGATCGATCCATCCGCCGGGTTCTGCGTCGGCCAGTCCCAAGTTGTCGACGGTCCAGGTCACGGTGATCGTGTCGCCGCCCGAGCCCGTCGGCGGAGCGATCACTTCCGAGACGACCAGATCGGGTTGCGATCCCAACACGTCGATCGCGCGTGCTTTGTAGTTGTTGTTGTCAAAGTTGTTCGGGTCATCGGGGTTGGTGTTCGACGCCAACGTGTCTTCGGGGATCACATCGAACGGGTCCACCCAAGGCGTGATGTACCAGGTTCCCGACTCCAGTTCTCTCGGAATGCGGACGGTGGCTTCGGTTTCATATCCGGCAAACCGGTCCAGCGCACCCTGATGCGTCAGCGTCGTGAGAAAGAAGTCGCCTTGACCGGGGTGGGGACGATTTTTGTCACGTGTCAGCCAAACACTTTCCGACCAGGTGTCGCCGTGGGTTGCTCCGCTGCCAAGGTTCGTGACGGTGTAGCGGATCGGGATCGTGCTTCCGGCGACGACTTGGCTTGGCGCGACGACGTCGCTGACGACCAGATCCGCCAGCGGTTCCGGCTCGATGTAAATCGACTGGTAGGTCAAGTTGTTATTGTTGTTGGGCCACTCCTCGATGCGGTCTTGTGCGTCAGTCACGGCGATCACGTAGACGTCTCCGCGATAGCGAATCGGCACGACAACGCTTCCCGCTTCGGTGCTGTAACGCTCGCCGGCCAGCAGTGCGGCGCTATTGGGCAACTCGCCGATCAAGATGTCCGCGTGATCGACCGTCGTATCCAACGACAGGTACACGCGATCGACCCACTGGGTGCTGCCCGTGCCCACGCCGCCTTGGTTGACGACGACGAATTCGGGAGACAGCGTGGCGCCGGCTTGCAAGCGGTCCGGGATCGTGATCGATTCGACTTGCAGGTCCGGACGCGGAAGCACGTTGATCACGATTTCGCGGGACATCGTGTTGTTGTCGTCGCCGGCACCTTCGTAGAGCGCGCCGTTGAAGTTCGTCTTGACGAACAGATTGAACGTCCCCGTCGTCTGCGTGGGAATCCGAATCCGTTCGCTGCGGTGATACGTTTGACCGGCCGGCAGCGGATCGATGAAGGGGAATTGACCGAGCTGGATCACGTCCGCGTCGGGGTTGCCGGCCTGTTGCAGGTAAACGCGGTCCACCCAGCCGCCGGACGCCTCGTTCAGTCCGGTGTTTTCCACCGTCCATTGGATGTCGACCAGTGTTCCCTCTTGCGCTTCGGTCGGTGCGGTGACCGAAGCGACGATCAGATCCGGCGGCGGCAGCAACGTGATCGGAAACGCCGCACTGGCGGTGAAGTTGTTGTCGTCGTAGAGGAATTCGAAGGGCGCGTTGCGGCGGGCCGCATGCGCGATGAGATAATGGTCGCCGGAAAGACCGTCGGGGATCCGCAGGTTGCCGGTGCGGGCGTAGGTTCCGTCCGGAGCGATTTGGCCGAAATGCTGGAAATCGGTTTCGGTTCCGCCGATCAATCCCGTCGCGTCGGGCGTCGTCGAGAGGTACACGCGATCGTACCAGTCGCCACGGCTGGTCACCCCGATCCCCGCGTTGCGTACCGTCCACGTCAAACTGGCGATCTCACCGGCGTTGACCGGCAGCGGCACATCGATTGAATCAACAACCAAATCGGCATAGGGTGCCGGCATGATGTCGATTTCGCCGAGCCGGGCGACATCGTTGTTCGCCTCCAAGTCGTTTTCGAACACCAGGTCGCCGTAGTCGCTGCGGACGAACAGGGTAAACCGTCCGTTGGTGGCGATCGGCAATCGGAACGTTTCGCTGCGGGTGTAGGAAGCGTTTTGATCGAGTCCGCCGGTGTGGTCGAACGTCGCCACCACGATGTCATCGGCGTCGCCGACCGTCGCATTTTCACTCAGCACGATCGCGTCGGTCCATTGGTCGACGAAGCCACGACCGACACCGCGGTTGGTGACGGTCCAACCGACCGTGATGTCCGCCGGGTCACCGATCGTCAGCGCCGGCGCCGTGACGTTGCTGACGGCCAGATCCGCATAGGGCGACAGAGTCAGCTCGATCAATTTCGCGGCGACGTTGTTGTTTTCCCCCGCCGAAAGCTCACCGAGTTGGCCGGCCGTGTCGGTGACCAGCAACAGGAACTTGTTGCCCTGCAGATCGACCGGCAATCGAACCGTTCGCGATTCCGAGCGTGTTTGCCCGGGATCCAGCGGCGAGGAAATGATGAACTCATCGACCAGACGATCGTCGCCGGAAAGCGTTTGATTGTCCGAAAGGTAGACGCGTTGCTGCCAGGTCTCGGCGGCGGCGGTTCCCGAATTCAGAAAGTCCCAGGTCAATTCGATTTGTTGTCCCGAGTTGCCCGCCGCCGGCGCCTCGAAGTTGCGGATTTCGACATCCGGGTGCGTCATCGTGGTGACGCCGCCGTAGAGTGAATTATTGGTTTCGTAGGGCCCCTCGAAGACGCGGTTGCTGTAGTCGCTGACGATCTGGAGTCGATAGTCGCCGTCGGCCAGATCCGGCAAGTTGGTCGTCATCATCGACACGTAGCTTTCGCCGGGGCTGAGCGGTCCGTTCTGAAGCACCGTGCCGACGAGGTAGCGGTTGGCAGGATTGCCGACCGACTCCAAATAAACGCGGTCGTACCAATGCGTCGCGGTCGGCTCGTCACCCTGATTGGTGACCTCCCAGGTAAACACCTTGGATTGCCGAGGCTGTCCGGCCGTCGGTCCGGTGATCGAGGTCGGCAACAGATCAACCAGCGGCGGGAACGTCAGCTCGAGGGCGGCTGAGGCGTAGACATTACTTTCGTCCGATTCGCTGATCCAATCGAAGTAGTCGATCGATGCGAGCAGGTAGTACGTCCCGGCCGTCAGATTGTCGTCGAGCGGCAACGTCAACGTCAGGTCCAACGGATAGCTCTCGCCGACGGCCAGCGGATCATCGCGGGAGACACTTTCGAGCTGTACATCGTTGCCGTCGAGGATCAGGTCGGTGGACAAGAAAACGCGATCTCGCCACGATCTGCCTCCCGCGACCGAGGCGCCGGAATTGATCACCTCGAAGCTGAGCGGGATGTCGCCGCCGAACGAATAACTGGTCTCCGGCGTGGTCAGGTTTCCTCCGACCAGTTCCAAGTCGGGCAGCGCCCAATCGAAAGTTCCGGTGAATTGATCCTCGATCGGCTCGCCGTTGATCTGGTCTTCGTCCTGATTCATCACGTTGCCGACGAAGTCCAACACGTCGGGACCGATGGTGATGTTGTATTGGCCGTCGACGTATTGCGTAAAATCAGGCCGCAAGAGGAACAGGTTGTCCGTTTCGGCGAACGGTTCGATCGAGTCAATGTTGATGGGCACGGCACCTGGGCCGATCAGGGTCACGTCGTCGATGAAGAAGGAATCGGGATCGATCGGCTCATCGAATTCGATGATCAGGAACGGGCCGTCGGGATACACGGCACTGTCCGACGGCGTGATGCTGGTGATCGCCGCTCCACTGGAGAATCCGGTGATGAAAACCAGATTGCTCGGCGACAACTCGGGTGCGAGGAGTTGGCTGCCGAAATCGAGTCCTTCATAGGTCGGCGTTCCGAACTTGCCGTCGAACGTCATCACCAGATAGCTGTCGCCTTCGGCGGGTTGATAGCCGCCTCCCTGGACCGCCCCAATGGTCCCCAGAAACTCGACGAATCCGTTCACCTCAAGCACGTCGTGATTTGAAATCGGCGCCAGCCCGGCGATGTCAAACTCCAGATTGCCGAGCGTGTCGAGCAGCAGATTGCCGTCGATCGTCAACTTCCCCGCCGGAGCGAGCAACCCGCCCACGATCAAATCGCCCGCGACAACACCGTTTCCCGTCAACACGGATCCGGGCTCCAGCGTGAATTGCCCGCCCACCACGCTGTTGCTGCTGGTCGTCACGTAGACACCGCTCAGGTTGGTCAGCGATGCGGAATTGGAGCTCCCTAAATCAACGGTGCCGCCGTAGCGTGAATGGATCCTCGAGTAGCGTGCGTCGCCAGACAAACTTCCCGCATACGGGTCGGTAAAGGTCTGTAGGCCGGAGAGGTCGATAAAACTTCCGATTCCCTCGCTAAGCAGTTCAACGCGTCGTCGTCGTTGGTCCCCTAGGCTGGTTTCCGTGATCGTTTGGGTACCGGAAAGATTGATGCTTCCTCCCGCAAGGGATTCGATCGCGAGACGTGCGTCGTAATTGTTCCCGCCGGTGATCTGGGTCACGTGTTGCAGATCGATGACGCTTCCGTAGCCCTCGGCGCGCAAGATTTGTGTTTGGTAGGACCCGGTGGTCGCATGGGTGATCGAAGTCACTGCGGGCAGCATGAGGGTCACCCCATCGATCACGATCAGATTCGCACCGTCGATGTTGCTCAACAGCGGCAGCGCCACATTGCCGCCACCGGTGAGCGTGATTTCGCCGCGCTGCAGTGTGGTCAGCGCGGGCGCGGAAAGCTGGTAGCCATGAATCCGCAGCGCAGTTCCGGGGGCGTCGACGAGTGCGTTGAGTACGATATTTCCGGCGCCGACCGGTTCAATGACGCTGTCGCGGGCGGACTCGAGGGCCAACGCGGGGAACGTAGCAAGTTCATCCACGTAGATGCGCACTCCACGAATCGTCGCGAGCGCTCCGGCGTCCACTTGACCGCCCCGTGTGGCGGTCAGGGTGGAGTAGACCTTGTCACCGGAATAAGCCACGGGCGGTTGACCGACATCGGTGAACGTCGTGAGCATTGAAACGTCAATTCGACTTTCACGACCGTCGGCGATGAAGTGGACCGCACGGCGACGCGTGTCCCCCGTTGACGGATCCGTGACCGTCATCAGATTCGGAAGGTCAATCACACCGCCGTCTTGGGCTTCCAATCGAAGTGTCGCTTCGTAGTTCGTCCCGCCGGTGATCTCGGTCAAATTAGGCAAGGAAATCCGGCTGCCGCCCCCAGAGGCGATGAGGTGTCGCGATTGGTAACTTCCCGTCGACAAGAACGAATACGATGTGACCAGTGGCAGATCCACTTCGATACCCGGACCGACGGAAACGCCCGACCCATCCAGATTGGTCACCGAACTCACGTCGGCTCCGCCGTTGGCATACAAGCTGATCGATCCGCGAGTAAACGTGGTCATGTTGGGTGCGTTGATGATCGCGTCGTTGGCGACAAATGTTGTGTACGTCGCGCTCAGCAGGCTGGGAAAGCTAATGGTCTTCCCTTTCGCGATGACCTCTGAGGAGGACATGGTGGTGACACCGCCGAAGACCCAGTCGCGTCGCTCATCCATCGCGATCCGGACGCCGATCAAGGTGGCCAACGAATCCAGCCTGATGTCGCCGCCGCGTTCGGTGACGAGCTGAGAACGCTGTCCATCGCTGCTGGACGAACCGTTGCTGTCTTGAAACGTCGCAAGTGCTCTCAAATCGATGAAGCTGTCCCGCTCTCGCGCGCTGACATGCACGGCACGATGCCGAGTATCACCAGCCGTACCGTCCACGATCTCGGTAACACTACGCAGGTCGATCCGTCCACCGGAATGGGCTTCGATCGTCAGGTCATTGTCGTAGGCGGTTCCTCCGGTGATCTTCGTCAGGCCGCTCAGATCAATCGAAGATCCGAAACCGCGCGTCGTCCAAGCTCGATTTTCATAGCTTCCGGTGGCGATGAAGTCATACGAGGTGACGCCGGAAAGATCCAACGAACCGCCGTCAAACACCGACAATGAAACGCCGTCGATCTTGGTGAAATGGCTCAGATCGATCGCCAAATCGCCACGCAGATTGATCGCCCCGCGTGCCAGATCGGTGAGAGAGTTCAAGTTTGCGGTCGCGTAGTTCAGCGTGATCGTTGTGTTGGCCGCCGAAGTCAGGCCGCTGAAGTCATAGTCACCCGAGTTGAGGTTCAGGTAGGAATGATTCACCGATAGAATGCTTGACGTCTGCATCGCGCCGCGACCGTCAAGATAGATTTCCACCCCGGTGAGTGACTCGAGGACCGGGGCGTGGATGTTTCCCCAGAACTGGGCCACCAACTGGGACCGTTCATCGGAATTGGAATCCGTGAAGGTGGCCAACGCGTCCAATCGCACTTCGCTGTCGATGCCGTTGGCTTCGATGCGGACACGGCGTTGCCGCGTGTCGCCGCCGCCATCGTTGATTTGCGTCAGCGCGGGTATATCGATCCGTCCGCCGGCCAAGGCCGAGATCGTCAAATCGGCGTCGTAGTTCGCACCGCTGGTGATCGTGGTTAGGCCGGCAAGTGAAATCGAACTGGACCGACCGTCCGCCGTCCATGATCGGTCTTGATAGCTGCCGGTCGACGCGTGTGCGTAGGTCGTCACGAGAGGTAAGCTGATCGAAGTGCCATCAGCGGCAAACAACGAGGTGCCGTCGATGTTCGCGAGCACCGGTGCAGAAACGGAACCGCGGTTGTGCAGCGTGAGGGAACCACGCGTAAACGACGTCAGCGCGGCGAGATCGATCGTTGCGGCGGTGGCCGTGATGCGAGAGTACGTTGCCGAAACCAGAGCACTCATATCGAGCGTCCCGGCCCATGCTTCGACATCGACGCGATCCATCGACGCGACGTTTTGCACCGTCACTTGGCTCTGAGCTTCTTGAGCGACCCGTACACCGGCGAGTGAAGTCAGTGCCGGAGTGAGAATCGCACCACGATCTCGGGCTTCGATCGAAGAATACTCCCCGTCAGAGGCCGATGATCGATCGGTAAATGAAGCCAGCAGCGGTGCGTCGATGACGCTGTCGTGACCGTTGGCGATCAGGTTGATCCTTCTGCGCCGTACGTCTCCCGCGTTGAGGTCTTCGATCGAAAGCAGCGATGGCATCTCGATCCGGGCACCGCCGAAGGCGTGGATGCCGAGCCGCGCTTCGTAGTGAGTCCCATTGGTGATGGATTGCAATGCGGCAAACACGATGCGGCTGCCGGGATCTTCGGCAAACCAACGTCGCGTCTGATAGCTTCCGGTCGACTTTTGCGAGTACTCGACGAGCGTGGGGAAGTGAAGCTCCGCACCGCCGGTCACCGTCAAGTTCGCACCGTCGAGATTGACCGTTCCGTCGGCGGTGAAGATGGCATCCTCTCCCGCCGCCGCCATGGTCGCGCCAGAATTGACGGTGAAGGATCCCGAAAGCGTGGAAGCCTGATAGACGGTGAGCGATCCGCCGGTGATGAGCAGGTTTCCGGATCCGTTGATACTGCGTGCGGCTTGGCCACCGCTGGAGATCTGGATGGTCACCGCAGGATTGTCCAGGATGACGTCGTCGTTGGCACCAGGCACCGAACCGGTGCTCCAATTCGCTGCGGTAGCCCAATCACCATCTGCCCCGATCCATGTCACCGGCGCGGACTCCGTCGAAGGAACGCCTGCGTCGGCGGATTGGGGCTGGAGGTCAATCCCTGCGGTCACATTGATCGGTTGCTGCACCGTGGCGACCGGACTGTCTTGGACGTCGCCGTTGATATCCGTGTTGACCAACGTCACCAATGAAGGGGCGACAATGCGTCCGCCGGCTGATTCGGTGAGAAACGAGCGGATGTCTCCATTGCGATCGATGACATTCTTCAGGGAGTTCAGTAAAATTTGCGAGTCGGTTCCGCTTGCCGTCAGTCCAAATCTTCGACGTCGTGTATCACCATCACTGCGATCGACAAATTGCTCCACACCACTGAGATCGAGTGAACCACCCGCACTGACGGTGATATTCAATTGATTCTCGTAGCTGGTCCCGCCGCGAATCCATTTGAGTCCGGACAGATCCAAGGCACTCCCCGCCCCCTCGACCGTCCAAGTCGCTTTGTCGTAGCTCGATGATCCGCTCAAGTCATACGATTCGATTCCCGGAATGGAGACTTGAGTGCCACCTCGGATGTTGAAACTCGAACCGTCCAGGTTCACGACCGACGGCATGTCGACGGTCGCCCCCCCGTCGGTCGTCAGTGTGTTCAACACAAATCGCGTGATGTTCGGAAGCGAGGCGTTTGTGTCATTGAGTGACAGACCGGTACGACTGATGGACCGCAGTGCTGTGAAATCACTCGGCATCGACATGATTGTGATCGAGCTGCTTTCCAGACGAACCAGATTAGCCGCAGCGAGATCACCGCTGGTATCGATGGTCGTCGTGGCGCCGTGCAGGTCGGTCAGCAAAGGAACGATCAACTCTCCGCCGCCGGTCGCGTCGATACGTGATCGTTGATCGGTGTTCCGATCCACGATGGTCGTCAACTCTCGAAGGTCGACCTGACTTCCCGCGCCTTCGGCAGTCACCTGAAAGGACCGTCTGCGTGTGTCGCCGCCCCTCTGGTCGATCATCTGTGTCAACGACGAAAGATCCAGCACGCCGCCGCCGGTGGCGCGAATGGTCATGTCCGCGTCATAGTGGCTGCCGCCGATCATGGCTTGAAGGTTAGACAATTCAAGCCGACTGCCGACCCCGTCGACACGCCAGGTTCGATCGACATAACTTCCCGTCGACGCTTGACGGTATTGCGTGATCCCTGGCAACGACACCGTGACGCCGCCGCTGACGTTCAGATTGGTTCCGTCGATGTTGGCCAACAAGGGCGCCGAAAAACTCGCACCCGCGGTCGCCGAGATTCCACCGTCGCGCAGACTCGTGACCAACGGCAGACTTAGGTTCACGCCGGTCAGCACAAAACTGGTGCCTTCGGCGATTTCCAGTTGCCCCAGCTCCACGCTGCTGCCGCTGAGTGTCAATTGCGATTCGGTCAACGACTCGAATTGCGTCAGCGGCATGGTGCCGGTGTTATCGTTGATAACGTGCACCCCATGAGCGTGCGTCAGATTTCCGATCTGAACGCTGCCGCCCGTCGCCGCCTGGAAGACCGATCGCTGGTCCGTATTCAAATCCATGATGTGGGTCAGCCCGGCGAGATTGATCACCGAGCCGACGCCCGTGGAGCGAAACTCAAATGCGCCGCGGCGGTTATCACCCGGAACGTCTTGGACGCTCACCACCGAGGGCAATTCCAGCACACCGCCACTGTCGGCTGTGAAGTAGTGCCGCGTCTGGTAGCCGGTTGACCCGCTGATCGTGGTCGCATTCGGGACTTCGATTCGGCTACCTATTCCGGAAACATTCCAGCTTCTGGAATGATAACTGGATGTGTTGCTGTCACGTACCGACTTCACCGATGGCAAAGAGAGAACCGCACCACCGGAAACATCCAGATCGACCGCGTCGACGGATTGCAGAGCACTCACGTCCAACGTGGCTCCTTCACGCAAGTACAAATCTCCGCCGTTCATTCGCACCAATGCGGAGAGGTCTACCGACGAGGATCCGATGTCAAAGGTGACTCCGTCGGCGCGAGTCAAATTCGCAAAGTTTCGATCGACATCGCGGATCGTGACGATGCTATTTGCGATCCCGTGAAATTGATCCGATGTGATGGAACCCGACGATCCAAGATTCAATCGGACGCCACGCACGAAAGCGAGATTGGGTGCAATGATATCTGCGCCGTTGGTCGCTTCGATTGTTGAATCGTGGTTCGTGACGTAATCAAAACGGTAATCGGTAAAGGCACGCAAACTCGAAACATCGATCACGCTTCCGGCGCCGTCCGCATCAAGATCGATTCTGCGGCGACGACCATCACCCCCGGTCGGCTCGGCGATGGACTGAACGGACGAAAGATCGAGCGTTCCGCCTTCAAACGCTTGGAGATAGAGGTGTGCTTCGTAATGGGACCCGCTTTCGAGATCCTGCAGATTAGGCAACGACAGGACGCTGCCCGCACCGGTGGCACGGAACCGTTTCCGCTGGTAACTCCCGTCGGACCAATACGAGTATTTTGTGGCGGCCGGCAGCGACAGCGTCGCACCGCCGGAGACGAGTAGGCTGGACCCGTCGATGTCGGCCAATGCAGCCGGCATGAAACTGCCGTCGCGAAGGTCGATCGTCGAACGCACCGCTCGTTCAAGAATCGGCGCCACGTAGGTGCCTCCAGAGAGCACGAGGGTCGTGCGTTCCACGTGTCGCAAAGAGTCCAGCGGATCGCCGGCGGGGGATTGGAGCGTGAGGCTGGCGCCGATGACTGAATCGAGCGCGCCGAGCAGTACATCGCCGCTGTCGGATTCGATGAATCTGGTCAGTCCATCGGAGTTGTAGTCCTGCACGCTTACCAGTGACGATAGATCGATCTGGCTCGTGGCGCCGGAGGCATTGAATTCGATCACTCGGTTGCGGGTGTCGCCGCGGCTGACGTCGACGATCGATTCGAGCATCGGCATCGCGATCACACCACCGGCCTGGGCGCGAACATACGTGTCCGAATAACGCGAGGTCCCTCCGGTGAGCGACGTCAAGTTGGCAAACTCAATTCGGCTTCCCGTACCGGTTGCCGTGTAGACCCGGTCTTCGTTGTACTCCGAAGAGATCGGCAGATGCGTCACGCCGGGTAACGCAAGCACGCCACCGGAGTCGGCCATCAAATTGACGCGATGGAGTTGCACGTCGCCATCAACCGTCAACTCCGCATCGGTTCCGGTGGCGAGGAGCGTCAGGCCTTGTTTGAGATTCAAGTCGCCGCCGACGCCGACGTTGCCAAGGATCACGAATTGGCTGGCCGATCCGTCGACGGTCATGTCGCCGGCGATCGTCGCGGTCAGAACGTCGCCGTCGGTCGGGTTGAGCGTGCCGTCTTCGAAGCTCACTTCCTGGGCGATCAAACTGCGCGTGCGCAGTTCCGCACCATTGACTTCCAAGTGTTCGGTGGTGTCGATCGAATCGACAACCACGTTGCCGTCGATCCGCACCAGCAATTCGCTCGACGCATCCGCGATCACGGCCTGGTCGACGGCGGTCGGCACGACGTCGCCGTCCCAGTTCAAGGGATCGTGCCAACGCTCGTTGTCACCACCGCCATCCCAACTGACCGTGGCGAGTAAATGCCGGTCTTCCAGTTTCTCAAACGGAGACCGCATCAAGCCTTCGGAGAGATGCTTTCGTCGCAGGCGAGCTGCCTTGATGCGACGACGATCACGAAGCTTTTCCACAACCCCGCGCTGGTCACCCAGCGAGTGTTTGTTCCGAGTCATCGGAGATGCCTACTGGTGCGGACGGCACGCGGGCAGATTCAGAGTCTCAAGGAAGGGCGTCGGCTTTGCACCAACGTCGGACGGAACGCTTCGCTGAATGACGGATCTACCCCGACCGCCCATTTAACAATGGAGGGGGGACATCGGCTTGGTTCACGCAGATCACGGACCGATTGAAGGTTGCCGAGAGCGGCGGGATCGAATCCGTCGTGAATCGAACCGGCACTCACCGAGCGGTCATCGTCTGGTCTGGCAAAAACGACGCAAAGTTCCACCGGGCATAACCTTCTAGCCTAGTGGTACCGAAACGCAATTCAAGCATGAGGACCGTGTAGTGGGTGGCATTCTTCAGCAATTCATCGAACCGCGAAATCTCGCACAGTCGATGAGTCCAAACGTGTCGTCAAAGCGTTCACAGACAGCAGGCTCCCAATGCGTCGCCTCCGCTCGCTTCCAAGTCATCCGGAGCACACTTGTCCCGATACGTCACACCCGACTGACGTTGGCATTCGATTCTCTTCCAAAGCATCGACGGCAGATGCTTGCGTCGGGGCGTCTGGCTGTCTATCGTCAGGGGTCGGCTTGCGAACGCGAAAACGAGCGCGATTGCATCCATCACCGTCCATCAGCTTCAAACCGTAGAGGTTCCGATCGCTCGAGGAGGACGCTCGACCGATCGGATCGATCATGACTCTCCCACGGCCAATTCTTCTTAGCAAAACCCTCCGGATCGCGATCAATCGTGGCAGTTTCCTGGTCGGGTTCTTGTTGCTCAGTAGTGTTTTCGAGCAGCCAAAGTGTGACGCGGGGCTCCTTGGAGGCCTGAAGGATCTGACGAACATTGCGAGCGAGAATAAGTTCACCGTCAAGTTTGAGATTGCCGCATCCGACGCCTCCGATCCAAAAATCGTCGGATTTGATTTGGACTACGTCGAATTGGATATCGTCGGCAGCAAAGTCAATTCCACTTCGCTGGGCCCGACGTCTTCGGGCGCCACCTATTCGTATTCACGGGTAGACTTCACTCCAACCGGTGACTTCGCCAATTGGGATGAAGACGCGGTCACCCAAAACTTCGACGCCTTGTTGGACTTCGAGTCGCGAGTCGTTTTCGAGCCATTCGGAATACCCGGAGCGAGCCCGTATAACATGGTGAACGGGTCGCCCTTTGTTTTCGGAATATTCACATTCGACTATTCAGGTCTCAATATTGGCGACGAGGTAAGGCTTGATATTCAAGGAGTACTGCCACCAGGAGAGACGGTCTACACGAACGCTGGAGTTGTAAGTAACGCGCCCAGTGGTGGAACCCAAGAAGTCAACTTTGAGTATGGAACACTCGGTGATAGCTTTGTCGTATTTACGGTGCCTTCCAGCGGTGGTAGTACCGTAATCCCCGAACCCGGAAGTGCACTGATCTTCTTGAGTTTGACCGGATTGTCTTTGGCAACTTTGCGTCGACGCCGCACGCATTGGGATGCTTAGAATGGTGACATCGTCCGCTCGACAACGAAATCGACTAGCTGCAGTTGGGACGCTGGTTGCTCTTTCTCTTTTTTGCGTCCGGCAAGCAAGCGCAGAAGTCATCGCCCGATTCGATTTCGAAGGCAACAACTATATCTCCGAACCGTCGAACACACCGGGGTTTAACACGGGTTTGAACTTGTCCAATTCGGCGGCCGTTCTTGGGACAAACATCGGACAATTGCAGTTCTCTCCGGGACTCGATCCAACTGCCGCGCTCGGCAGTTGGGCCGATCACTACGACAACGCGCTGGGCTTTAGCACCGACGTGAACAGCGATCGCGATTTCTCGACGACCGACCAGACGGCTTTCTTTCAGGTCGACGTGCAGTCGGGATTTCTTCTCGATCTGGAGTCGTTCAGCTTCGAGACCCTCAAGACACGGGGCACCAATACGGACGATGCACGGTTGACGTATTCCGTCTTTCTCAACCCGGCAGGCGATCCATCGGTCGATGGCTTGGTCGGGGATTTTGATTTCGTGCCCAGCGGCAATGGCGCCCACGACCACTTCGCCGATGGCGTGCCCGGGGCAGAGACCACTGGCCCGAGTTTTTCGACCGGACGCCTCGCCGTCGGCCCGATCGATTTGAGCGCCAATCAAAACTTGACCGGGACCCAAACCATCGCGATCCGACTGTACGGCAGCGCGGGCAACGGAAACGACCAGGACTTCGGCATCGACAACCTCGTCCTCCGCGGTCAAGTCACCGCGATCCCCGAACCCGCCTGCACCGCAGTGCTGCTGCTGGGCATCGCCGCATCGACCTGCCGCAGACGCCGGCCGATGCGCCCTCTGACCGCCCGGACTCCTGCTTGACATCAATCGGATGGCTCATATGGTTGGGGCTACCGCTGCCCACCCACCGCCCATCCGAGTAAGCAAGATGGCTTTACGCTCCGTTTTTTCGATCGTGCTGCTTGTCGGATTTGTCGCCGCAGCCCTTCCTGAAGCCTCGCCCGCAGACGATCGCCCTCGGTTGTTCGTGCTGACCGACATCGGCGGTGACCCCGACGACCAACAATCGCTTGTTCGGTTGATGGTCTACAGCAACGAATTCCAGATCGAAGGACTCGTCGCCTCCGCATCGGGAACGCCCGGGGAACTGAAAGTTGCTACGACCAGAACGGACTTGATCCGCGAAACGGTGTCGGCCTACGGAAAGGTCCGCGGCAACCTGCTCCGACACGCCCGGGGCTGGCCCGAAACCCAATCCTTGCTGAACGTCATCAGGTCCGGCAATCCGCATCGAGGCCGCCAGAACATCGGCGAAAGCCATGACACGGAGGGGTCGGCGCTGTTGATCGAACGTGTCGACGCGGGATCCGCAGATCGCCCATTGAACATCACGATCTGGGGCGGACAGACAGACCTTGCCCAAGCGCTGTGGCGGGTGCGAACGGATCGCGGCGCAGACGGCCTGGCAGAATTCGTCACACGATTTCGCGTCTATGACATCGCCGATCAAGACGGAATCGCCGACTGGATGCAGTCCGAGTTTCCGGGGATGTACTACATTCTCAGCAAAGCCAAGGCGGGGACCGACAAACGCAACGCTACGTTTCGGGGCATGTACCTGACCGGCGACGAATCGCTGACCTCACGAGGATGGATCGAAGCGAACGTGCGCTCGACCGGCCCGCTCGGTCAACTTTATCCGACGAAAACCTGGACCAGCCCCAACCCTCACGGTTGCATGAAAGAAGGCGACACGCCTTCGTGGTTCTTCTTTTTGCCCCAAGGTCACAACGATCCCTCCGATCCCACGCAACCCGGTTGGGGCGGACGATTCTCTCAGGCTGCTGGCGGCTGGTATCGCGATGACCGGCTGAAAACGGACCCCCGCCTGAGCGTCAGTTGCTGGCGAGCCGAATTTCAAGACGATTTCTCGCACCGCATGTCGTGGTGCAAGGATCCGTGAACCGGCCGTCGACGATGTCCGCTACAACCGTGCGAGCAACTCGCTTTTCTTGCTGGCGAACTCTTCGTCGGTGATGTAGCCCTTTTCCTTGAGCGAGCCGAGTCGCTCGAGTGTCTCGATGACGTCTTCTCGTGACTCGGGGGTTGCGGCAGATTCGTTGGACGCACTTGGCGGTGCATTGTCCACGGGTTGGTTTTGAGCGGGTGCCGGGGCGGGGCCGACGGTCATCGATGGCGCCGGCGCGCTCGGCGGCGGGTGAATCGAACCGTCTCGCGAGACGACCGGCAGCGTCGACAAGTCGACCGTCCCGTACTGGCTGGTAAAGGTGATCGATTGCCCACCGCCTTGCTGCTGGCTGAAGCCGCCGATCTGATGATCCAACGTGTCGTACACCCAGGGCGTCCCGCCGGTCGTGACGGCCAGCCGATGCGAATCGGCAAAGTACGCGTAACGGAGACTGTTCTGCGATCCCACCGATGTCGGCGATCCGAGTTCTTTGGGCCACCAATTCGTCGACGGATCGGGGACGAACAGACTGTTGGACGATCCCATCTGACCACTCGCCTGAGCCTGGGAACTCATCCCGTTTTGACTTTGAGATTGAAACGAACCACTAAACGGCGTCGATTGATGGTTGGCCAATTCGTTGGAAATGTCATTGCACAGGTTGTCGACCAGGCATTTGAGATTGTTGTTGAACAGGTCGCTGACCATCGTCATGCCGCCCCGCATCCATTGACCGGAACCGCAGAATTCGGGATGGCTGAACTGGGCCATCGTTCCGTTGCCGTTGTAAACGGCGATCAACATGTGGGTCACCGCGTCGTTGGAAAGGCCGTAACGGTTGGCGAGTGATTGGACTATTTGTTGTCCGGTCGGGGAGAGGTTTGGCATCTTCGTGCAAGGGTTGTAAATGGAGTCCTGCCGGGGAAATCCTCGGTCAGACTGGGGAACCGCTCGCGTCGCCGGCCTTGGAATCATTTCCACAAACGCAAGTGTTCAGAGATCGAACGAACTCCAGAGCCTAGCAGATCGGCAAAAAAAATGAACGTCCCTATTTGCGTCGGATCCGCGAATAAATCCCCGCCACGCGGCACCGCCAGACGCCACGTGCCGGCATGCACCCCAGCGGGACGCGTGAGCGACCGGCGCGTGGTGCGTCCTCCAGCTTGTCCCCAGGCTCCTGCCTACGCCGTGAACGATTTGTCTCCTGTGTTTGACGAGGTTTTAGCGGCAGGGCGC
>NZ_NTFY01000144.1 GCF_002289565.1 Rhodopirellula sp. SM50 | reverse complement strand
AGGAGCCGTATGAGGTAATTCTTCACGTACGGATCTGTGCGGGGGGCCGCCGGCAACGGCGGTCCCTACCGCGATAATGATGGGGTGGCAGCAGGGGCTCCGCAGGTCTTGTTCCGATCTATCGCCCTCTCTCCTTGTCTCCTTGTCTCCTTGTCTCCCCTTCCCCCTGCCTTCATCATTCTGCCCTGTATCATTCTGCCACCCTCTGCTCCCACCCGCCGAACTTTCCAAAAACCTGTCCGCCGGTCCCACCAAGCAAACCCGACCATTCGATCAACGCTACATTTGTTCCGCACGCAAGCGTTTCCTTCCCCTTCCCACCTCTGTCATCCAAGTCCTGCAACATGAACCATCCCACAACGATTCGCCTCACCTCCTTCCACGCCTTCTTCCTGATCTTGCTCGCGTCAATCGCGTTCCCGATGCCCGGCGTCGCCGAAGACTATCGTGAGAATCCTGGGACCGAAGGCAACGGCGATTACACGATCGGTCCCGACTACCGCATCGATCCCGACTTGACCGATCGCGGCAACCCCAAGGGCAAACTGTTCGAGTTTTCGATGCGTTTGGCCGACAGCAATATCTTCCGGGGTGACGACAAAACCCTGGACCCGAAGAAGCCGGTTCGAACCGAGCGGAAAATTTGGGTCTACGTTCCGGCTGCGTATCGCGACGGCACCAAAGCCCCGATCCTGGTGACGCATGACGGCCCCAGTCGATTGGACTTGGTCCGCAACGCTCTGGACAACTTGACGATTTCCAAGGATCCCGACCGCCGACTTCCCGCCTTCATCGCGATCGCCGTGCAAAACGGTGGCAACGATAGCTACGGCAGCCAACGAGGGCTGGAATACGACACGATGTCGGATCGTTTGGCCCGTTTCATCAACGACGAAGTCTTGCCGGCAGTGCTCAACAACCCGGAAATCAAAGCCGCTTATCCGAACATCGCCTTCACGGAGAACCCCTGGGGCAAAGCGGTGATGGGATGCAGCAGCGGTGGCGCCGCGGCGCTGACGATGGGCTGGTTCCGTCCCGATCTCTTTCGTCGTCTGATCACATATTCGGGCACCTTCGTCGATCAACAAGACGATGACGCGGCCGAAGAGGCCGAGTACCCACTGGGTGCCTGGGAGTACCATTCCGGCCTGAAGTTGATCGAGAACAGTGAGAAGAAACCGCTGCGGATTTTCACGCACGTCGCCGAAAACGATAATCGGGCCAACGATCCCGAGGAGACGTATCACAACTGGGTGATGGCCAATCGACGGACCGCCGCGGCGCTGAAAGCCAAAGGCTACGACTATCGATTCGTCTTCAGCCGCGCCTCACGACACTGTGACCGACGCGTCTTCGAACACACCCTCGCCGATACCTTGGTCTGGATGTGGCGCGGATACGAAGGGGAATGACGAGGCGTGAGGGGGGCAAAACGATGGGGGCAAAACGATGGGGGCAAAACGATGGGGGCAAAACGATGGGGGCAAAACGATGGGGGCAAAACGATGGGGGCA
>NZ_NTFY01000143.1 GCF_002289565.1 Rhodopirellula sp. SM50 | reverse complement strand
CGATGACAACCGACAACGTCGCGACGACGAAACGGCGACACAGATGCAGACGCCGGTTGAAACATCGTACGTCGTCCGCGTGGAACTCGACGCGACCGACCCCATCGCCAAAGACGCGTTGCGAACCGGAGCCGACGTCTCGGCCAGGATCACCGCCGAACCGATTTCCATCCTTGGCAGAACCGTCCGATTTCTGAATCGGTTGCTGCGGTTCCGGTAAGACGCCAGCTTGGGACCCATAGGACGTATCGGTCCCATCAGTCCTATGGGTCTCATCGAGAGCTGCATCGTCGAAGGGGTCAGTTTTTTTCCGAGTGAGCTTACGGCGGACGCACTTGGGAAGAAGAGGCAATTAGCAGCTACCCATTTTACCAAAACGGCTCCTGACCCTTTTTTACCCGAATCAATCAAGGCCATCGCTAACGCGGATCGGCGTCGAGTGTTGAACTTGATAAACCGACCACATCAATGCGAGTGACGAAACACCGACCAGCGTTCCTACCGCAATGTACTTGAATAGTTCGGATCGGTCTTGGTTTTTCGCATCGGATGGATCGGCGGGTTTGAGTTTGAAACGTGAACGGCCTTGCGTTTTTCGCTGCTCTTCGATTCGAGCCCTGATCTCGGCGATCCGTTGAGCGCGAAGCGATGCATAGGCATCCTGACCGCCTTGATCTCCCGCCCTCAGTCGCTCCAGCACGGCGTGCGCGTCGTGGTCGCCACCGAGGGCGTCGATGTCCGTGTGAATGCCCGACGGGCACGTCGATCTGTCCACATCGTCGTCGAGCACGTTTGCGTCATCGTCCGCGTCAGACTTGCGCGACTTCGGATCCCAAACACGCGACGTCTTTGCAGACATCCTCTGTCGTCGTTCGCGTTCGTCTTCTTCGTCAAGGAATTGGCCGATGTCAAATTCCTGCAGTGCATCAGCTTTGACGTTCAACGCACGATCTTGAGAGTCGGTCGCCGGACTCCCCTGGGCGACGTGACTTTCGTCAACGACTGCGACCTGGGCTTCCACCTCAACCTGGAATTGCGTGCAGCCGCACCGCAAATGGTCACCATCGGCGAGCGTCAACCATTCGTTCGGCTCCAGCCTTCGTTCATTGACGAAGGTCCCATTCGAACTGCCAAGGTCAAAGACGCGCACCGATTCGTCCGTGTTGTGAACCAGGCAGTGACGCCGACTCACCTTGCGGGTCTTGGGGCGGATCTGGCACTCGCGGTGCCTCCCAATCATGTAGTACCCGGTGCGCAACGGAGCCTCGATCCCCGCATGACTTCCCGTTGCAAGTATCAATTTCGCTCGCATCCGATTGTCTCCACCGTTGGCTTGCCGTTGGCCCCCTTCGTTGGATTAGACCAGTGCAGTATCCCGATTGAAAGCGACTTGTTCAGTAGTAGACGCGATTTTCCGACGTCATGATCATTGCGGTATGGCTAACCACGGATTTCAATCGCGGTGATGCCGAAACGCCAAGTCGTGACGAGGGTGCAGCGCTATATGAGACGACTGTCCAGATGCGTCACAGTTCACGGGAGTGAAACGCCGTTACAATGGGAGGGCAACCCGTGGCGCGGGGGTGTCTTTGATACTGGCAACAAGTCTCACATCGAGAATACGGACGCGGACGCAATAGGTATACGCGACTTGGCGGTATCTTTGTCGACCTTGCAACAAGGGCGTTTATTTGCGCCCGGTCGGTCTCCGACGCGAATTGCCGCACTGTGTGAATGTTCGATGAAATCCAGGGAAGTAGGTGGGGATACATATGGCAAGTTTTGAAACGCTTTGGAAATCGTTTCCAAGTTCAGGGACGATGAAGGCCAAGTGCGTCAACAAACAGAATGCGTCAAGCAGTCCGTTTGGGAATTACTGCGCGATCAACTTGAGTGAATGTTTCATCAAGTCGGGGATTGCGATGCAATCGGCAAACGGGGCGAAGTGTTGGTCACACAAAGGTCCGAAGCACTTGCTGCGTGCCGAAGATTTCGCCAAATGGCTCAAACGATCCGCTCCACCGGGGTTCGGAAAGACTGAGAAGATAGCGCCGGCAGATTTTCAGTCGGTGTTGGACGGACGCACCGGTGTGATCTTTTTCAAGGACTACTGGACTCGTGGCAACGAAAGCGATGCAAATCGATCGGGCGACCACATCGACCTGTGGAACGAGGACGCGATCACATCGAGTTCGATGTTTTGGCGAGCGGTTTCAGAGTTTTTTGGTGCCGTTTCCGATCTGAACAAGTCGAAAGAGATCTTGTTTTGGGAAGTGAAGTGAGTCGCCGCTGGCCATGCGGTGCCGGGTTCAGCGCCTTGGGTCAGGCGGCTGTCGCAATCAATGGACGATCGATGACAACCGACAACGTCGCGACGACGAAACGGCGACACAGATGCAGACGCCGGTTGAAACATCGTACGTCGTCCGCG
>NZ_NTFY01000142.1 GCF_002289565.1 Rhodopirellula sp. SM50 | reverse complement strand
CGCCAGCGTCCGGGCCTGGCCGCGGAAACCACAGCGGTGCCCGTAGGCTCGCGCCAAACGGCTGATGATCGTTTGACATCAGCCGGTTCGCGCCAGCGTCCGGGCCTGGCCGCCAGGAAGCCACACGGGTGCCCGTAGGCTCGCGTTAAACGGCTGATTCGACCGACACGCGCGTTGGCAAGTTCCGCGACGGCTCGTTGTGAATGTATCGATTTGTGTCAGAACGGTGCGGCCGAGTCGATGATGGGGGCAGGCTGCTCCATGAAGGCGTGCGATTTCGCACCCGACTTTCCAAGGAGACCATTAAACACGGTGATTGTGCTGCTCCGGCGTCGGAGTGTTGGTTTGCGGTCCGTGGCACGGTTCGCGAATTTCATCGGTTGCGGGCGGAAATTCGTCGTTTGTGTCGAAATGTATCTAGTAGCGAATACCGCAGAAGGACTGCTATACTAACGTCCTGAAGGAACGAGCGGACGGGAAGGACCAGGGTCGCTTCAGGCCTGGCACGCTTGCCCGCTCGATCTCAACCTCGTCTGCGATTTCGGGGCGTCGCACTGTTCGAATTCACGCACGGATCGCCAGCGATGATTGGTCCGAATCAAGACCGTTCGACCTTCGTCCCCATCCACCGAGATCTGTCGGACCGGTTGGCCAAGACAGCGTGCAGCATCTCGGACAAATTGCAATTGTCCTTGCAGCGACTCGAAGCGACCGGCGCCTTTGATTCCGGTCAAATGCGTTTGATCGAGGATGAGTTTGCGGCGGTGTGGGGGTCGGAGGATTCGTTTCACCACATTTCGTTGCTGCAACCCGGTGATCAGATCGAACACTTTGTCATCGATCAGCTGTTGGGATGTGGTGGCGAAGCGCATGTGTTTCGGGCTCACGAAGCGGGCACGGGCAAAGTCTTCGCGATCAAGGTGCTGCATAACGCGCGGACGAGCGAGCGGTTTCATCGTGAAATGAAGATGGTGCAGCAAGTGGCGCACCCCAATATCGTCACCGCGTATGAGGTCGGCGAGATTCACGGCATGCCTTACATCGCGATGGAATTGATGCAAGGTCCGGATCTAAATGCGATGGTTGCCGACAGCGGGCCGATGGATTGGCGGCGATCCTCGGCGTACATCTTGCAGGTCGTCCGCGCATTGGCACACGCCCATTGCCGCGAGCTGGTCCACCGAGACATCAAGCCGGGCAACATCATTCTCAATGGCGACGATCAAGTCAAACTCGTCGACTTGGGGTTGGCGTCGATGCGAATCGGATCGTTAGAAGAAGAGACGCAGTCGTTCAATTTGACGCGAGAAACCCAAATCGCCGGAACGTTGCCGTACATGGCACCCGAGCAGGCCAAATCGCTTTCCAGGGCCGATGTTCGTTCGGACATTTACAGCCTGGGGGCCACATGGTTCTACCTGTTGACGGGGAAAGTGCGCGTCCGGGGGAAAACGTTTTCGCGGCAATACAGGAATCTCGTTTCCAAACGGCGGTTTCGCGAGATCTCCACCGACTGTCTGCCTCCGAATCTGTTCCAGATCTTTTCCAAGATGGTCGCATACGATCGACGTCAACGCTACCAAAGTTGTTTGGCGTTGGAGCAAGACTTGGGGAAGGCGTTGGAGGATTTGGGGCAGAGCGTCACCTCACAACAGCTCAGTGTCTTGATCGTGGAAGACAGCCAATCGGACATGTTGTTGGCGGTCGAATTGCTCAAGATGGCCAACGACAGTCTGATGATTCATCAGGCAACTTGTTTGTCCGATGGCATCGAAATCCAAGACGAACATTCGGTCGATCTGGTCTTCCTGGATCTGACGTTGCCCGACAGCGCGGGGGTTGCGACGGTGGAGCGTTTTCGTGCCGAGCACAGCGAGGTGCCGATCGTGGTGTTGACGGGGCTGTCTGACGAACAGGTCGCCGAGGGCTGTGTGAATGCGGGCGCGACCGACTTCATTTGCAAGGATGAATTGACCGCCCACCAGCTCGAACGCGTGATCTTCGTCACCTTCTCCCGACACGCCGCGTTGGAGAATTGAATCCGCGCCGCGGGGTTGAGCGAATTGTTCGGCCGGCGACCAAAAGGTGCCCGTAGGCTCGCGTCAAACGGCTGATGATCGTTTGACATCAGCCGGTTCGCGCCAGCGTCCGGGCCTGGCCACGAAACCACAGCGGGGCCCGTAGGCTCGCGCCAAACGGCTGATGGTCGTTTGACATCAGCCGGTTCGCGCCAGCGTCCGGGCCTGGCCGCGAGGAAACCCCAGCGGGGCCCGTAGGCTCGCGCCAAGCGGCTGATGATCGTTTGACATCAGCCGGTTCGCGCCAGCGTCCGGGCTTAGCCGCCAGAAAACCACACGGGTGCCCGTAGGCTCGCGCCAAACGGCTGATGCCGTGCGGGAGACCAGCCGGTTTGCGTCAGCGCACCCAGCATCCCGGAGGGATTGCAGCACGTCGCCGGACGTCAGCGCAGCGCCACCTCCGGGAAGGCCGTCTCTTTTTCCTCTAGCGCATCGATGGCGGCAGCGAGTCGGCCAGGGGGCTCAAGTAGAGCGGGCTCGCTTGGTGCCGTGCGGGGTCGGGGCGCAACAGATCGGCGGCGGCTTCCAGCAAGTCACGTCGACTGATCTGGCCGACCAGTTTGCCTCCGCTGACGATCGGAACCCGTCGGTAGGGCGAGTTCAAGAACAGCTGCGCGATTTGCAGGATGTCCGCGTTGGGGCCCAGCGTGAGCGCCGCGGTGTCGGCAAACTCGCCGACTTCGTGGTCCTTGGCCGACTCGGCGATGGAGTCTGGTGCACCGTTGCGGCGGACGCGATCGGCGACTTCCAGGGCGATGCGATGTTGGGCCCGCAGCACGTCACGTCGGCTGACCTGACCGGCGAGCTTTTCACCGTGGAGAATCGGCAGTCGGCGATACGGCGTTTCTTCAAACTTTCGCGCGACGTCATGCAGGCAATCGTTTTCGTCGATGATTCGATTGCGATCCAGGTTCATGTAAGAACCCACATTGGTGCCCGGCACTTGGTCGTAGAGTGCGGCGACCAACACTCGCATCGCCGTTTTCTCGGAAAAGATCCCCAAGAAATTTCCCTTGTCGTCCACGACCGGTGCACCGGAAATGCGTTTGCTGAGGATGTGATCGATCGACCGAAAGACGTCGTCATCTTGTGAAAGCGTTATCAAATCACGTTTCATGAACTCGCGGACCTTGGGCGCGCTGATCCCCAGTTCGATCGCGGCGGCCACCGAACCGCTGAGCGCCTTCATGCAGGCCTTTTCGCTGAACACGCCGACGTATTGGTTTTGATCGTCCACCACCGGCGCACCGGAGATGTTGTCGCGCAACAGTCGCGCCACACCGTCAAGCACTTTGGTGTGCGGGGAGAGCGTCACCAATTTGCGACGCATGAAATCCTGAGCCACTTTCACTTCGTTCATTTCAAGCCTCTCGCAGATTAGATAAGTTTGTAAAAAAAAGATGCAGTCGAAATCGCGATCCACCCGCCGCCGAGCGACCCGTCGCCTACAGGCCCCCCTGCACTAACTATAACGAACTCACCGGCGAGTTGCGACATTCTGTCAACTTGACAGGTTTTTTTCTTCTCGCGATGCCTGCCCGGCGGCATCGGTAGCGACTTCAGTCTGAAGTCTTCAAGTCGCTCTCCGTTTTGAGAGGGTCGGACGCGAGGTACGAGCGGCCGGGGAAGGTGCGTTGGGGTTCAAAATTATTTGATGATGCAGACAGACCCTCACCTCGCTTCGCTCGACCTTCCCCGGCAGGCAACGCTGTGAAGCATTTTTCCCCTGTGTTTCGTTCGGTTTTAGCGGCAGGGCGCGAGCCCTCCGGTTCCTT
>NZ_NTFY01000141.1 GCF_002289565.1 Rhodopirellula sp. SM50 | reverse complement strand
TTAGCGGTAGGGCGCGAGCCCTCCGGTCTTTCACGGTGTTTTTGAAGCGCAACCGGACGGCTCGCGCCGTTTCGCTAACACCTTCAGAGCCAATGGAAGTGGCATTGGGCGGAACCTTCTAATTTGCTTACGCAACGGATCCGCAAGCTGGAAGCGTGCCCCACTTGGCGATCACAGTTCCTGCAACGCTTGCCGCATCTTGGGCAGAAAATCGGGGTGATCCACCAGACGCATCACCGCGGGACTGTTGAGCAAATGCATCAGCAACGGTTGATCCAGCGGACGTTTCTGCTGGAACCATTCCTTGAGTACCGGATCGTTGCGGATCTCATCGATCGCCGCGGCAACCGTGGGATCGGATCCCAGTTCCGCGATGTCGGGATCTTCCAATAGACGCTGGACGTTTTCGGGGTCGCCCAAACGGCGCACCGTTTGGCGAAACTCGTTGACGCCGGCCAGCGATTGGAAGCGTTCGAAGGGGTTGTAGTCACGAATGAACGGCCCGAGCAAGCTTTGGCGGGTTTGCGAAGCCCAATCGTCGACGGCCATCGCGACGGCGTTGTCCCGGATGTCGTCCGCACGCTGCCACATTTGAAGGCTGATCAGTCCGCCGAGCAGCAGGTAACAGATCACGCCCCCTTCGACCAATCCGATGGCAAATCCGGCGAAATGGTTGGCCCACTTCCAGACGCGGCGTTTGGCGAACACCCAGTTGCTGATCATCGTGATCAAGAGCGTCACCACCAATGAGATCAGCACACCGATCGCAGCGATGCAGAGGAAGCGATTGGCCAGCCCGCTGGTGCCAAACCGTTCGGAAAACGCGACTTGGTAGTTCATCCCCATCGCCGGCGCGTAGACAATCGCGGCGACCAGTCCCAGGACCGATGCCGCGATCCGGCCGAACCCCATCCTGAATCCGCCCCAACCGAACAGCGCGATGACAACGATCGTGATGGCGGTAACGGGATCACCGCGCCGATACAACAGCACCGCCGCGGCGAGACTGCCCAGTGACAATGGATAGAACAGCCATGCCGGCATCGGAATCGGATCACCCGGCTTCGGCTTTCGTCGTTTTTTCTTGCGTCGAATCGGATTCGTCGCGGTGGGATCGGCCATGGCGGCGATTCGCTGGTCGGGGATGAACCGGTACTTACACGGCCAATCATAGGCCATCTGTTCTGCCGACAGCGGCTTCAAGGGCGAATCGGAACGACAAAAAGACCGGGCCTGCATCGCTGCATGCCCGGTTGGCAACGACGTGAAGCATTTTTTAGCGGAACGGCGCGAGCCGTCCGGTTTCCGCGTGAAAGACCGGAGGGCTCGCGCCCTGCCGCTAACATCTGGTAAAGCGGAGGAAATAAATGCGTCGCGGCGGGTGGTTATTGATTGAGCTGTTCTTGGATCACCTCGCGATTGGCACGCGTCCCCAACGCCCCCCACAACCCATACGGGCTTGCGGCACCGGGACTGCGGTTTCCGGTCCCGTTGTAGACCACCGTTCCATTGGTCGGATCGCCCGCCTCGATCGAATCGGTGATGAAAATCACGGCACCATCGCCCATCAGTAGATGGGCGCCTCCCTGGTGTCGGCTGCTCGCCGAGAGCACACCCGGCGTGGTGTCTTCGAGTGACATACAGGTCTCCGAATTGGGCGGAAGAATCGTATTGATCGCCGTGTAGGGTTGCATCCCGCTGGCCCAGCGAAACCCGCGTCCCTGATTGCCCGCCATGATGTCGGTCAACGAAGGATCCCAGAATCGGGGACGATCGGGGTCGATGTCATCGCGGCAGGCGGTGGGATCATTGCGCAACCCGCTGAAGGTCCCGGGAGCAAAACTATGGGCCTGGGTGCGTATGTCGCGGTCGCCCAGATCGGTCGCGATTTCACCGTACATGATGGTGTTGGACAGTCCATCCAACACGTCGCGAAACTTTTTCTCCACCCGCGGCACGAACATGCCCCGCGCCGATGCCAGCAAGCTGGTGTTGGAGTTGCGATGGACTTCGATCTTGGGATCTCCACGCAAGTTGAACCAGTACGGCCCGTTGTCGGTGTAGTGCAACCCGTCACCGAGACAAGCGGCGTAGTTGGTCCGTCCCATGGCCGGCAAACCGACGCCCGGATCGCTGGGGCAACGGAGCATCGGAATCTCGGTCATCCACGGCGGATACCCGTTGTTGCTTTGATTGACGATGACCACGCCGTTGGGTTCTTCGGTCGGCGTCGGCCCCATCGCGGGCCACGGCGGAACACGCGTCACACCCGGATTGGTCAAATCAACCGAGTTGGGATTGCTGATCTGATCCCACAGCCCCTGCTGCTCGAAGAACGGCGTCAGGGCGACAAATGTGCTCAACATCATCATGTTGCAATCGTCGCCGTATTCGCTGAACCAACTTCCCGTGGGAGGAAGTCGGCGGGTTCCGTTCATGTGAATTGGCAACTGCTTGTACGCGGCGTGATAGTTGTGAACGGCCAAACCGATCTGTTTGAAATTGTTGCTACAACTCATTCGCCGCGCGGCTTCACGGGCGGCCTGGACCGCCGGCAACAACAGGCCGACCAGGATGCCGATGATCGCGATCACGACCAACAGCTCGACCAAAGTGAACGCGTGCGTCCGGGTTGCGTTGGCCCGGCATGGATTCAGTTTCATTGTCGCTTCCCCTATCAATGACGATCCGTGAGATGAGATGACGAGTGATCGGGTGATGGTCTACTGGCGATGCTCAGCCAACGCTTTGGTGGCGCGGTCGCGATTGGCCTGCTCCTGCTCACTCATCTGATAGGTCCGCGGCTGGATCACCGTGGGCTTGCTGGAGAAACATCCGGGCAGCGCGACGGATGCCACAATGAACACAAGAAGAGGAATTCGATTCATGGAACTGCCGATCAAGAGTAGACTTCCAGGCCGGCTGACAGGATGAGTGCGCGGTCACGATTGGATCACCAGCAACGGCCGTGTCGACCATTGCGTTGATCCCGTCGCCCGCCTGCCCCCGCAGTCCGGCATTGGTCCCGACGCCAACATTCAACCCCCGCGCAGCCTCCCATGAAACCCCCCGGCGATAAATAATCGCGAGAAACCATCATTGCGTTACAACGTGACACTTCCAGATTGCCCAGCGGACCCGCGAGGACGAACGCCGATGGGAATTGCATGTGCCGTTGTCGGGGCGCAATAAGCGATCGCACGCCCTCAAACTCAAAAAGTCATCCGGCCGCGGCGAATCGGACGATCATTCGTGGCGGCCGATTTTTTTCGACTGCTTCGTCAGCGTTAAATTTTCGGGTCACGTTTGTCGAGTGATGCAAGACTCCCAATCCGAACCACCACCGGCACCTCGATCTGGCCCCACCCCGTGGGCGCGGCCGGTGTGGCTGGACCTGACCCTGATCGCGACCGCGATGGTGACGACACTGTGGTTGCTGGGACAACCGCCCTGGTGCCAGTGCGGGACCTACAGACCCTGGTCCTGGGAGATTGATTCCCGGCACAATTCCCAGCACCTGATCGACCCTTACACCTTCACCCACGTGCTGCACGGCATTTTGTTTTTTGCCGCATTGTGGCCGCTTCGACGGCGAATGCCCGCTGGCGTTCGATTGAAAACAGCGGCCGTGGTCGAGGCCGCTTGGGAAATCCTGGAGAACACGCCGATGATCATCGAGCGTTACCGCGAGGCGACCATTTCACTGGACTACTACGGCGACTCGATCGCCAACAGTGTCTTCGATCTGTCGGCCTGCCTCGCCGGGTATGCCATCGCGTCGCGTCTGAAGTGGTATTACAGCGTGGCCATTTTAATTGTCGTCGAAGTCGCACTGCTGGCAACGATCCGAGACAGTCTGCTGTTGAACATCATCATGCTGGTCTGGCCCAGCGACGCGATTCTGCAGTGGCAATCAGGATAGGGCATTTCCCGCTGGCATGCCGCCTACCAGCACGTGGCGTCAGCCAGTGGCGCGTGTTGAATCCCAGACACGCGCCGGTCGCTCACCGGCCGATTGATTGTGTGAGCCGTGACGCGTAAGATGTAACGTGGATTGTCAAGGGCGTCGAGCGTGATGACGCTTCCTTTTTTTGCATCTTTTTGTCGCTTCGG
>NZ_NTFY01000140.1 GCF_002289565.1 Rhodopirellula sp. SM50 | reverse complement strand
GTCGAATCAGCGGATGCAATATCCGGGTTAGGCGACTCCTGGTCGCTGCGACGCAGCGACCGTGGGCGGCTAAAGCCTGCACATCAACATCCAACTCGTTCCCAGGCTCCGCCTGGGGACGCAATGTTGGTGTGGCTCTGCCACACGCGGTGCGTTGTACGACGTCCTTTCTAGGTCGTCGGGGCGAGCCCTACGGACGACGGCCCGGAAGGGCCATCGTACGTGCGAAAAGTGGGCGGCTAAAGCCCAGTACCGCTAAGTTAAGCGTCGTTTCTTCAGATGAGGGCCCGTAGGCTCGCGCCAAACGGCTGATATTCGTTTGAGATCAGCCGGTTCGCGCCAGCGTCCGGGCCCCCTCATTCATGTTAACTTAGCGGTATTGGGCTAAAGCCTGCACACCAACATCACTTTCTCGTTTCAATCACGTACCGCATCAGGTCATTGAATTCTTTACGGCTCTTCAGTTGCCGGACCAGGTTGGCGGGCATCAGGGAGACCTTGGATTCTTTGACGTCTTCAATCTCGTCTTGGGCGATCTTGATCGGCTCGGGTTCGGCGAGGTTTCTCAAGACCATCTCGTCGTCGTTCTCCGAGATCCGCACGCCCGTGTGGACCTTGCCGTCGGCGGTCAGCACACTCACTTGTGCGTACGCCTTGTCGATCAACTTCGAAGGATCCAGGATCGCATCGACGAGTTGCTCGGCGGTCAGCTTGGTCTTGAGGGTTGCCAGATCGGGACCCAAGCGGCCTGCCCCGCCCGGCGGGTCGTGGCACGCGAAGCAGGCGGCGGCGGACTGATAGAAGACCTTCTTGCCTCTTCGGAGATTCCCTTGCTCGATCGCTACCTTGACCAGTTCTGCGGTCGGCGTGCCGAGCAGTTCCTCTTCCAGGGCTTGATTGGAGAACTCTTCGACGTCGGATCCCGGATCGTTGGTCATCAGGGCTTGCTCGAGCGGGTGTTCGGCCAGCAGGTCGTCGGGCGTCCAAAACGTCGATCGGTCGGTCGTCTGTTGACGAACTTGTTTGACGCTGGCGGGACGGACCGGCGAGGCTTGATTGCCCCAGGTGTTGCGGACGAACGTCAGCACCGCGGCCAGTTCTTCGTCGTTGAGCAACGAGCGGAACGCGGTCATCGGCGGGACGCCGCGCGAGGGGTCATAGGTTTTTCCGTTGACCGTCAATTTGCCCCACAGGCCGTGCAAGGTCATCTTGATCAGACGCTCTTCGCTGCCGGTGACCCAGGGACTGCCGATCAGTGACGGATAGATGTTCGCGCTTCCTTTTCCATGTGCCTGGTGGCACGTCGCACAGTGCGATTCGCGTTGGAAAACCTCGGCACCCAGTTTGTAGACCTTGCGATCGGCGCGACTGAGGTGCTTGGGGGGATCAAATTTGACGAACTCGACTTCGGCCGGTGCCGCAAATCCGCTCGCTCCGGTGGCGTCCACGTTCTCCCAGAAGTGTTTGACGGTGCTCGCCGCGACGACGGCGTGCTTGACGTCGGAGCTTAACAGCGCGTCGAGCAAGGCTTCATTGCGAACGCCGTGCTGTTGGTGCAACCACAGGGCTTCGAGCAGGTGATGGGCCTCGGTTTCGTCGTTCGGGTCAAACTGTTTGATCCACTGTTGCGCCGCGGCGATCACTTCGTCGGAGTCACGGGCACTGAGTTCGACGCGGGTCCGGTGACGCACCCCGTTGACCGGGTGCTTGAGGTTTTCCAGCAGTGCGGCGATCGGTTGGCCGTCAATCTTGACGGGTTCTTGCAGCGGTCGGCCCTTGACCGTCAGGCGGAAGATTCGTCCATGCTTGTGGTCGCGGTTGGGGTCGCGAATGTTGTGTTGCATGTGACCGATGATGGCGTTGTGCCAGTCGGAGACGTACAACGCACCGTCTTCGCCGATGACCGCATCGGTCGGACGGAAGTTGCGGTCTTCGCTATTGAGCAATTCAATGCCCGGCGTTCCCCAGACGTGTCCGAACGCGCGGTCTTTGCCGTTTCCTTCACGATCCAGGGAGTACTGTTTGACACCCAGGAAGCCGATCGTGTTGCAGATCAAGAAGTCGTCCTGCAATGCTTCGGGAAAGTGCTGGGAAGATAGAATCGCGTTGGCCGCGACCGGGCGGAATTCTTTTTCCAGCAGGGTGTGCATCTTGAATCCCTTGCCTTCGGGACGCACCTGATACGACTTGCCGCCGGTGCCGTCGTTGGCGTAGCAGTAACCCCAGTAGTCAAAGCTGGTGCCGTGCGGGTTGGGCGAATTGCCGGCGTGCGGGGTGATCACAAAGGTGCGTGGGTCAAAGCGATACATCCCCGAGGCGCCGATGTGCAGGTTTTGCTTCCATGGCGTTTCGTGGTTGTGCACCAGGAAAATCCCGCTTTGCCAATAGATGCCGCCGTCCGGGCCGTACACCAGGTTGTTCGCCGCATGGTGCGTGTCGGCGGTGCCAAGCCCTTGCAGAATGGGATACCGCACGTCCGCCACATCGTCCCCATCGGTATCCTTCAAGAACAGCAGATCGGGGCCTGAGGTGACGATCACACCGCCGCCCCAGAATTCGAAGCCGAGTGGATTGTGGACGTGGGCAAAGATCTTGCGGATGTCTGCGGTGCCGTCTTTGTCGGTGTCCTCAAAAATCATCAGGCTGTCGTTCATTTCCTTGCCGGGTTCCCACTTGGGGTACGTGTTCCAGCTTGCCGCCCACAGACGACCTTTGGCGTCGACCTGCATCTGCACGGGGTTGGCCAAATCGGGAAATTGAACTTCAGATGCAAACAGGTTTAATTCGTAGCCTTCGGGCACGTTGATCTTGGCCATCGATTCTTCGGGGCTCAAGTAATCGATGCTGCCTTCTTTGGCGGCGCTGGAACTTTTGCTGCCCCCGCCGACGTTGGAGATCACTTTCACCGGCGGCGGGACGTTACTGTCGTCGATGACATATTCCTTGCCTTCGGCGGCCGCCCATATCGCTTTGTCACGATTGGCGGTCATCACGTCCAGCATCACCAATTCGTGTTTGAGAACGTCGGCATTGCTTTGCCCATCGACGAAGGTCAGCGTGGATCGACCGCCCCAGATGTCGTTGCCGTCGGTGGCGTGATAGCGATTGTGCCAATGCCAGTTCTTGTCCTCGACTGCGGCGTAGAGATCGTCCAGCGTCTCGGCGGCCGGAGCGGCTTTGTCGAGCAATGCGGCGGAGATGATTTCGCTGAGTTTTTGATAACCGCTGCCGTTCAGGTGGATGCCGTTGATCGTGTACCGATCCGAACTGGACTGGAATAACTGCAGGGTCGGCGTGTAAAGGTCGACGTAGGTCGCTCCCGTTTCCGCGGCGGCTTTGCGGGTCGCTTCGCTGTAGACGGCCAGGTTCGCGTTTAGCTCTTTCCCGTCGGGCAGGTGCCGATCACCCGTGAATTCGTACGCGATGGGGCTGAACAGGACGAAGCGAATGTCCTTTCCGGCTTCCTTTCGCAACTGCGTGTAACGCTCGACCAATTTCACCAATTCGGCCCGATAGGCATCCGCACCGCCCGGCCCCGCAAACGATTCGTTGTATCCATAGAAACTGAAGACGACGTCCGGCCCGACGTGTTGCAGGTATTCGGCATCGTTGGTGAACCCCTTGTTACGGGGGCGTTTATTGACCATGTCCCCGGAAAAACTCATGTTCCGAAAGCTGACGTTCATGCCCTTCAAATGGCTCTGCAGCACCGTTTCGACCCAGGGATCGTGCTGCATTCGGTCGGCCAGCCCGTTGCCGTAAACGGCAACCACGTCGTTGGGCTGGAATTCGAACGGTTCAGCAGCGTCGGCCGAGGGGCGAAAGACCGCTGCGGACAAAACGCCGACGAGCAACAGTGGAATAAGAGTGTTCTTCGGCGTTGCAACGAAGCTGCGGATGATGTTCATGAGGCTCTTGTTGATTGGGGGCTGTTCTCGAAAGCGAACAATGCCCATGCGGAAATCGCGGAGGGGCGAACGATGGGGTCGGTGGAGAGTTTCTGCGGGGAGATCCGAAGATTGTAATCGAGACGGCGAAACGCAGAAGGGATCGGGCCGCGCACGGTGGAGAATCGTGGCGGGGAGGGTGCGTTGGCGTCGTTGTTGGCTCCGGGGCCGCGAAAACCCTCCCCTTATAGCATCTCCCCTGTGCTCGGCGTTGAGCGTCTTTGCCACGGCGCAGCCCTCCCCCCAGCGCAGCTGTGGCAATGCGGAAT
>NZ_NTFY01000014.1 GCF_002289565.1 Rhodopirellula sp. SM50 | reverse complement strand
CGTTTCGCGCCAGCGTACGGGCCTGTCGCACGACGAAAACGCATCGGGGCCCGTAGGCTCGCGCCAAACGGCTGATGGAATCAACAGCCTGCTTCAGGGGCTTGTTGTTCGAATCCGATCCCATCGGCGATCAGCCGTTTCGCGCCAGCGTACGGGCCTGTCGCACGACGAAAACGCATCGGGGCCCGTAGGCTCGCGCCAAACGGCTGATGGAATCAACAGCCTGCTTCAGGGGCTTGTTGTTCGAATCCGATCCCATCGGCGATCAGCCGTTTCGCGCCAGCGTACGGGCCTGTCGCACGACGAAAACGCATCGGGGCCCGTAGGCTCGCGCCAAACGGCTGATGGAATCAACAGCCTGTTCACTGTTGGTCCGTTTCGGGGGGGTCAACGGTCTCGACGGGCTCCGTTTGGGTCTCGCCAGGGGCGATCGATTCGGGCTCTCCCGGTCCCTGCTGTTCGCCATTTTCCTCCAGCTCGCCGTCACCCTCCAGCTCGGTCTCGAAGTCGCTGAACGTTTCGGGGACTTCCAAGTCAAACTCGTCGCCGTTTTCCATCACCAGTTTGACGGTCACTTGCTGAGTTTGATTGTTGGTGCGATGGACCAATTTGCCACGACCCTTGTCGCCTTCGATGGTGAACACCATCGCCGTGATCGTCTCGTCCTTGGTCGATTCCTCCATCGCCTCCCTCAAGCTCATCTCGCTGCTTTGGATCGTGCCAATCTTCTCCTTCAGGATCGGGTCATCGGCGTATTCCTCCACGGCCACTTGGGCGATCACGCCCGATGCCTGGTCCCAGGCGTAGAACATCAGGCCGCAGCAGAGCACGGCTCCGAATAGAAAAACGGCTCCGATGATGCCGAGCACCCACAACCAGGTCTTGCTGCTCTGAGCGGCCGGTTGCCCGAACTGGTCGGGGGCCGAATCGAAGGGATTGTGCGGAGTTCGTGACATGGCTGGAGCGGATTTGTCGTGCCGGGGTGCAAACGGGGTGAATTCCGTGAATCATTAGAACGCCCCTCAGGGCTGGCCGGAAGAGCTGGGGCTTGTGGGTGGATATTTCGCCACCGGAAGGGTGTTCGGGGCGGTGTCGATCAGCGCCGACCACTGGCCGACCGGCCTCGGCGCGCTTCGTTTGGGCCGGTTGCGGCCGGTGGATTGGATCGAGGTTCCGAAGTCAAGGCGAGGGTATTCGCCCGAACAGTGAGCGACGGGTGCCAGGTGGCCCCTTGGTGGTGCAGGCGGGGTTCAATCAACAGGTCGGCTACCCGCAGGGTGACGCGAGAAGCGGAGCGACCTGCGAAGTGGGGCGGCGGCGGTCGAGATCTGGGGGGCCGCGGCGAGACCGGTCAACTTTCGTGTTCGGATCCCCGCGAAAGTCAGGCTTACGGGGTGACGAATTGACTCTTTCGTGGTAGAAGAGTTGGGTTATCGTATGTTCTCTGGGAGGTCGACGGCACGTCATTGATTTGACATTGGCGGCGTTCCGTCCACGGGGGCACCGTAGAACATTAGGAGCACGGTTCTTGCGGTAATCCGATCGAAAGATCGGGGTCGGTAATTGCTCAGAGGCGGTTGATACCACACTTGCAACTGGGCGCTGGCCGGATGGCGGAGTGAATGGTCGGGCGGTTCCTTGGAACCGTAGTGACCGGTTCGCAACGTCATCTCGGATGCGTTAGGTAGACGTAGACATTGTTGTTACATGAAGGCACGTCGCACTTGAAATGACACGTGCTTTCCCAGGTCCACTCGTTTGATTCACCTAGGGAGAATCTGATTTATGACCAAGTGCAAGTTGGAATACATCTGGTTGGATGGCTATCAGCCGACGCAAAGCTTGAGAAGCAAGACCAAGATTATTGAGAATTACAGTGGAAATGTCGAAGACGCCCCGATGTGGTCGTTCGATGGTTCCTCGACCGAGCAAGCGCCCGGCGGAGCATCGGATTGTCTGCTGAAACCCGTCAAAGTGGTCCCCGATCCGGGCCGCATGGGCACCGGATACTTGGTGATGTGCGAAGTGCTCAACGCCGATGGCACGCCGCACCGCACCAACGGCCGCGCGACGATCGATGATGACGACGGCGATTTCTGGTTCGGTTTCGAACAGGAGTACACGCTCTGGGATCCCGGCACCAACCGGCCGCTCGGATTCCCCGCCGAAGGCTATCCCGGACCGCAAGGACCGTACTACTGCAGCGTCGGCAACGGCAAAGCTGTGGGGCGAGAAATCATCGAGGAGCATCTCGAGACGTGCTTGGAAGCCGGCTTGAACGTCGAAGGCATCAACGCCGAAGTGATGATGGGCCAATGGGAATTTCAAGTCTTCTCCAAGGGTGCCAAGGACGCGGGTGACCAAGTCTGGTTGGGCCGCTACATCCTGGATCGAGTCGCGGAAGCCCACGGCGTCGGCATCAATTACCACTGCAAACCGGTCCCCGGCGACTGGAACGGCAGCGGGATGCACGCCAACTTCTCCAACACGACGCTGCGGACCTGTGGCAGCCAAGAGATTTACGAAGCGATTTGTCAGGCCTTTGAGCCGCGGATCAAGGAGCACATCGACGTCTACGGTGCCGACAACGAACAGCGTTTGACCGGTCTGCACGAAACGCAGTCGATCGACAAGTTCAGCTACGGCGTCTCCGACCGTGGTGCGTCTATCCGAATCCCGATCGGAACCGTCGAAAACGGTTGGAAGGGTTGGTTGGAAGATCGCCGTCCCGCCTCCAACGCCGACCCGTACATGGTCGCCAGTGCGATCATCGCGACCGTCAAAACGGCTGGGGTTCCCGCCTAGCGGATCAAGCCTCGGGTGATCCCACCCGTGGAGGAAACGATTCAGAACCCGGCAGCGGATTTTCCGTTGCCGGGTTCTTTTATTGACGTGGGGTAAGCATCCTGCTTGCCACCTTCGCCGGCAGCCTCGGGATCCGTCCAACAGACGGGAGCAGCCGTTGGTGTCCAGGCTTTAGCCGCCCAGACACGCTGCAAAGCAGCGACCGAGGATCGGCTAAAGCCTGGACACCAGCGGGTCGCGAACCTGGTGCCGGACGATCCGTCCAACGGACCGATGGATCGGCCCCGCGGTCCAGATACAATAGGCGCTCCCCGCCTTCCTATCGTCACACCCTTTCTCGCTGCTTCCCACCACGGACCGACTTGATGATTTCGTCTGGCCCTCGTGTCTTCTCCGTCTGCGAACCCTTTGCTTCGTTGGCGTGTTCTCTCCTGCTGGTTCTTTCAGCCGCCATCACCCTGGCTGATTCTCCCGCCGTGGCGGCCGATGATCCGCTGCAGCTTCGCGACGGCGATCGGGTGGTCTTGATCGGCGACGGTCTGATCGAACAAGAACAATACTTCGGCTGGGTCGAAGTCATGCTGACCACCGCGTTCCCCGATGCCGATGTCACCTATCGCAATCTCGGTTGGAACGGCGACACCCCGGCAGGTGATTCGCGATTCGGACTCAGTCTGCTTCAGGCCGGCCGCGAACCAGAGGGCGAAGGCTGGCGGCAGTTGCAAAAGCAACTCGAAATGACCCGGCCGACGGTTGCCGTGCTGGGCTACGGGATGGCAAACGCACTGGAAACTTGGACCCACGAGACGGACGACGCAAGGGTCAAATCGATCATCAAGTTCGCCAAAGACTTGCAGCGATTGGCCGACACGATCCGGCAGATCAATCCTGATTGCCGCTTCGTGTTCCTCTCCCCGATCTCACCCGTCGGACCCTCCGTGTTGACCGCTGAAATGTCCGCGGCCTACACCGAACTGATCGAACAGGTGTGTGCCAAGACCGGGGGTCACTTTGTCGATCTGACCGGGGTGGCCGACAAGCCAAGCCAGCGCAAGGATCCCGTTCACTTAAATGGTGACGGATACAAAGCCTTGGCCGACGCCATCGGCACGTCGTTGGGTGTCGATCGCGGCGTTTGGAAGGACAGCCCGCAAACCGAGCCGCTGAGGAAAGTGATCCTGGAGAAAAACCGGCTTTGGTTTCACCGTTCGCGGCCGGCCAACATGGCGTACGTGTTCGGATTTCGAAAACATGAACAAGGCCAAAACGCCGTCGAGATTCCCCAATTTGATCCGTTGATCGAACAGCAGGAAGCCAAAATTTCGTCGCTGCGGCAGTTGAAAGCGAGCAGTGTGGAAGAGCCCGCGCCACGGTTGGAATCCAAGTACGCGGAATTCACGCCGCAGCCGACGCCGGACTTTGTCGTCGCCGAGGGGTTGGAGGTCTCGTTGTGGGCCGAAAACCCGATGTTGAACAAACCGATTCACATGAATTTTGATCCGCAAGGTCGTTTGTGGGTCGCCAGCAGCGAAGCCTATCCGATGATCGAAGTCGGCCAGGCCATGCCCGACAAGATTCTGGTCTTGGAAGATTCCGATCACGACGGCAAGGCGGACAAGTCGACCGTGTTCGCCGACGGGTTGTTGATTCCCACCGGTGTGGCGCCCGGTGACGGCGGGGTTTATGTCGCCCAAAGCACCGATTTGCTGTTTCTCGAGGACACCGATGGGGACGGCAAAGCCGATCGTCGCGAACGCGTGCTCAGCGGATTCGGCACCGAAGACACCCACCACAATCTACACACCCTGCTGTTTGGTCCCGACGGCCGGTTGTACATGAACCAATCGGTGTACACTCGGACGGACGCCGAAACGCCCTACGGCGTGGTGCGGTTGAAAGCCGGCGGCGGATTTCGATTCGATACCCAAAACCGGCGGATGGACATTTTCTTTCGCGGTCTGTGGAACCCCTGGGGACATCAGTTCGATGCACACGGCAATTCCTTCATGACCGACGGGGCGGGCTTCGCAGGCATCGCCTATGTCTTTCCCGGTGCGACCTTCAATCCTACCCCCGGCGCACGACGCCAGTTGGATCTGATCAGCCCCGGCAACTATCCCAAGTTCTGTGGCGGTGAGATTGTTCATGGCGAGAGCTTTCCCGAAGACTGGCAAGGATCCTTCGTCACCTGTGATTTTCGCGCCAATCGCGTGACGCGGTTCTCGCTGTCGGAAACCGATGCGGGATTTGTGACGACGCAGCAGGCGGATTTGATCCGCACCAGCGCCAGCACGTTTCGCCCGATCGATATCAAACAGGGCCCCGACGGGGCGTTGTACATCGCCGACTGGTCCAACCCGATCATCAATCATGGCGAAGTCGATTTCCGGGATCCGCGACGCGATCGCTGGCACGGTCGCATTTGGCGTGTCACGGCCAAGGGCCGACCATTGCGCCAGCCCGTTGACTTGACCGGCCAGTCGATCGAATCGTTGATCGCCAACCTTTACTCAGGCGATCGATATCTGGCCGATCAATCGCGTCGTGTTCTGATCGAGCGTGGCGACGACACCGCGGCCGAGCTGGACCGGGTGTGGAGTTCGGCCACGACATCCGAAGATCGATTGGCTGCGGTGCGTCTCTCGGCGTCGGTCGGCAATCCGGATGTCGCGTGGTTGCAGACGGTCCTTGGCGATTCAGCAGGCCCCGTCCGCGCGGCCGCCACGAGAATTCTGGCCGACTGGTCGGATCCGACCGACCCGACCGCAAGCATCGAGCGCGGGCAGGCGATGGAATGGTTTGCCGCGCGGCTGGCCGACTCACACCCGCGGGTTCGATTAGAAGCGGTGCGTGGTTTGGCAAAACTAGGCGGCGTCGACGCGATCCGACTTTCGCTGCGGGCGCTCGATCATCCGGTTGACCGATTCATCGATCACGCCTTGTTCTTGAACGTCGACGAAAACTCGGCCGCCCTGATCAAGGACCTTCGCAAACCGATGTGGAGTACGGCGGAGAACCAAAAGCAGCTCGAGTATGTTCTGACCAGCGTCGAGCCGGCCATGGCGACTGAGTTTTTAGGCTCCTTCCTCGCCAACCATCCCATCCCGCGCGACGGTGGCGGGCCATGGATCGATCTGATCGCCAAAGCAGGCAGCCCCAAAGAACTAGGGATTCTGTATCGGCAAGCGATCGGCGGCCAGTTGGAACCCGCCGCGACTGCCAAAGCATTCGGAGCACTCCAGGATGCCAAACGATTGCGGCGTCTGAAACCGGAACTGAGCGGCCAGCCGGCCGACGAGTTGAAACCGTTGTTGGCGAGTTCGGATTCGCAGGTCCAGGCTGCGGCGATCGAGCTGAGCGGTGCCTGGCAGCTTCGCAAACTGATCCCCATGTTGGCAGATCTCGCCGCCGACGGGCAACTCGATTCCACCACCCGCGTCAAAGCCATCGCGGCGCTGCGATCCTGTGGCGGACAGGCGGCGGCCGAGGCGTTGCTGTCGCTGGTTCACGAGGATGCATCGCCGGCGATCAAGTCATCGTTGGTCGGGGCACTTGCCGGGACCAACCCGCAGCTGGCCGTCCAGCCTTTCTATGACGCGTTGGCCGGCATCGAAGACGAACAAGCGGCGCTGGGGCTATGGAGAGCGATGTTGTCGGCGAAAAACGGTGAAGCGTTGTTGACCGCTTCGTTGCCGGCTGAAGGTCTTTCGGAAGTCGCCGCCCGCGCCGGGGTGCGTGCGGCCGGGGAAAGTGGTCGCAACGCGCAATCCCTGATCGACGCCTTGATGCCGATGAGCGGGTTGACGATGACTGCGGACAAATGGTCACCCGAGCGCGGCGCGGAACTGCGAAAACAGGTGGCGCTCCAGGGCGACCCCGCGCGCGGCGAAATGATTTACCGCCGCAGCAGTCTGCAGTGCGCCACCTGCCACGCGATCGGCGGTGTGGGAGGCAAAGTGGGCCCGGACATGACCAGCTTGGGTGCCAGCGCTCCGGTCGATTACATCATCGAATCGCTGTTCGACCCGAATGCCAAGATCAAAGAGAACTATCACGCGGTGACCGTGTTGACCGAAGAAGGTCAGGTGTATTCTGGGATCGAATCGGGCAGCACCGAGGAGGAGATGGTGCTTCGTGATGCCTCGAACAAACTGGTGCGAATTCCCGAGGCGGAAATCGTTCAAGTCAAACCCGGCAAGTCGCTGATGCCGGCCGGGTTGCTCGACCGCGTTTCGCAACAAGATCAATTGGATTTGATCAGCTTCATGACCCGGCTCGGAAAACCGGGCGAGTACGACGCCAGTCGTCAGACCGTCGCCCGCGTCTTGGAAGTGTTTGCCGGGTCGCACCGCATCGAACAGCAGGGCAACGAGGCGATCGTGTCCGGCGAGCCGATCAAGGGTTGGAAGCCGCTGCAGGCCCGCGTGAGCGGGAAGATCGAGAAGGCGACGTTGCAAGCACTGACCGCCCAACCCAGGCACACGTCGCTGGTCAATATCTACCTGCGGACGCAAATCGAAGTCGGCTCGGACACGGCCGCCACCTTTTCCATCGACAACCTCGATCGGGCGAACGTCTGGATCGATGGTCAGCCGGCGGGGACGATTTCTGATCCGATCAAGCTTTCGCCGGGCAAACACACCCTGTTGTTGCAAATCGATGGCAGGGGGTTGCCCGAATCGATCACGATTCGCAGCGAGCAGGTGACGTTCGTCAGCGAGTGATGTGTGAGTCGTTGGTGTGCAGGCTTTAGCCGCCCACTCAACTCGTTCCAAGGCTCCGCCTTGGCACGCAAGGTCGGCGCGGCTCTGCCGCACGTCGATAGCCGGTAGGAGGCGGGAGCCTCCATCGCATTGTGTTCCCAGGCGGAGCCCGGGAACAAGGGAATGCGTTCAACTCGTTCCAAGGCTCCGCCTTGGCACGCAAGGTTGGCGTGGCTCTGCCGCACGTCGATAGCCGGTAGGAGGCGGGAGCCTCCATCGCATTGTGTTCCCAGGCGGAGCCCGGGAACAAGGGAAAAGGACGGCGGCTAAAGCCTGGACACCAACGTGCGTGTGAATTCTCTATACTAATCGGGCCTGCTTTTTCGACTCTCCAACACGTTTTTTGATGCCTTCCAAACCGACCGCGATTGTTCCCGATGCGAGCTTGCGGATGGCGTGCCGTGTGGTCGATCCGCCGCACCCGGCGGTGATCGATGGCGATCGGTTGTTGGATGGTTGTGAACTTCGCACCCAGCGGCGCAGCGGGCCGGGCGGGCAGCATCGAAACAAGACCAGCTCCGGCGCGTTTTTGACGCATCGCCCGACGGGATTGGTGGGCGAAGCGACCGAACGACGTAGTCAAGCACAAAACCGCGAGGTCGCGCTGCAGCGGTTGCGGTACCTGTTGGCGATCGAAGTGCGCACGCCCAGCCCACTCGATCCATCCGACTGGCAGGCCGATGGCGACGAGGCGACGATTCGCAGGCGCTACACCAATCACTCGTTTCGGCTCAACGAATCAAATGCCGACAAGCCGGCCCTGTTGGCCTTGGTGTTGAACGATTTGTGGGTGGCCGGCGGGCAACCGAGTTTGATTACCGAGACGTGGTCGGTCTCGACCAGCAAGATTGTTTCGCTGATTCGATCGTACGCCCCGGCGTTGACGTGGGTGAACCGAGTGCGACATCACCACGAACGGTTGCCGCTGCACTGATGGAACGCCGTCGTCAAATTCGAGCGATCGCGGTGCACACCGTTCGGGTTTCAATGGTTGCGGCACTTTTGCTGCTGATTCCTTCGCCGCGAAGCGAACAATCCACCTCGCAGCGCGGGACGTCCCCGCCGGCGATCGAACGGATTCGTCCGTTCCTGCCGACAGCGAGTGTGGTCGAGGGTGCAAAGGACGCCAATGGATTTTGGATGGTCAAGGACGCCGACGGCGTGTCGCTGGCGCGCGTCGCCAGAACCTTGCCCGAGGCCGCCGACGTCATCGGTTATCGCGGACCCACCGAAGCGATGATCTTGTTGAATCGCGATTACCAGTTGATCGGCGTCGACCTGATCGATAGCGCCGACACCGAGGAACACGTTACGGCGGTGGAGAACGACGACGCGTTCTTCCAGCAGTTTCGCAACTGGACATGGACCGGACCGGAACCGGGAACGAACGTCGACGCCGTCTCCGGCGCGACGCTGACTTCGTTGGCGTTGGCCAAGGGAGTGCTGCGGCGAATCGGGGGTGACCTGCCTTCGTTGGTGTTTCCCGATGCCATCACCGCGGAAGAATTGCAAGGATGGTTTCCCGACGCGTCGACAAGTCGCGTCGAAGGTGATCGCGTCATCGCGCTTGATCGAGCCGGCCAGGAACTTGGAACGGTGATTCGCACCGGCCCGCTCTCGGATTCGATCATCGGATACCAGGGACCGACCGAGTTATTGATTCAAGTCGACCGGTCGGGAGCAGCCGAAGACAGCGAACAACCGCCGATGACGGTCGCCGATATCAAGATCCGATCCTCATTCGACAACGAACCCTATGTCCGCTATTGCAAAACGGAGTACGGATTTTGGGCACTGTTCGAAGGCCGAACGCTCGCGGGGCTGGCCGACATGGATTTGGAAGCCGAACGGGTCGAAGGGGTTTCCGGGGCAACGATGACCAGCATGGCGATTGCGGAAACCCTGGTCGCATCGGCGGGCCGGTTCCAAGTCCGCGGGCAGCAACGGGAACAAGCGATCCAGGCAGACGAATCGACTTGGAGCAACTGGCGCCATCGAGTGGTCGATGCGCTGGAGATGCGGATCACGGCAGCGGACGTGGGCTGCGTGCTCGTCTTGTGTTTGATCCCGCTGTTTCGGATGCGAGGGTGGTTTCGCCATCAGCGAATCCGCAGGCTGTGGTTGGTTGCGGTGATCGCGGTGATCGGGATCTGGTCGGGCAATCTGATTTCGATGGCGCTGGTGGCGGGCTGGAGCGGAGGGGGGATTGCGTGGCGGTTGGCACCCGCGCTGGCCGCGATCGCGATCGTCGCGTTTGTCGCGCCGGTCGGCTGGAAATCCAATCCCTACTGCAATCATCTTTGCCCGCACGGGGCGCTGCAGCAATTGCTGCGACCGCACCACAACAGCAAGCGATATTGGAAGCCACCCGCTCGGTTGATTGCGGTGTTGAAATTCTTGCCGGGCACGACGCTGGTGATCGGTTATCTGACGCTGTTGTGGTCACCGACGACCGACCTGTCGTCGTGGGAGCCGTTCCATGCGTATCTTTATCGCATCGCTTCGTGGACGGCGTTGACGTTGGCCGGGGTCACGTTGTTGTTTTCGGCATTTGTGCCGATGGGCTACTGCCGTCTGGGCTGCCCCACCGGCCGTTTGCTCGATCATTTGCGACGCAGCGCTGGCAGCGATCGGGTGCAGGTCGCCGATGGCGTTGCGGTCGGGTTGCTGGTGGTGGCGCTGCTTGCGGCGTAGGGCGGAACGGCGCACGCCATCCGGTGTCCGGCAAGGCCGATACCAATGCCATCTACTTTGACGCCAAGCGGGGTGTTTTTTGTTAGCGGTAGGGCGCGAGCCCTCCGGTCTTTCAAGGTGTTTTTGAAGCGCGACCGGAGGGCTCGCGCCCTGCCGCTACCATCGACGTCAAGCACATCCCCCACCGCGCATGTCCGCGCGATGTTAAACTGCGGCGATGAGCTCCTTTCAACAATCCTGTCCGTCCTGTAACGCGTCGCTCGAATTGCCGATCGAGGCGGACGGCAAGGCGGCGGTTTGTCCGGCCTGCCAGACTCAGTTCATCGCCGCGGCACCATCGGTCTTGGAGCGCAAGCCGACCGCGGTGGTCACGCCGCAACCGACGCCGCATCCGGTCGCGGTCAAACGCTATCGCAAGATCCCGATCGAACACATCTTTGCGGACACGCAAGCGGTCTTCGTCGAAAGACGTCGTCCTCTGTTGATGCCGTTCCTGATGCCGTCAGTACTGATGGTGTTGGGTCTGCTCTTGCCGCTGGTGTATTTGAGCGACATGGCGAGCACCAATCTGAAGCAGGCGTTGCTGTGGCTTGCGGTCGCGTCACCGTGGTTTGTGTTGGTGACGGTCTATTCGGTCTGGTTCGCGCTGAACCTGTCGCTGGATGTTTGCGACGCCGGCCCTGAACTGGACGACGATCCACCGCAGAAGAACCGGTCATGGTTCGTCCCCCCGACCGCTGTGTTTCTTTCGCTGCTGGCTGCGATGACCATCGCGATCGCGTACGTGGCAGTCGTCATCGGTCTGGCCATCGCGATCATGAATGTCGGCAGCAACGTCCAGGCGACTGAGATCCATCTGTTGATGACGGTCGGGGCGTTCGTGGGGGCGATCCTGTTGCTGACGCTCTCGGCGATGCGGTTGTGGCCGGTCATTCCGCTGGCCATGGACGGTCGCTTCGGTGGGGCCGTGGTGCGGGAATCACTGGAGATGACCAAGTCGAACCTGATGACCTCGTTCTTTCTGGTCGTTGGAGTCTTCTTTCTGGTCGGATTCGGTTTCAGCGTCTTCGGACTCGGATTGCCCTTGGCGATTCCGGTCGCGGCGTTGGCGTTGGTCGTGGCCTTACGATTGATCCAAGGGCGCGGGATCCCGGCGTTCGAGCGGGAGGAGTTGTAGTTGCTGTGGGATAGGCTTCCAGCCTGTCAGCACGACAGGCTGGAAGCCTATCCCACTTTTTTGCTTGACAGCACCAGGCGACGCGGTGTACCATGACACGGGTACACCGAAGGCCGCTTTCACATGGGATGGCTTGGATGTTCTTTTCAATCGACGCCGATGGCGATCTACCGATCTACGAGCAAATCGTACGTCAGGTCAAACTGGCCGTGGCTGACGGGATTTTGGTCGGCGGGCAAATGGTCCCCAGCGTTCGGCAGCTGGCCAACGACTTGGCGATCAATTCCAACACGATCGCCCGGGCCTATCAAGAGTTACAGTCCGATCACGTGCTCGAGCCGTTGCGGGGCCGCGGGATGGTGGTCCGCCGTGACGCGATGAAACGTTGCACCAAGGCCCGTAATTCTTTGGTCGCCGAAAGTGTTCGGCGGGCGTTGTCCGATGCGCTGGCCGGCGGGATGACGACCGCGGAGCTGCGAGAATTGTTCGACGCGGAATTGGACCGGCAATCCGCAATGATAGAAAACGCCCAACACGCCTCTGGCAACGGCAATTCCTGACCCTTCTCCACTTGTCTTTCCCAGGGAAGCATCCTGACATGAACGCCGTCATTTCCTTGCAGAACATCAGCAAATCGTTCGGTCGCAATCGTGCCCTGATCGACGTGACGTTAGACATTCCCCAGGGCGTTGTGTTTGCGTTGCTCGGCGAAAACGGTGCCGGGAAAACCACCATGATTCGGATTTTGACCGGGTCTCTGAAACCGGACAGCGGGTCCGCCACGGTGCTGGGGTTGTCGTGCTTGAAGGACGGCCAAAAGATTCGTCAACAGACCGGATATGTTTCGGATTCGCCGGCGATGTACGAATGGATGACCGCGGACGAAATCGGCTGGTTCACGTCGGCGTTTTACGACGACGAGTTTCCCGGACGTTATGCGGAAACGTTGATGGGCTTCGACGTCCCGCCCGGCGTCAAGTTGAAGAACATGAGCAAGGGGCAGCGTGCCAAAGTCGCGCTTGCGTTGGCCACCTCGCACGATCCAGAGCTGTTGATTCTCGACGAACCGACCAGCGGACTCGATCCGATGGTTCGCCGACAATTTTTGGAATCGATGGTCGACCGGGCATCGCTGGGCCGCACCGTGCTGCTTTCCAGTCACCAGATCAACGAGGTCGAACGCGTCGCGGATTGGATCGGCATTTTGCATCAGGGCGATTTAAAACTTGTCCAGCCGTTGGAGGCGCTGCGTGATTCCACGCGTGTCGTCACGGCAACGCTGGAGCACGGCGATGCGGCCGTGCTGATGCCTCGCGGCGAAGTTTTGACCGAAGCCAAGAACGGTCGCCAGATGCGATGGATCGTCCGCGATTTGGCCGACGACTGGCGCAGCGACTATGGCGACGCGTCGGGCGTGATCAAGGTCGACGAGGAGGCGCCGACGCTGGAAGAGATCTTTGTGGCGGTCTGTGACACCAACGCGGTCCGACCGTCGCAGCAACGGGAGAAGGCGAAACCCACGTCGGGTGTGTCGGCGGTGTGAAGGGTGAGGGTTTGGAAATCGTGCTGATCCGGAACCATTGAACGCGACGACCGATCGACCTCCCCTCGCTTCGCTCGACCCTCCTGCCAGGAGAGTGGCGGTGGGTGAAGGAAAAGTGAACCATTGCCAACGTGAGACGGAAAGATGAATCAAAAAGTGATGCAGCGATTGATCTGGAAAGACGCTCGAACGCTCGCTCCGTTGGCGATCGCGACGCTGGCGGCGATCTTCGGATTCAACGCGCTGTTGTGGTTGATCGCCGACGCGGTGATGGACGTAGACAATCAAGTGCGGCTCGGCCTGTCGCGAATGATTTGGATCGTGCTGCCGAATCTGCTCGCTTTTGGTGCCCCGGCGCTGCTGGTCGGGGGTGAAGAGGAGAGCGGATCGCTGACGTGGTTGAGGACGCTGCCGGTCAGTTGGCGTGGCGTCGCGCTGAGCAAATTGATGGTTGCCTTCGCGGCGCTCGTGGCCGGATGGATCTTGGCCAGTATTCTGTATTGGCTGCAGTGGACGATTCTGCCCGACCATGTCGTCGCGTGGGCCGAAAACACACGCAATGCGCCGGACTGGTCGGCCGTCGCGGTCTTTTCGCAGTGGGTGTTCAGTCTGGCCTTGTTGCTGACCGGATTTATTTTGGCGTATTGGTTCCGTTCACCGATCAACGCGCTGTTGGCGGTGTTGCCGGCGATGGTTGTGTTTGCGATTGCGTTTGTCAGCGTCGAAGAATACTGGCTGGAAACGAGGCTGCAGGGGCGGCCGCGATGGGAATCGATTTCTGCCTTGCAGTTTTGGTCCGTGATGACGGTCCCGATCGTCGTTGCGATCGGTGTGTTGTTCGCTCTCCATCAATGGATGGCCAAGCGACGGCTCGCCGGCCCCGATGAATCGCTCGGTGGGCGGATCAAGCAACGTGTTTCCGGCGACGCCTTTCGGCCTCCCAGCACCGTGCCGATGTCGTGGTACGGCGTCTCCTTGGCTTTGCGGCGGCCGACGAAGACGCACGCGTTGCTGTGGCAGGCGGCCCGACAAAACGTTTGGGTTCTGTTGATCCTGACACTCGTCGGCGTGCTCGGCGTCACGTTCGCCGTGTGGGGTCGAGGCAATGGGGAAGAACTGGCGAGCCTGGTGACGGCCATGGCGTTGTTTGGGATCGCCGGTTCAACGTTCTATGGAGATTCGGTTCGCAAACGCTGTGTGTTCTTGGCCGATCGCGGCGTTTCCCCAACGTTGATCTGGCGGACGCGGTTGATGCCGACGGCGATCGCATGCGGGCTGATTTGCCTCGTTCTGCTGTTGAACCAGTTGCTTTGGAATCTGACGCACCAGTACGGACTACTTTGGTTTGACGAGCTGACGTTATCTTTGATGCTGTTGTTTGTCGGTTACGCGTTGTGCCAACTGGTCTCGCAGTGGGCGCCACGGCCGGTGTTCGCGTTTTTGGCCTCGCCCGTCTGCGCCGTCCTGGCGTTCCTGCTGTTTTACCCCTTGTTTGATGCGTACCGTGAGGGCTCGCTGTTGGCCGCGATGGCGTCGATGCCGGTGTTGCTGTTTGCCTCGTGGCGACTGACACCACGCTGGTTGTCCGGATCGACCGGGCGGAGTTACACCACTCGATTCGTCGGCTATTTCTCGCTGGCGATCATTTTGCCCTACATCCTGGTCCTCGGCGGACGAAGTGCGACGATCCCTGCGGAGCAGACGCAGTGGCGAACGCAGAGGTTGGCGTACGAGTTCCCGCCGCGACCGGCAGACCACCATCGAGTCGAAATCTATCCGGCGGCCGTCCCGAACCGGGACGTGTTTTGGAACGGGTTCTTGCGCGATGAGTTGCTGACGCCGCCCCGGAGCGATGGTTTCGACGAACGGTTGGCCCAAGAACTGGCGGCGACGACGACCGTCGCGGAATTCGTGTCCTTCAATGAACTGGTCGCGCGTATTCCCTATTGGCCGGAAGGGTATGCGTCCAGCGCGGGGGCGAGAGGGTATTCGTTCAGCATGGGAGCGGATGGGTATGTTCGCTTCGGAGCCGATCAGCTTGAGCTGGAATTGCGTGTCGCTCGGGTGTTGCTGAAATGGTCCGGGATGGTTCGTCAGGAAGCGCGTTTCGGTCAGACATCGTTCGAGCGGTTGAGCAGGGTTTCGGAGTACGCCGAATGGATCGCCGCAGCCATCCTGCAGCGACATCTCGATGAACGCTCGATGACGCCTGAGATCAGGGAGCTGGCCGGCATGTTTCCCGAAGACTCGCTGGTGTCGCAATCACGCCGCAACAGCTTGATCGCGTCATGGCAAGCCGGCGTCACCAATCGCGATCCGTCGTTGTCGTTCGGCAGCAGGTCACCACTGCCGCGGACCGAGTTCATTCGATCGATTGAAGCGTTGCGGCGGCAACGATTTGTCGATCAAACCGTCATGCTTGCCGAACAGCATTGGCGATCAGGGGCGATGATTGGGGTTTGGGAGATACCAAACTTTGTGTACTCGGCCGAGCAAGCGGATCTGACCGAACTGATGCGTCCGCTCTACGAGTTTCAAGCCCACGAGTCGATCAAACGTTTAAAGAATCGCGTCAGATGAGCGGAGCACGACGATGAATCGAAAAATCCTGCAGCGAATGATTTGGAAGGACGCGCGAACGGTGCGGACGTTGGCGATCGCCACGCCGGCGTTGATCGTGGGGTTTTTCGTGTTGTTGGAGCTGTTCGCCGGGGTGAGCCGCGTCGGCACCGAGCGGATGGGGTTGGCCTACGCGATCTGGATGTTGCTGCCGATGCTGATCGCCTGTGGTGCACCCGCGGTGTTGATCGGTGGCGAGGAGGAGAGCGGTTCGTTGGCTTGGCTGCAGACCCTGCCCGCCGGCTGGAAGACGATCGCGGCGAGCAAGTTGTTGGTCACGAGCGCCTGTTTATTATTGGCGTGGGCTGTCGCAACGATCTGCTTTCTGGCGTATTGGTCCGCGCTGAGCGACTATTGGATCAATCGGATTCGCCAGAGTAGCGGACTGCCCGAGCCGTTCCGGATTCACTGCGCCGGTGCGGTGGCGTTGAGCATCGCGGTGATGCTTTCCAGCTTTACGACGGCCTATTGGTTTCGGTCCCCGATCACGGCCCTGGTGACGTTGGTTCCGCTCGTGATCGCGTCGATTTGGGGCGTGATGTACGCGGCAGTGGTCATCCTTCCCTCGGCACAGTTTCGTGGTCCGCCGCAGCGTGTGATTCAGCAAAATATCGGAACGTTCACTGTGCTGATTGTGGCGGGGCTGTTCGTGCTCGCCGGTCTCAGTTTTTTTGCGGCCTGGCGACGATTGACTTGGCCGGACTCTCGGCGTGCCGGGCGAGCGCTGGGAGAGTTATCGACCGGCGCGTTTCGGCCTCCCCAGGACGTGGCGTCGTCCAAGCTCGCCGGGGCAATCATTTTCGGTCGACCGCGACCGTTGCTCGCGCTGTTGTGGCTGCACGTGCGGCCGATTCGTTGGCAGCTCGCCTTGCTGACGATGGTGGCGATCGCCGGTGCTTTGTTCACCGGCTCGTCGAGCGAGGAGATGTTGGTGGTCGGCCATTCAATTTGCATCTTGCCGCTGTTCATGATCGCGGCGCTGACGTTTTACGGCGATTCGGTGCGAAAACGATGCGTGTTTTTGTATGACCGTGGCATCTCGCCGACGAGGGTTTGGCTGACTCGCGTCGGACCGACACTGTGTGTCACGGCGATCGTCCTGGCAAGCATTGTGTTGGCGGGAGTTTATCGCGATGCGGCCGATGCTGACCACGAGATGGCGTGGAGCTGGGACAACCGGTTGACGATCACGGTCATGGTCGTCTTCGCAGGGTTTGCGCTGACGCAGTTGGTTTCACAGTGGTCGCCGCGGCCGACGTTGGCGTTCTTCGCCGGGCCGGTGTTTGTTCAGTTGGCGGCGTTCGTCCTCGCCGGACTGTTGATGTTCTACACGCGCGCCTCGGCTGTTTTGTTGCTGTCGTCGGTGATCTTGCTGCTGGCATCGTGGCGACTGACGCCGAAATGGATGGCCGGTGAGAAGGGAAAAGACTACGTGGTGCCGATGATCGGATTCATCATTGCTGCGTTGTTTTTGCCGTATGTCGTGGTGCTCGGGGCACGCTACGCCACCACGCCGGCCCCACGTGTCGCCTGGCGACAACAGATGTATTCCATCGATCTACCCCGCGTCGATCCGACTGCCGACAAGATCGCGATCTTGGACCCGGCATACGTTCGACGGCTCGAGACCTTGGCCTTGAAAGCGGCCGTGGATCCGGAAGGGCGCGATGATCGAATCGCAAAGGAACTGTCGGCAACCGATAGCATCGGCCGGCATCTGTCGTTCAAGGAGGTGATGCAGATCATCAATGTGCGATCTTACTATCCATTGCAGCTTCATCAAAACTACGCGCAATACAACCTCGCGGCCTATTTGGAGCCCCACGTGTATCCGGCCGCGCCGCAGTTCGCCGACGCGCGCGAGAAACAGTTCGATGCGGTCCGGGTGTTGTTGAAGTGGTCGCGTCTGACTCGGGAGCAAGCCGTCGATGGTTCGGCGAACTTCAACGTCTTGATGGGGGTGGCTGAGATCGCAGACCTGATCGCGGCCCGCGTGATTTTCGCCTATGTCGATCAGGACGGGGTGACGCCTCAACTCAAGGAGTTGATTCAGTTGGTGCCCGATCGAGAGCTCGTCAGAGAGTCTCGGCGCAACAGTTTGATCCGCAGTTGGCGGCAGTATCAGTCCCAGACGCTTGGCGAACAATTCGCCGGCGAGTACAGCCACAAGCCGACGCAGTGGTGGTTGGCGGTCGAACGGACACGGGCAGATCGTTATGTCGATGAGCTCTGTCGATTCTTATTGGACCGTTGGTTGAGTGATGAGAATTTAGCGTTCGGCGGCGAGTTGGCGGAGTTGCAGAGGTTGGAGCGTGAAGCGTATCTGGTCAGCGGGCAAGCGATTTCGAAGTATTTCGAAGACCCCGAGTTGAGCGATCGTGTCTCGATTGCCGTCGACGCCGATTGGTGGATGGATCAGGTGCGGCGGCGAGCGGTTGATTGAGAACGTGGTCGTCGATGCGGGTCCGTCCGGACCGATTCGGCCAACGGCCGTTGACATCCGTAGCCTAGGGCAACGCCCTAGGTATTGGGTCACGGGGTTTGGTTTGCCCAACGGCCATGGACAATCATTGTCCTCAATCCCACACGTATCGTTCGTCATATTGAATGTCGTAACGCCGTAAAAAATCGCGATACTCTTCCTGGAACGTCTTGACGCGGTGATGTTCCTCCTGATTGCGAATGTAGGATTCGACGGCGGACCGATGGGGTGGCGAAACTGAGAAGATTCCGTATCCGCGTTGCCAATAGAACTTCGAATGTTTGCCGCCGAACGTTTTGATAAACTTCGAAGATTCCCGTTTGATTTCTTCGCTAAAGTCCTTCGCCGCGTGAACGCGACCCCTTTCGAACAAGAGGTGGACATGATCGGCGACTCCACCGACCAGCGAGAATGACGATCCCATATTGCGAACCGTTTCGGCCAAATAGGCGTGCACACGGTCTCGAACGGAGGTGTCTAGAAACGGGTACCGGTCCTTGGTGCTGAAGATCAGATGAGCATACAGACAAGCGTGCGATTGGGGCATGAGTCCCTCCTTAAGTGAACAAAAGGTGGTGGTTCGAGGGCCCTCTCGAGTGCTGTCATTGAACCATGTGTATGGCCGTTGGCCAACCCGTATTTTCGTGGTCGCGTTCCTGGGGCGTTGCCCAAGGCTACGGGTATGCATGACCGTTGGCCAATGCGTGTGCCGTTGGCACCGGTTGGGACGAACGGTTTGTCCGAGGGCCGTGAACCTCCGTCGATGCGGGGCCGCACGGACCATTTCGGCCAACGGCCGTTGACATCCGTAGCCTAGGGCAACGCCCTAGGTCTCGGGTCATGACGGGTTTGGTTAGGCCAACGGCCATGGACAATGCGTCGTCGACCGATGGTGTTGTGCATGGCCGTTGGCCAATCGGTCCACTCGCGCGTCGCGTTCCTGGGGCGTTGCCCCAGGCTATGGGTCTGCATGGCCGTTGGCCAACGCGTGCCGTTGGTATGGGATTGGACAGACGGGGCGTCCGACGGCCGTGAACATCCGTCGATGCGGGTCCGCATGGACCATTTCGGCCAACGGCCGTTGACATCCGTAGCCTAGGGCAACGCCCTAGGTCTCGGGTCATGACGGGTTTGGTTTGGCCAACGGCCATGGACAATGCGTCGTCGACCGATGGTGTTGTGCATGGCCGTTGGCCAATGGGTCCGCGTGCGCGTCGCGTTCCTGGGGCGTTGCCCCAGGCTATGGGTATACATGGCCGTTGGCCAATCGGTCCACTCGCGCGTCGCGTTCCTGGGGCGTTGCCCCAGGCTACGGGTCTGCATGGCCGTTGGCCAACGCGCGCGCGGGTTCGTGGGGCGTTGCGCGAGGCTATGGGAATGCATGGCCGTTGCCCATGCGCGTGGGTTTAACCGTGACGTACGTTTGGTGACGCTTCGTTTAAACCCGCTTGAACGGAAAACTCGATCGATGGTTCGTTTGATCAAATCAATTCTGACGATTGTTGTCGGCACCGTCCTGCTGATTCCGATCGCGCTGGCGGGGTTGCAGGCGACGGGCAACTTGCCTCGACCGTTGATTGACCGCGCGGTGAATCATCTGCCGATCGAATTGACATCCGCTGTCGGTTTACGGTCGGCCGATCCGGTCGTGCTCGGCGAGTGGCCTCCGGTTCGGGGTGACAAATTCCCCGATCTCATTCTGACCGATCAGACCGGCCAGACGGTTCACCTGTCGGACTTCGCCGGCAAGATCATCGTGGTTGAATACGCCGCGATCCCCTGTCAGGGTTGCCAGGCCTTTGCCGGCGGCAAACAACACGGCGCGTTTGGTAACCACACGGTGCAGTCGGGATTGGAGTCCATCGAGCATTACGCCCGCCAATACGCAGGTGTCACGCTCGGCAGCGAGGAGGTTGTGTTCGTTCAGGTCTTGCTGTACGGGGACTCCGTGTCCGCCCCGACGCAGGCCGAGGTCGCCGGTTGGGCTGAACACTTCCACATGGATCGCGATGCGAATCAAATTGTGCTCCGCGGCGATCCCTCGATGCTCAGTCGGCAAACCTATGAAATGATTCCAGGGTTCCAGTTGATCGACCGTGATTTCGTATTGCGTTCAGACTCGTGTGGACATCATCCGCACGATGATCTGTACAAAGATCTCTTGCCGATGTTGCGGACGATGGCGCGGTAGTGGCGCGCCGGGGTCAGGGCGCGCCAGGATTCAGGGGCAGTATCAATCTAGACAGGGCATCTGGAATTTTGCCGATTTGGCTTTCCCGGCCGCGAAAACGCTTGCGGACCGCGCCCGGGGGGCTTCATACTGATTCCCATTCGTCTGCTGCTCTTGTTTTTGGGGATCCCCGTGACACGTCCATTGTCCCACTGCGCGCCCACCACATCGTTCGTTCGCACCGTCGGGCTACTCAGTCTGCTTTCGATGTTGATTCCGCTGTCGCTCGGCGCTCAGGACTCGGAAGAACTTTCCAATCGCGAGCGAGTCGCTGCGGATCGTTACCTTCAGGTCTTGCTGCGTCGGCCGCGCCTCGGTGTCGCGCTCGATCGCGTGTATGGATACCACGTCCAAAACGACTCGCTGGACGAACTGGAGGAACAACTCTCTGATCCTCGGGCCGACGACGCGGGGGAACGTCAGATGGTTTGGGGATTGGTGCAGTTACAGCGTGGGCGTGCGGCGGAGGCGGCACAGATTCTGACGGCAGCGGAATCAAAGTTGCCCGACGATGCCGCATGCAGTTTTTATCTCGGTCGCGCCTACTTGGCGGTTGGACAGACCGAGCAGGCGGCCGCCGCGATGGAACGGGCGCTCGATCGCGGGCCGTCGCGCGTCGAAGCGCTGCCGATGTTCACGCAATTGGGGAGGATTTACAGCCGCGCCGGTCAGCGGGAGAAGTCACTCGCCGTCTGGACTCGGCTGGAAGAATTGTTTCCCGGTGACACGCGGGTCGGCGGCCAGATCGCGCGGACGCTTGCCGAAGAAGGGAATTACGACGAAGCCTTGCGGCGTTACGAACAGCTCGCGAAGAGTTCAAAACAACCCGATGAGAAAATTGCGATGGCCGTCCAAGCGGCCGAAATGCGACGCAGGATGGGAAACGCCGACGAGGCGACCGAGTTGCTCGAAAAGATTCTGGCACGGTTGAACCCTGGCAGCTGGCTACACACGGACGTTCGCAACCGGATCGAAGCCGGTTTTCTGAAGTCGGGTGACTACGACGCTTTGGCGGACTACTACAAACAACAACTTGCCGATCGGCCTGATGATCTTTCGCTGCAAACACGTTTGGCCCGGATCCTGATCACCGCCGGGCGGTTGTCGGAAGCCAAGACGCTGTTGGACGCTGTCGTCGCTCGTGCACCGGATGATACCGAAGCGCGATCGACGTTGATCGATGTGTTGATCAATCAAAACAACGTCGCCGAAGCAGCCAAACAATTCGGTGAGCTTGCCAAGCGCGACGCGGAAAATCCCGATCACTTGGTGCGGTGGGGACAGGTGTTGTTGGAGGACACAGAGACGCCGTTGGAGCAACGGCGCGACGCAGCGGCGGACGTCTGGTCGCGGCTGGCAGACACCCGCAGCGACGACGCCGTGACGCTCTCGCAAGTCGCCGACTTGATGCGCGGTATCGATCGAAGCGAAGACGCGATCAAGTTGTATCGCAAGTCGATCGATCTGGATCCCGGCTCGCCCCAGTATCGGGAATACTTGGGCGAGTACTTGCATTCGCTCGATCGCAAGGACGACGCCGTCGAGGTTTGGCAGTCAATCGCCGAGGGGGATCGCCGCGGTCGTGAATCGTTGGTCCGATTGGCCGAAGTGTTTGGGGCGTTCAAGTTGCCGGGTTTGGCGCTCGACACATGGAACGAGGCTGCTCAATACGATCTGACGTTCGCGCAAGAGTTGCGTTACGCGTCGAAGTTGACCGAGGCCAAGCAATACGAAAACGCACTGAAACGTTTGGACGCGGCGGCGACCATCGCGGAAACGCCGGATGAACAAGAGCAGTTGCTCAAAGACCGGATCTCGGTCTATCAAGCATCGGGGACGTTGGAGCAACAGATTCGACAGGTCAAAGCCGGACCTGAGACCGCCGACTCGCTTCGAACGTTGGCGTTGATGCACAGTGCGGCCGGCGATCTGGTCAATGCGGAACGCTCGATTCAACACGCGCTGAAAATGGAACCGGACAACACCGACGTGTTGCTGGTTGCGGCAGACCTTGCCGAGCGTCAGAACCGATTGAGTGACGCCGCCGAACTGTTCGAACAACTCGCCACGGCGGATAGCCGGTTCCGTACCAATTACTTGCAACGCGTTGCCGGTCTGCAAGTGCGACTGGGACAGACCGATCAAGCGATCGAGACTTGCGAAGCCGTCATTGACGCCAATCCGGCCAGCCCCGAATCGTATCAGTTCTATGCGCGAACTGCGTTTGGCGTCAATCGCGACGAAGAGGCGATCGCCGCGCTGCGTCGGGCGATGACGGTCGCACCCCGCGACAACTCTCCGCGACGGATGTTGGCGAGCCATTTCGCCGAACAATACCGCACCGACGAAGCGATCGAATTGTATTGGCAGGCGTTGAACTATGAAGTCAAGCTCGATGACAAGATCAACGTGATCCGAGCTCTCGCACCCTTATACGATCGCAAGACAGACCTGCAGACGTTGCTCGGTCGCATCGAAGAGATCAATCGCAAAGACGGCAACGCCCGAACAACCAGTTTGATGGTCGCCGCTGCCCACGAGTCCGTGCAGGACTTCGGTGCCGCGATCAGTGCGATCGATCAGTTGCTCGCCGTCCAGCCGCGTGACGTCGCATTGTTGGAAACCATGGTGCGCCTGGCCGACGCGGCCAACGAGGTGGAACAGGCTGCGGAGTACCAAAAACGAATCACCGAACTGGCCAACACGCCGGAAAATCGATTCAAGCTGGTGGAGTATCAATTGGAAGCCGGCACGATCGATGTCGCCCAGGCACTTTCGCAACGATTGTCGTTTTTGTCGGATCCTTCGCGACTGGGCGGCATGGTGCGTTCGGCGGCGCGACGTGGTGACCTCAAAACGGCACGGGCGATTTGTGAAGAAGCCCTGCGAGCCGACGACAGTTTGTGGGACATTAAACTGTCGCTTGCGCAGTTGTTGCTGATGGACCGAAGCGGAGAGAACGCTGATACGAACCGCGAGCGGGCGATGCAGTTGGTCCAGCAGATTCGTGCGGCCGACGTGCCGATGGATGCCCCGGCACCGACGCGACGCAAGCAGACGGTGACGACCGTGTCCAGCAATGGGTTGCCGCCCGGTTATCAGTCCAACCCGATGTACTGGAGCCAGTCGTCGTACCAATTGGCCCAAATGTTACGCGTCGGCCGATACGCCAACGCTTCCTACTCGTCTTCCACGCCTAGCGTGACGATCGAGGCCACGTCGTTCGGGCACGCCCGTGTGATCGCCGCATCGTTGATTTTGATGAATGAAGTGATCGGTATGCCGGACGATCAAGCGTCTGATGCGGCGCAGGCAAAATTGGATTCGGAGTTTTCCGTCGAGGACTGGGACTCGGTCAGCGATGCGATGGAGATCTGGGAACAATTTGCGCTGATGAATGTGATGTCCCTGGTCGGCAATCAGCCTGCTGCAAGTCCGTTCGGACCGACGCCGCCCAACCTTTCCGCGGCGGCGAAAGCCAAAGCGGACGCGTTGCGGCAGAATCAGATGAAGATGATGTGGCGGCTGGCGGAACTCGACCCCAACTATGGGATGACGCCGCTGTTGCAATTCCTTTCTCAGCGGATGATGTCCGATGCGATGCCCGCCGAGCGACAACCCGACATGACGCCATTGACCGAAAAGGAGCTTGAGATTCTCGCGTCGATCAACGAACGCGTGCAAGCGTCGGGAATGTCCACCGGGGCGTTGATGGGGGCTCCTCCGGGCGCCGCGGAGATGATGTTTCAAGCGATTCTCGGTCACGAATTTAATCTGGCCGGCCAGGAAGAAAAAGCCTCGCAATTCGCACCCGAGCCTCCCGGTGCGGACGCCAGCTACGACGAAATCGTCGGCGCGATCCAGTTTTACCTCCGGTTGGGAAAACCGGAGCGAGCCGACGGGTTGGTCAAGCAATTACTGCCGGCGGCGCGACGCGAAAAGCCCAAAGCACCGGTTCAGGGATTCAGCCCCATCACCCAAATCATGATGGGCGGCGGCGCAGCGGCCAATGCGTTTAGCGAACGACACGAGCGGTCGATGGTCGATGCCGTGATCGCGGGTTGGTCCAAGTCGACGCTCAACGCGGCCAGTCGTTCGACGACCCTTGGCGATGGCTACGTCAATACCTACGCACAGACCGGAAGCGGCGGGTTTCGGTCGGTCCGCATTCGTGGCCCGCTCTCGCCCCGGTTGTTGGATTCCACACTTGCGCAACAGGTGCTGGCTTTTTCCTCCAAGCAAACCGAGCCGGCAGCACTTAGTGCTCAGCCCGCGACGCCAACGTTGTCGCAGGACCTGATCGATCATCTGCAGACTCCGCTCAGCGACGCGCCGGTGGAAGAACGAAAGACGCGTCGCGTTGTTGCAGCCTATGCCCATTGGTGGGCGGGGCGTCCGGAGAAGTGTTACGAACAGCTGGTCGACCTTTGCACCGAATTCCCCGGCGATGTCGACTTGCAAATTGAGCGCGCCCGTTTGGCGAGCGAGCTGAAACAACCCCGTTTGGCGCTCCAGACGCTGGATTCCTTCAGCCCGCTGGACAGTCGCATGCTGGTCCGCAAGGAGATGGCTGCGATGAATCTGGCGGCCGAGATCGGGGACACCGAGCGAGCCAAGGTTGCCGCCGAGCGGTTGTTCGGCATGCGGTTGGACGTGCAGATGCAACTCGCCTTGGCCGACCAGCTGAAACGATTGGGGCTGAATGATCAAGCCAACGCGATGCTGGCGCGGACCCGTAGCGGCCGCGTCCGGGACGAGAACACCGAGCTGCAGATTGCACGCGCGTTTCTTTCCGCGGGGGACAAAGAGGCCGCGGCTGAGGTCGCCTATTCGCTGATGCGACGACTTTCATCCGGCCGGTCACAACGCAGTAATCAGTCGTATTATCAGCAACAAGTCGTCTCGATTCTCCAGTCGGCCGGCCGGCTGGAGCCACTGATTGAGCGTGCCAAACGGCGCGTCGAATCATCGCCCAAGGCGATTCGTCCCAAACAGGAACTGGCTGAACTGTATGTCGCCGCGGGTCGCGGTGACGAAGCCAACCAGGTTTGGGAAGACCTGTCCGACGACCTGCCCGTCAACGCCGCGCAAATGATCGCCCGCGCCGATGCGATGGTCAAAGCGAAACGAAACGCCGATGCCGTCAAGTTGTACTTGGATGCCTTCGAGAAAGATCCCAGTCGGTTCAACAACGATTACTACAAGATGAGCAATGCCGCGCGGTCTGCGGGTGAAGAGACGATCGACGAAATGTATCGTCGGCTGATCAAGATCCCGGTGGAAAGTATCCCGACGTACCGGATGGACGAACTGGCCCGATTGGGATCGCGGAGCACGCTGAGTGATGCCAAACGGAATTTCATCGCGCACCTATTGAAATCACCCGCCGCCCAGACACAGGTCTACAACATCGTCCGCAATCTGCCGGAGGACCAGCGCAAACAGATTCCGGAATACCGCGAGGCGATTCTGGATGCCGTCTGCAGCAACGACGCTTTTTCAGCCAATTCACAGTTGTGGAATGTGAACAGTCGCAGCAGCGGAGGGTATGCGATCGGACCGCTCGCGGACACGTTGACGATGATTCAAACCGATGCGGACGCCAATCAAAGGTTCCGTGAGTCTGCAGAGATCGCGAAAGAGTTGGAGTCGTACAAGCTGGGTGCGACGTTCCTGTTGGCACTGGTCGACACGAGCAAAGCGGAGAAGGTGGCGGACAGTCTGGCGTCGATGCGGACTTGCATCGAGCGCGAGCCGGACGACCCACCCAAGACGCCGACGGTCTGTTCCGGACTGTTGTGGCAAGCCGGGCAGGTGCTGGAAAACGTCGATGGGGTGCCTGCTGATTTCTTGATCGATCTCTATCAGGAGGCCAAGCGATCCAGTACCTCTTCGAGTAGCAGCCCGCAGTACACGCTGGATCATCGCTTGATCGAAACCTACAAAAAGGCCGAACGTTTCGACGAGGCCCGCACGCTGTTGCTGGAGCTTTATCGCGTCACCGATTTCTCGAGCCAGAATCAGTACAACCCGGGATACGGCGACTATCAGCAATTGCAGTTGGATCAGTGGGTGGCCGAACAATTGCTCGCGTGCAACTCACCCGTCGATGCTTTGATCATTTATCACGCGGGATTATCCAAGCCGGAACGTTTTGAAAGTGCGAGGCGTTGGGGCGGCAGTCGCAATTCGAAGGAAGCGTTTCGCAACGGAGCGGACACGGCGGCGGAAAAAATTACCCCGGAGGTCGCTGCGAAGCATCTGACCCGCCAGCTTGAGGCTTGGGAGAAGGATGTGGAATCCAGTCCGGTCGAGTTGATGGAAGCGTCGGCCGATACGATCCTGAGCTCGGACGCTCCGTCCAGTTTAGGGCTTGCGATCCGCGTCGCAATTGCGGACGACGAAGCACGAGACACCGTCAGGGCGTTTGCCGACAGGTTGGGCAAGCTGGCCGAGCTTCACAGCGATTCGTGGCAATTGGCGGCGCTGCAGTTGATGACGGCCTGTTACCTGGGCGACGATTCCACGACTTCGCTTGCCGAGACGTTGTTCGAACGTTTGCCGGCCGAGTCGGCACTCACCGACGAGAACAGTCAGGCCATCGACCGCGTCAAGGCGACCGCACTGTTTGATCTGTATCCGGTCGCGCGGGCGGCCAGTCGATCGGAGAACAACACCGACCAAGAGATCGGCGCGCGATTGGTCGGCTACATCAGCAAGGTGGCCGAATCCGCCAACGACTCGTCGATCGCGTTGGCGCTGGCGGAAATCAGCGGAGACGCGTCGCAGTCCATTTCCCGAATCTTGGATTTGATCACCGCCCAGTCCCAACCCAATGCGCCGCTGTCGCAAGCTTCGGTCGACCAGTGTTTGCAGGTCGCCAAGGACGCTGCCAAGGCCGGTGAGATCGACACCTCGATGCGGGCGTTGCAATTGGCGCTTCAAAACGGCCCGCCGCTCCGCAAACTGTCGACCGGAGGCGATGCGTTTGCGATCACTTCGTCACGAAATACTTCTGCCTACAGCTCTCGCGAGCAGCAGACGGAAATGGATGTCTTGGCCGACAAGGTTGCCGCCGTGACCGATGCGTTGTCTCAAGCGATGGGCGTCCCGTTTGAATTCAAGCTCAGTTCTTACCAGAGCGATCACGACCGGCAGATCGATCGTCAGGCGATGAGCCGTGTGACCGATGCCTACTTGGAGATCTTCGCCCCGGCCAATCGGCCCGGCACGGTGTTCGACTATTCTCAAAAGATCGCGACGTCTTCCTACGACCGGATCCGATCTGATGATGACATCGTCGTCTCCTCGGCATCGATGGTGTTGGCGACTGCGGCGGCGGCCAGCGGTCGAGCCGACGAGGTTGCGGCGACGTTGGAGAAACGTTTGGCATCGGCCGACCAGAACGTGGAGTTGTCGATCGCGTTGGTTCAACTCGCCTTTGCCGCCGGTCACATGGAGCGTCTGGCTGCGTCGCTGGATCGGATGATTCAATCGACCGACAAAGACCTTCCCCCGCTGGGGCAACGACCCGCCGGCACGGGGCCGCTGACATCGATCACCAGCCAGATGGCCAGTGAGTCACAAAAGAAGTCGGAAGTGGTCAATCGGGTGATGCACGCCATCTGGCCGATCGTTGCGTCTGATTTGATCCGAGACTTGAAAACCAAAGGTGATGCAAATCTGGCTGACGTCACGAAGAACGTGGCTGAATTACTCCGCCGCACCGAATCGCTGATCGGTTCAGACAGCTATACCGCTAACCGGCACCGCGAAATCCGCCGACGGCTCGCGCTCAGGTATGTGGCGATTGCCAAGGCCAGCGGCGACCTCCAAGTCATCGACGACTACATCCAATCCGAGTTGGACACGATCGAGACGCAGCCCTACCCCAGTGGAGTCGATCTGCAAGATTATAAGCGGCGCGCCCTGGAGCGGTTGACTGTCAGCATGATCGATGACGGGTTGACCGATCAGATGGATCCCGTTTTCCGTCAAGCCATCACCGAGTACATCAGCACCCAGCGTAACTATTCCAATCGGTTTGAACCCCATGTTTGTCTGGCGATCTCGCAGTTGCCCACTGCCAAACAAATCGAACTGTTGCAGAAGTTGACGTTCGGCCGCGAGGGTGACAGTCCGATCGCCTATTTCGACGCGCTGGTCAGCTACGAGATTCCGCCGCCGCTGGTGCGACGGCAACATCCGATGCTCGACGCAGTCATCAATCTCCCGACCAGCACCGAGGATTATCCGGTTGTCAATTCGTTGGTGATGTTGATCGATTCTGCAGTCGCGGCGGGGCAAACCGAGTCGGTCATGGAGCATATTCAGCGAAATCGCCGAACCGTCGGTGATGAAGCCGATATGGCGGCGGCATTATTGAAACTGGCGGCGGCCAAATCGAACGGCGACGAAACCGCTGCGGTGCTGAAGGAAATCGAACCGACGTTGCGTGCGGTCGGGGATCGGTTGGCCCAACACCTTCCCAAACAGAACGACAAGAGTATCCGGTTCCCGGCGTTGGAGGCGCATTTGATCGTTCGTGCCTGTGAAGCAGGGCTGCCCGTGGCGATTGCGGAACCGATGATTCGCAATGTAAAAGTCTACGCAATCCGCGGACAGCGGAACTTTATGGTTTCCGCCGTGGCCCGCGCGACGGCAAAGATGGGCGTCGGTCGCGCGGCCGGCGCGACGCCCGATTCCCCGTTAGAGCATTTTGATGTCGTTCCCATCTCCGCTCGCTATCGCGGAGACAACGTGCTTTTGCCCCCGCTCTACGCCGTCGGGCCCGACGGCTGGGTCAGCGGGACCAGCGGGTATGAACAGTCGCACTTGATGTTCAAGTATCCGCTCAGTGGGTCATTTACATTCTCGGCAGAAATCCAAGACGGGGGTTGGGGCGAAGCGGACGTGGCCTACGGAGGTGTGATTTACCAAGGCAATGGATGGCAGCAGACGGCCAAGATTCTGGGGATGGGCAATCGCGGCCAAGTCGAATTCAAGGTCGGTTCGATCCAACAGGGCAAGCCGAATGTCGAATCGGTTTCGGTCTCTGCCGACCGTGTTGAAGCGTTGTGCAATGGCGAGCCCTACGTCACTGACACAGTGACAGGTTCCTATCCGTTCGTCTCGATCCATCATCACAAGTATCGCACGACACATTTTCGTGACGTGCGGTTTTCGGGGTCACCCACGATTCCCGATGAAGTCAATTTGATCGATCCGACGATGCGCGGCTGGGGCGTGCTGACGCGTGGAAAGTCGATTCCAAAGATGTTGCTGCCGATCGGACCGAAGCAAAACGAAGCATCGATCCTCAAGTTCCGCGAAAAGATGGAAGCGGACTTGGCGAAGGGGCCTTTGGCGGACGGGTGGAGTGTTCGCGAGGGACAACTGCACTACAACGGCAAGCCCGCCGAATCGAGCAGTCGGGCGAGCGAGTCGGCCAGTCACATCGAGTACCTGCGACCGATTCAGGACGGGGAGTCGATCGAGATCGAATTTTATTGGAAGACCGGAGAAACGGAGTTCTCGCCGACGATCGGGCGAACGGTGATGCGATTGGGGCAGGAGGGGGCGACACCGGACTGGATCATCGCCAATGGCGATTTGGCATCGGTCGGGTTCATCAACGTCGCAAAGGTGGACCCGCCCTATTCGGCCATCGCACCGGACAACGTGCCCAAGCATGAGGCTTGGAACAGGTTGGTGATGTCACGCGAGGGCGACCAATTGGCGCTCACGCTCAACGACCAACCGCTGACGACGATTCCCGTCCGCGGTCACGAACGACCGGGCATTTACCGTCACGAGAAGTGTGACGTGACCGTCCGCAAGATTCGATTGACGGGTGATTGGCCCGACGAGGTCCCGGCAGAGTTGATGGCGAGGTAGTGGAGGGACTCGTTCCCGGGCTCCGCCCTACGCCGTGAACGATTTCTTTCCTGTGTTTGACGAGGTTTTAGCGGCAGGGCGCAAGCGGGCTGTCGGTTTAGTGAGTGAGCCGCGACGCGTAAGCGGCCGGGCATCCAGGCGCCCGCCCGAGGCCTTACGGCTAGCGGCTCACCATTGCCTCGACTAATTCCACTCAATCGACAGCCGCGAGCTCTCCGGTTCCTTGTTATTGCCAACCCACCGGAGGGCTCGCGCCCTGCCGCTAACAAATCGTTCACGGCGTAGGGCTCTGCCTCCCGATCGTCGTGATGCGCGAGGCGGAGCCTCGCCGGCAGTGCGTTCCAAGGCTGAGCCTTGGAACGAGAGGGCGCGATGGGCTTACGTCCTTCGCCAGAAGGTCGGGAAGATCAACACCAGCACGCTGAAGACTTCGACGCGACCGAGCAGCATCAACCAGACGAACAGGAACTTGGCGCCTTGGCTGAATCCGGCGTAGTTTTGGGTCGCGCCGACGACACCCAGTCCGGGGCCGATGTTGTTGAGCGTGGCGGCGACGGCGCTGGCACAATCGAGCAGTTTTTCGTCCAGCGTGTTGTCTTCGACCATCACCGTTGATTCTTCGGAATAGCCCCACGTCGAGCTCGGTTCGAAGGTGACCAACAGCATCCACGAGGCGATGAAAATCCCCAAAATCAAACAGAAATAGACCATGATGCCACGGAGCATCGCCGGATCGTCGGCGGTGGTGCCGCCGATTCGAATCAGCCGGACGACACGGGGGCGATACGAAAGTTCGATCTCGCGGAGCAGGATTTTATAGAACAGCACGTGCCGAATGACTTTCATTCCACCGCCGGTGCTGCCGGCGCATCCGCCGATGAACATCAACACGAGCAGACTGCCGCGAGCGAAGTTGTTCCAGCGATCGAAGTCGGCCGTCCCGTAGCCGGTGGTCGTCATCACCGAGACGACTTGAAACAGCCCATTGCGAAAGCCTTGCCCGAGAGATTCGAAGCCGACATCACCGGCGCGCATTCCGAACAGCAAGATACACCCGCTCAGTCCGGCGATGATTCCGATAAAGGTTTGAAACTCCACATCTTGAAACAGCTGCCGCGGCCCGCCGGCCAAGGTTAAATACAATAACGTAAAATTGGTGCCGGCCAGGATCATGAAGAGGATGGTGGTGTACTCGATCAGTGGGCTGTCGAATCCGCCCAGCGATCGGTTGTAGGTACTGAACCCACCGGTGGCCATGGTTCCAAAGGCGTGACAGAGCCCGTCAAAGAGCGTCATGCCTTCGAGCATGTAGATCACCGTCAAGATTGCGTTGAGCCCACAGTAGATACCGGCAAAGACGAGCGCGGTGTGTTGCATCCGGGGCATGCTGCCTTCTTTGCTCGGCCCCGGCATTTCGGCGCGGACCATCGCCTTGCCCGCAGATCCTTGACCGAGGATGGCGACGAACAACACGACGATCCCCAGTCCGCCCAGAAAGTGTGTCCAGCTGCGCCAGAAGAGGATGCAGTGTGGCACGGAGCTGGGGTTCTCCAAGTCCGTCAGAATGGTCGCGCCGGTCGTGCTGAAGCCCGACTGCGATTCGAACATCGCCTCGATGAACGTGATCGGTTGATCGGCGGCGATTTCGGTCCCGCCTAAGTAATACGGCAGCGCGCCGAGCACGGTCGCCAGTACCCAACTGAGTCCGACGACGGCCATCGCTTCCTTGCGAAACAGCGGTTTACCGCGATTGCCGCGTCCGCTGACCAGCAACAGTGTCCCGACCAGCAAGCTGATCGCCATGCTCAAGACCAGACCGCGGATCCCCTCGCGTTCCAACGCCTCGGCCGCAGGCAGATGAGTCCGGTTGGCCAACAGCGGAAACGCAAACGGCAGACTGAAACTCATCGATCCGCCGATCAGCAGACAGACGATGCCAAGCACACGGCTGAGAAGTCGAAAATTCAAGGCTTGCGGGTCCTATCGGGGGAATCAGCTGTTTTCCGCCAGGATTGTAGTGCGTTTGTGCAGAATGTCGCGGGTGGCGGTTGGCATCCGGTTTGCTTTTCATAACTCCCGGCCTCGAAAAACCCTTCCCCAGGGGATGAACGACGGCTAGGCGGTCGGCGCTGGAGGCGGCGTCGATCGCCACTTTTACCGTGTTTTCCCCCGTCTCAATCGGATTGATTCGGGCCGGACGCGGTGCCGAGACAATGCGGCAATCGGTGCATTTTGCAACACGCAAATTGATACACTGACGTCGCCACCGAGGGCGTTGGCGGAACGGCGCGCGGCCTGTCGATTTAATCAGCCGTATGGCGCGAGCCTACGGGCCCTGGTGTGTTTGCTTCGTGCTACAGGCCCGTACGCGCTAGCGAGAAACGGCTGATCCCATGTGTGGTCGGATTAAATCGACAGGCCGCGAGCCGTCCGGTGGAAGCGTTGAAAACGCGGTGAACGACCGGAGGGCTCGCGCCCTGCCGCTAACAAACAAGTCAGGCGTCGAACATTTTTTCAATTGGGGGCTCGTCATCGTGTGTGGTCGCATCAATCTTCGCACTCCCGCGGCCGCTTGGACGCAAGAGTTCTTGCCGCTGTGGTCGCCAGACGAGATCGCCGCCAAGGCCGCCGAGTATGAAATCACCACGCGGTACAACATCGCGCCGACCCAGCAGGTGTCCTGCATCCGGGCCGCCGACGACGACCCACGTCGCCAGTGGGTGATGCTGCGTTGGGGACTGGTCCCGTCGTGGGCCGATGATTTGGCGATTGGCAATCGGATGATCAATGCCCGCAGCGAGACGGTGCATGAGAAACCGTCGTTCAAAAAAGCGTTTGCCGTTCGACGTTGTCTGATCCCCGCCGACGGTTATTACGAGTGGATGAAGACAGCCGATGGCAAGCAGCCTTACCTGATCGAGCCCATCGATGGCGGCGTGCTGGCATTGGCCGGTCTTTGGGAACGCAACCGCAAGATCCAGGGTGAAGACCGGCCGATCGAAACGTTCACGATTTTGACCACCTCGGCCAATGACACGACGCGGTCCATTCACGATCGGATGCCCGTGATCCTGGATCCCGACGGGCAAACGGCATGGCTGGAACAGAATCGCGATGATCCGAGTTCCCTCCGCGAGTTGCTGCGGCCGGCGCCAGCGGATCTGCTGACCGCCTTTCCGGTATCCAAGATCGTCAACAGCCCGCGCAACGATGTGCCGGAGTGTGTCGAGAGAATCGAATTGCCGGACGGGTCATCGCAGCAGCAGGATCTGTTCTAGTGCGCTGACGACGTTCAAGTTTGACGTTGCGTTTGTCGAGCGGAACAGACGCCAGGTAAGAATGGTACGGGGTTCAGCAACCGTTGGTGTCCAGCCTTTAGGCGTTCCTACTCGCTGCGGGGGACGTCGATTGTATAAGTGGCGGAGTTGATCGTCGCGGAAGTCGATAAGTCGTTTGCAGCGCGGGCCCTCTCTGGCGTTTGCTTGCTGCACAAACGCCGTCTCTCCCAGAGGGAGAGAATCTATATTGGTTGCCAAATCCGGCAGTAATAAAATCGACGTCCCGAGCAGCGACACCGGGCGGCTAAAGCCCAATACCGCTAAGTTAAGCATGAATGAGGGGGCCCGGACGCTGGCGCGAACCGGCTGATATCAAACGAATATCAGCCGTTTGGCGCGAGCCTACGGGCCCTCATCTGAAGAAACGACGCTTAACTTAGCGGTATTGGGCTAAAGCCTGCACACCAACACGTAGGCCCGTGCCATCGGTGGGTATGGCGTTCTATTCCTCGCGAAGTTGTTGATACAACTTCGCACGGGCCAGTCTCCAATCGCGTTCGACGGTCCCCTCGCTGACGCCGAGCACCTCGGCGGTTTCGGGAATCGACAATCCCGAGAAAAACCGTAATTCGACGACTTCGCGCTGACGCGGCGAGTCTTTCTCGAGCACTTCCAGAGACGCTTCCAAGTCTTCGAACCGGCAGCCGTTGCTGGTCTCAAAATTCTCCAGCACGACGTCCAACGATCCGCGTTGGTACTCCCCGCCACGTTTGGTGGTGTTCCGTCGCCGCGCGTGGTCGATCAAGATTTGACGCATCGCGCGGTTGGCGGCGGCGAAGAAATAGCGCCGGTCGGTCGCGTTGCCGATCGCATCGGAATCGAGCAACCGAATACAGGCTTCGTTGACCAGCGCTGTGGCCTGCAGCGTGTGGTCGCTGCGCTCGCGACGCATCAGCGCCGACGCCATCTGTCGAAGTTCGCTTTGGAGTTGTTCGAACAGTTGTTCTTTGACCGAATCGTTGCCGCGTCCGAGTTCACGCAGCATCATCGAGACGTCGTTGGGGGGCTGATTCATTCCTGCCGACCTTGCAAATAGCGGTGAAAGCCAGGCGGCAGTGTACTCTTTCAGACCAAAAACTCCAAAATCGCGTCGGCAAGCTTGTTTTCGCAGGCGTCATCGAACGCCACGAACATCGGGAACGAGTTGATTTCCAAGAACACTGGATCGCGAAAGTCGTCTCGGCAGCGGAAGTCCAGCGCGCAGTAATCGAAACCGATTTGTTCGACCAATTGATGGATCGACGGGACGAGTTCGGCCGGGACATCGATCGCGTGGACGACCACGTTGTCGTCGGTCCGGTAATCAATTTCGGTCGTTTGCAGGTGAAACGCGTGCAGGTTTCCGCCGATCGAGAAGACCCGCACGTTTTCGCCGTCGAGTCGTTCTTGGACGAATTGTGGCGTCCGTTCCATCAATCGTGACGGATCTTCGATCACGTCCCGGACGATGAACGCATGGTCGCCACCGGCGAGCGGTTTGATGATCTTGTGATTCGGGTCAGGAATCGTTTCCAGTGGCGACAGGTCACCCAGGACGGTGGTTTGTGGAATCACAAACCCACAGTCGCGGGCGCGGACCAAATTGCGTGACTTGTTGTTTCCATCGCCGACGGTGCTTCGGTTGAGCAATCGAATGTTTGGCCAAGCCAATGCGAATGATTCGGCGACATCGTAGGCGGCGTGATTGGCGACCGCGTCGGAATCAAACACGTTAAAACGCAGGAACATCGCCGCAGGCTGCACCGCCACGTCGCCGAAATCAATTTCGGGCGTTTGAAAATCCCAGGCGATCTGGCGAGCTCCCGGGCGGTCGGTGTCCCAGAAAAAATAATCGACGCCGCGCAGGTGCGCTTGGTCGACGATGCGTTGGGTGTTGGGGTCGGATTCACCGCCGACGATCACCAGGTCTGTGTTGCGCGCGTTCATTTTCGGAACCACTTACCAACGGCGAAAGTTTTTCCACGGCCGGGGGATGTTTTTGAAGGGACTTGAGGGCACTTTGAATTGCGGCTTCTTGGTCGAGCCTTCTTCGCCCCAGGCCATTGTGGTGGCATTTGGCGTGCGGTTGGATTCTTCACCCACTGCATGGGTCGTGACTTGAGACTCTTCGCCGGAGCGGTTGGTCGTGATGGGGTTAGGCGTCGGTTGGCCTTCTTCACCCACGGCCAACGTCGTCGCACGTCGTCCGTCCTCACCCAATCCGTAGGACAGCGTCGTCGGCGGCATGGTTGATTCCTCGCCGACGGCTTGGGTCGTGGGCCGAGGGGTCGGCGGCTTGGATGATTCCTCGCCGACGGCATAGGTCGTGGCTTGAGGGGTCAGCGGTTTGGTTGATTCTTCGCCGACGGCATAGGTCGTGGCTTGAGGCGTCGGCGGTTTGGTCGACTCTTCGCCGACGGCTTTGGTGGTGATTTGATTGGTCGGTGGCTTGGACGACTCTTCGCCGACGGCCAGCGTTGTGGCTTGCTGATTGGGCGGGCGAGTTTGTGGCGGCAGGCTGGGCGGGTTGCCTTCTTCACCGAGTGCAAAGGTGGTGAGGCGTCCTGAGCCACCGGACTGTGCCGACGCAGCGGTTTCGTTGAGCACCTGGTAGGCGGCTGCCGAAGACAGACCGGCGACGACCAGTCGGCGCAGAAAATCGCGACGGGGGACTTCACCGCGAAGGGCTTGTTCGACGATCGCGTCCACGGCCGGGTTGTTGTTGGGATGGGGGGCAGACATGGCGGAGCCGGGGGTAAGAGGGGGATCGGTATCTACTAGTTTAGGATCGAGCGGGCAGAAGTAAAAATGGATTCGGCAATCCGTTGGTGTTTTGCCTTGAGGCGACTCCCGATCGCTGCGTCGCAGCGACAGTGGGCGGCTAAAGCCCAATACCGCTAAGTTAAGCGTGGTTTCCTCAACTCGGTGCCCGTAGGCTCGCGCCAAACGGCTGATAAACGATTGATATCAGCCGGTTCGCGCCAGCGCGAGCGGCCTCCCCGTCGAGCTAAACTTAGCGGTATTGGGCTAAAGCCCAATACCGCTAAGTTAAGCGTCGTTTCTTCAGATGAGGGCCCGTAGGCTCGCGCCAAACGGCTGATATTCGTTTGATATCAGCCGGTTCGCGCCAGCGTCCGGGCCCCCTCATTCATGTTAACTGAGCGGTATTGGGCTAAAGCCTGCACACCAACCTCCAGGGTCGCGCCATTCGAGGCTGGAAGCGTATCCCACTGGATTGACAGGCTGGAAGCCTATCCCACTGGATGGCTCGGATGACAAAGAAACCCCGCACCGAGATCGATGCGAGGCCGGGAGAAACGAGTTCGGCGATTGGCTCACCAACCGCGTCGGACGCTACGGCTGCGGAAGACCGTCGCTCGTGGTGTCGAGTTTTGGTACACCGATGCCGTCGTTCCGCTGCTGTAGTTGCCGCCGGTGTAGCTGGGCGTGTTGGTCGGGTAAACGGGGTAGCCCGGATTGGAGGATCGGCGATTGTCGATCGCTTCGGACGACGAACTGCCGTAAGTGCCCCAAGTTCGGGTGACGGCATTGGAGCGGGCGTCGGCCCAGTTGCCGTTGGCGACCGCGTTGCTGTTGCTGCGGGCAAATCCGCCGACGGTGCGAGCGTAGGAATTAGAGTGTGAGCGGGCGCCCCAGCCGTTGGCCGACGAGTTGCCGTTGCTGATCGCGACACCGCCGTGGGAAACGGCTCGGCTGTTGCCGCTGGCGAAACCGCCGTTGACTCCGCGGCCGGTCATCGTCGACCGGGCGTAGCCGCCGCCGCTGGCGACCGCCGAGGAATTCAGTCGGGTGTTGCCTCGTCCGTAAGCACTCGAGATGGCGGTGCCGCCGGTCGAGTAGCTGGACGCGGAGACTTGGGCGTGGGCGTTGCCGGTGAATGCAGCAGTGGCGAGGATGGCGACAACGGCGAAGGTGGTTGTGAAGCGTTTCATGGGTCTGTTCCTAGTGGAAAAGAGGGTCAAGGAGCTGGGTGAAGTGGGTGGCGGCCAACGTTGTCGGCCTTCACCAGACACCTGCGTCGCGACCCGCCAAACCCCTGAACGATTTTTGAAAACTTTTCTCCCCGTGGCGTACGCTTCCAGCTTGCGTTCCAAGGCGGAGCCTTGGAACGAGTGGAAGATTCTCTCCCTCTGGGAGAGACGGCGTTTGCGCAGCAAGCAAACGCCAGAGAGGGCCGGCGCTGGGAAAGTCTTAGCGACTTCCCCTACGATCAACTCCGCCACTTATACAAATGACGCCGCGAAATAGAATGCCCTCCAAAGCCGGATTCGATTGTGCCCACGGATGGCAGGGCGAACCCACGGATGAAAAGCAGCCAGAAATCCGTGGGTTCGCGCTGCCATCGGTGGGTGTGACACCGAAGATCGTTTGTTCGATCAGATCGATCGAGGGAAGCCGATTGCCAAAAGGTCCATGGCTCCCCGCGTGACATTGACCGCCCGACGGGGCACTGCGCTAGCGAGACTGACGGAGCACCGTTCGGACCTCGCGTTTGACCGCTTCGCCGAGCGTGCTCTGTCGCAGTTGTTGCTCGATTTCCGCCGCCGTGCCTCGAAATCGGATCGGGCCCTCGGCCAATTCCGGCAACGACATTTCGATCGCGAATTGATCTCCGGCGCGACTGACCGAAACGGCGCGACTGCCAGAACCGGAACGGATCGCCGAAGAGCTGACGCTGGTTCCGCCAGGCTGATCGGCGGGAACCGGGGGCGTAAACATCTGGTCCATGAAACCGTTTTCCATTGCCCCAGGGTATAGCACTCGTGTGCGGCCGCGGCGCAACACCACGATCGGAAACGCGGGGTCCGGCCGCTGGAGTGCATCGCCGGCGATGATTGCCCGCCCGCCGGCTTCCAGGATGACGTCGCCGGCACGGAGTCCGGTGCCGGCCGCGGCCGACCCCGCGGCGACGGCCTCGACCAGCACGCCGCGTTGTTCACCCAGGATGGGCAGATGCAGACGCAGCAATGTCGGCACGGGTTGGAGGGTCAGTTCCGGTTCCGGCTCGGTGGCCGCAGGTGGCGACTGGGCGAAGACGGCAAACGCGACGAGCAGGGTTGCGGCGGTGCCGCTGAAGAGTCGAAGGGTCATGGGAACGGTCCTGAAAATGGAGTCGGGATTGGGAAACGAAAGCGGGGGGATTTGTTTGGCGGCGAGTCGAAGTCACCCTCCCTTTGGGAGAGTCGCGGAGGAGTTTACGACGACGCGGGGAGGGTCTATATGGCTTGGGATCGCTCAGCGACATCCGTTCGACCCTCCCCTCGCTCGACCCTCCTTGCCAGGGAGGGTGACTAAAGAACGAGGCTGCCAGGGAGGGTGACGTCGTTGGCGGGACGCTCGCAGCAGCCACCACCGTATCAACGCAAAAAAGCCCCCGACCGTGGGTCGGAGGCTTGGTGGCGGTTGTGTTTCGTTTAGCGGCCGAACATTCGGATGCCGCCGCTACGGATGACTCGGGCGGGCATCGAGCGGGAACGGGTCGCGTTGGGTTGGCCTTGGTAGGCACGGTATTGATTGACCTGGCCTTGATAAACCTGGCCACCCCACTGTCGCGTCTGGCTCTTGGAGTACGCTTTGGTGTGTTGTCCGTATCCGGTCGAATGGCTGCCGCCGTAGACTTGGCCGCCCGACGTGCCGGTGTGACCGCCGCTGATCACGCGTCGGTTGCCGCCCTGGGTGACCACTCCGCCGTGGCTGACGTGGGCACCGCCGCGTCCGAGATTCAGTTGGACGTTGTGGGCCGCCCCGGCTTGGCCACCGCCGACACCGATCGAGTTGCTCAGGGCGATCCCGTTGGGGCCGGCCCCGAGTGCGAATCCGTGACCGAAATCGACCCCGTTTTTGGAACTGCTGCGGGTTTTGGCGATTTGGATCATGCCGTCGGCGTTGGCGCCGGCTCCGACACGTCCGCGGGCGATGTCGACCCAAGATCCGGCCGATTGGGCGGAAACTTCAGCCGGCGAAGCCGCCAGAGCGAGGGTGAACAGGGTGGCGGCGGCGACGGTGCAGAGGGTTTGGCGTTTCATGGTTTTGTCTCGGTGGATTGTTTTTGAATCGGGTGAGTTGCCTGACACACGACCCTGCGGCAGCCGCCGCAAAACCCCTGAAACAAAACCTGAAAAAATTGGGATAGGCTTCCAGCCTGTCAAGCTCTGACACGAGAGATCGTCCAGCAGTGTCCCGGCTCCTCGGGCGACGATTTGGGTCCGGACCGGGGCGATCGGTGCCTGAGGATGGACTTTCGAGCCGGATTTGAATGAGCCCACCGATGGCAGGGCGTACCCACGGATCCCAGGCTGCTTCCATCCGTGGGTGAGATCCCTTGCAGTAATCACGGCGGTCGTCGGTTGAATCGGATCGCTGGAAGGAGGCTGGTTGTCTTGCGGTCCACCGCACACCTGCATGACATCGACGAAACGACGCTACGGCTACGGCGTGCTCTGGCACATGAAATCGTCCAGCCACAGCGTTCCGGCACCGCTGGCGACGATCTGGATCCGGACCGGGACGATGGTGCCGGCATCAACGCGTCGGCCGTCGGCGGTTTGCGTCACCTGAAACGCTGCAGCCACCCGACGCCAGGAGTAACTGCCCGAATCGAATTCGATCAGCGTCTGCTCGGCGGGCCCCAAAATTCGCATCGCGCCGGCGGCAAGTTGTTCGGCTTTGACCCAACACGAAAGCGAGTAGGGTTGACCGGCAACGACGGAAAACTCCTGGCCGGTTCGTCCCGAGGCGTTGGCGACACTGTCGGGGTCCGCACTGTCGGGGTCCGCAGCGGTCGCGGTGATCTTCAGCGAGCGGTTTCCCGAGTGCGCGTCCGGGCTGACTCGGGCGGCAGACGCAAACCCGGGGGTGGTTTCCCACTTTGCGCCGGAAACGGAATTCCAGTAGCGGATCGAATCGAGTTCGAAGTCGCCATTGAGGATCGAGGCCGCGGTCGTTTGTCGGGAATCGGCCGGGGGCATCACTTCGATCTTGGTCGCCCGGGGCAGCTTGGCGAGCGATTTGATGAACGTTTCGAGCGTGACGATTTGCGTTTGGTCGACGCCTGGAGAGCGTTTTCGTCGACTCAATTCGGTCGCGATGGAGCGAACGGTGGAGAATAGATCGCAGGCGGGTTCGACGTCGATCGCGCGTGCGACGGCAGCCTCCGCCGCGACCAGGTCGCCGGACAAGGCTGCGGTGCGGCAATGTCCCAGTGCCGCGGCGGCCTGATTTTCGCCCGTCAGTGCGGCACGTTCCGCGATCAAAAACATCGCTGCTGCGTCACTCAATCGCCCGTTGTTCTCCCAGCATTGCGCCAGGCCGAATGACCCCAACGGATGATCGGGATCGGCATCACACACCGCTTGGAAATCGAACTCGGCCGATGCGAAAGCTTGCTCGCGCAACAAGATCATGCCACGGATTGCCCGCGCGTTGAGAAAATTCGGATCGATGGCCAACGCCGATTCGATCGCCGCGAGCGCCTCGTCCTGGCGGGCTTGATTGAGCCGGACGCCGGCCAAAGCGGTGAAGCCATCGACCAGGTTGAAACGAATTTGCGATTCGGTGCGGGCGAGTTGTTGTTGCAACCAGTCGCCGATTTGTGCCCGTCCCCGCAGGTCGTCGACGGCGACGAAACGCACGTCGGCAATTTCTCCCAGGGGATAGGTATCGATGGCGGTTCGGATCCAAAGCCGCAGGGCTCGATCGACTTGCGACAGTTCGGCGTACGCCTGACCGGCCTGCCATCCGACCCAGGGATGAACGTCGTAGGACTGCATCGCCCGCTGGGCATCCTCGAGACTCCATTGCAACCGTTCGGTCGCGCGGCGCTGGCGTTCGGGCGGGGTGTAACGTTCGTCGTCGGCGATCAATTGGGCCTGCCAACGATAGACGCTGGAACGATCGGCAAAGGCAAAGCAGCGCTGGGGCAACAACGTGATGCACTGACCAAAGGCGTGCAGCGCGGGTGCCAAGTCTTCCCAATGCAGATCGTCGGGACGCTCGGCGCCGCTCCGCTGGGCGATCAAGTAGTGGACTTGCCCGAGCCCCAAATGGGTGCCGTAATAATTCGGCCCCAGGGCGGCCGAGCGTCCGAACAGATCACGCGCGGTGAGCAGTGCGTCGTCACCCTGATAGCCGCGAAAGACCAATTCAAAGCTGGGGTCGATCGCGGCGATCATGCTGAGCACGGCCAGCGAGTGCGCATCGGCGCCGTTGCGTGTTTGTCCCAAATCCTTTCCTTGCAAACGCGCGCCAGTGCCGAGTCGCATGTTTGCGATCGATCGATACAAGCGGGTGGATTCGGACAGTCGAAACCGATCGATGCGGTCACTGACCACCAGCACCGCCTTCGCTTCGGCTTTACCGGCATTGGTCGTCAGCAATCGACCGGCGGCACGGAGCAACGCGCTCGGGCCTGCGACGCGACCTTCGCCGGTCAGCCGGACACCGATCGATTTGACCAGCATGGCATCCATCAACATCAACTGCTGATAAACATCCCATCGAAGGCGATCGATCTGTTCAGCCGAAAGGTCTTGATCGGGCAGCCCGGTCCACCAATCGGCGCGGTCCCAGATGCCCAGTCGTTTCAGGGCGGTGGTGCAGGCCAACAGGGCTTTGGTGTCTCGGCTCAGTACGTTTTGTTGCTCGACGGTTTCGGCGAGGGTGTAAAAATCGACGAGCGCCTCGATGCGATTCGCTTTCTGTTCGATTCGATCGGCTTGTTCGATCAGTCGAGGTTCCGATCGCACGCCGGGCAGCGTATTGCGCAAGACGTCCAACGCGGAGGTGTATCGATCGCGAGACACCTCGATCGCGGCCAGATTCTCCGCGGCGTCGGCGGTGGTTTGCAATTCCGCGAGCCGTTGTCGATCTTTGGCTTCGAGTTCCAGTCGCTTGCTGCGCCGTTCCTGTTCGGCTTGCAGTTTTCGGACGTTCGCCACATTCCACAGGATCGACCCGGAGACGCCGCCGATGGCCAACAGCAGAAGCGTCACGGCGAGGGTGCTGGTGGCGGTGCGGTGTCGTCGCATCCAGCGATTCACGCGAACGGAAACGGAATCGGTGTGGGCCGAGACCGCTTGATCGGCCATCCAGCGATTGACGTCGTCGGCGATGTGGTTCGGATCGGCGTATCGGTCGGTGGGATCGGTGGCCATCGCTTTCAAGCAGATCGACTCCAGCGGCGGCGCGATGTCGGCAGCGATCTGGCGTGGCCGGGTGAGGGTTCCAGCGGCGATTTTTTTCAGCAACCGCGAGATCGAATCATCCTGATGCGGCGGGCGGCCGGTCAGGATTTGGTACAGGGTTGCGCCCAGCAAATAGACGTCGGTCCGAGTTCCGATGGACTCGAGTTTCCCTTGGGCTTGTTCGGGGCTCATGTATTGCGGCGTGCCCACGGTGCCGCCGACGCGTGTGGGCGTGGACCCGCTTCCCTTGGCAATCGCTCGGGCCAGATCGGCCGTCATCGATTCGTCGACCGGTTCGTCCAGCAATTTGGCCAGTCCCCAGTCGACGACCAGTGTTTCACCATAGGGGCCGACCATGATGTTGGACGGCTTGATGTCACGATGCAGGACACGTTTGCTGTGGGCGTACTGAATCGTGTTGCAGACATCGACGAATCGTGACAACAGTTCGCGCAGTTGCAGCCCTTTGACGTCGGCGGAATCGGAGGGTTGCGGCGGTCGATGGTAGCGATCGATGGTGTCTTTCATCGTGTCACCTTCGATAAACCGCATCGCGTAATAATGTTGGCCATCCGGCCAGGTGCCCATCGCATAGACGGGCACGATCCCCGGGTGCTCCAGCCGACCGGTCACCTTGGCTTCTTGAATGAATCGCTGGCGTGCCTCCTCGCTGTCGGCCCAGCGCGGTTTGATTTGTTTGATCGCGACGTCGCGATCGAGTTGTCGGTCATGGGCCAGCAGGACTTCGCCGAGTCCTCCCTGGCGATAGGCACGGAGGATTCTGAATCGATCCGTGTCGTCTTGATTGAACGTGTCGCCAAGCGTTGACGCGTCGTCGTTGTGGCCGTCGGTCTTAAAAAGATGCGACCGTAGAAACGCCCCGTCGCCGGCTTGCCGATCCGCTCGGATCAGTTCCATCACCGCGTCCCGTAGCGGCTCGTCATCACCGCATCGCTGATCGAGGAACGGGGCAAGCTGGTCCGCCGGCAGTTCAACGGCCTCCAGGAAAATCGTCTCGATGGTGTTGCGGTCGGGCATGCGTTGCGTGGTGTGCGGATGCAGGGCTCGTTCCCAGGCTCTCGCCTGGGAACGCGGTGTTGGGAGGCTCCGCCTTCGTTCGGTGGGACAATCGAGGCGGAGCCTCGCAACGAGTGGAGTGGTGAACGAAGGACGTTACGGCCCTGCGACGCTGGCCGCCAGATCCGGATGCCAGGTCGGTGCGGCCAGTTCCAGCGTCAGCTTCCATCGTTTCGCGGCATCCTTCCGTCCCGACTGACGGACCAGGTTCAGTATCGAGATCATCGGGCCGGTCTGCAGGGCCATCGGCAACGCTTCGATTTCGCTTTCGATGCGGATCAGGTTGGCGTCGATGGCGGGCGGCGGTAGGGTGCGATAGGTCAGCTGTTTGGCCAGTAAGGCGATCGTCTTTCGCTCGCCTTGCACGGCTAAACGCATCACCGCAGCTTCCGCCGCACCGCGATACTTTGGTGATCGCAGCAACCAGCTGGCCACGACCAGCTTGACCGCCAGCGAATCCGACGCGGCGCGACCGGCGGCAATCTGAACGATGGGGTCATCGCCGCCGATCGCTCCGGTCCAATCGATCGGAAGGATCGCCAGTGTCGTCGTCGGCAGGGGCCGGGCGTCGAGTTGGCTGACCAGTTCCAATGCGATGTCGCCCCGTCCGGCGCGCATCGCTGCTTGGGCGGCCATCATTGAGAGCCATTGTTGCCGCCAGACGGGAGGCCGGCTGGAGGCGTCGTGATCGCTGATACTGCGGACCAGGGCGGGCAGCGCGGCGCCGAAGTCTCCTTGATGGAACAACTCCAACGCGGCGGCTTGATCGGCTGGAACTCGGGTCAGCTCGACTGCGACGACGCGCGGCGATGAAACACGCGTGACGACGCTTTGCCCGTCCAGCACGATGGCCAGTTGCTCGGCGTCATAGGTTTGGATCGTTCCACCGAGCGTGCTCAATGGTCGCGGGTACCAACGCTCCGATGAGTTGGATTTCGTTTCCGTTGGAGGCGCCAATCGGACGCGGTGCGGCGGTTCGGTCGTCGGCGGTGGTTGCGCTTCTGCCGTCGCGGATCCGGCCGCGGACAGGCTGACCAAGCAGGCCGCGACCAGCTGCGGCCACGTGATGGGATGGGGTCTGGCTGCGATCACGGCGCGGGGGCCTCCTCGGCGCCGGGTTCCGCGGCGGCCGGCTGGGCCGGATCGGACCGCAGTTGCCGCACGTCGACGTATTGGTATTGTCCGTTGTTCATGCCGGCCAGGTCTTTCAAAAAACTATCCGGTGCGGGGCCGCCGCGGCTGCCGAATTCGATCGCGTGAATCGTCGTCCCGCTTTGTTCGGCGCGGTCTTGCACCACCTTCAATTCCAACTGGGACAGCCGCGGGATGTGCGCGTCGGTGAGAAAGAAAACGACGTCCGGTGAAAGTCGCAGCGCCATCAGCAAGGCGCCTTTGTGTTTGGTGCCGCCGAACGCTTGGATCGCTTCGACGTACCGTTGCGCCCGTTTCAGGTTGTTCGGCTCACCGGCGACCATGGTCATCGGCATCCCGGACATCTGAAACGGTTTGACGTTTTCGTTGTAGAAAATGATCTGGAACTGTTGCTGGGGGGACAGCGATTGCAGGCTGCGGATCAATTCTCGTTTGGCGCTTCGCAGCGGCAATCCGCCGAAGCCGTTCATGCTGTCGCTGCGGTCAAAGACATAGACGAAACGCGTGCCGCTGCCGGAGACGCCGAACAGGCTCGCCGTTGCTTGTTGGCCGGAGGGCGACTTGCTCAACGTGCCCGCTCCATCGCCGAAGGCGTCACCGTCGAGTTTGACGTCGCCGGCGATCCCGCTGCCACTTTGCGGGGCCGGGGTCGATTGCATTGCCGACAAGATGCCTTGCAGATCGATCGGCGGTGACAGATCGGCCGGTGGGGCCGCGGCGGCCGACGCACTGGAGGCTTCAGCCGCGGTTTCCTGGACCGTTTCCTTGGGGTCCGCGGTGACTTCATCGTAGCGGTCGCGATCGGGCAGCCGATGGACCACCGCGATCCCGATTTGGCGGTCATTTGTCCCCTCGGAGCCCTTAGGGGCGGAGGAAGCCACCCACGCGATGAGGATCAGCAAAACCAGGTGCAGCACCAAGGAAAGCAGCAGCGGCGGTGTAGGATGGGGCCGAATTTCCGGCCCCAGCTTGGCAGGCGGCGAATCGTTTCGGGGCGGCGTTGCGTTCAAGCTGGTCCTGTATCCTGTGATCGGAGACAATTCCGCTGTCAGACTCGCCACCGGCGGTTCTCAGCAGGGCCTCTCCAAATTACGTTATTAGATCAAGATTGTAACGATTTCACGCCGGCGCCAACGTCTCCGAGTTTCCGGACCTACGGCTTGAGCGCCCCTATTGGAGTAAATCTGTGAGCCAAGCTCGTTTTTTGTTTACTAGCGAATCGGTCAGTATGGGCCACCCTGACAAGTTGGCCGATCGGATTTCCGATGCCATCCTGGACGCCCTTTTCACCGAGGACCCCAACAGTCGCGTTGCTTGCGAAACCATGGTGACGACCGGTGTTGCAATCATCGCCGGCGAAATTTCCACCAAGGCGAAGGTCAACTATGCCGACGTGGTTCGTCAAACGATCAATGAGGTCGGGTATACCGACGATCAAATGGGAATCTGCGGCGACACCTGTGCCGTGATGGTCTCGGTCGACACGCAAAGCCCCGATATCGCCCAGGGCGTTGATTCGGATGACGCCAGCGGAAAAGACGTCGGTGCCGGAGACCAGGGCCTGATGTTCGGCTATGCCTGCAAGGACACCCCGGAATTGATGCCGCTGCCGATCGCACTCTCGCACCGCATCATCAACCGCATCACCGAGGCTCGCTTCAACAAAGAAGTCAGCTGGTTGCGGCCGGACAATAAAGCTCAGGTGACGGTCGAGTACGAAGGGAATACGCCGGTCCGAGTCGACACCGTGGTCGTCAGCGCCCAGCACGATCCCGACGTCACCAACGACGAGATCCGCGAGTTCATCATCGAAAGTGTCATCAAGCCGTCGCTGCCCGAAGGCATGGACAAGGGTGACATCAAGTATCACATCAACCCGACCGGCAAGTTCGTTGTCGGCGGCCCCCACGGCGACTGCGGGCTGACCGGACGCAAGATCATCGTCGATACCTACGGCGGCTGGGGACGGCACGGCGGTGGCGCGTTCAGCGGCAAGGATCCGACAAAGGTCGACCGCAGTGCCGCCTACATGGCTCGCTATGTCGCCAAGAACATCGTTGCAGCCGGCCTGGCCGAACGTTGCGAAGTCCAGCTGGCCTATGCGATCGGCGTGACCGAGCCCGTCAGCGTGCACGTCGACAGCGAGGGAACCGGAACCGTTCCCGACGAGCGACTGTGCGAACTGGTTCGGGAACATTTCCCGCTCACCCCCTCGGGGATCATCGAGCACCTGAAATTGCGACGCCCCGTTTTCAAAGTCACCACCGCAGGCGGTCACTTCGGACGCGAAGGCGACACGTTCACGTGGGAAAACACCGACAAGGCTGACGCATTGGCGGCTGCCTCGAAGCTGGCCGCTGCAGCCAACTAGCTCGTGCGTCACGGATGGCTACCGCGTAGGTCACGCTGTGCGTGACATTGGCATGCACAGCATGCCGGACGCGTGACATTGGCATGCACAGCATGTCGTACGCGTGAGATTGGCATGCACAGCATGCCGGACGCGTGAGAATGGCATGCACAGCATGCCGGACGCAGCGACTCGTTCCTAGGCTCCGCCTGGGAACGCAATTCAGCGCCGGCTCCGCCGGCGGCCCGGGGAGGCGAAGCCTCCAAGGCAGTGTGTTCCCAGGCGGAGCCTGGGAACAAGTCTCGAGCCATGGATGACCTGCGACTGCCGGAGGCAACGCCTCCGGCATCATGCCTTGGAATGATTGTCCCTCACGCGGTGCGTGAACCTACCGGTCCCTCAGGCGAGCCCACCCCTGGAGTCCAGCAATGCGTTTGGTTTGGACCTCCGATCTACATCTCAACCACGTGAATTTAAGAGCCTGGGACGCTTGGGTCGCCCAGATCTCTCGCTGTGGTGCCGACGCCTTGGTGGTCACCGGTGACATCTCGGAAGCCGAAGACGTGGTGTTTCAGTTGCGCCGGATGGCCGAATCGATCTCGCTGCCGATTTACTTCGTGCTCGGCAATCATGATTTCTACGGCTCTTCGATCGGGGCGACGCGACGCGACGTGGCCTCCGTCACACGCGATCTGCCGTCGCTGTGTTACCTGACCGATGCGAGCACGATTGAACTGACGCCCGGTCACTATCTGGTCGGAGAAGACGGTTGGGGGGACGGGACCGAAGGCGATTACGAAAACTCACCGGTGCGTCTGAACGATTTTGTCGCGATCGAGGACTTTCGTCAGGTCGACCCGATCAGCTGGCCTCGTTTGTTGCGTGAGCAAGGCGCCCAGTCGGCCGATCGGTTGCGGCAAAAATTGCTGGCGCTGCCCGAGTCGGCGCGGGGCGTCACGGTGGCGACTCACGTGCCGCCGTTCCGTGAATCGTGTTGGTACGAGGGCCGGACGACGGATGACCTGTGGGCGCCGTTTTTTGTCTGCGGCCAAGTCGGCGCGGTCTTGAAACAATTTGCCGTTGAGAATCCGGCGATCGAGATCACGGTGTTGTGCGGCCACACGCACCACGCCGGCACCGCCGAGATGGCGGCCAACTTGGTGGTGCATACCGCAGCGGCCGAATATGGCGCACCGCGGGTGGAGCGTGTGCTGGAGTGGTGAGCTGCGGAGGGGGGAGGGGTTCGTCGGGCGGCGCTAGCGGAACGGCGCGAGCGGGCTGTCGGTTTAAGCCCGCACGCGTCAGCAAGGGGCCACGCGGCGCCCCTCGCTAACGCGTTCGGGCTGGCATCATGGTATTGGTTTCGGACCATCGACTAAATCGACAGCCCGCGAGCCGTCCGGTGTCGGCTCGAAAGCACCTTGACGGACCGGAGGGCTCGCGCCCTGCCGCGACCGGCATCGCGGCCGTTGTGTTGGAATCTCTCGGCGCATCAAAAAACTCTGCGGTCCGGAGTGTGGTTCCGGGCGCAGAGTTCTTTGGGTTGCGGGAAGCAATCGGGCGAGGCTGAACTACTTGAGTTCGACCGAACCGCCGGCTTCTTCGATTTCGGCTTTGACCTTTTCGGCTTCTTCCTTGGAGACGGCTTCTTTGAGGGTCGCGGGGACGCCTTCGACCATCTTCTTGGCTTCCATCAGCGAGGCGCCGGTGAGGTTCTTGACGACCTTGACGACGTTCAGCTTTTTGTCGCCGAAGCCGGTCAGGACGACGTCGAACTCGGTTTGCTCGGCAGCGGCTTCGCCACCACCGTCACCACCAGCGGCCGCCATCACGACTCCGCCGCCGGCGGCGGGCTCGATGCCGTGGACTTCCTTCAGGTAGTCGCTCAGCTCTTTGGCTTGCTTGAGGGTCATTTCGGCGATCTTGTCGCCCATTTCTTTAGCTTCGGCGCTGAACTCAGCAACCGCAGTGGCTTCATCAGACATGACAGGTTTCCCTTAAAAAACGAATGGTCGGTTGTTTGAAAAACGGAATGGGGGGGTGATAGCTGTGGCGGTCGACTACTCGTCGCCTTCGCTGATCTTTTTCAGCTGGCTGTTCAGCGTCTTTCCGGGGCCCAGCATCGCAGCCGATAGCGTGGATCCAGGTCCCAGAATTTGGCCGACGAGCATCGAGATTTGTTCTTCGCGGCTAGGCCATTTGCTGACCGCTTTGACACCATCGGCGTCAAGACGTTCACCGTCCATGACACCGCCGGTGGTGGTGAACTTCTCGTATTTCTCGCCGTCCTTGTCCAAACGGACAACTTCCTTGACCAGCGACACAAAGTCTTCGCCGCCGTAGCACACTGCCACAGGGCCACTGGCACCTTCGAAGGCCGGGGCCAACGAGGTTCCCTCGGTGGCGCGTCGGGCGAGAGAGTTCTTCACGACAAACATCGTGATGTTCCTCTCGGCCAATTCGCCACGTAGTTCATTGGTCGTGTTCGCGTCCATTCCAACGGTGCTGACCAGGACGGCGTCTTGGACACCGTCAAGTTGCCGCTGGATGTCGCGGGTCACGAGTTGTTTGACGTACTTACTCATCAGATTGGTTCACTGAAGTAGGGATGATGGGGGCGCCGACTAGCAAGTGACTCGCACACTCGGGCTCATCGTTGCACAGATCGCCACGCCTTTGACGTACGTGCCCTTGATGGTTTGCGGTTTCAGGCCGTCCACGAATTGGATGAAGGCGTTGATGTTGTCGACAAGCTTGTCCGATTCGAAGCTCATCTTGCCGACCATCGCGTGGACGTTGCCGCCCTTGTCGTTTCGAAATTCGACTTTACCGGCCTTGTACTCGCCGACGACTTTGCCGACATCGGGCGTGACGGTTCCGGCACGGGGGCTGGGCATCAAACCACGTGGACCCAAAACGCGTCCCAGCGGTCCGACCAATCCCATCATGTCGGGTGCGGCGATGCAGACGTCGAAGTCTGTCCAACCGTCCTTGATCTTCTTGGCCAGGTCGTCTTGACCCACTTCATCGGCACCCGCTTCTTGTGCTGCCGCGGCGGCATCGCCCTTGGCAAACACGACGACGCGTTGCTGTTTTCCGATCCCATGCGGAAGCACCAGTGAACCACGGATGATCTGGTCCGCTTGGTTCGGATCGACGCCCAGACGCATGTGGATCTCGACCGTTTGATCAAACTTGGTCGAATCGTACGCCTTGAGCGCAGTGACCGCTTCATCGAGAGGAAGCGTGTTCGCTGGTTGCTTTTCGAGCGCGGCGCGATACCGCTTTGATTTCTTACCCATATGGTCACGACTCAATGGAGGTCGGGTGGTGTTAGCAAAATCACCAGGCCCGAGGCGAAAACGCACCCCGGCGGCAAATTCTCCCACTTCACAGAAAACCTATCGGCTTCTGACGAGACGAGAATATTGAGAAAGTCCGAAGAAGCGTCAACGCCAATTGTGCAACTTGCCCAGAAGTTTTTTCCACGCCACCTCGTTTCGCCCCCGTTTTGACGCCTCTCCGCGGGGGAGCGGAGGGGCGAGATTGGAGATTTGAACACGGCTGCGCCGCTTCGCCTTTGTTAGCGGCCGGGCATTCCGACGCTGTCCGAGGCCTTACGGCCAGCGGCTCACCATTGACTCAGCAGATCCCGACTCAATCGACAGCCCGCGAGCCGTCCGGTGATGCCGCAATGCGGCCGGGAGACCGGAGGGCTCGCGCCCTGCCGCTAAAACTTTGTCAAATTCACGGATCAATGCTTCCTAGCGTTCGGCTACACGGTTCCCAGCACTCGGATCAGGGTGTCGATCACGACCAACGCGGATTCTCGTTGTCGGCCGACTCGTTTTTTGGCGTTCAGCTCGATGCCCCAGGTTCTCGGCGGTTGGCCGCGTCGCCCCACGCCGACAAAAATCCGCCCGTCGAATTCCGGCGGGGCGTTTGGGCCCAGGTGACCGGTCACCGCGGCCGCCAGGTCCGCGTGCGGCGTCATCTGCAACGCTCCGGCGACCATTTGATGCGCCACCGGGGCGCTGACGGCGGTGTGCTGTTGCAGCGTGTCTTCGGCCACGCCCAGCCAACGCATCTTGCTGGCTTCTTGATAGACCACAAACGAACCGGCCAGCCAAGCGGAAACACCGGGGACCGTGGCGAGCGTCGCCGCAATCAATCCGCCCGTGCAGCTTTCGGCCAACACCAGCGTTTGTTGTTTCTCCCCGAGTAGCTCGACGAGTTGTCGTGATTGGGAATCGAGATCCATGGCAGTCCGATCAATAGTAAGTGGGGTGGAGGTTGCGTGGGGGGCAGGTCGGTTTCGCGCGGTCTAATCCGAACCGCGGCGCGGTCAACTTAGCAGCCCAACGCAAAAATTGGTTGGGGAGACGGGGGCGGATCGTTAACCTGGGGTCGATCCCCGACGCGCCGCCCATGCTCGATCGACCTCGTCCCATGCACCAGCCACCCACCGATCCCTGCCTTGCCAGCATCACCCCGGTTCCCGAACGGGAAGCCGGGCGAGTGCTCACGCTCGGTTGGAAATTGCTGCTCAATGCATCGTTGTTGTTGGTACCCGTGTTGATGGTGGGCCTGGTTTCTCCGCTGTTTGTCCTGTCGCTCTGGGTCGGATCCGGCCGCGCCCTGTTGGCATCGGCGGTCGTGATTCCGTTGATCGTCGTGGCCCAGATCTCTTGGGCGGGCACGTATCCCGAATGGCCGATGAACCAGTTGTTGGTGCGCCGTTTGCGCCGTTCCTGTCGTTCACGCAGCCGCACGCGCACGAACGGGGCCGGCGGGCAGCACCCGCATGTGCCGGTCGCTCAGGCTCCGGTGGATCAGGGGGCGCGGTCGCATTGGATCGAGACGGCTCGTCTGGTCGAGTGGGTTCCGCGTGAGAATTGGAACGCGACGAAGCTGGACACCGCCGAGGATGTGATGCTGATTCACGTCGACGACTGGGGCGTGGTGATGGAAGGAGATTTTTCGCGGTACCGGTTCCCGGCCGCGTCGATCATTGACGTGCACGTGGAGTCGGTGCGGCCGACCGGTTGCTTTCATCGCCTGCACTTCGTCGTTTTGACGGTCCGTACCGAAGACGGGCCGCTGGAGTTTGCGTTGGCCTATCGAGATCATCGATTGGGCGGCTTGCGTTCACGCCATCGTCGGCGACAGACCGAGGCGCTGTGCGGGGAGATTCGCCGGATCGCGACCGGCGGTGATTTCAGCTACCGCGACCCGGACAGCGATCGGCTGATGCATCTCGATCCGACCCATGTCGGTGTCGACGCTCCGGCGGCACAGCAAGCGGCGGCACAGCGAGGGGCAGCGCGGTTGAATCCCTATGCGGCGCCGCGTTCGGTGTAGCGCTGCGCGGGTCGCTGAAACGCGATGCGGGGCGACGATTCAGCGGGTATGAATCTGTCCGACGGTCGGTGGGTTGGCCGCGGGATCGGCTTGGGCGTCCGGGGCAACGCCGCCGGCCAACAAGACGGTTTGGACGACATCGATCAGCTGGTCCAGTCGGAACGGTTTGAACAACCGCGCCTTGGGATGAAGTCCGTTTTGCAGTGCGTGGACGATCGAGTGGCCTGGGTCGTAGCCGAATCCGGTCATCAGGATCATCGGCACCGGGTCGATGATCTCTTTCAAACGCATCATCAATTGAAAGCCGCTGTGTTCGGGCAGCTTGATGTCACTGATGATGACGTCGTACTTGTCATCTTCGCCGGCATCACGAACCATCAAGACGGCCTGGTCGGCACCGCGTGCGGTTTCGACGATGCATCCATAGCGTTCCAGCAGGGTGTGGGCGTCTTCGCGGACGGTGCTGTCTTCGTCGACGACCAAGATGCGTTTGCCGCGCAGCAGCGCATGTTCATCCGAGGAGATGCCCGGCGGAACGGCTTCCAGTGGTGTCAGCCGCTGTCCGATCTGTTGGATGGTTTGCTTGATGTCGCGGGCGTTCTTCAAGATCCGGCGGATGCGATCGACCATTTCCGGCGAGTGGCCGATGTAGTCCTCCATCACGTTGACGGCATCGTTGAGGATCTCGTCGACCGGCAGCGCGACGGCGCTGTGGATCGCATTGCAGCTTTGCTGGGCGGTGTCGGCCTTTTGGGCAACGAGGAGTTCCAGCGTGTTGAGTGCGAAGCTGATGTCGCGGGCAAAGATCTCGAGGAACTGCAGGTCGCTTTCACTGAACGCGGCGACTTCGGGGCTTTCGACGTTGATCGTACCGAGGACCTGGTCGTTCAAAATCAACGGAACCGTCAGGGAGCTTCGCGCGTTGGCGACGCCGGGGATGAACAACGGGTCGTTGACCACGTCATAGCACAGGTAGCTTGTCCCGCTGGAGGCGGCATAGCCGGTGATCCCGTTGCCCTGCGGGTGGGCGAACAGTTTTCGATCGGCCGCATCTTGGTCGATCCCGACACTCAACAAGGGAACCAGATTGCCGCTGGCTTGTTCGAGCAGCCGAATCTCGATCACCTCGAAGTTCAGCAGGTCGGTCAGGTAGTGTCGGATGTTGTCTTTGAGCAAATCGATCCGCTCGTCGACGCCCATCTGGTAGATTTCGGTCGGCCGCAAATCGGCCAGTTCGCGCCCGGCGCGGTGGATCGCGGCGAGTTTCTGCTGCTGCAAAATCTCTTCGGTGATGTCGCCAACGGTCACCACCAGATGGGGCTCGGCGGCGTTGTCGCCGACCGGCGCGGCGCGGACTTGGAAGAAACGGTTGTCAGAGGTTTGGAAGGTTCCGCTGCTTTCTTCGCCGGTGGAAAAGGCGGTGTGGAACGGGCAGAGATCGGATCCCATGATGTCGGGATTGCCCAGCAGGTCGTAAATCGTTTCGCCCGTCGGGTCTTCTTCCAGCTTGCCGGCCCAGGCTTTGAGGCGGCGGTTGGCCCACAGCACCCGGATCTTGTGGTCCAGCAACGCGGCCCCCTCGGGGAGATCGCGGAGCATCAAGCCGCTTTGGCAGAGCCCTCGCAGTTCGCCGAGTTCGGGCAGCAGCTCTCGGGCGATCCACACGCCCTCGATGGAAGGGCTGGCCAATTGATCCAGGACCGTGGCCGAGGAATCGAGCGCAAGCACTTCCTCGTCCGAGAACCCGCGCGGCAGCGTTTGCTTGTCGCCTACGCATATCAGCCGAATCGTCTCTGTCGACTCGCCGGTCTGGCCGGTCCTGTCTTCAGTGCCGAACGGGGAAGTGGATCGAGTCATAACACGCCTCAGACCACGCAGTAAAAATCGAGCGAAGGCGACTCGCTTTGGGCCGCCCCTGGGAACTCATCGATGAACGCACATCCATACATACGTCGGTTCATCGGCACTACCTCACCAAGAATCATACGAGAAAACGAGTGATCAACCACCGTTGAACCCAGCCGAATACGCGTTTGACCGCGCAAACCGCTTCAGTTGCCAGTCAACCCGCCTTGTGGTCGGATCATCCGCCCTAGACGGAGGTCGTTGACGTGGCAGCCGACGCCCGAATCGGTGGATTGTTGGCGCGAAACGCGCTCCGGAACCCGTTTCGCTGATTCACTCTCGTCCAATCACGCGTCCTTTATCCACCTTTCTCACCGCCGTCTACCAGTTCGTCATCCGGCCTCGCGTCGTTTCAAAAAACCTCGGAAATCATTGAATTTGTTCGCCCTTCCTCTGGGCGCAGGTGTCTACACCGCTGTCACTACCCTCCCTGGCAGAACGGGTGACCCTCTCTGGCAGCAAGGGGCGCTCGAAATGGGGGGCGTGGGTTGGACGGCGGGCGGGCCATCCTCAGCCACGGCAACTCCCGGGCCAATCGTCGTCGACGCAAGATCGCGTCACTGGCTCGGCTCTGACCCGCCGCCGTCATCGGCGCCCGGACCCCGCGACCAAGCAGTTCATATTGAGGCTCGAAGTGATTCGAAGCCGTCGTACGGCCGTCCGGTCTGGCCGTCTGGTCTGGCCGTCTGGTCTGGCCGTCTGGTGCGGGGGCGGATGCGATCGTCATCAGGTCGACTTGCAGTTGTGTGATCAAGTCGATCACGCTGCGTGGCCAAGTTTGAGCGTCGGTGCACATCGAAAAGTATCTCGCGGTCGATTGCGACCTTGCCTGCAAATCAGTTTGACACGGCGAAAAAATCGGGGTCGTTGTCGTCCGATGCGGTGGCGCCGCTTGAGAAAAAATTAAATTTGTTGCGGGGAATTCCGGGGTTTTTCGCTTCAGCGGGATAGGGCAATCGATCCCTGTCGGATCGAGATGCGCCGGTGGCATGCTTCGGCATCCATGGTTCCGTTTTGAACGCCTGGGCAAAACTCGCGATTTGCGTTGTCTGCACGTCGCCTATTTGTTGACAGGGGTAGAAGCAGGTCTACATTCATGGGGCTGGGCAGCAGCCCATACTACGCAGCCGTTACAGACTTACTCGTATTCCCATCGTCGGCTCACTGGCTGTGAGACATTTTGGAGGACTCACAACATGAAGAAAATGATGTATCAAGGCTTCGCAGGACTTTGCACCGCACTCTTGTTTGCGGCAAATGTCTTTGCTCAATGTGGCGATTGCGGCGGCTGCGCAAGCGGTTCCGCGTGCGTCGCAGCCGGCGGGGCCGGTGGTCCCGCTGTCGCGTATGAAACCCGGACGGTCATCCGACCGCAACTGGTGTCGGAAACCCGCCTCGTTCCGACGACGACCTACCAAACCGAACAACGCACCCGAATGCGTACGGTGACGCGGCAAATTGCCAAAGTGCAAACCCGCGAGCAGACCTACACGGTCAATGTGCCCGAAATTCGCACCCGAACCGAATCCTATACGGTTTGCGTGCCCGTCACGTACACCGAGGAAGTGCCTTACAAGGTACAGGTTCCGGTGACGACCGAAGTCGAACAGACCTACCAAGTTTGCGTTCCTTACACCGACACGGTGGAGCAGACCTACACGGTGTGCGTGCCCAAGACCAAGGAAGTCGAACAGACTTACACGGTTTGTGTGCCTTACACCGAACCGCAGACCTACACCGTTTCGGTGCCGGTCAAAGAACAGGTCGAGCAGGAATACACGGTTCAAGTGCCGGTTCAAAAGACCCGCACCGAAACCTATGAAGTCTGTGTTCCCTACACCGAGCCGGTCGAGCAGACGTACACGGTCCAAGTTCCGGTGAAAAAGATGCGGACCGAAACGTACCAAGTGTGCGTTCCGTACACCGACACGGTGACGCAAACCTACGCCGTCAAAGTGCCTTACACCGAGCCGCATACCTACACCGTTCAGGTGCCGTATTGCGAAACGGTGGAGCAAACCTACTCCGTCAGCGTGCCTTACACCGAACCCGTCGAGCAGTCTTACACGGTGATGGTTCCCTACACCGAGCAAGTCGAGCAGACTTACACGGTTCAGGTGCCTGTCACGGAAACCAAGACGGCGACGCGTACGGTCACCAAGTGCGTCCCCGTGACGACCATGAAGACCGTCACTGAAGATCACGGCAGCTACCAGTGTCAAGCGGTTGAAGCCGCTGGCGGTGCAGGTGCAGGTGCCGGTTGCGGTGCCTGCGGCGGATCCGCGGCCAGCAATCCTTGCGGCGGATGCAGCACGGCCTGCAACCCCTGCGGCGGATGCAGCACGGCGTGCAATTCCTGTGGCGGATGCGGCGGTGCAGCCGGCGTCGTCGGCGGCAGCGGTTGTGCACCGGCGGTTACCTATCGACAAGTCTGGGTGCCCAACCTGGTCACCAAAGAAGTCCCGGTCACCACGTACCAACGGCAGACCACCGAAGAGCCGTACACGTACACGACGACCAGCTATGTCACCGAAACCAAAACCCGCACGGTTCCGGTGACCAAGTGCCGTCCTGAAACCCGTACCCGTACGGTGAACGTCACTCGGTATCGCACCGAGCAACGCACACGACCGGTTCAGGTTCAAAAAGTTCGCACCGAAGAACGAACCGTCAACGTCACCAAGTACAAGACCGAAACCCGCACCCGCGAGGTTCCGGTTCGACGGACTCGGATGGAAACCCGTGAACGGCAAGTTCCCTACTGCGAAATGATGACCGAAACGCGGACCCGCACGGTCAACGTTCCCAAGACGCGGATGGAAACTCGCACCCGCGAAGTTGCCTACTGCGAAATGGTTCCCGAGACGCGGAAGCGAATGGTCACCGTTTGCTCGATGCGTCAAGAAGAACGGACTCGTGACGTGACCAAGTATCGCAACGAAACCCGCACGCGAACGGTTCCGGTCACCACCATGGTGAACGAAACCCGCACCCGCTCCATCCCCGTCACCAAGACCCGTCTGGAAACCCGCACCCGCATGGTTCCCCAGACGACCTACAAGACGGAAGAAGGCACGCGGACGGTCACCAAGACTCGGATGGAAAACCAAACCCGCGAGCGCGAGGTCAACTACACCGTTTGCGTCAAACAGGAACGAGTCCGAACTTACAACGTCACCGTTTATGAAAACGTGACCGAAGAAGTTCCGGAAACGTACAATGTTTGTGTCCCCGTGACGACGATGAAAGAAGTGCAGGTGCAAGTCTGCAAGCCCGTTCCGACCACGGTCCAGGTCCCGGTGTACAGCTACGGCACGTCCGCCGCTCCCGGAGCCGGCTGCGTCAATTGTGGCCCCGCCGCACCGATCGCAACCGGTGCCGGTTGCACCAACTGCAACTGATCCTGCCATGACCCAGACGCTGAGCTCCGCTCAGCGTTGGCGCGATCACCCGCAAGACGGCCCCGACAAGGAAACTTGTCGGGGCTTTTTTTTGTGAGTCCAGAGTCCTGAGTCCCCACCGCGGCGATCGGTGGGGTTTGCTATGCTGGGGGGCTGCTTCGACCCAGGGAATAGAGTGCTTGATGACTGATCCGACCGCGACCGAACCGTTTCTCCCCAAGATCTCGCTGCGTTGGCTGATCGGATTGGTCACGGTGTGTGCCGTTGCGATGGGGATCGTCCAGCAAGCGATCACGACGGGACAACCGTGGGCGGTGTTGACGACGGTCTTGATCGCGACGCTGACGCTGCCGTTTTTGATGTACGTGGGATCGTTTTCGTTGGCGAGCCTGTTTTCGACGCTCGGCTCGGCGGCCGTGGGGCCCGAACAGCCGATGCGAGTTCATGTGCCCACGACCGAAATGCCCGACGCGCCGTCGGATCCGCACCCACGCGATGGCGACACTCCATGAGGCGTTTGCTCCGTCCGGTCGTCGCCGCTCTGGTCGTCGCGGTTCTGTTCGTCGCGGCTCTGGGAACGCTGATGACCGTCTCGGCTGCTGCCGAAGAAATTCAACTGGGGGCGGCACCCTCCAATCCGGCCCAAGCCGGGTTCACGATGTTCGTGAGCACCGAGCGGTTGGGTAACGAGGGGTTTCAGCCGATCATGCTGCGGTTTCGGGCGATCGGCAAGTCGTTTACCCGCCAGCGATCGCTGCGCATCTTGTTTCGGCCCCGAACCCAATACGCGACCGAGATCGATTTTCAATTTGCCTGTCAGGTGACGGTGCCGCAAGGCGTCAAGAATTACGGCGTGCCGGTCCAGGTGCCGCACTTCTATCGCTGGGAATCCTGCTCGGTCCAGGTGATCGAAGACGGCCGGCGACTGGGAAAGGTGGCGTCGAAGCTGGCGATCCCGGCGTCGGTCAAGGATTGGGGACAATACATGTCGATCGGGGTGATGGTTCCACGAGACGCGGCGACGTCGACCGACCCCTGGACCCGCTTTCCCGACCTGCGTTCGATCGCCACGATTCTGGGCGAGGGCGCGATCAGCGAAAAGGCGGACGTTCCGCGACTGTCCGACAAACAGGCGAGGAAGTTCGTCGACGACGTCGTCTACGGCTGGGCACGGTTTCGCGTGATCGACGAAGACGCCTTGCAGCCTTCGTGGATCGGCTACAGCCAGTTGGACCTGATCCTGGCGCCCTATCCGTTGCTGCAGCGAATCGAACAACAGCAACCCGACCGGACGGCAGAACTCAAACGTTGGGTTTCCGCGGGTGGTCAAATCTGGGCCTACGCGGCACCGTTGCAGGCGGCGCCCTCGCAAGCGACGTCTTCGCAAGCGACGTCTTCGCAGACTGCACCCAATGCCACTTCCTTCGACTCTGAAGGTGTGAGCGGAACGGCGCGAGCCGTCCGGATTGACCGTGAACGACCGGAGGGCTCGCGCCCTACCGCTAACAACAATCCCCCGGTCGGCGTCAAGCCGCTCGACGGCTCGACGGCCGGGGCTGATCCGCCGAGTTGGCTGCAGGGCACGCGAGGGGATGTCAACAAGTCGTTTCGGTATTGGGCCAAACCATCGTCCGTCATGACGCTCAGCCAGCCCAACGACACGTCGGCCATTCAATACCAGCCTTGGAACTATGGAACCTACTACTCCAATTCATACGCCTACGGTTCCAGTGAGAAGACACGTCAATCGGTGTATGACGATCTGGTGGCGGTCAAGCATCCGATGGTTCAGACGGTGACCAAAAAGAAACTCCTCGCCGGACTGGGTGTGATGCCATACGGTTGGGGACGGGTGGTTCTGATCGAGCAACAGGATCCGTTTCCGGGGTCGTTCCAGCTCTGGAAGTCACTGGAAATGGACAAGCAGAAATGGGGCGAGCGGAACGGGGTGGAGTACGCGACCGGCAACGACAGTTACTGGGCCTGGCTGATGTCGACGGTGGGCCAGCCGCCGGTGACGATGTTTGTGATCCTCAACGGACTGTTTGTGTTGATCATGGGGCCGCTGTTGTACTTCGGGTTGCGGCGTCGCGGGCGGCTTTACTTGCTGTACTTTCTGGCGCCCGCGTTGGCGTTCGTCGCCACGATGGGGTTGTTTTTTTACGCCTTTCTTTCCGACGGGTTTGACAATCGGGCGCGGATCCGGCAATTGACCTGGATCGACGGTCGGCATCCCGTTTCACCCCCGGGCGACGGCCAGCCGCGACGGGTCCCTGTGATCGACCAATCGCGTCAGACGTATTACACCGTGGTCGACAATCAACGCGGATTGCGGTTCACCGGAGACGCGTTTGTGTTACCGGTGCATCATTCGGAAATGATGAACAACTACAACTACTATCCCGCCAACGATTCGCGGCCGGGTGATTTTTTGATCGACCAGGTCGGGGACGATCGGCTGTATTCGGGCGACTTCCTGCCCACACGGACTCAGGTTCATTATCTGGTCACACGCCCGCAGGTCGGCGTGTCTCCGATCGAGATTGATTTCGGCGGTGAGACCGTTTCGTTGACCAACCATTTGCCGACACCGTTGTCGATCGTGGGCGTGCGCGACGACAAGGGCAAGTACTGGATCGCCCGGAACGTTCCGCCTGCCGCGACGGTGGCGCTGGAGAAGGCAAGCTCCAATACACTTTCCATGATCGCACTCGGGGTCGTCGATCCGGATTCGACACAGATGCCGACGCCCTATCAGAATCGTGTCTCGATGAACGACCGAACCGGCATCGAAGAGCGGCTCTTGGAATTTTCGCGAAACCCGCAGTGGCGATCCTTCTTGGCTTTGACCGAAGTGCAAGCGGATCAGTTTGCGCTGCGTGAGTGTGTGCAGGATGAATGCGTCCGCATGATCGGAGGGTTGCTGCCGTGACGGGGTCGAAAACCGCTGTCCCGCCAACGCCCGTCCCGCCAACGCCTTGGCAGGGACCGATGATCGAATTGCAAGGCGTGACGCGTTTGTTCGGCAGCACGCGTGCGGTCGATCACGTTTCGTTCATGGTCCCACGGGGCAGCGTGTTCGGTTACATCGGTCCCAACGGGGCGGGGAAAACGACCAGCATGAGAATCCTGGCGACGCTGGAACTGCCGACCGAAGGTGACGCCTTCATCGAAGGCCTCTCCTCGGTCAACGATCCCGACCGCGTCCGCCGGCGGCTGGGGTTCATGCCCGATGCGTTCGGTTCGTACAGCGACACGAATTGTGCCGAGTACCTGGATTTCTTTGCCCGTTCCAACGGACTGGTCGGACGTGAACGGACGCGGCGGATCCGCTGGGTGATGGATTTCACGGGGCTACGTTCGATGGCCGAAAAACCGATCACCGGTTTGAGCAAGGGGATGCGCCAGCGTCTCTGTCTCGGACGCGCCCTGATCCACGACCCCTCGGTGCTGATCCTGGATGAACCTGCCGCCGGGCTTGATCCACGGGCGCGGATCGAATTGCGGCAGATCATTCGCTCGTTGGCCGCCGATGGCAAGACGATTTTGATCAGCAGCCATATCTTGAGCGAGTTGGCGGAGATGTGCGATCGGGTCGGCATCATCGAGCAGGGGCGGTTGTTGGCCAACGATACCGTCGCCGGCCTGAAAGGCAATTCGCAAACGCATCTCGATTTGATCGTCGTCATCGACGGCGAGACCGAGACGGCCAAGACGATCCTGTCACAGTGGGAGGATGTGTCCGATGTCGTCGAACTCAATCGCACGCTGCAGTTTCGCGTCGCCGGCGACCGACAGCGCCAGATCGAAATCTTGCATCGTCTCTGCGACGCCCGCGTGAACGTGCTGGAGTACCGGGTGGTCGATGAATCATTGGAGGATCTGTTCCTGAAGGTCACCGCGGGGAAGGTGCAATGACCGATCCAAATGCATCGCTGCGTGCAGGGGGCGACGGCGATCTCGACCCGTCGGCCGGCCAACCATTGCCGACAGTCGCTGAGCTATCACTCGGCGGCGGTGGCCAGGCGATTCCCTACCCGGCACTGGCACTGGATCCTGACGCCAGTGGGTTTTGGGGCTGGGTGGATCGGGCGACCGAGCGGCTGACGAGTCTGTTGAATCCGATCTTGGTCAAAGAGGCCAGGCAATCGCTCAAAAGCAAGCAGTTTCTGATCACGTTTTTTTGTTTGCTGGCCGCGTCGTGCGCCTGGACGATCATGGGGATCGTGTTCAACGCGCCGGATGTCTATTACATCCCGACCGGTGAATCGATGATGATCGGTTACTTCCTGATCCTGTCCGTTTCGATGTTCGCCTTCGTCCCCTTGGTGGCGTTTCGGTCCTTGGCCGCCGAACTCGATGAAGGGACTTATGAGATGTTGGCGATCACGCGTTTGTCGGCCTGGCGGATCGTGTCGGGGAAGATGAACAGTGCCGTGCTTCAGATGCTGATTTACTTCTCCGCCATCGTGCCCTGTTTGGCGTTTTGTTATCTGCTCCGCGGGATCGGGTTGCTGACCATCATCTTGGTCGTCGCGATCATTTTCATCACGGCGATGGTGCTGACGGCGCTGGCGTTGGTGTTGTCGACCCTGGCCAAAGGCCGGACGCTGCAAACGTTTTTACTGGTCGCGTTGGTCGCGTTCATCGTCGTGGTGGAGTTCACGTGTTGCGGTTTTGTTTTCTCGATGGTGTTGCCCGAACAATGGAGTGGGACTTGGTTCGGGTTTCTCGCTTCGTTCACCGTTGCGGCGTCGTTCGTCGTTTTGTTCGTGGCTGCGGCGGCGGCCCGTATCGCCCCGGTCACGGAAAATCGCTCGACTCGATTGCGCGTGATTCTGTTTTTCCAGCAGGCGATCTGGGTGGTCACGATCGCCTACGCCGCCTGGGTGACCGGTGATTTTGAATGGATCAACGAGGGGCTGTTGTACCTGGGGATCTTTTGGCTGTTGGTCGGGATGTTCATGTGCGGCGAAGCGTCGGAGTTGAGCCCCCGCGTGCGGCGCGGATTGCCGGCCACTTACGGGACCCGAATGCTGTTCACGTGGTGGATGCCCGGGCCGGGGACCGGTTTCATGTTTGTCGTCGCCACGGGGGTGGCGGGGCTGGTGGTGTTGGCCGGGGTGGGGGTTTTTGGGATCCAGACGGGTGTTGTTCGAAGTACGAGTGTCGACACACCTCCGCCAGTTTTTGCGGCGATGATGATGGGCTATCTGCTGGGTTATCTGGGGATCATTCGCTTGCTGTCGATGCCATTTCTGAAGCGGTTCGGGCCATCCTTTGTCGCCCCCCTGATTGCGGCGATCGTGGCTTACTTTTTGGGCGTGATCGTGCCGGCGATCATCGATGTGGCCATCCAAGGCCGCGTCTCCTTCAAATACTCCGCCCTGCACGCGAGCAATTGGGGGTGGACGTGGGACGAAGCGTTCAGCTCACAGGGGCTGCCGGCTGAAGTCGCAATGTTGATCCTGGTGGTCGGATCGGGAGTTTTGGCGATCAATTTAATTTCGCTGTTTCGCGAGTTCCGGCTGCGTAAAATCGCGGTGCCGCTGCGCGTCAAGCAGGATCTGGCGGACGAGTCGGAAAACCAACTCGTCGAAAGCGGCAGCGGACGGTAGATTGATTGTCCGTCGACAACACAGTCTTATGAAACGGAGTTCCCGGTGTCGCGATCGAAAATCCAATTGGAAAAGCTTCGCAAAGTCCTTTCGCAGGCCAAGAACAAGGACAGTCTTGTTGGGCTGCAGTCGTTGCTCGATGACGGCGAAGACTGGTTCGATCGGGTCAGCTTTGAATGCCAGGACGTCCAGTCTTGGTTCTTCGCGATGCGAGAGCTGTTGGACAGCTTTCCCCACCAGATCAAGTCCGTTCATTCGCGACAGCGGGCCGAGCGGCCGATCCCGGCCAAAATCCACATCGAAAGGATTTACCGCTGCGGCGAGATGCAGGGTTCTTGGTCAAAGGATGGAGTCCACCACAATGTCTTCTTGTGCGTGGATACCGACTCGGCGCCGGCGGGGTGTGATTGCGCCGAATCGGGCGGACGCGAACCTTGCATGCACTGCTATCAATTTGCGTTGCATGCGCTCGAACAATTGCAGAACAACCAGCCGTTGCAGTCACGGATCGCTCGAGGCGAGATGGAGTCGGGCGAGCCGCCGCGCGACGCCTTTGTGCCCGACCCTTCGGCCATCGCGATCGCCGAGCTGAATCGGATTGCGGCCGAGCAACGCGAACTGTTTTCCGATGTCGCCGACGAAGACGACGATCTGCTGCCGCCGCTGGCCGCAAGCGTGCAGCAGCGGATCGTTTGGGATTTCGCGTTGAGCAGCGGGGGATATCTGACGGTCCAGCCGCTGCTGCAGCAAAAAAAGAAGCGGGGCGATGGATTCACCAAGGGCAAGAAGGTCCGTCTGGACAATCTGTTGTCCGATCGTTCGCTTCCGTTGACCGAGGCGGATCTCGAGGTGGTCGACAAGGTCGAGCGTGCCGGGCGGTATTACTACGGCGGTTCCGGCTACCAGTTGGACGCGGTCGAAGCGATCAAACAACTGGTCGGGCAGGACAACGTGATTTGGGATGGCGAACCGATCAACGTTCGGAACTATCCGAACTATCTTTCCGTCGGGATTTCAAAAGACAGCTACCGTGTCTTGTTTTCTAATGAAGACGGATCGAAGTTCTATGCCAGAGTGATCGCCTCCGGCGATACCTTTCTGCGAATCGACCTCGATGCCGACGAAGTCTTGGTCGGCAAGTCGACGGCGAACGAAGCCGAGATGATTCGTTCGATTTGCCAACTGCCTCCGGTCGCCCTGGACCGCCGCGAAGACTTGCTGCAACCGTTGGCTAAGCTTCAAAAACAGATTTCCATTCTGTTGCCGCCTTCGGTGGCCGGGTCGGTCCGTTTTGTCGACGCCCGTCCGGCGATCCTGCTTCGCAGTCGAGCCGATGGCCGGCTCGATTTCGGGCTCCGCGTCCGCGATGCCGCCGGTGTGCTCAGGCGACCTTTGGCGGGACCGATGATTGTGGCAGCCGAGCGCGACGGCAAGAAGCTGCAGATGGCCCGCTCGGTCACTCGAGAATCCGAACAAATCGATCGGCTGCTCAAACGCTGGCGTCTGTCGGTGGACCGCGAGAATTGGTTCGGAACGATCGATGATTTCGGCGCTGCCCTGCGTCTGATCGAGGACCTGCAGTCGCCCGAGAGTGACGTCGAAGTGCTGTGGGATCGCAGCGGCGAAAAACCGGTCACGGTGCTCGGCAACTTGTCCAGCAGCAACGTCAAGGTCGACATCACGAACAAACGCAATTGGTTCGGGATCTCCGGGGAATGCAAGTTCGGCGAGCACTCGATGCCGCTTGCCGATTTGATCAACGGGCTGCCGGCGGATGATCAAGAGGGCGTCGGCGATTACATCAAACTGGCTGATGGGCAGTGGGCCAGAATCTCCGAAGGGTTGCGCAAGCGACTGAAGCGTTTGCAGGATGCGACGCACAAGGATCGCAGCACGCTGAAATTGGATGCGACGGCGGCCCCGGCGATTCGTGAATTGGTCGATTCCGACGTCGCCGTCAAAGCCAGCCGTGCCTGGGAAAAATGCGTCAAACGATTGGCCAAGGCCGAGAAGCTGGATCCGACCGTGCCGCAGAATCTGGATGCCAATCTGCGGGACTACCAAGTCGACGGATACAAGTGGCTGCGCAAGTTGGCCGAGTGGGGCGTCGGCGGAATCCTGGCCGACGACATGGGATTGGGCAAGACACTTCAAACGCTGGCCGTCTTGCTGGATCGATCCGCCGACGGTCCGGCGCTGGTGATCGCGCCGACCAGTGTCGGGTTCAATTGGCAGCGCGAGGCCGAGCGGTTTGCCCCCGACCTGGACGTCCACCTGTACCGTGAAACCGAACGCGGCGAATTTCTGCCCACCGTCGGACCCCGTTCGTTGGTGATCTGTAGCTACGGGTTGGCGTTGCGAGATGCCGAGGCGCTTGCCGGGGTGTCTTGGTCGACCCTGGTGTTGGACGAAGCCCAGGCGATCAAGAACAGTCGCAGCAAGACCAGCAAGGCGATCGCCGGGATCGACGCCGATTGGACGGTCGCGCTGACCGGAACGCCGGTGGAAAACCATCTCGGTGAATTGTGGAGTCTGTTCCACGTCGTTTCGCCGGGCGTCTTCGGCGGCTGGGAACAGTTCCGCAAACGATTCGCCGGGCCGATCGAAAAGGAATCCAGCGAGTCGGCCCGCAAGGCGCTTGCCGAGCGGTTGCAGCCCTTTGTGCTCCGCCGCACCAAGTCCGAGGTGTTGACCGAATTGCCCGCCCGCACCGAAATGAACTTGTATGTCGATCTGAGTCCGGCCGAGCGAGCCGAGTACGAGAAGGTTCGTCTGGCGGCGATCGGCGAAATTGAAACCCTCGAAGCCCTGCCGCACATCAAAGACCAACGTTTCAAGATTCTGGCGCTGATGACCCGGCTGCGGCAAATTGCCTGCCATGCCGGTTTGGTCAACAAGCAATGGACCGATTCGTCGGCCAAACTCGATCAGCTCTGTGAGACCTTGGACAGTCTCCGCGAAGAAGGCCACCGGGCACTCGTCTTCAGCCAGTTCACCGAGCACCTGGCGTTGATCCGCAAGGCCCTCGATGAGCGTGGATTCACGTACCAGTACCTGGACGGTTCGACGCCTGCCAAGGCGCGGCAGGTGGCCGTCGACGAGTTCCAAACCGGCACCGCCGACGTTTTCCTGATTTCGCTCAAAGCCGGCGGAACCGGGCTCAATCTGACCGCCGCCGATTACGTCATTCACATGGATCCCTGGTGGAATCCGGCGGTGGAAGACCAGGCGACCGACCGGGCCCACCGGATGGGGCAAGACAAACCGGTGATGGTCTACCGGATCGTCGCCCGGGGCACGATCGAAGAGGAAATCTTGGCGCTGCACGAATCCAAACGCGATCTCGTCGCCGGCGTGATGGAAGGGACCGAGGCCGCGGCCAAACTGTCCAACGACGATCTGATCCGGATGCTGAGAACCTAATTGAGCCCGTTTCCGTCGATGACACCTTGGCATTTGCCCGTTATCCTGTGACGATGCCCGCGTTTGACGGGGAAAATTCGATCTTCATCTTTGATTGGGACATCCGGAAGCCGTGAGCGAAATCGTAGACGTTGAAGTGCCGACCGTTGGCGAATCCATCACCGAAGTTCAGTTGGGGGCTTGGATCAAGTCCGAAGGCGAATGGGTCGATTCGGGCGAGGACTTGGTGGAGATTGAAACGGAAAAGGCATCGGTTCAGCTGCCCGCCCCGGCGGCCGGATTTTTGGAAGGGATCAGCAAACAGGAGGGCGATTTTGCCGAGATCGGTGAGCTGATCGCGAAAATCCGGGTCGCCCCGAAACCCGACTCAGACGCATCGGCGTCCCCAGGCTCGGGCTCGGCCACCGCGTCAGCCGATTCCACCGCGTCAGCCGATTCCACCGCGTCAGCCGATTCCACCGCGTCAGCCGATTCCGCTGCTGGAGCCGGGTCGGGCGGATCGGCCGCCAGTTTTGTGATGCCCGCCGCGCAACGCCTGCTCGACGAGAACGGTTTGTCAGCTTCGGATGTTCCCGCCAGCGGCCCCGGCGGCCGTCTGTTGAAAGAAGACGTGCAGCGGTATCTCGAATCCGGCGGGTCGAAACAGGCCTCCAAACCCGCCCAAGCACCGCCCGCCGAAAAATCGCCTGGCAAGCCGGCCGCCTCCACGGGGGTGACTGCACCGTCCAAGCCGACCAGCACGCTGATGACCGGTGCGCCCGATCGCAGCGAAGAGGTCAAACCGCTCAGCATGCTGCGCCGAACCATCGCCTCGCGGTTGGTCAACGCCCAGCAAACCGCGGCACTGCTGACGACGTTCAACGAGATCGACATGCAGCCGGTGATGAGTCTCCGCAAGAAATACAAAGACGCGTTCCTGGAAAAGCACGGCGTCAAACTGGGCTTCATGTCGTTCTTCGCCAAAGCCGCCGTCGAGGCGCTGCGGCGTTTTCCGGCCGTCAACGCCGAGATCCGCGAAGACAGCGCGATCTACCGCAATTACCAAGACATCGGCGTTGCCATCGGCGGCGGGAAAGGTTTGGTCGTACCGATCATCCGCAACACCGAACGATTGTCGTTTGCCGAAATCGAGTGGACGATCGCCGACTTCGCCAAACAGGCGACCGAGAACCGTTTGCAAGCCGAAGACTTGATCGGTGGCACGTTCACGATCAGCAACGGCGGCGTCTACGGTTCGCTGCTCAGCACCCCGATCGTCAATCCGCCGCAAAGCGGGATTTTGGGATTGCATTCGATCCAAGACCGGCCCGTCGCGATCGATGGCAAAGTCGAAATCCGGCCGATGATGTACGTCGCGCTGACCTACGATCACCGCATCGTCGACGGCCGCGAAGCCGTCGGGTTCCTACGCACCATCAAGGAAGTGATCGAAGATCCGGCGCGATTGTTTTTGGAGCTTTAGAAAAGTTTCAGGTTTCGAGTTTCAAGTTCCAAGTCAGTTGGCGACCGGCAAGTGACAGAAAAATGGAGGGCAGAAAAATGGTGGACGGACGAAGAATGGCCAGACAAGAAAATATCGGGCAACAATGAAACCTGAAACCTGAAACCTGAAACCTGAAACTAACCCAACTCCCCGCTGCGTCGCGCGCTTGTTTCGACGGCATTGATCAGCGCCGCACGCAGTCCCCGTTCTTCCAACACTTTCAGCGCGGCGATCGTCGTGCCGCCGGGGCTGGCGACGGCGTCTTTCAGTTCTCCGGGGTGGCGTCCGGATTCCATCACCATCTTGGCGGTGCCCATTACGGTTTGGGCGGCCAGGGTCATCGCCAACGGTCTCGGTAGCCCGGCCAGCACGCCGCCATCGGCAAGTGCCTCGATCACCAAACAGATGTACGCCGGGCCGGAGCCGCTCAGTCCGGTGACCGCATCCATCTGGGCTTCGGCGACGCGGGCGACTGTTCCGACGCCGGCCAAGGCTTGTTCGATCCATCGGCAATCGTCGTCGGTCGCGCCGGCCGCGACGCAAAACGCACTCGCCCCGGCGCCGACCAGGCTGGGGGTGTTCGGCATCACGCGGATGACGCGCTCGTGACCGACATGCTCGCACAAGGTTTGCAGGGAAACCCCGGCGGCGATCGAGATGACCAGTTTGGTCTGGTCCACCCATCCGGCGATTTCGCCAGCCACCTGCGGGATCAGATGCGGTTTAACCGCCAGCAGAAAAACGTCCGCCTGGGCGTTCTCGCCAGCGAGTCTGTCACCGAACCCGACGGCCGGGTGTTGGCTGGCCCACCACTGACGGCTGTCGGGGTTGGGGTCCACGATCGTGATTTGTTCGGCGGTGGCGAAGCCGGATGCCAGCATCCCGCTGACCAGGGCACGCCCCATCTGTCCGCCGCCGATCACTACAACAGTCGCTTTTTTCATCAAGGTTTCTTTTCGTTAAATGCCCCGCAGGGGGGCGGAAAGGCGTCGGAAACGCGGTTCTTTTCGGATACCTGGGCCCAGCGGGCCGGCCCGCAATTGACCCCCATCGGGCGGGCACCTAGCATGGTCCGTTTTTCGTTTTGCCCAATTCAGACGTGCACAGTTTAACCTTCTCACGGTTTGGAGTCTCCCGCGTGCAAGAAGCGATCGCCAAAGCTGACACTCTCATCGAAGCGATGGGATGGATTCGCAGATTCCGCGGCAAGACCACCGTCATCAAGCTCGGCGGCAGTGTGCTGGACGATGAGAACGCGTTGATGCACATCCTGTTGGATGTGATCTTCATGGAAACGGTGGGCATGAAACCCGTGGTGGTTCACGGCGGGGGAAAAGCGATCAACCGGGCGCTGGCCGAATCGAACGTGGAGCCAAAATTCATCCACGGCCGGCGATACACCGACGATGCGACCTTGGAAGTCGTGCGGCGGGTGTTGGCCGGAGAAGTCAATCAGTTTTTGACCGACGAGATCGAGCGGCTCGGCGGCCGGGCGATGAATCTGTCCGTGCACAGCACCAACGTGCTGTTCGGAGAACCGTTGAAACTGGACAGCGGTGAAGACTTGGGGCACGTCGGTCACGTGACCGAAGTCGACCGCAGCGTCATCGAAGGGCTGTTGTACACCGACCAGGTTCCGGTCATCCCCAGTTTTTGCGAAGGCAAAGATGGGCGTTGTTACAACGTCAACGCGGACACCGCCGCAATGGCGGTCGCACAGGCACTCGGTGCCGAAAAGCTGGTTTTCCTTTCCGACGTCAACGGCGTTCGCATGGACAAAGAGGATCCCGACACGATCATCCATTCGCTCAGTGAAACCGAAGCCCGCGCGTTGATCGACTCCGGTCACATCGCCTCGGGTATGATTCCCAAAGTCGAAGCCTGTTTGGAAACACTCGGACGAGGCGTCGGCAAGGTGCACATCGTCGACGGCCGACTGCGACATTCGTTGCTGTTGGAAATCTACACCTCGGAAGGCGTCGGCACCGAAATCTACAAGTAACTAACCTTGTCGTGTCTCGACATCTCTCTCATCACGCTGGCAAGTGAGCTGTTCTACTCATGCAACACTTCTTATCCCTGTTCGACATCAGTCCCGACGACTTGCAACTGATTCTGCGGACCGCCGGTGTCGTCAAGCAAAAGTTGGCTGCCGGTGATCGGCCCAACATCTTGAAGAACCAAGTCATCGCGTTGCTGTTCGAAAAGCCCAGCTTGCGGACGCGGGTGAGTTTCGAGGCCGGGATGGCACAGCTGGGCGGCGAGAGTCTGTTTCTCGGTTCCGATGTCGGTTGGGGAAAACGTGAAGCACCGTCCGACTTCACCAACGTGCTCGGCCAATTCGTTGATGCCGTCGTCTGTCGCGCCAAACAGCATTCCAAAGTGGAATTGCTGGCCAGCTTCAACGCCATGCCGGTGATCAACGGATTGACCGATCTCTGCCATCCCTGCCAGGCCTTGGCGGATATCCTGACGATCGAAGAAGTGTTCGGGTCCTACGCGGGCAAACATCTGGTGTTCGTCGGCGACGGCAACAACGTCGCTCAGTCGCTGGCGTTGATTTGCGCCATGCTGAAAATGCGATTCACGTTGGCCTGTCCCGATGGGTATGAGATGGATTCGGATTGGATGGCAAAGGTCCAGGCCGCCTATCCCGACGCGGAGGTCGAAACCCAGCATGACCCCGCCGCGGCGGTGAAGACGGCCGACGCGATCTACACCGATGTCTGGACCAGCATGGGACAAGAAGCCGAGATGGTCGCCCGCCGTCAGGCCTTCAAAGATTTTCAGCTCAACAAGACCTTGCTGCAGGCAGCCCCCGCGTCGGCTCGCGTGCTGCATTGCTTGCCGGCGGTTCGCGGCGAAGAAATCACCGACGAAGTGATCGACGGGGATCAAAGCGACATCGTCCGCCAAGCCGGAAACCGGATGCACGCCCAGAAAGGCTTGCTCGTCTGGATGCTCGGTCGCGATTGGATCAGTAAAAACGTCGTCTAAAGGCCCCAGTGGAGTAAGCTTCCAAGTGGCGCAAGCTTCCAGCTTGCGACCCCCGAGTTCCCAGTGGCGTAAGCTTCCAGCTTGTGTCCCCAGAGACGCGAGTGGCGTAAGCTTCCAGCTTGCGTCCCCCGAGACGCGTCAGCGTCTACCCTCCACCCCCCCAAGACGCGTCAGCGTCCAGCCCTCCACCAACGCCCCGCAAGCTGGAAGCTTACGCCACTTCACCGAACATCTTTCCCGCAACACTTCCCCCACTCCACCTCCCCCTCCATGCGCCCCGACGATCAATTACGCCCGGTCGAGATCCAGCTCGGCTACCTGGCCCATCATCCCGCCAACGTGCTGTACAAGTCCGGCAACACGATCGTCCTGTGCACCGCATCGGTCGAGCCCAGCGTTCCGCCGTGGATGGAAGGCAAGGGCAAAGGCTGGGTCACCGCCGAATACAACATGCTGCCCGGCAGCACCGTGCCGCGGAAGCGACGCGAACGCAGCAAGGTGGACGGACGGACGACGGAAATCCAGCGGTTGATCGGCCGCTCGTTGCGTGCCGTGGTGGACCTGAAGGCCCTCGGCGAACGCTCCATCGTCGTCGATTGCGATGTCTTGCAAGCCGACGGCGGCACGCGAACCGCATCAATCACCGGCGGGTTCATCGCGTTGGCCAAAGCGGTGCAGAATGAATTGCCCGGTGCAAAGATCGGTGAAGGACCGCTGCGAGATAGCATCGCGGCGATCAGCGTGGGAGTGATCAAGGACACCGTCAAACTGGATCTCGACTACGATCTGGATTTTGCCGCCGACGTCGACATGAACGTCGTCATGACCGGTCGCGGCAAGTTCGTGGAAATCCAAGGCACCGGCGAAGAAGCGACCTTTGACGACGACCAATTGGCCGCCATGCTGGCGATGGCCCGCAAGGGAATCGCCGAGCTGACGACCTTGCAACGCGATGTGATCGGCTGACCGTCGCGTGTCCAGTTCCAAGATCAAAGCCGCATCGAATGCTTCGATCGCCGAAGCAGCCAGTCTCCTTGCCGACGGACAACTGGTCGGTGTTCCCACCGAAACGGTTTACGGCTTGGCCGCCGACGCCACCAATCCGGTCGCGGTCCGCAAGATCTTTCAGGCCAAAGGGCGGCCGGCCAACAATCCGTTGATCATCCACGTCGACTCGCCCGAGTCGGCGCGGCGCTGGGTTCACGTCGATCATCCCCCATGGCTGGCCGACCAATGGCAACGCGCCGCCGCGTTTTGGCCCGGGCCGTTGACCGTCGTGGTTCCCCGTTCGGCCGACGTGGTCGATGAAGTCACCGCCGGAGCGCCGACCGTTGCCGTCCGCGTCCCCAGTCATCCGGTGATGCGATCGTTGCTGGCCGCGTGTGAGTTTCCGATCGCCGCACCCAGTGCCAACCCGTCCAACTACGTCAGCCCGACGTGCGCCGAGCACGTCCGGCAAGGGCTCGGCGACAAGGTCGCAATGATCCTCGACGGCGGTGAATGCGAATGTGGACTGGAATCAACGATCATTCGGCTGCGGAGTGACGGAGTCGAATTGCTGCGACCGGGAGGCATCTCGGTGGAGCAGCTTCAGGACGCGTTCGGTTCGGTCACGCTCTCGCAGGCTGCCGAAAAGAACGATTCGAGGCAAAGCGATCCGCTCGCGGCGATGCCCGCACCGGGGATGCTGGCCAAGCACTACTCACCGAGCAAGCCGCTGCGCATCGTGGATGATTGGCGATCCGACGAAATCGACCCGTCGCGCGTCGCCCGAATCGTGTTCGCGCCGCTGGCTGATTCCGAAGCCGCCCGTTTCGGATGGTATCGGTCGCTCAGCCAAACGGGCGACCTGAACGAAGTCGCGCAGCACCTATTCACCGCGATCCGCCAAGCCGACACGACTGGATGCGAGTTGATCGTGATCGATCGGTGCGAGCGATCCGGCATCGGCAGAGCGATCATGGACCGTATCGACCGCGCCGCCGGATAGCAATCGTTGGTGTGCAGGCTTTCGCCGCCCGCTGTCGCTGCGTCGCAGCGACCGGGAATCGCCTAAAGGCTGAACACCAACGATTGCTGAATCCCACTGGTCGAAAAGGGGAAGGGGGTTTTTTTCGGCTCGTTGGTGTGCAGGCTTTCGCCGCCCGCTGTCGCTGCGTCGCAGCGACCGAGAATCGCCTAAAGGCTGAACACCAACGGTTGCTGAATCCCACGGCGTTTCCCATGGGGGTGTCGGCCGCGGCCCGATCAATTCTGGCAAACTTGACGGAATAAACGGGGATCATCGCTCATTCGTGTAGGGTGGTGTCGTTCCGCGCCACCCCATTGAAAAGAAAAACGATGTCAGCGATCAAACCGATTTGTGTTAGTGGTCTGGTTTTGGCCCTCGCCTTGGTCGCGCCCAGTGACGTCGCCGCGGAGCTGACGACCAACGGCGATTTTGAAACCGGGGACACCAGCGGCTGGACGTCCTTTGCTTTACCCGCGCAAACGTTTGCCGTCACCAGCGACAGCAAAACGGGTAGCTTCGCCGGCGAGTTGTTCAACGATGTCACCGGTTCAGCTCTAGTGATCAAGCAGGCCAACCTGGGCGTTGGTCTGGTCACGGCCGGCGAAACGATCTTAATTTCGTTCGATGCCAAGGGGGGCGGGACCAATGGCGGCGTGGCCTTCGCAGAGTTCTTCTCCGAACTCGCCGGTGGTGGTACTTCGTCCAATCTAATTCTTGGCAGCGGGCAGCTCGCGCTGACCAGTGATTACCAGCGATTCAGTTTCAGCCCCGTCACCGGCCCGGATGTCGGCGGCGGCATCACGCTGCAGTTCAATGCCGCGACGGGTGCAAACATCGGCAGCACATCCAGTTTGTTCATCGACAACGTTTCGGTCGCGCGGATCAGTGCCGTACCCGAACCCGCTTCCGCCGCCTTGGCCGGGTTGATCAGCTGCGGGATCTTGTTGCGTCGCCGCCGCTGAAACGTTGGTGTACAGCGTTGATAGGCTCGGGTCAAACGGCTGATCATCGATTGATATCAGCCGGTTCGCGCCAGCGTCCGGGCGCCCTCCGTTGAAGTTGACTTAGCGGTATTGGACGAACGCCTAGACACCATCGGCGAACGTTGCATTTTGTTGTGCTCCACCGGTTGTTGACCTAGCGGTCCATCTGGCCGGGCAACAGGACCAGGTCGATGCCGCCGTAGTCGCTATCGAATTCCAGCATCACGCGACGGCTTTCCTTGGCGACTTGCCAGCGGAGCAACGTGCCAACGGAATGCTCGGGTTCGTAGAGCAGTCCGAGTCGTTGACGCGTCGGCAGATGCCAGACAAAGACACGACCGTCGCGGCGTCCTTCCAGTAGAGTCGTGCCGTCGTCGCTGAAGCACAATCGCGTGATGCCGTAGTACTGATCCGTCTCGATCAGCACCGCTGCGGTCTGGCGATCAACGAGTTGGATCCGATTCTCGGCAATCAGGCCCAATCGGGTTGCACCGGCATCGAGGCAAATGAAGGACACGTCCACGTCGGTCGCAAGCTCGGTTTGCTGTCCGGATTGAACATCGATTGCCAGGACTCGATGTCCGACGGCATCATCGATGATCAGCGTCTCGCCGCCGTCGCAAAGGACCGGCGGTGCGTCATGCGTGATCTCAAATCGGTTCAAAAGTTCAAACGAGTTCCAGCCGTCGATCGATTTCCAGACGCACACTTGCGTCTCGGATCCTGCCACCAGTGTGTCCCCTTCGGCCGACAATGCGACATCGCGGTGTTGGTCCAGCGGCGAAGTAATTTCGGCGAGCGGTTGCTGGTCGGCGGTCCCGACGATCCAGATCGTCTGTCCGCTCGCCGCGGCGAACATCCGCTCGGCGATCGAGGGAGAGAAGATACTTGACCGCACGGCAAACGGCCGCTGCTCATTGTGATGAACGTGATAGACGCTTCCCGTTTCTGGGATCAAATAGCTCGCCAATACCGAATCGGGCCGTCTGCGAAGCTCCGTCGATCGAAGGTCATGTTGGTGCCAGCGATGGATGTTTCCGTCCTGGCCGCCGGAGACGAACAACGTGTCGCCGGGCAGCGAGGCCAGCGGCAAACGATGATCCGGTGCTGGTCGATGCGCGAGAAACTGCGAGACGACGCGACCGGTCACCGAGGCTCCTCCGTTGGCTGGTGAAAGCTGGATCAACTGAATTCGGCCGTCCGAGAAACTCGCGCGCAGCCACATGCCGTTCCCCGCGGCGCAAAGCGAACGCGGATAAGAGGCGCCCAGCGGCACTTGTCCCAACAGTTTTCCGCTTTTGAAATCCAGGATGATCAACGACTCTTTGAACCGTTCGCCCGCGACAAGCCACTGGTCATCCCGGCCGGCGAAGCAAAGCGTCCGCACATTGGTCAGCGGCCGGGTGGCGATGCTGCGGATCTTCTTGCCCGACGTCATGTCGTAAACGGAAATGTCCGCGCGGGTCGGAACAATCAACTTCTTGCTGTCTCGTGAAAACAGCAGACTTTCGTGTCGATGGTCATTCTCGATGCGGAACGCTTCATTGCCCTCGGCGTCGCCGACCCAGATTTCGCTGTAGCGGGCACCGGCGACGACAGACCGCCCGTCGGGAGACCAGCGTATCGTTTCGATGCCCGATTTCAGCGGGGGCACGTTGCGAATCAGCGTTCCGTCTTTCAGGTTCCAGAACGACACCGTCCGGGACTTGCCGCCGGTCGCTGCGGTGTGGCCGTCGGGGGAAATCGCGACCGCTTGAGCGGGTTCCTCGTAGGATCCGATCAAGTGCCCGGTGGCATCGGGTGCGTTCAAATCCCAAAGTTTGACGTCACCCCGATCGTCGACACTCAGCGCCTTGGTTCCGTCTCGCGTCACCGCCAGACCGTTGACGGCGGACGAGTTGGCGAAGGAGCCTCGGGTTGGGCGAACCGCAATGTTCATCAACAGGTTTGCCAGGTCGGTCGGCGGGGAGAATCCATCGGTCGGCAGCGAGTCGGCGCGAAGGTCCATGGTCAATCCATGCAGCCGCTTCAAATTGTCGTTGCGCAACGTTGTCAGGGCACGCTGCAGCTTCAACGCCTGCAGAAGTTCGACCGCGTGACGCTCACGTCGTTCACTCTCGCGCCGCGCTGCATCCACCGCCGCCACCTGCCAGAGCGAAACCCCGGAGATGACAATCAGGGTGGCCATCGCCAGCGCCAACACACTGAGTTCGACGCGATACTGACGCGCCGTTTTGCGGAACCGATACGCCCACGACGGTGGGCACGCCTCCACCGGATTCCCATCGAGATACCGCCGCAAATCCGCCGCAAATGCGCTGGCCGACAGGTACCTTCGTTCGCGATCTCGATCGATCGCCTTCATCACGATCCAGTCCAATTCTCGCTTCAACAGCTTGGCATCAAAACCGGCACCACGAATGCTCTTGTCTTGCCCTGACGATGAACCGGATTGCAGGCCACTGACGCGCTGACTCGGTCGATCGGGCTCCCGTCGCAAAAGCAAACTGTAAAATTCGTCGACGCCGATGCGTTTGAGCGTTCTCTGAGCAATGGGCGTTGTGTCGGTCAGCAGTTCGTACAAGACGACACCGATCGAATAAACGTCGACGCGGGTATCGATGTCATAGTTCGTCCGCTTGGCCTGTTCCGGCGCCATGTACAGCGGGGTCCCGATCAATTGTGAGCCGTGTGTCACCAATGATCTTCCGGCCAAATCGCCATCGAGCGCTTTGGCGACACCAAAATCGATGACTTTGATGACCGGTTTGCCGTCCTGTTGCGTGACCAGGACATTGGTGGGTTTCAGGTCGCGGTGGATCACGCCACGCTGGTGTGCATGGTGGACGGCCAGGCACAGGTCGACACACAATTCCAGTCGGTCGCGCAGGGTCAGTCCGTGCTGTTTGCAGTAAGCTGTGATCGGAACGCCGCGAACGAGTTCCATCACAAAGTACGGACGGCCGCGCTCGGTCGTGCCGCTTTCAAAAACCTTTGCGATGTTGGTGTGATCCATCATCGCCAACGCTTGACGCTCGGCCCGGAATCGCGCGATCACCTCTTCAGAATCCATCCCCGGCTTGATCACCTTCACCGCGACTTCACGCCGCACCGGCGACAGCTGCTCGGCCAGATAGACCGTTCCCATGCCGCCTTCACCGATCACCCGGACGAGTCGGTAGGACGGGATCGAGGGCGGGGAGAAGTGGCTTGTGTCGTAAAACTCGGAGGAGGCGTTCGAGTTTGAAGAGCGATCCGAGCCGGCTTTCGTGGCGCGATCGAGACATTCCGTCAGCTTGCCTTCGACATCGTCATTGGGGGAATCTTTCGCGTCAACGTCGGCTCGATCCAAATGACTCAGCCGTTCACGCCGAGCTTGCAATAGATTCTCGACGTGTTTCCTTAACTCGGGGTTCTCGCGACACTGTTCGGCCAGAAACGCGTCCTGCGCTGCTTCGTCGTCCAGCGCAATCGCTTGCTCGTACAGTCGGCGGGCTGGCGGAGGCGTGGGGTGGCGGTTCACGGCTTAAACAAAATTGATTCGAGCTCAAGCAACGGTTCCGAGGTGACGTCACCGGGTTGTTGGTCTTCGTCATTCTTCAACGTGATACAATTCCAGTCGCCGCCAGCTGCTTTCGTTCTCAGAACCGACCAGACGCATGGAGGCATCGTGGATCAGTGCGGTCGCATGCAACGTGTGGTCGGACCGCTCGTGACGCGTCCGCAGTGGGCCCAATTGCCGGAACCCGTCATCGACCAACGGGAGCAATTCGCCGGTCGCCAGGCAATCACCGGCATCGATTCGGCCGAGAATTTTCGTGACGTCGGACATGCTCAAGGTGATAACACGTGTGTTTCGGCTGACCCACGATTCCGGTACAAGCTGCGAGCGGTGGACGGCATTTTCTTCATCCTGATTGTAGCAGATGGACAAGTTTCTCTACCGCGAAATTTGCGCCTCCATTCGCTAGCCCGCCACGCTTGACGCTCCCAGGGGGCATCGGATTGCGCCCAGAAACGACTGAGAATGAAAGAAGCTTTTGAATCACAGGCGTTCATCAGTTAGACTGGCCGAGACTTGTTCTGCCAACTTGCGACGACGCAACATGATCGAAGTGCCTTCCGAAGTGACTCGTCTACTCCGCAAGGTCGAAGGGGGCAATTGCCATGCCTCCGCCGACTTGTTGCCGCTGGTGTACAAGGAGCTTCGTTTGCTCGCTTCTCGACACATGGCAACGGAGCGATCCGATCACACGCTCCAGCCGACCGCACTGGTTCACGATGCCTACCTTCGGTTAGTCGGTTCGGACAGCGGGCAGGGCTGGGATTCGCGGGCCCATTTTTTTGCCGCCGCCGCAAAAGCGATGCGTCGCATTTTGATCGAGCACGCGCGTTCCAAAGCCAGCCTAAAACGTGGCGGCGATCGGGATCGCGTGGAAGTCGGCGACCTCGCCGAATCTCGGACAGAAATCACCCCGGAACAGCTGCTCGAACTCGATGACGCACTGGTCAAGCTTGAGCGGGTCGATGAACAGGCCGCCGAATTGGTCCGCCTACGGTTGTACGCCGGCCTGACCGTCGCCGAAGCGGCGAAGGTCATGAAGATCTCTCGAACCGTGGCTTACGAGCGTTGGGACTATGCGGTGTCGTGGTTCACCGTGGAACTGGCCGCGGGGTTTTGATCGTTTTTTCCGCCAGCGGCGAAGAATCCCGGACTTTCGGACACGTCATCTCGCATTAGATGGGTGAGCCAGTTCAATTCGTGAATCAATCGTTGTCGAGGTCAGGTCGCACGCCGTCGGGGTCGCCATGGAACAGAAAACCGGAACAAACCTCGAGTGCGAAATCTACCTTACCGCTTCACGGATTGATGATCCGGGCGAGCGGGACGCCTATCTGACAAAGGCTTGTGAAGGCCGCTCGGATCAGAAGTCGAGGATTTTGCGATTGATTGAGGCCCGTGAACAGCGGCACGCTAATCTGCTCCTCAGAGCCCTCGCCGACGGGGGCGCAATCGGAGCCGAGAGCCGTCCAAGCGAAGGCGATCACCATCAGGATGGCCCTTCCACCGCGATGCCGGATTCTGGCGAAACGTCGACGTCGGGACGAGGACTTCACGGCTTGAACCCGAAAAAGCATTCGGTGCTCGGTCGTTACGAATTGCTCGAAGAAATCGGCCACGGCGGCATGGGCACCGTCTACATGGCGCGGCAGACTGAACCGGTCCGTCGCCGAGTGGCCGTCAAAGTGATCAACCCCGGCATGGATTCTCGCGAGGTGTTGGCGCGCTTCGAGGCCGAACGCCAAGCCCTGGCGATGATGGACCATCCGAACATCGCCCGCGTTTTCGACGGTGGCACGACGGAATCCGGCTGGCCCTATTTCGTGATGGAGCTGGTGCGAGGGGTGCCGCTCACACGTTTTTGCCAAAAAAATGGGTTGGGTTTGCGAGAACGCCTCGAGCTTTTTATCGACGTCTGCCACGCCGTCCAGCACGCCCATCAAAAGGCGATCATTCATCGCGACCTGAAGCCAAACAACATTTTGGTGACGATGCATGACGACAAACCGGTCGTCAAAGTGATCGACTTTGGTGTCGCCAAAGCACTCGATCAGGACCTCACCGATAAGACGTTATTCACGCAGTTCAGCGAGTTGATCGGCACGCCACTCTACATGTCGCCGGAACAGGCCCAGATGAGTAGTTTGGACGTCGACACCCGATCGGACGTCTACTCGCTTGGTGTGATCCTTTATGAATTGTTGACCGGATCGACTCCGTTTGATCGCGACACGCTCTCCCGCGTCGGAATCGAGGGCTTTCGGCAACTGGTGCAAGACCAGGAACCCGAGCGGCCCAGTTCCCGCGTCAGTACGCTCAAGGCAGCGAACCTCTCGACCCTCGGACAAAAAACTCCAGCCGACATCGCGACGATCCGAAATGACCTTCATCTCGAGCTGGACTGGGTCGTGCTGAAGTCGCTGGAAAAAAATCGTGAGCGGCGTTACGACTCGGCCAAAGCGCTCGCCGATGATGTTCAGCGGTATCTCGACGACGAGGCGGTCGAGGCGTGCCCGCCGTCGGCCGGATATCGCTTTCGAAAGTGGCTCGGCCGGAACCGACTTGCCGTCACGGTTGGCACGATCGCGATTGCGGCACTTGTCTTCATTACTTCGTTGTCGCTGTGGCAGGTGCAGCAAGTGAACCGGGCATGGCTGGCAAGCCAATCGCGCGAACGCCAGGTGAGCGACTTGCTCGATGCGAGCCAGTTACGATCGGCGGTCAGTGCATTTCGACAGGGCGAATTTCCCTTGATCGCAGACAAGCTCGGCCCCACCACGGCCGTGCCGGTGAAGGCGAACCCACATCGCGACGATGACTTTTTTCGCAACCTGCTGCTCGATCTGTCCCACCCTCCCTTCGACCGACAGGTCATCCTCGATGCTGAAATCAGCGATCTGGCGTTGGATCGGTCCGGTCATCACGCGTGGATCCTGGACGCCGATGGCAACATCTACCGCTCTCAAGGAGGGCGATTGGAAGCCGACTCAACCGTCGCGGTAGGCTCGATAGGAGAGCCGGCCGCAGCGATTGCCGTTTCGCCTGACGGGACAATGCTGGCGGTAGGCGTGCAGAGTCAGATTTCGCTTTGGAGTCTATCCCCATCGGTCAAAGAACTTCGCCGAATCGTCGTCGGCGATCACGGCGTCGAGACGATCGTCTGGTCTGACGATGGAGCGCACCTCGCCGTGGGGACACGTTACGAGGGCGTCTGGGTCGGGAATGCTGAGGGTGAATTGCTGTTTCGCATCGAGAACGACCATCGCCACGAATCACTGCTGTTTCGCCCCGGTAGTCGTGAATTGCTAGTCCCGACCCGTCAAGGTATTGTCGCGTATTCGGTTCCCGCCGGAAAGAAAACACGCAGCATCACGCTCGAGTCGATGGAGAATCCGCGTGAATTGATGCTGGCGGGTCCAGAGAAAAACTGGCTGCTGTGTTGCGATCGCTTTTGGCAACAAATGTTGATCCTGGATGCCGATTCGTTTCAAGAAATCGGCAGAGTGTCATTGAATGCGAGTTACCCTCAGTCACTCGCGACTTGGCAGAATGGCCGAAAGGTTGCGCTCTTGCACCCCGACGGCTTGCTCCAAACGCTCCGGCTGAGCCAGCGATCAGACGGTCAAGTGTCAGGGGAGTTGACGGCGGCGTTCAAGATTGCCGATGACCAAGACCTGATCCATGAGAATCAGAGGATCCGAGTGCTCGCACCGCCCACCGAGGATGCGCTGATCACCGCCGGCCCAGGCGGCCGACTGCGCCATTGGAACCTCAGTCGCGTCCCGCCATCCCAGATCTTGAGCCCGCCTTCGCCGTTGGGTGGCGTCTACCCTGTCGCGCCGGATGCCCTCGGCTTCTTCTTTCGAAAGGGATACTTATATCCCCACTACGATCGAGAGCTGGTGGTGGGGGTCGGTAGGAAAATCGACGGCCCCATCGGCGAACGGGTCACCCATCCGATCAGTTGCTTTTCACAGCAGATTTCGAGTCAAGGTTGGATCGCGTGTGCCGGCCCCGGTTACGTGAGCATTTACGACCTGTCGAAAGGCAGGATCGTACGCACTTTGGGCGAAAGTTTGTTAAAGGCCGATCGCGTTGAGATAAGCCCCTCGGGCGATGCCGTCGCGGTCAACGCGGGAGACGAACCAGGCGTCATGGCTTGGTATAGTGACGATGCCTGGCAATCTGCCAAGCAGGTGCTCGACTTGCCGCTTGATTTGGCGGCCGTTTTATGCTTCGTGGAATCGGAGGATGGTCCGTCCTTGCTGTACGATGAGTCGTCGGAGTCGATTCATAAACTTGGCTGCGCAACCGGTGCCCGCAGCTTGGTTCGAAAGGAACCGAGTACGCGGCTGATGGCTTCAGCGGTCAGTGCGGACGGAGAACAACTGGCAATCTGCAACCGCGACACGCTCCAGGTGATGAACTCCAATACGGGGGAGCTCGCGTTCAAGATTGACCAGGTGTCAACGGTGCGGGCGCTAGCGTTCCTGCCCGGCGGACGGGTTTTGGTGAGCGGGCACGACAACGGTCGAATCGAGGCTTGGCATGTCCCCACCGGACAGGCGCTCGGCACCCTGTTCGAACCTCCGCGACGAATCGGCATGCCACAGGGTTTCGCCGTTTTTCCCGGCTGTCACCGCCTCTTGATCCGCTACCAACGCAACGAGCATCTCTCACCGGTCATCCTGGGGACTGAGTTGTCTGGACGCTGAAGCGCTGCGTCAAAGGGATTCAGCAACCGTTGGTGTCTAGCTTTAGGCGAGTCCCGGTCGCTGCGACGCAGCGACAGAGGGCGGCTAAAGCCCAATACCGCTAAGTAAACATGATTGAGGGGGCCGCTCGCGCTGGCGCGAACCGGCTGATATCAAACGAATATCAGCCGTTTGGCGCGAGCCTACGGGCCTTCATCTGAAGATACGACACCTAACTTAGCGGTATCGGGCTAAAGCCTGCACACCAACACTTAAGCCTGTGCCATTCGTAACTGACCCCTCTTCCGCTCGGAAAACGCAACCCTAAAGATCGATCTGGACAAAGCACTCGTGCCTTCTTCCTGCGGCCGGCGTGATTTCGCCAATCTCGGCGCGGCGGACGGATGCCCAGAATTTTCTTGAATTACTTCGATCCTTCCCGGACGAATCGGAGCGGGAAATCGCATTACAAGGTGTCTCGTGCGCCAGTACACGCACTCCGCGATTGCCCCAACCTGCTTTCCACGATCCGTTCGCCAGCCGACCACCAGATTTCGCCGCGAGCACGGTGCAAGTCTGATTGGCGGGCTGCCAGGCGGCCAGGCGAGCGAACGGTCGACCCAAAATGCTCCACACACCGCAACGTAAACGAAAGACTCGACGTCAACGATTGCAACGCCGACATCGCAAACAGCTTCATCTCGAACTTCTAGAAGATCGTCGGCTACTTGCCCAAGTCGACTGGGACGCCGGGGGCGATCAATTTCGCTGGGCGGATCCGCTGAACTGGAGCACCGACCAAGTTCCCGCTCCGGGCGATGACGTCCGTATTCAGTCTCCGGGTGACTACGAAGTGGTCATCGACACGAATGTGACTGTCGGATCGGTCAACATTGGTCATGCGACAGGGATACAAACCCTTGCGATCGACAGTTCCAGTCTCCAACTCACCACCGGATCACTCACAGTCCAGTCCGGTTCGATCGTCGACGTGATCGCGAACGCGAGCGTCGATGGTCCGGTCGACAACGGTGGCCAGTTTGACATTTCTTACGACGTGGCGACTTCGACCCAGCCGAACGCCTCGGTCACTTTGACCGGAGCGTTCATCAATCGCGACGGCGGCAGGTTGACACTCTTTCCAACCGTTGATGCGTTCAACACCACGGCGCCGATCGCGAAGAATCTAACCGTCGATTTCCAGGCGGGACTGACCAACTCGGGACTGATCGAGCTTACGGAGGGGATTTCCGGATCGACGGACTCGGCCAACACGATCCTGCAGGTCAGTGGCGGAACGTTGTTGAATGAAGCCGGTGGAGTGATTCAGTCACTCGTCGGCGACGGAAGCGGCACCATCGGCTCGCGAACGATTACCGGCGCGATCAGCAATCAGGGAACGATCGAAGCCGTCGATCAAGATCTGATCTTGACCGGGGCAACGCTCACGGACAGCGGCGAGCTGAAAACAAACACGGGCACTTCGATCGTCGTTTCGACCGGATCTAGGTTCAATCCAGGTACCGGTCAAATCACCGGCGCTGGAACGTTTGAACTTCGCGGAGGAGCCGAACTCGGCGATGGCACGATCACCGGCGACGTCGAGTTCCACGACGCCGGTATGCCGGCCGGAGCAAGCGTGACCAATGCGGGCGTGCTGACGTTTCACCAGCACTTCGCTTCATCATCAAGCGCTGACGTCACGCGAACCATTGCCGGGGCATTCACCAATGCCGCGACCGGAACGCTGCGGCTGATGCCGAGCGTCAACGCGACCAACACCACCGCTGCGATCAGCAAGACGTTAACGGTCGATTTTCAGAACGGGCTGACCAATGCGGGAACGATCCGGTTGGGCGAGGGCCTGAGTGCGTCAAATGACGCAGCCAACACTGCGCTGCGAATCGGCGGTGGAACCCTGGTCAACCAGTCGACCGGTGTGATCGAATCGATCATCGGCGACGGTGCCGGTACGATCGGTTCACGCACGATCTCGGGAACGATTGACAACATGGGGACGATCGAAGCGGTCGATCGCGATCTGATCCTTACCGACGCCACGCTCTTCGATAGCGGCGAGCTGAAAACCAATACCGGGACATCGATCGTCGTATCGACCGGGTCGCGATTCAATCCAGGGAGCGGCCAGATCACCGGACCGGGCACGTTTGAGCTGCGCGGCGGCGCGGAGCTGGGCGATGGCACGATCACCGGGGACATCGAGTTTTACGACGCCGGTATGCCGGCCGGAGCAAGCGTGACCAATGCGGGCGTGCTGACGTTTCACCAGCGCTTCGCTTCATCATCAAGCGCTGACGTCACGCGAACCATTGCCGGGGCATTCACCAATGCCGCGACCGGAACGCTGCGGCTGATGCCGAGCGTCAACGCGACCAATACGACCGCAGCGATCAGCAAGTCCTACACGGTCGATTTTCAAAACGGATTGACCAATGCCGGAAGAATTGAGCTGAGCGAAGGCAACAGCGCCGCCGTCGACTCCGCGATCACTGTCCTGCGAATCAGTGGTGGAACGCTCCTCAACGAGTCGACCGGCGTGATCCTCTCGGGACGTGGCGAGGGCAGCGGCAGTCTGCTTCCCCGTGTCATTGATGGCGACACGACCAACCTGGGGACGATCTTCATTTCCCACGATTTGAGGCACCAAGGCACCGGTGCCACGCTCGCCAATCAAAACTCCATCGTTAACACGTTCGGTGGCAGACTGATGGTTAGCGGATCCACGCTCAACAACGAAGGGACGATGGAAACCCCGGTGGGCGTGGTCGCTCGGGTCGACGGCGGCACGTTCAATCCGCTCAGTGGAGAATTGACCGGCGATGGAGTTTTGTTGCTTGACGGCGGCGCAGAACTGGGTGGAGGGACGCTTCAAGGCAATCTCCGGTTTGACGATGCGGAATTCCCTGCGGGTTCCGTTTTGGTCAACGAAGGAACGATTGAGATCGTGCGACATCACTCGTCGACGGTTTCACCGGAGGTAACCCGGACGTTTGCGGGTACGTTTACCAATTCAGAATCCGGGACGCTTTCCATCAAGCCCAGTGTCAACGCGACCAATACGACCGGAGCCGTCTCAAAAACGCTTACCGTTGATTTTCAAAACGGATTGACCAATGCGGGAACGATCCACTTAAGCGAAGGCAGCAGCGCCAGCAGCGACTCTGCCAACACGACGCTGCTGATCAGTGGCGGCACGTTACTCAATCTTGCCACCGGGACGATCACGTCCCAGGAAGGAGAAGGCAGCGGAACACGCGGCGCGCGGCACATTGCCGGCCCGATCACCAATGACGGCACGATTCTGGTCCAGTCGCAAGCTCTCTCGCTCAGCCAAGCACCTTCCAACTACGTCAACGGACGGCTCGCCGGTGGAACCTACGTGTTACAAGACAATTTGACCTTTCCCAACCAAGGCATTACCAGTCTGGCTTCGTCGGTCGAGCAACATGGCATCGGAAGGATGTTCGACAACCTGGGTAACAACTCCTTGGTGTCCCTGACCACCATTGAGACCGATGGCGAGCTTCAACTGCTCAACGGAACGGGATTGTTTCTCGATAGCGCCTTGGAAAATCGAGGTCTGTTCCGGCTGGACGGCTTTAGTGCTTTCGCGCCCGGCTTCTTTACCAACTTTGTTCAGACCGATGGGCTGACCGAAATCACAAACGGCGCTGAGATGCTGACCGGGACGCTCTTCCTGGATGGCGGCAGACTTCGCGGTGACGGGAACCTTCTGGGTGACATCAACAATCGCGGTGGCGTTGTCGAACCGCTCGACGGTGGCTTGGTCGTGACAGGACGATTCGAACAGGGGAACGCCGGGACGCTCCAGATCGGACTCAATGGCCCGCCGCCGGATCAGTTCGGTTTCATTCAAGCAAATGAAGCGATCCTCGATGGCACGCTGAGCGTTTCGGTGGCGGACGGCTATGCGCCCGGTGCCGGCGATTCGTTCGAGATTCTCGACTACCCGTTGTTTTCTCGTTCCGGTGATTTCTCGACGTTCACCGGACTGGACTACGCTCCGAATCGGCTGCTCGTGCCGAACAACACTGGAGACGGATACTTCCTCGAAGCCGAGTTCGTCAGCATCCGCGTCGAGCCCTTTGAAAACTTGACGACCACCGAAGGCGGCGGCAGCGTCCAGTTCTCGGTGATTCTGGATCAACAGCCCACCACCGACGTCACGATCGGGATTTCATCGAGCGATGAAAGTGAAGGAACCGTCAGCGTCGATTCGGTCACCTTCACGCCCACCGATTGGGCCCCCAAGTCGGTCACCGTCACCGGCGTTGACGACTTCCAAGACGATGGCGACATCGCTTACCGCATCATCACGGCCGCTGCGGTCAGCGATGATCTGAACTTCAAAGATTTCAATCCGGTCGATGTCTCGCTCAGCAATCAAGATGACGACGAAGTCGCCTTAATTGTCACGCCGCCGACTTCCACACAAACCACCGAAGCCGGTGGGACGAGTGAGTTCACCGTCAAGCTAGGCAGTCGACCGACCGCCGACGTCGTTGTTGATGTTCGCTCCTCGCTAACGCGCGAAGGCCGGGTCTCGGTCGACCAACTCATCTTCACCCCCGACAACTTCAACACGCCGCAAACGGTCGTGGTCACCGGTCAGGACGATGTGGTCGACGATGGCGATACCGAATACACCGTCACGCTCAGCATCGCTGCAACGGCGGACACGGATTACCAATCGGCGTCCGATCAAACCATCGATCTAACCAACCTCGACGACGACACCGCAAACTTCATCTGGGACGGAGGCGGTGATGCCACGTCGTGGCACGATCCGCTGAACTGGGTTGGCGACATCCTCCCCAACTCAACCGCCGACGTATTGATTCCGGATCAACCCGGCGACGTCACCGTCGCGGTAACGCAATCGGTCGCCGTCAACAGTATCTTCGCGGAGGAAACGGTTGCCCTATCGAATAGCCGTTTTAGTGTTTCGGAAGGCGCTATCCTAACTCGCCTTGGTGTTTCTGGTACCGAAGCCATCTTAATCGGTTCCGGTGACGTGACGATCACGGACCGCCTGGACTGGAACCAGGGTTCAATGTCGGGTTCGGGTAAAACGATCCTTTCGAGCACGGCCACCGCATCGATCCAGTCGACCATCTATGACAGGGGATTACTCCGTACGCTGGAAAACCACGGCGAAATTGCTGTGCTTGGAGGAGGGCTCAATATTCTTGATGGCGGCACGGACACGAATACAGGCTTGCTTGCCAACCAAGCCGACGGAACCATCCTGCTCAATGACTCAAGTCGTTTCTACTTTCACCGCCTCTTCCTTTCAGCACAGCCGGGTCAATTCATCAACGCGGGGACGCTGCGTCACAGCGGCAGCGAAACTGCTCAAATTGCGATCCCATTCGAAAATGATGGAGGCACGATTGAGATTCTCGAAGGCGGATTGCAGCTGACTAGCAGCCCCAAGCTGATCAACACGACCGTCGTCGGCAGCGGACTGTCCGCTTCTGGAACGGTCACGATTGACCAACTCACCTTCGACAATGATTTGGTGTTAACTGGCGGCACTCTCAATTTGGTGCCTACCGCCAACCTGGTCGGCAACGGCGTTTTGAATCTCCAGGGTTCGGTGGGCGTCAACCAAAACACCACTCTGGAACGCCTTAAGATTTCCGGCAGTTCAGCCAACTTGACGGGTTCCGGTGACGTGACGATCACGGACCGCCTGGACTGGAACCAGGGTTCAATGTCGGGTTCGGGTAAAACGATCCTTTCGAGCACGGCCACTGCATCGATCCAGTCGACCATCTATGACAGGGGATTACTCCGTACGCTGGAAAACCACGGCGAAATTGCTGTGCTTGGAGGAGGACTCAACATTCTTGACGGCGGCACGGACACGAATACAGGCTTGCTTGCCAACCAAGCCGACGGAACCATCTTGCTCAATGACTCAAGTCGTTTCTACTTTCACCGCCTCTTCTTTTCAGCACAGCCGGGTCAATTCATCAACGCGGGGACGCTGCGTCACAGCGGCAGCGAAACTGCTCAAATTGCGATCCCATTTGAGAATGACGGCATCTTAGCGGTGTTTGAGGGGCGACTCGACATATCAAGTAGCTTTTCGAATTTTGTGAATAACCGCCTTGAGGGTGGGCGCTACATCGTTGAGGGCGAACTTCGATTTCCCGGCGCTGATATCCAATCCAACGCCGCAACCATTGAATTGATTGCTTCCGGCGCTGCGATTCGTGACACGAGCGGCAACAACGCTTTGCGAGCCTTTGCACTCAATGAAGCCGATGGCACGTTCGCCATCGCCGATGGGGCCAATGTTACCGTGCCGGCGGACTTCACCAACGCGGGCATCGTCGATGTGGAGTTCGGTAGCACGTTTTCCGTTACCGGTGACTTTATCCAAACCGGCGGTGAAACGTGGATCGCGGAAGGTGGTTGGATCGACCCGTCAAATCAGTACCTGCTTCAGGGCGGAACGCTCGAAGGCAACGGAATCGTCTGGGCCGATACGATCAACTCCGGTGGTGATGTCATGCCGGGATTCGATGGGCCGGGAATACTGACGATCCGCGGAAACTACACCCAAGCTGCCGGCGGCAGTCTGTCTTTCGAGATTGCAGGGACCGATGTCGGAACTCAACACGATCGCCTGGGCGTGTTTAATTCGGTGACTTTGGACGGCACACTCAATGTGGATGTCGCCAGCACATTCCTGCCCAGCCGCGGCGATGTCTTTGAACTGATCACCAGTTTCGGAAACCAGACCGGCAACTTCACGACCTTCAACGGGCTGGTGATCGACAGCAATCGCGCCCTCGTACCGGTCCGAACTGACAACACCTATTCACTGACCAGCGTCGTTGCGGGAATCAAAATCGATCCGCTGGTCGGACTGACAACGACAGAAGTGGGCGACACCGCGACGTTCACGATCGAGTTAGAGGATGCTCCGTCGGCGCCGGTGACCATCGGACTTTCCTCCAGCGATCCCGACGAGGGTGTTCCCAACCGCGATTCGGTCGTATTCGACAGCGGAAACTGGAACGTCCCGCAGACGGTCACGGTCACCGGCATCGACGACTTCGTCGACGACGGTGATGTGCCTTACTCGATCGTCACCGCGCCGATCGTCAGCAACGACCCGCTCTTTGCCGGACTCGATCCATCGGATGTCGCGGTTTTGAACCAGGACAATGATGCGGCGGGCTACCTTGTGTCGCCACCCGCCTCCAATCAAACGACCGAATCCGGTGCCACCCTCGAGTCGTTGGTGGTCCTGACCAGTCAGCCCACAGCAGACGTCATCGTGACGCTGACGTCGAGTAACCCGAGTGAAGCACTTGTTACTCCGGCCTTCTTGACCTTCAACGCCCAGAACTGGAACACCGGGCAACAGGTCATCGTCACCGGTCAAGACGACGAGGTCGACGACGGAGACCAGCCGTACCGAATCAGCGCATCGATCACGTCGACGGACCCCAAGTACTCCGACGCAGCCACGCAACGCTTTGATTTCATCAATCTCGACGACGATACCGCGGGCATCACCGTGTCCGCACCGGCGACGTTGCAAACCACCGAGGCCGGTGGGACCGCGACCTTTACGGTCGTTCTGGATAGCCAGCCGCTGCATGGCGTCGCATTCTCGGTCAATTCAAGCGACACAACCGAAGGATCCGTCACGCCGCCATCACACACTTTCACGGCAGGAAACTGGAATCAGCCGCTAACCTTTACGGTCACCGGGTTCAACGATCTGCTGGACGATAGCGACGTCGCCTACGAGATTTCGTTCACCGCGACGGCGAGTGGCGACCCGCTCTACGACAACCAGACGCTCGCTTCGCTTCCGGCCGTTAATTTGGCAACGGACACCTATGAGCTTGAAACGTCCGATCTGGTCGCGCCGGCCCAGATCGTCGCGGGATCGTCTCCGCAAGCGACCATCGGTTGGACCGTCAGCAACCTCGCACCCATCGATGTTCCTAGTTCGATCGCATGGAACGACGAAGTGGTGCTCAGCTTGAACGAGACCATCGGCGATGCGGATGATCAAGTCGTCGGAACGATCCGCCATGAACTTGGACTGGCTTCCGTTCAGTCGTACTCAAAGAATGCCGATGTCGACCTGCCGGGGAATCTCCCTGGCACCGTCTACTTCTACGTGAGAACCGACTTTGCCGATGTTGTGCCTGAATTGGATGAGACGACCAACAACGTGACCGCGACAGGGGCGTCCAATATCATCACTCAGCGTCCCGATTTGACGGCCGCGCTCGTCACTCCTCTGGCGGGCGCACTCAGCGGCGAAACGATTTCCACGTCGTGGCAGGTCACCAATTCCGGTCAAATCACGGCGGTCCGGCCGTGGCGTGATCGGCTTTATCTTTCAACCGACGCGACGCTGGACGCAGGCGATACGCTGCTGGCGGACTCGTTGCGTACCGAAGATCTCGGCGTCGGAGGGGTCTACAACCTGCAACTGGATGTCACGATTCCTCAGCAATCCGTCGGCGACTTGTTTGTGCTCTTCGCGACCGATGCCGAGAACTCGGTGATCGAACTCGACGAAACGAACAATGTCGTCGCTGCGGCGATCACCGTCACTCCCGCGCCGACGCCCGACCTCGTCTTCGCTTCGGCCTCCATCAGCGAGTCCTCCGTTCAACCCGCGCAGGACCTCATTCTTCGCTGGACCATCGAAAACAATGGTGACCTGGCGACCCCAACCGCGTGGACCGATCGCATTTACCTTTCCACCGACGGCACGATCGCTGCCGGAATCGCTGTCGCCGCTCGACGGCACGAGCAGTCGCTTGCCGACGGTGCGTCTCGTTTGTTCTCGCAAACCTTTACCGTCCCCGACTTGGCCGATGGCGACTACCACGTCGTGTTCGTCACCGACACGGATGACGAACTCTTCGAACGCGATGGCGAGGCCAACAACGTCTTCGTCTTGCCGCAAGTTATCTCGCTCGGGCATCCCGACCTGACGGGCGCTTTCATCAATCCGCCCGCCGAAGTGGTCGCCGGAAACTCACTCACCATCGATTGGAGCGAAAGCCAAATCGGAACCGCGGCGACGCTCACCGGTTTCACCACGCGGATTTATCTGTCCCAAAATGACCAACTCGATGCCGGCGATGTGCTGCTTTCGCAGCGCGACGAGACGGCGGTTTGGCAACCCGGCGGCAGTCAGGAGTTTCAGACAGCAGTCGACATCCCCATTGAACTGAGCGGAAGTCACTTCTTGCTGCTCAGCGTTGACGACGGAGATGAAATTTACGAATTGGGCGGCGAAGGCAACAACCTGATCGCCAGCCCGATCACATTGACCGTGCCGCCGCATGCAGACCTGGTTGCCAGCAACGTGGTCAGTCCCACCTTGGTGATCGGTGACCCGGCGACCATGACCGTCAGCTGGACGGTGGCCAATCTCGGCGAGGTGATGACGAATAGCGATCGCTGGGTGGATTCGATCGTCCTGTCGTCCGACGAGATTTTTGGGAACGGCGACGATCGCGTGGTTGGCCAACGGGAACGCAACACATCGTTGCCGGTCGGCGACCGCTACAACGCGTCGGTCGACCTGACGCTGCCGGCGGGATTGGCGGGTCTATTCAATGTCTTTGTCGCCGCTGATGCTCAAGGCGATGTCTTCGAAGACAGCAAGACGGCGAACAACGTGGCGCTGGCTGCCGACAAAGTCGAAATCACGCCGACGCCCTACGCCGACCTCGTCGTCTCTTCGATCGACGTTCCGCCGACGGCCTCCAGCGGCAGTTCGCTTGAAATCAGCTGGGAAGTCACCAACCAGGGCATCGGGCCCACCGACGTCGCAACTTGGACGGACGTCGTTCGACTGGCCCGCAACCCCGATGGGACGGACTTCTTGCGTGCCTTCCAAGTGAACCGCAACGATCCGAGCATCGCCGCAGGCAGCAGTCACTTCGGCGTGCTGAATGTTGATCAAAGTTATCGTCGCACGACCCAAATTTCGCTTCCCAACGGACTGGAAGGAACCTTCTATGTCGTCGTCGACACCGGAACCTTCCCCGGCGTGTTCGAACATCGTTTCGGCGGCAACAACCGGCGTGTCTCCTCGGCGACGAGCATCACCGTCGCCCCCTCGCCCGACTTGATCGTCGAAGCGATCACGGCGCCGCCGGAAGCGAAGTCGGGTGGCAAGATCGACGTGGAGTGGACGGTTCGCAACACGGGCGACGCAGCGGCCGATGGACGCTGGAGTGATCGCCTGTCGCTGAAACCCGTGGGGGATCCCAATGCGAGTCTGATTCACCTGGGAATCTTCGAAACGTCGCTGACGCTCGACGCCGGACTATCGTACACCCGCGCCGAGCAACTTTCGCTTTCCGCCGAACTGGAAGGTGCATTTCAAGTCGTCGTGCACTCGAACTTCACCGGTTCGCTGTACGAACACGCCGCGGCGGCGGACAACAACGTTAGCGAAGACGACGAAATCATCGTCGTCAGCCATCCGCCGCGTCCGGACTTGCAAGTCACCGACATCATCGCGCCCACAAGCGTTCCCGCCGGGGGAACGATTTCCGCGACTTACATCGTGACCAACCGTGGCACCGAGACAACTCGGGGACGCTGGAAAGACCGGGTGTACCTCTCGCTTGACAACAAAGTCACCAGCGATGACATCGTGCTCGGCACCTTTGACAATGCCGCTGCACTGAACCCGAATGAACCTTATCAGGTTTCAGTCGATCCCTATGTCGTGCCGAAACGATTCCGCGGCGATGTATTCGTGCTTGTCCAAACCGACTTTGAAGATTCCATCGAAGAATATCCGGACGAAGACAATAACCTCGGAACCCATTCGTTCTTTGCCGAAGCACTTCCGCCGGCCGATCTGGTCACCTCCGACGTCATCGCACCGGACGAAGTCTTCGAGGGCACGACGATCGATGTTTCTTACACCGTCACCAATCTGGGACTCGGTGAAACCAATGTGGATTCCTGGAACGACACCATCTGGTTGACGGTCGATCGCAATCGACCCGACGCTCGGAGCGAACCCGAAGACATCTTGCTGGGGACGTTTTCACATTTCGGTTCGCTGGCGATCGGGGAAGACTACACCGCGACGCGTCGGGTGACGCTGCCAAAGATCGATGGCAAAGATTTCGAAGCCGGCCAGTGGCACATCACCGTCTGGTCGGACGCCTTCAACGTGGTGGTCGAAGACACTCGGGACATCAACATCAACCCCGACGATCCAAACGAACTGGATAGCAATAACTACAAGGCGCGACCGATCACGGTGCTGCCGCTAGCCACAACGCCCGCGGACTTGGTCGTCGACAGCGTCGTCGCACCGGCCACGGTCGACGCGGGAACGTCGGTGGCGGTCCAGTGGACGGTGCGAAACCAGGGAGAAAACGCGACGGGGGGCGATGCGTGGACCGATTGGATCTACGTTTCGACTCACGCTAATCGTAGCCATCCCGACGCGCAGGTATGGTCTCTCGGATTCGTCGAGCATCGCGGTCGCTTGGAAGCCGGTCAAGGTTATACCGCGGAAGCCGACTTCAAGCTGTCGCCAGAGATTTTTGGCAGTTATGTGATCGTCGAGACCGACGCCCAGGTTTCTCGAATCTACGAAGGTTCCTTCGAAGACAACAATGACCAGTCGACTTCGATCACCATTAACCGCTCGGCAGCCGATTTACAGATCACCGACATCAACTTGCCGGCGACAAGCGAGTCGGGCGAATATGTCGATCTCAGCTGGACCGTGACCAACGTCGGTGCACCGGTGTGGTCCGGCACAACGTACTGGACCGAGTATGTTTTCCTGTCTCGCTTCCCTGAGTTCGAGCTCAGCGAATCGACTCTGGTGCGAAAACAGATCCACCGCAGCGACACGCCGCTGGGAACCGGTGACAGCTATACCGAATCGGCTCGGATTCGCATGCCGCGCGGCGCCGATGGCGAGTACTACGTCTACGTCTGGACCGATGCACTTCCGATCCCTGATCCGCGGAAGTACGAACCGACTGTCCCACCGATGGATAACCCGTCCAGCGAACGGTTCTACGCGGGGACGAATAAGTGGGGACGCGGTGCGGTTTACGAAGGCGGGCGAGGACCAGGCAGCGGTTTCGCGGCCCAGGAATACAATAACCGCGACTCAAGATCGATTCAGATCAGCTATTCCGAACCGGACCTCAAGGTCACCTCATTGACGGTGCCATCGGGCGTGGTCCAGTCCGGTCAAACCATCACGGTTGACTGGACCGTTCAGAACATCGGCGATGCGGCGACCTACCCGCGGCCCGACACCGATCAGGCCGAACAAGCCTGGCCCGATCGCGTCTTTCTTTCCCGCGACGAATCGTTGGACCCGTCCGACTGGCTGCTGGGCGAAAGGGGTGGCTCGGGAGCAAACGGAAAGGTTCTCGGCGTCGATGAATCCTACAGTCGATCGCTCGATGTGCGACTTCCACAAGGGATCGACGGCGACTTCTATCTGATCGTCGACGTCGACTCCAAGTTCACCCGTGCACGATTCCCCGAAGTCGACGGAAGCGGCATCGAGTTTCGGCTAGGAGGTTCGTCCGTGGTGGACTGTCTGGCCATCTTCCGCAATGAGATCGTTGGATGCGGTGCCACCGGCATGGCGGTCGTGCAAGAATTTGCCGGCGAAGGCGACAACACCGCCAAGGCATTGTTGCCGATCGAACTGACCGATCCGCCGGACCTGCAAGTCACTTCGGTGGTGGTGCCGCCACGATTGCTGGCCGGAAAACCGTTCGACGTCGAGTACACCGTCAGCAACCTCGGCCCCGGTGACACGCTGCCGGGACAGTCCAGCTGGACGGATCTCATCTACCTGTCACGCGATCCGTTCTTGGACAGGGATGCCGATCGTTACCTCGGCTCGAATTCCTATTCCGGCGGTCTGGCGAAAGACCAATCATATACGGCGACACAATCGGTCCGCGCCCCGAGGAATCTCGAGGGCGCCTACTACGTGATCGTGATCACCGATCCGGTGGTCAACAATCGTTTTCCGGACGGCGATGTGTTCGAACTGGACAAGGAGTTCAACAACTCGCTCGCCGGCCAGCCGCCGACCGTGATCGAATTGCCTCCGCCAGCCGACTTGCAAGTCGAGACGATCGAAATCCCATCGAGCGGAAAGTCAGGTGAAGACGTCCAGATCACCTGGTCGGTCACCAATCATGGCCCCGAACCAGCGACCGGCATTTGGTCGGACGCGTTGTACCTGTCCGAAGATGCGATCTGGGACATCACTGATATCCCGCTGGGACGCGCTGAATTTCCGGGCATCGTCGAAAATAACGCAACCCGGTTCTCGATGGCCGTCGGCGAGACGTACACATCGACGTTGACCGCCACACTGCCGCCCGCTCGGCCCGGCCAGTACCGCGTCATCACCCGCGCCGACATCTTTGATGACGTCTTCGAAGCCGAGAACGAACTCAATAATCAAACCGCATCGCCGGGCACGATTGAACTGACCGTCGATTCGTTGACGCCCGGCGTGCCGCTTGAAACAACGCTCAGCACCGGACAAGTTCGCTTGTATGAAGTCCAAGTGGGTGCCGGCGAAACGCTGCGGGTCTCGATCGATTCCGATGCCGATCAAGCCGCCAACGAGTTGTTCATTCGTTTCCGCGACGTGCCCAACGGGATCCAGTACGACGCGGCCTACTCGGGGCAACTCAAACCCGATCAGGCCGCCGTCATCGCAACCACCGAACCCGGATCGTACTACGTCCTGGTCCGCGGTTATTCTCAACCGGACGACGACACGCCGGTCACCGTCCTGGCCGAGCTGCTGCCGTTCCAAGTCACGGACGTCACCACCGACATCGGCGGTGATTCTCGCTGGGTCACCACGACGATCCACGGTGCGAAGTTCGATGAAAACGCGATTCCAAAATTGGTTCGCCCGAGGTTTGGCGAGTTCGAACCGGTCAACTACGAAGTGCTCAACAGCACACGGATTCTCGCCACGTTCGATCTGCGCGACGCCCCACACGGTCTGTACGACGTCAAGGTGATCAACCCCGGCGGCGAAGAAGCTTCGTTGCCGTATCGCTACCAGATTGAACGGGCAATCGAACCCGACGTCTCGGTGGGACTCGGCGGCCCGCGTGTGCTCAATCCCGGTGAAATCGGCACGTTTAGTTTCTCCGTTGACAACCGCAGCAACGTGGATGCGCCCTACGTCTACTTCACGCTCGGCGTTCCTGAACTGGGCACGAACCCCGATCTGTTCGATTTCCGTTACGCGGCGTTCACTTCAAACCTCCGCGGCCGGCCCGACGGCGAAGCGTTTGACGACGTTCCCTGGGCCAGTCTCGATTCGGCGATCACCACACCTCACGACGACAGTTTTCAAACCGATGCACTGGGCCAGATCACCACTCCCGGCGTGATTCCGGACCTGACCGTCGGCGACTTTGCAGGGCTGACCTTCAACGTCCACACCTATCCGGGGCTGCAGGAGTTGATCGACCAGGAGCAGGATGAGTTTCTGGCCGTGATGGATCGGTTTTATGAAACCCTCAGCAGCGTGCTTTCGGAAGCCGACCAACAGAAACTTGACGAGCTGTTCCCGCAGCTCAGTGAAGCGTACGGCGAATACGCCGGATCGTTCCTGGACACGATCGATCCAGAACTTGTCGCGTTTCAGTTCCACATTTTGGCATCAGGAACCGCAGTCGACCGCGATGAATTCATCGCATTGCAAACACGTGATGCCCTGGCGCTGCGCGACGCGGTCCTGAACGATCCCGATGCCACGCCGGCGCTTCGAGTCCTGGCCGCCGACCGTGATGCCTGGGCGGACGCTTACTTGGCGGCCCTGGAAGAAGGTGGATTGCTGCGTCAGGAAGACGACGCACCGCCGATCCGTGAAAACCCCAAGGTCATTAGCCTCGCTGCCGTACTCTCCACGGGCGTGCTCGCGGGTCCGGTCGGCGAAGAGATTCAAACCAGCGGCAGCCTGCTCGACTTCTTTGAACAAGTACGGCACTGGTACGGCAACGACACCACGCTTGCCGAAACGTCCAATCCTGGAGCGACCTACGCCACCGACGTGGACCCCGCCGCGTTTGAACTGAATCAGAGCCGACCGACTCACTTCCAGTCGTTCAACATCTACGTTCCGTTCTCGAACAAGTTGGGTTCGGCGGCATTGGATGTTCCTGCCGGCGCCGAACTCGCTCCGCCGAACTTCGCGCGTTTCTTCGAAGGCACGGGGGCCGAAACGCCGAACGCCAGCCTGGTCGGTCCCTTCGGCTTTGGCGACCAGCAATTCGTTCCCGCCACGGCGCCGCTGCCGTACACCATCCAGTTCCAAAACGACGCCTCGGCGGCGTCGGCCACAAACGACCTTCGCGTTGTGACAGAACTTGATGAGGACGTCGACGTGCGTTCCTTCCGGCTCGGCGATCTGAAACTCGGGGACGTCCAGGTTCACATTCCCGACGACTTGGCAACTTTCCAAGGCGACTTTGATTTCGTCGACAGCAAGGGCTTCATTCTTCGCGTCACGGCAGGAGTGGATCTGGAAACACGGATCGCGAGTTGGAGATTGCAGGCGATTGATCCGGCGACCGGCGAACTGGTCCGCGAAGGTGACATTGGCTTGTTGCCGCCGAATGATGCACGCGGTCGCGGCGCGGGGTTTGTGACTTACCAGGTCAATCCGGCTGCGAATCTTGCGATCGCTAACGAGATCACCGCATCGGCTCGCGTACTGCTCAACAACGCACCTCCGATGCAAACCAACGTCACTTCGCACCGCGTTGACGTTGCCGCGCCAATGACCACCGTCACCTCGACGCCGATCGGAGCCGATGCCAGCCGATTCGAAGTCACCTGGGACGCGGTCGATGAAGAAAACGGTTCCGGATTAAAACACGTCACGGTTTATGTTGCCCAGGACGGCGGCGATTTTGCGATCTGGCAACGCCAGTCGACCGAAGCCAGCGGGATTTACGTGGGCGATCCCGGGAGTACTTATGAGTTTCTTGCCTTGGCGACCGACCATGCCGGAAACCAGGAATCGCCTCGCTTGGGAACGGCAGTGCCCGGCGACGGCTCACAAGTCAACTTGGGTACGACCAATCGATTCGATCGAACCACCGCGCCGCTGCCACCGGCACCGAAACCGGTCGAAACTCCGTCGACCAACGAACTGTTCCTGGCGGCCCAGTCGGCTGTTCCGTCGGCCGGCAACACGTCGGAGTACGCGACGGTACTGAATCCCTTTGCGGCGCGGCAATTCGCCAGCGGAATTCCGGCCAGCGAAGCCGGGATCGGCCCGATGGCGATCGCGGCGCGGGAAGACGGCACGACCTTGATCAGCGGAGGGCTCGGCCGCAACTTCCTGTACGAGGTCTCGATCGAGGGAGGAGTCGCCGGCAACGCGATCGCCGAACTCACGCACCCGATTTTTGATCTTGAGTTCGGACCTTCCGGAGGATTGTGGGCGACAACCGGCGGCGGTCCGTTGTTGTTGCTCAATGCTGAAACCGGCCTGATCGAGCGAGAGTTCGGCGATGGCATCACGCAAACGTTGGCGATCGATCCGGCCAGCGGTGACATTTACGTTTCGACCAGTCGCGGCGTTGATCGTTTCGATCCGATCAATGAAACATTCGAATCCTTCAGTGATCTGCGTGTCGGCAATCTGACCTTCGCCCCCGACGGGACATTGTGGGGAGCGACCTGGCCGAACCGCGAAACGGTGGTGCGTTTCGCGGAGGACGGAACGCCCGAGCCGATGTTGGACTTCGACATCCCGATCGACAGTTTGACCTTCGGCGTTCCGGGAACCGACCTGGAAGGCCTGCTGTTCATCAGCAGCAACGCCGGCCAGCTCGGGGCCGGCGGCGAACTCACCATGGTTGACCTCGCCACACGGCAACAAACCGCCGTCGCCACGGGCGGAACGCGAGGTGACATCGTCAAAGCCACCGCCGATGGCAGGCTGCTCGTCAGCCAATCCAACCAGGTCGACGTGCTCTCCCCGATCGTCGCTCCCCAAGTCGCCTTCACCAATCCTCCGGCAGACGCCGTCGTTGCCCTGCCGCGTAATGAGTTGCTGGTTGCATTTGATCAACCGATGCTGGTTGGCCTGGAATCTGACGGTGCTTCGGTCCTGAACCCTGTGAACTACGTTCTTGAAGGGGCAAACAGTGAAGTTCTCAATCCTGATTCCATTCGCTACGACGAGTCCAACCAAACGGCAATCTTGACTTTCCCGGGACTTGTCCCCGACGTGTACACTTTCACGGTTCAACCAGCTATTGAGAGTGAAATCGGCATAAAGCTTGCCGCGCCGTATACGCTGCAGTTCGTGGGGATTTCGGACTTCTCCGAGTTGGTTGATATCGAGTTTACGAGCTCTAGATCACGACGATTGGATTCGACGGTTTCGTACGACGTCAAGGTGACCAATTCGTCTACAAATGACCTTGTCCTTCCGCTTTACCTGGTGCTTGATCCGGAAAATGGTTTTTCCGGGGTCCCCGTGGGGGGCTCTCAGCCGTCCGAGGACGGCGTCTGGTTGGTCGACCTGAGCGTGAGTTTGGAGAATGGCACGTTGCGTTCGGGTGAATCAACGAGTGGTCAAACCATCATGGTCAGCAATCCGAACTTCGAGCGGATTTTGTATGACTATGGAATCTACACGTTGCCAGCAAGCAACCAGCGTCCGCTGTTTCAGTCGGCACCTGCAACCACCGCGACCATTGATGTTCCCTATGCCGATGTGATTGTGGCGAACGATCCTGACGGCACGAGCGTTACCTATCTGCTCACGAAGGGACCATCTGGAATGACGCTAGATTCGACTTCGGGTCAAGTATCGTGGCTTCCCAATTCGCTCACACCCGCAAGCGTGGAAGTTGTCGTTCTAGCCTTTGATCCTCGCGGGGGATCGGCAACGCAGCGATATACGATTGCAGTGGAGGGTGGAAACCTTCCGCCTCAGATCATTGACGTTCCTGAAAACATTATGATTTCAGAAGGTGAGACGCTGGAGCTGGCGGTCGCTGTTTCGGATGACTCGGGCGAATTGCCCTTGGTCTGGGTCGACAATCTCCCTCCCGGGGCGACTTTTGACGGCGACCTGAATGTTCTCCGATGGACGCCCGGTTATGAAGCCGCCGGCACCTACGGTGATATTCGATTCGTCGCTTTCGACGGTGTGCTTCGCAGCGAAGTTTCGGCCACCATTCTCGTTGCCCCTGTGAACCAAGCTCCATCCCTCTCGGCACCCGAGGAACTGTTGGTGCGCGAGGGCGAGCCGATTAGGCTTCAGCTTGTTTCAGAAGACGCCGATGGAGAAACGCTGTTGTTCAGCAGTCCATTGCTCCCTACCGGTTCATTCTTGGACCCTGCTTCTGGGCTTTTTAGTTGGACACCCGATTACCATCAGGCCGGCAATTTCATGATTCCATTCATTGTGAGTGACGGAATCAACGCCTCCGAAGCAGATGTTTCTATCACCGTGATTAATGAGAACGCGGCCCCAGTTTTCGATTCATCGGATTCCTGGCTGATCCAAGAAGGTCAGCGGTTACGATTCCAAACGTTTGCGTTTGATGCGGACACGCCAACGGCCGATCCACAGGAGCGTGGAGCCGAAGAGGTCCTATCGCCCCTCGACGGAGAATTGCCATCGGTCAGCTACCGGGCAAGCGATCTTCCAATCGGTGCAATTTACGATGCAGAAATTGGTGTTTTCGAATGGATTCCTCCCTTTGACGCCGCTGGGGATTATCTCCCCACATTCACCGCGACCGATGATGGAGACGGCACGGGGCAGACTCTATCCTCATCGGTCTCAATCCCGATCACGGTTTTAAATCTTAATCGTCCTCCCGTCATCACACCGCTTGAGAATCTGAGCATTGATCGTGGAGAGATTGCGGAGGTGACAGTCCAAGCGACCGATGCTGATGGAAACCACGTGTCCTTTAGCGCGTCGGGGCTACCGGGTTTTCCAGTTCCGAACTTTGCGACCTTCGAAGATCTTGGTCAGGGAACGGCTCGCTTTACGTTTGCCCCGGGCATTGGAGACCGTGGGGATTACCCGATCACGGTCCGAGCGGAAGACGATGGGGATGGAGGCGGGGAGAAGGCTGTCCTGAGTGATGAGTTCACCTTCGTCGTCAGTGTTCTTTCGGCGAATGAACCACCAATCTTGTCGACAATCGGCAACCGAGTTGCCGTCGTTGGTGAACCATTCGAAATCAATCTTGTAGTGACCGATGCCGACGAAGACGCATTATTGTTTGAATCGAGTAATCTCCCCGATTTAGCGTCGTTCACATCGGGCGTCAGTTATGGCACGGCAACATTCAGCTGGACTCCCACAGCGTCTGATGTTGGTTCAAGCTTTGTGACATTCGAGGTAAGCGACAGTGGCAATGGAGACGCGAATGCAATACTGAGCGACTCGGAGACGATCCAGATTGTTGTTCGAACAGATAACCAAGCACCCTTCCTTGAACAACTTGGACCCCAGACGGTTCGCGAACAAGAATCGTTAAGCTTCCAGTTGCAAGCCTCGGATGCGGATGGCGATGACCTCACGTTTGCTGCCGAAGCTCTTCCGGTCGGCGCTTCTTTGGACGCCGTAAGTGGCGTTTTCGAATGGACGCCGAATCTGTTTCAGGCTGGCACCTACCAGGACGTTGTCTTCTCGGTCACCGACGGTCATCGTTCCGCGTTGGAGACGATCACGATTCAGGTTGACAATCAGAATCAGCCCCCGGTGATCGTGCCGTTGCCATTGCAAACCACTTCCGAGGATGCGTCTTTGGAGTTCTCAATCGTTGCCGCAGACTTCGATGGAGACGCCTTAATCTTTAACGCGGTTGATTTGCCGAGCGGCGCCACACTGAATCGTAGCACGGGACAGTTCCGCTGGACGCCTGATTTCCAGCAGGCGGGCAACTACACCATTCCGATCACGGTTACTGATTCAAAGGGAGCAACTGACAGCTTCGATTTGATTGTCGCGGTGACTAATGTCAACCGACCTCCGCAGCTTTCGGTCAGCGATCATCAGGTTGCCGTTGGGCAAACGCTCCGTTTCTTCCTGGTCGGAGAAGACCCTGATTCCTCCTCGACATTGGTGTATTCGGCAACGGGACTTCCGGAGGGTGCCGCGATCGATTCGGCGACGGGGGAAGTGTCTTGGACTCCAAAGCCCGGGCAAGCTGGTGACTATACGGTCGAGTACACCGTCAGCGATGGCGTTCAGCAGGACACAGCCGCGGGGATTCTTCGCTCGGGCGTCCAGTTGCAGAATCCGTCCGTCCAGATCGAGCTTACTCCGAGTTTTCCGGCTTCTCCGAACCAGCGGGTCCTTGTACACCCGCTTGTCAGCAGTCTGGCGGACATTGTTGAGGTTTCCGTTTCCATCAATGGTCAGGCATTTGAGCTGGACAGATTTAACCGGGCTGAATTCGTTTCCCAGACGCCGGGCAAGTTTCAGGTGACCGTCACGGCCACAGACGCCGATGGTTTGACCGGTCAAGCGTCAACCGTGTTGAAAGTGAAGGATCCCTCGGATTTGAATCCTCCGGTTGTCCAATTCAGCCCGGGGACGGGGGCTGATCTATTCACAGCACCGAATGAGATTGTTGCCACCATTGAAGATCAGAATCTCGATTTCTGGAGACTAGAATTGGCTCCGGCTGGCACCAATGATTTTACGGTTGTTGCGACCGGGGAAACGAGTCTGACGGATAGCCGACTTACGGTCATTGACCCGGCATTACTGCCGAATGGATTCTTCCGTCTCCGTCTTTACGCAGAAGATCTTGGTGGTCGTGCCGCATCTGCAGAAGTTGATCTGGAAATCAACAGTCCGCAGAAGAATCGTTATCGCCGAATTGATGATGAATTGGCGATTGACCTTGGCGATGAAATGTTCGTCATCAGTCGCGACTATGATTCCCTTTCAACGAATTACCAGAGCGATTTTGGGCGTGGCTGGCGATGGGCCGATCGCGACCTGCGTCTCGAAACGAATGTGCCGACGACCGGCCGCGAGCATCTCGGAGTATTCGCACCGTATTCGGAAGGAACGCGACTTTATCTAACCACTCCGAATGGTGATCGCGTTGGGTTCACCTTTGCGCCGGAAAAAACGGTTCTCGATGGGCTGACCTATTATCTCCCGAACTGGATCGCTGATGACGGCGTGACCTATGAATTGGAGACGACCTCCACACCACTGTCTCGGGCTGGGAATCGCTTCTTCGAGTTGGATGGTTCACGGCCCTACAACGTGGCAAGCGGACAGCTTTCGCAGCGGCCTTTTTCGCTGATTGGTCCTGATGGAAGCGTCCACTCGATCTCTGCTTCCGGACTCGCGGAGTCGATGACCACCGCCAGCGGCGAGACTCTGATTTTCAGTGACTCGGCCATCATCCACAAAGGCGGTGAACGAATCGACATTGCTCGGGACAATTTGGGACGAATCGTGTCTCTCACATCCAAGGCGGATCAAGTCGTCTATCAATATGACGCAGGTGGTCACTTGGTTTTCGCGTCAAGCTTGTCGTCGACGGAAACATCCCACTACGGGTATGAGCAAGCCACCTCCCGACTCGTGCTGTTGAGCCTTGGGAGCGGGGACGGCGAATCGGTCGAATATGATCCAGTCATTCGAACCACTCCAGTCCTCAGCAACTTAGGGACGGCACACACATTCATCGGCAAGAGTACGTCCGGCTCACTTGCTGCCGGTGCTGCTGATCAGTACATCTTTTCCTTGCGTGCTTCAGAGTTGCGATCGACTTCGGTGCAGCAACTGCTGATCGGCGTGGAGGTTGAGGGGCAGGGCGAATTTATTCCAAATGTTCCCCAAATTGCAGGCTACGCTCCCGTTTCGGTCGCGACCAACGGGAACAGTCGATATGCCCTTTTCGCCGTCGATGCTACGGGTCTGCATCGGCTGATTGTCGATGGTGAAGACGCTGGTGTCGGTGGTGATTACAGCATCCGTTTGACGATTGCCGGCGACGTCAATCAAGACGGTCAGGTAGACGGGCTTGACTCCCAAATCCAAGCCGCTGCATTGGGCACAAGCGTGGGACAAACAGGGTATGATTCGCAGGCTGACAGCAATCGCGATGGCTTCGTCGACTCCGCCGATGAATTGATTCTGGGCGGGAACTTTCTGTTCCGAGCCAATCGGCCCCCAGTCGTGGAACCCGTCACTGAGCTGACGCATGAGCTGTTAGAGCTTTCCGTCCCGTTGGGCGAGTCAGTCGCCGACCCCGAAGCCGATCCGACTTTTCTGCGCGTCTCTGAGGTCAATGGCGGAACCGCTTGGGTGCAAGCCGATCGCACGCTGCGTTTTCTGCCGTCACCGGGTTTCAACGGAGTGGCATCTGTCAAATTGGTCGCCAGCGATGGCTACAGCGTGTCAGCACCGCAATCATGGAGTATCGAGGTCAGTGATGCGCCCCTGATTTCGCTGGATATCCAGGACCGCTCGTCATTCTTGGAAGTGGGTGAATTTCGTGAACTTGTTGTGTTGGGAAATTTTGCCGATCAGCAGGACGTATTGCTTCCCGCTTCTTACCTGTCCTTTTTTTCCTCGGATGCGGAAACGGTCTCCGTTACCCCGAACGGGCACCTGCGTGGAGAATCACTCGGTCGCGCCGTTGTAGAAATCAGTGCCTCCGGTATTCAAGCAGCAACGGCAATTACGACGATCCTTCCGACGTTCCGGAACCCCGAATACCTAATCGGTGATCTGGAAGTCTTTCCGGCGAGCGTTGCGCTGCAGTTGCCAGGTGGAACTCGTCGCATCCAGGTCACCGACAACGGCGACTTCCTTGAGAGCCGTCGGCCCGAGGATCTCCGCTTCTTCGTTAGCAACGAGGACGTGATTTCTGTTTCCCCAGAGGGGATCATTTCGGCGGTTGGCGAGGGCGTCGCATCCATCACCGTCATCGGCGGAGGGGCGGAACAACAGATTGACGTCGCGGTATTCACGCCGGTTAGCGGTCCCGTCGACATCGGTGCGGATGGCGGGGTGGTTCAAGGACCCGATGGCTCGCTTGCCAGAATCCCGGCGGGGACGTTGGGCCATCCGGTAACAGCCGACATCAACCCGGTAAGCGAAGCAGACTTACCGTACCCTCTGCCGACGGACGTGATGGAGTTTGTCGGAGCGGTTGATCTGGATTTGGACGAGGCTGACCTTAATTTTCCAGTGGAGTTGGCGATTCCGGTGTCGCCGGAATTCACTTCCGGGACCGAACTCGTCGTCTATCGCGTCGAGTACTTGCCGCAGCCTGGAGGTAGCCCCATCCCCATGCTGGTGCAAGAAGAGGTCGCCGTGGTTGGTGACGACGGTTTTGCCCGCACGAATTCAGAGCCGTTTCCTGGAGTTCGCCGGAACGGACTGCATCTCTTCAGTCTGCTAAAGTGCGAACTCGCAATCATTGGAAGCATCATTGAACGCTCGTATGGAGGCGGGACGACTCTGCTTACTCAGGCTATCGGACAACTATTTGTTTCCGCTGTCGCCAATGAGATCAAGGGTGGTGCCACGCTAACGGCGTGCGTGGCTCCCGAGCCGCTGAAATTGATTACTGTCCCGCCCGTGGGGGCTCCCGTGATCGAACCACTCGAAGTGGATTTAACACCGGGAATCAATCGGATTCGAGCCCGAGCACCCGGTATCGATCGCAATGATCCACCTCCAGTCATCACAGGCATTTCGGTCGTCGAACAAGGCTCGACCGAAATTCGACTGACCGGTGATTTCCTGGTCCCCGAGAGCACCGAATCAACTCGGGTCAAATTCGACATCGGCGGAAGCGAACCGATTTACCTGTCGCATAGCATCAGCGGCGACTCGATCACCGTGACGGTTCCTGAGAACCTTGCCGTGGGAGCCGGGGCAATCACCGTGATTCATCAACTTGGGACGACTGAAGGATCCACGGATGAATTCAGCAACACGGTCAGCGTCACGCTCAATCGGCACCAATTGCTGTCGGTGGTCGCCGAAGATCCACCGTCACTGAATGTCTTCGAAGTGGATCCGGAGACTGGTTCACCTACATTGCGGGCAGAAATCGGTATCAAGCCCGAAGGCACTCCGGCTGATGCCAAACGAGTTCTTCCGCGGCGTGTTGCTTCGTCACCAGATGGATCGGTTGCCTATGTGACCAGCACGGCAGAAAACACCATCACCGCGGTCGACACACTGACCCAACGGGTGTTCGGTACGATTAAGCTCGAGAGCGGCAGCCGTCCCTATGACATCGTCATCGACCGGCGCGGTGACTTCGCCTTTATCGGTGATCGAAACGCACCGGTCATTCATGTCGTCGATATCAGGCCTGGAAGCGAGGATTACCACAAGCCGGTTACGAAGATCAGTCTGGATCTTGAACGTGAAGAGATGGATCCTGAAAATCGAGCGGGCATACCGACCTCCGTTACCGGTGGGGTGCGGGGAATGCAGCTGAGCAGTGATGGAACAACACTGTTCGCAACTGTTCCGTCGATTTGGACGAAACGCGGATCGAAATCATATCCGCCCGGGCATTTGTTTGCGGTGGATGTTGATTTACCTGGGGACGTCGCCGACCCTGTCTTCGATTCGAGACATCCAGCCGTCGAAATTCCTGCGGGTTCTGCCGACGTCGCTGTTCACCGAATCTCCTCCTCCAGTGATCGCGTCGCCGTCACAGGATTTACTTCGGCCGAGAAATCGGGACTGAACCTTTTCGAATTCTCTGACGGTGCGTTCAATAAAACAGCAACCATCTCCACCGTACTGGGTGACCATCGACCGGAAGGTACCGGGAAACGAATTCGTCTGCTGGACACTTTTGATGTCAACGATGCGAAAGACGTCGTGTTTTCGCGAGACGGTAATTGGGCTTTCGTTACCGGTTTCAACTATCCAAACTTTGCGCTTCCGAGCCGAAATCACGGTAGCCGATTGACGGACATCGGTGCTGTCACGGATCTTCCGGCGGGAAGTAACGTTGGTGTCATTAAACTCGACGGACCAGAACCGATGTTGGTCAGCGGGACTCGACCGATTCCCAATGGATTCCCGGATGACTTAACGCTTTCTGCAGACGGCAAGTATCTCTACGTCCACTACCAGAATGTATTCAAGCTCTCGGATACTGAATTCAAGCATGGTGGGCTCTATGTCTACGATGTGGACTCGCTTACGAGTACGTCTGAAGGCGATCTTTTTCTGCTCGATTTCATTCCGGTCAATGACATCAATCCTGGGATCGACTTGTATGCAAATTATGGATTTGATCCGAAGTCTGGAGGATTCCAACAAGATCCAGATAATGGTGGAGAACTTCCGCTACCCATCGGTCGAGTGAGGGGCATCGCGTATCAATCGCCGTCGCCTATCAATCTGCTCAAGTTCGGATCGGCACGTTCGCCCGGCCTCCCAACTCCGGCGGACCTTCGCTACATCGAGATTGAGTACGAGGTCGGCACTCCGCCGGGAACGTCGTCCCTCAGTCCAATCCCGATCACGATTCGGGCGTACGAGAAGCTCGGGGATGCACCCACTGACGTCGCCAGTTTTGAGATTAGCCCCGAAGAAATCGGCAAGAATGGGTTGATCGAGATTCGTGACAAAGATGGTTTTAAAGAAGAGCCCGAGAAAGCATTGTTGTCTGGCGTCCACCGGCTGATCATCGATCCCGATCGGATCGGAGAACTTCGAGAACGACTTGAAGACAAGAAGATTGAGATTCTCGACGCAGTGGTTGACTCCTCTGCTTCCGGTGCGCTCGGCACTACCGAGTTCGCCGGTTACTACCAGGGAGGATCTCGGGGCGTGCTAAGAACCGGATCCGGGACCGCGGATGAGGTGACCATCTCCGAGGAGGGCAGCTTTGCGTGGAGTTTCAATGACAAGCTCCAAGAACCGGCCAGGACATTTGTTTCGCCTGCGAATGTTTTGATCGTCACTGCGGATCAGGATGACAGCGTCACCACAGACGGGTCGGGTGAAGAGAAAACAGATATCCCGATGATCGTCATGGCCGGACTGGGCGATGACTATGTTGTGACCGGGAACGGTGACGATGAAATCAACGCCGGCGACGACAAGGGTGCCTTTGACTACAACATCCTCGTCGGCATGGATGGTGATGATCACTTGATTGGCAGCGACGCCATTGATGTGTTGTTGGGCGATGGATTTCGCCTGGGCATTAAAGATTTCACGTTTGCGCTTAAAGATAAACAGCTGAGTACGCCCAGCGGCGGACTGCTGTCATTTGGTGACGGCGATGATACGCTGCAAGGCGGGGATGGAATCGATATTCTGTTTGGCGGAGAGGGAGGGGATAAGCTCGATAGCGGTGAGGGTCTTGGTGCGTTGTCGCTTGGAGACTCTTTTGAAATCGTTGCCGGACTATCGATCAACCTCGCACCGTTCTTTGAAATCGGAAGTAAGAAAGACTTTCTCGATGCCCTTGAAGGCGTGGGCTCCGACCTCGAAACATTCCTCTCCTTCAACTTCATTGGAGAGGGCGACGACACGATCAAGGGCGCCAGCGGGGTCGAGCTCTTTTTCGGTGGGGATGGAGATGACAAAATCGACACGACCAAGAGCACGTTCTCGGTCGGCTTCGGCGGGAAAGGCAAGGACGAAATCAAGGGAGCGCAAGTCGCCAGTGCCATCTGGGGTGATTCCAACGAATTTGATGAAGCCTGTGAGGACAAATGCAATGACACGATCATCGCGACACCCGATTCACTCGTCAATTTCCTGGTCGGTGACTCCGGCGATGACACGATCAAGGGCGGCGGTCACATCGATTTGATCTTTGGAGACTCCATCAAGGTTTCTGATCTCGAACAGACATTTTCCTGGAGCAAGAAAGCCAAGGGGGGCACATTCAACGGAAAATTTGAGACGGTTGGAAACGGCGACGACGACATCGATGGACGCTATGAAGCCGCATCCGTGGTTGCCATCGACTTCATTTCCGGTGGAGAGGGCGACGACGTAATCAAAGGCGCTGGTTTTCTTGTCGCTTCCGGATTCAAGATGGAGCCGAGCTTTGACATCAAACTCGATGAGATGTTCAGCAAGGCCGGAAAGAGCGACGCGACCAGCAACAACAACGAGTCCAAATCGTCGAGGAAGAAAGCCAAGGCGTTCTCGGTTGGTCTTGGCTGGGAATATATTTCCAGTGCCAGCGAGCACGACAAGGTAACTGGGGTGGGGCCACTGGACATCATCGCAGGCAGCGCCGGAAATGACGAAAATGGAAAGGGAGACATTCTGACGGCCAAAGGTTACACCGCTTGGATCGACGGCAAAGGCGGAGATGATCAGATTGATGCTTCCGAGACGTACGCGGCCTGGCTTGAGGGAGGAGAAGGTTCCGACATTATCAAAGGACCCAGTGGGGCTGGTGCTGTCGGTGCCCTCATCTTTGGAGACGCCGTCACCGCGAACATCCCAGTATCACCCGCCCAGCTCATCAGCTCGGCCTCATTCGGATTCGAGTTTGACTGGGGTAAGAAAGTCAAGGTCGAGGGCGGGATAACCGTTCTGGAAATGTCCGGCAGCGGAGACGACGAGATTGATACGGGTACGGGGTTCTTAACCATTGCATTTGGGGGGATGGGCAAAGACAAGATTACCGCCAACGGTACTGCCAACCTGGTACTCGGCGATGAGTTCAACCTCGCACTGAAAGGATCTCTCGAATACGACTTCGTAAACGATAAATTCAACGGAGATTACACTCTCCCAGGTCTGAAAGGAGACTTCGACGACACCATTACCGGTTCAGCGGGTGGCGTTGACATTCTGCTTGGCGGAGGAGGAAACGACGAAATCAATGGAAATAGCGCTAGCCTGGAATTCATTTTCGGAAACGATGGAGACGACACGATCACGGGCGGAGAGGGGATCGGCGTCTTGATTGGTAGCGATGGCAACGATGCGATTACCGGTGCGGCGACTGGTGGCGTCATCCTAGGTGATGGTTTTGATCTGACGACGGGGAACCCGCTGGACCAACTGGGGAAACTACGTGAACTGAAGCTTGCCGTCAGCATCGGCCTAGTCCCTAGCGGGGATGGAATGGACAACATCAAGGGAGGCGACGGACCAGACTTCATCATTGGCGGCGACAACGATGACCTGATTCAGACCGGAGAAGGTTTCTTTAACATAGCACTCGGAGATTCCGTTTCACTTGGGGCCGGATTTGAAATCGATCTGACCGAAGCGATCACGGATCCCGACGAAGCCATCAATCGAATCGTTCCGGGCCTGAATGGTGAAGGGAGCGATGTGATTGTCGGCGGTTCAGGCATCGACATTCTCTCTGGGGGAGGCGGAAATGATACGCTTCTGTCCTACGGCGGGATCGACGTACTTTTCGGGAATGACGGAAACGACCTCCTCTGCTCTGGATCCTCTATTGACTTTATGTACGGCGGCAGCGGAAACGATATTCTGGACGGAGGACCGGAGTTCGACTTCCACTATGGCGAAGAAGGAGCTGATGATTTTATTTTCAGCAGTCCGACTTTCGAGATTCCTAATTCGGATTTTGATCAGGCCTCGGGAGATCGCGACTTGAGCGCCCAGTTGATCACCGAAAGGATCAACAACGCGTGTATTCGAACCGTGGACGTTGCCGTCAAAAAACAATTTCCCCTGGCAATAAGCGATATCACGGAATCGGAAGTGGTCGCCCTCGTGCATAAGGCAATTGCACAAGCAACCGAAGATGCCGGCGACGGCCAAGTACTTTCCGTTGTACTCAAGGTCAATTCTTATATTAGCACTTTCGGTTCGTGCAACGATTGCGATGAATCCGACTCAAACGGAAAGCCGATCGACGGAGAGGACCCCGAAAGGTACGGGAGCCTTCTCGACAACCGGATGGAGAACACGCTGGAACACGTAACGAATGTTGCAGCATTCTTCGAAGAAGAAAGGGGCATTCAGGTCATCATCGCCCCTGGCAACAAAATTCAAGGTGCGGCTGACCTCAAAGATCAAAAGATAGAACTTGCTGGACACGTCCTGATATCTGTCAGTGAACCGTCCGAAGATGTCCTTAGCGAACTAGGATTCTTAACGTTGAATCTTGATGAAGTCCTATCTGCATCGCTGACATCCGCCGATCCTGCGATCGAATATGACTCCGTTGCTGATGACTCAAAATGGCTCGGTTCGGGCTTCTCCGGTCTCGGCACGCCTTTCGTAACCGACGGGCCTACCGGACTGCAACCTTTGATCTCGGTAGCTGAGCAGCGTTGGCGAGATGCCGCACGGACTCTTAGTGAAGGGATCCTTGATCGTGTCAGTTTCTCAATCGTCGATCTGCCTGGCAACATGCTCGGCCAGGCAGTTCAGTTAACCAGCCAACAGTACGCGGTCCGGATCGACCGCGACGCTGCGGGAATCGGTTGGTTTATTGACCCCACTCCGAATGAAAACGAAGAATTCACTCAGCATTCTGACGGTTCATGGATCGGCGCGGACGGTAATGCAAATTCGCATGTTGATTTGCTTACCGTGATTCAGCACGAATTGGGTCATATCGTCGGGTACGCGGATCTAAGCCAGTCTCAGTATCCGGACAGCGTGATGGCAAATTCACTGGCTGTCGGAAATCGCAAGCTGTTGCGGCCAGACGATCCCGCGTTGTCTCGCACTGAGGACGGGCAGCATCAATCAGATACCATCCATTCGCTGTACTTGGCGGATGATTCGTTAGCCGTCAGTTCGGCACTGGCGGAGGGGATTACCAATGGTGACTTTAGCATTGCCTCAACAACAGATTCGTCGGTTGCCTGGAATCTTCAAGGAGATGCCCGTTTGGTTGATGGAACTGGCGTGCTTGGGGAAAGCACACAATTAGCAAGCCGGATTTCACAATCGTTTTTGATTCCTGAAGCGACGGAGGCTCTCGTTTTCTCAATCGTCTCCGCCAGTTTTGATGACACTTCGGCCGGCCCACCGGATGCCTTCGAGGTTGCCCTGCTGGATGCTTCGACGGGACTCCCACTGGCTACGCCCGCATCGGGTCTGGGTAGTACGGACGCCTTCTTCAACCTGCAGTCCACGGGAGAACTTTTCTTCAGCGCCTCGGTGACACTCCCGATCGCGGGTGAATCAGGCCAGGCATCTGCATTGAGTTATCCGTTGTTCGTTACCGTCGATTTGAGCGGTATCCCCGCCGGAACCGAAGCCACGCTGTTCTTTGATCTGCTCGGATTTGGCAACGATGACTCAGAAGTGATCATTGACGACGTTGCACTGCTTTCCTCGGAAGCGGTCACCGCGACACTCGCCCTTCAGGACGATTCGGATTCAGGAATTTTGGGCGACAACCTGACCAATCAGACCAATGTTTCCCTCGTCGGCCAAACAACGGCGCAAGCAACTGTTAGTCTCGATCTCGACGGGGACGGTTTTGATGACGGCACGGCTGTTGCCTCAGAATCCGGCCTGTTTGTCTTCCAGCAGGTTCCCCTCACCCCCGGCGTAAACAACGTGAGAGTGTCCGCAACGGATGGGGAAAGTCAGGGATTTGCCCAGCAATTGATCTTTGTTGACAACGGTAGCCCTGCTGGAGTGCTGACCAAGCCCTCGAGCCAATCGTTGAAAAATAGCGATTTTGGATACATTGAGATTCAATGGTCTGACGTAGGAGGAGGCGAAATACTTGATGAGAGTTTTGGGATTGAAGACGTCTCCATTTCTGGCGTCTCCGTGGATTCGTTTGAAGTGTTAGGAAATGGTCTGGTTCGTTATCGGTACGGCGACGAGGGAGATGCATTGCCTCAGGGTATCGTCCAAGTGACGTTGCGGCCCGGCCAAGTCCTCGATGCGGCGGGTAACGTGAACGCACTGCAACAAGACTCATTTGTCTTTGACAACAGTCCTGTTAGCGGCGAGTTGCTTTCTCCTGCAGCAAGCGCATTCGTCAGTATCGACCAAGGCTACGTCGAAATTGCCTGGCAAGACGCCGGGTTAGCCGGGCTTGATGAAACGTCGATTGGAATCGAGGATGTGGTCGTCACGGGTGTTTCAATTGACCGGGTTGAGATTCTGGAAGAAGGCAAAGTACGTTACTGGTACAACGATGGAGATGACTTCTTACCGGTGGGACAAATCACCATCTCTTTGGTTGACGGCGAAGTGGCCGACCAGGCTGGAAATCTGAACTCGGCGAACTTGGCCTCGATCGTTCGTGACCCGTTCTCGCCTGTCGGTGCCCTTTCGGCACCGATCCCGGGATCCGCTATCGGGCTAGACAATGGGTTCGTTGAGGTTCAATGGGACGATGGAAACGGCTCGGGTGTAGATTCCTCGTCAATTGGCACGGACGATCTATCCGTTCCGGGCGTGTCCATCGACCGCGTGGAAGACCTGGGAGACGGCCGTGTTCGATATTGGTACAACGATGATGGGGAGACGCTTGCCAAGGGGGTGGTCGACGTCACGTTTGTGGCCGGACAAGTCGCGGACTTGGCCGGGAATGTCAATGCCGCCGGCCTGCAGTCGTTCACCTTCGACGCGTCCGGCCCGGTGGCCTCTCTGGTTTCGCCTGCGGCGGATGCGACCGTCAACACGGACCCCGGTTACGTCGATCTGGCTTGGTCAGACATCGGACCGGCCGGGATGGATGAAGCAACGCTGGGTACGGATGATTTGCGGATCACGGGCGTCTCCGTCGACGCGATCGAGATGCTTGCGAATGGATTGACGCGCTACTGGTACAACCACGACGGTGACACGCTGCCCGGTGGAAGGATTGAGGTGGTCGTCCGCGAGAACATCGTCAGAGATCTGGCCGGGAATTCAAACGTAACGGCCACCTGGAGCTTTACGGTCGAATCAAACGACGCGGAAATGGTCGACGTCACCGACAAGGTGAGCGTGCAGTTCACGGGGATTCGCTACATCGGAGCGTTCGGTGCTTATCTGTTTTTCGGAACGGTCGAAAACCTGTCGTCCGAGCCGCTGACCGGTCCGATTCGATTGTATTTTCAGAATCTGACGCCCGCCGATGCGGTTCCTGTCGGTGCGTCCGTCGATGAGAACGGAGTCTATTACTTTGAGATCACCGACTACACCGGCGACGGAACACTCGAGCCCGGTGAAGTGACCGGCGCGATGCCGTTCCAACTGCGAATGGCGCCGGAGCGTTTTCACTTTGACCCGCTTGTCACCGCGACTGCCGCAGCGCCGCCGTCGACCGGCCTGACCGTTTCAGCCTCGTTGCTGCGTCCGGATCAATCGATCGACGTCACGCTGACTGGTGGCCCAGGAAACACTTCCGATCGCATCGGCTTGTTTGCCGCGGGGGCTGCCGATGACGTCCCCCTTCAGTCGCTCTATCTGGATGGCACGCAAAGTGAGCCGGCCAGCGCGTTGACTGAGACGCTGTTGACCTTTGACGTTCCCGATGCAGAAGGCCGTTATGAATTCCGCCTTCTGACCGACGGTGGCGCCGCTCAGACCAGTCAGACCTTTGTCGTCGCAGACGCGCGCCAACCGGTGCTGTTGGATGTTTCCCGCTACGAGCCGCTGGATGCCGTGACGAACTCGGATGAGTTGGTGTTTCGGGTGCTGCTTGATCAGCACGTGATGAACCTCTCGACGCTTGCGTTTGAGGTCGTGGGTGGTACGACGGCGGAGGTGGCTGCGATCGAACCGGTTCAGGGCACCGGGGAGGCGTTGTATCAAGTGACTGTTGCCGGTGGAGACCTTGCGTCGTTCAACGGAGTCGTGGGGTTAACACTGCAGTCGCCTGCCCCGCCGCCCGTCGCATCGTTCCGCGTCGAAAGCGGTCCGGCGATGGTGGGCCAGTTCTTCCAAGTGGATAACATCGCGCCGCGCATTGATGGCGTGCATTTGGACAACGACCAGTACAGCGTGGTCCGATCGCTGGATCTGGTGATCGGTTCCCAAGTCGCCATCGGTGCAACTGCGTTTCGGCTGCACGATAGCGAAGGACGTGAGGTTTCAATCGACCAGGCCGTGCGGGTCGTGGACGGAAAAACGATCGTGTCGCTGACGTTTTCCGGTTCTCTGGTCGACGATTCGGGATCGTTGGTCGACGGATCCTACGTGCTGACGGCTTTGCAAACCGAGATCGCCGACCTCGCCGGCAACCGTTTGGAAGGCGACCGAGATGCGGAAACGGGACGTGTCGCCATCGACGAGTTCTTCCGCTTCTTCGGCGATTCCGACGGCGACCGTGACGTCGATGGCCAGGATTACGGCCGTTTCGGACTGTCGATCTTCAGTCGGCAAGGAGATGAACGCTATGACAGCCGGTTTGACTTCGATGGCGATGGCGACGTCGATGGACAAGACTATGCCCGATTCGGGCGCAGATTTCTTAAGACTTTGCCACCTACTTCTTGAGGCGACCGATGCCTGACCGAACCCGATCCGATGAATCCAATTATACTGTCGCTGTGGTGCACGCGCCGCGGTTCATCATGAGGTATTCCAAGTGTTAAAGATTCCATCCTGTCTGTGTCTCGTCTTTGCCCTTGCCAGCGTTCCGGCAAACGCGGGTGTGGTCATCAACGGCGATTTCTCCAGTTCCGTAGCGTTGCAGGGGTATTCGTCGACCGGTTCGGTTTCAGAGCCGCCGCCGGGTGACTTTGCCCAGTTCGATGAATCTGGAGTGTTGATGCAGACATTTACGATTCCCGGCGGAAGTTCGTCATTGACGTTCGACTTCGCCTTTTCAACGACTGCGACGACGCCGACGGGTGCAACACTTGACGATTCCTTTGCGGCAGAGCTGACGACGTCACCCGATACGGATGTCTTGGATCTGTTCGTCGTCGATGTGTCGGGGGTGGTGCCTGACCCGCTGGACGGTCTGGAAAGTTTCTTTCCGGGTGTGGTTCCGATCGACGTCGACTTCGATCCTGCCGTTTCGATCGCCGGCTTTCAAGGCAAGGCCGGCGGGACGGACTTCTCCGGTCGTATTTCGTTGACTCTGCCGAATGAGGTGCTCGGTGAATCGGCGACGATTACGTTTCGGCTTCTCGACAACGACGTCGGGTTCGAAACGGTCGCAGCGATCGACAATTTCGCGGTCAGCTCGTCGAATTCGACGATTCCCGAGCCAGCCAGTCTTGCGGTTTGGATCGTCATGGCTGGCGGTTGCATGTCGATGCGCCGCAAACGCGCCGGGGTTTCGCCTTCAAGCGTGCTGCCATGCGAAGGATCGGGTAAAGCCTAATACCGCGTCGTTGAGATCATTGGATGGGCCCGGACGCTGGCGCGAACCGGCTGATATCATTTGGTTATCAGCCGTTTGGCGCGAGCCTACGGGCACACGCGTAAAACCAGCGCGGCTGCCCGGACGCTGGCGCGAACCGGCTGATGTCAATTGGTGATCAGCCGTTTGGCGCGAGCCTACGGGCACACGCGTAAAACCAGCGCGGCTGCCCGGACGCTGGCGCGAACCGGCTGATGTCAATTGATGATCAGCCGTTTGGCGCGAGCCTACGGGCCCTACCCTGAGCAAAACCCACGTCGATTTAGTGGTATTGGGCTAACGCTCGGTCATCAACCACTCTTGGCCCCGCCGTACAACGGTAGCGAACAGCGGTAGCGAACGTTTCGTTTCAACTGCGTGATCCATGGATCGTCCGTTGAGGTTGGTCGTGTGGGTGCAATTCGGCTAAACTGGTGGCATGTCTAGATCAGTTCATCCCCGCCGTGTCGTGCTTCAATCCCTTGCCGGATCCCTTGCCCTGCCAGGGCTGTCATCGTTGCGGGCGGAGTCCGTTGGCGGCAACACGCCTGTTCGGGCCTCTCGTGGGGCCGGTGCGGGGGCGCGTCGGTTCGTCGCCGTGGGCAACTTGCTCGGCTTTCAACAGAAACAGTTGTTCCCCGAGACGCCCGGCAAAGCGTTCGAGGAAACCACGCTGCTGAAGCCGCTGGCCGAAAATCGTGACCAGATCACCGTCTATCGTGGGCTCGATCACGGGCTCCGCGGTGGACACTTTGCCGTCCACACGTTTCTCTCGGGCGTGCTGCACCACGAGTCCAAACAACGGCCCGATGGGAACGTCACGATCGATCAATTCATCGCCGATGAAATTGGACCCCAAACCCGTTTCCCGTCGCTCACCGTCGGGTCCGAAGGCGGCATCCACGGCGGCTGCCAGCTGTCCTGGACCAAGTCCGGCGTCCGCGTGCCCCCGATCACCGGCCCCGCTGAGCTGTTCGAAAAACTGTTCGTCACCGAATCGAAAGAACGTCGTGCCGAAATGGTCAAGGAGAACTCGCTGCAGGCTTCGATCCTGGATTCGATCGTCGACGAGGCCGGGGCGCTTTCCAAGCAAGTCAACCGAGAAGACAAGGCCAAGCTGGACGAGTACTTCAGCTCGATTCGAGACGTCGAAAAACGTCTGCAATCTCGTCGCCAATGGGCCGACCAGCCCAAGCCGGAACCTCCGTTTGAGAAACCGGCCAATCGGAACACGGTCGAGGACCTTCCGTTGCTGTACGAGCTGATCGCTTTGGCCCTGCAGACCGACTCGACACGCGTCGCCACCTTGGAGATCGGCGGCAGCTTTCTGCCGCAAAACCTCGGCATCGACAAGTCCTATCACAGCCTTTCGCATCACGGCAATGACGACGAAGCGATCGCGAACCTGATCACGCTGGAGACCTACCAACTGGAACAGTTCGGCAACTTCTTGAGTCGGCTCGCCGCCGTCGAGGACGGGGATCAGACGTTGCTCGATTCAACAGCGGTACTGTTTGGAAGCGGAATGGGGAACGGAAATTCGCACACCAACAACGATCTGCCGATCGTGTTGGCCGGCGGTGGATACGGTCGCGGCGAATTCAAAAAGGTGGCCAGCGATGGCCCCGGCAAGGTTCCCCTCTGCAACCTCTTTGTCGACATCGCCCAACGGATGGGAGTCGAGACGGAGTCATTCGGAACCAGTACCGGCAGCTTCTGCTAATTGCGAGCACGTCATGTTTTCCTTTGAGTGCTTCGGCGGGGGATCGATTCGCGCCGCGTGGACCGTTGTTGTTTTACTTGCCGCGGGCACAACGTTGCGTGCGGCTGAATCGGAACCCGACCCCCAACCGCCGACAACGCCCCAGGCGGTTGTCGCCGACTTCCTCGGTCAATACTGCGCCGAGTGTCACAACGCCGATTCGGCCGAGGGCAACCGCGAGTTTGACTCCTTCAAGTTGCCGCTCGCCTCGGTCGAGCAACAGATCATCGCTGACGAAATCGTCGATCAGCTGACGCTCAAACTGATGCCGCCGGAGGATGCACCGCAACCGACCGATGGTGAGCGTCTGGCGGTGCTCGACGCGTTGCGAAACGGCATCGACGCATCCCGCCAGCGGTTAAAGGGATCGGGCGGGCGGACGGTGATGCGTCGGCTTTCCAATCGTGAATACGAAAACACGCTGGCGACGCTGTTCGATCGCCGCGTCGACACGCTGGGGCTGACCGCTGACTTCCCGAAGGACAACACCGTCGGCCACATGGACAATCTGGGCGAATCCCTCGTGACGTCCGGCTTTCTGCTCGATCAGTACTTCCAGGCCGCCAACCGACTGGTGGAAGCTCGACTGGGCAAGCCCGCGATGGAGCCGAAGACGTGGCACTTTCGCGACAATTTTCGTCAGTACGAAGAACTCTCCAACCCGCACCGAAGCGCGTTGAACTACGAGTACCTTTGTCTGTACGAACAGCCCAACACCGACACGCGGCAGGGCGGCTACGGGCACATCGAAGACTTTTTGCATGGCGTGCCGGTCGCCGGGCTTTACGACATTGAAGTCCACGCCCAGGCGATGCATCGCGACACCCACTACGATCCCAAAATCTTTCGCATCGACTTTTCCGAGCCCTTTCAACTGGCCGTCGTTCCGGGCGACGTGACGAAGGGACACATCCATTACCCGCAAGCGATCGAACCGATTCTGGGACGCGCGATCGTGCCGGATGAGCAGCCGGAATGGTTGACATTCCGCGTTTGGCTTGAAGCCGGACAGACACCGCGGTTTATCTTTCCCAACGGCCCTTACGAATCTCGGGCTTCGGTGATCGAGGTCAACAAACGCTACAAGGACGAGTTCGACCCCAAGAAATACAAAGCCGGCGTCAGTCGAACCCACATCCTTCGCGAAGGCAAATTGCCCCACATTCGGATCGGGGAGATCAAGGTCCACGGTCCGATCGAGGAATCACACGGCGGGAAGGAGCAGGTGGCCGTGTTTGGACCGCAAGGCTTTCAGGACGATCGCGCGCTCGAGCAACTGTTCGCCTTCGGCCGGCGTGCCTACCGCCGCCCGCTGAACGACTCCGATCGCGATCGGATCGAGACGTTTTATCAGCAGCGAGTGTCTGCCGATGCGACGCCGCGGCAGGCAGCCTTGGACACGTTGAAGATGATGCTGTGCTCGCCGTCGTTTCTCTACCTCAGCGAAATCACTCCGGAACAAGAAACGTTGCTCGGTCCCTACGATCTCGCATCGCGTCTGTCGTATGCGTTGTGGGCAGCGCCACCGGATGACGTGTTGTTCGACGCCGCGGATGAGGGCAAGCTGACCGAGCCTGGCGAGTTAAAAAAACAGATCGTTCGAATGCTCGATGACGAACGTTCCGGGGCATTCGTCATTGGATTCACCGATAGCTGGTTGAACCTTCGCGACATCGGCAATTTGCCGCCGCCGCGGAAAGACGTCCCGCAGTATTACGCCGAAAACTTGCCGGAGTCGATGAAGCAGGAGGCGAGGCGATTCTTTCGGCACCTGTTGGACGACGACGGTCCGGTGAGCGAGTTTTTGGACGCCGATTACACCTTTGTCGACAAGAAGCTCGCCAAGCTGTACGGGTTGCCCGAACAAAAAACGCTCCGTTTGGCCGACGGATTTCAACGCGTCAGCTTGGCCGGCAACAAACAGCGTGGAGGCGTTCTGGGGATGGCGGGTGTGTTGACCGTCAGCGCCAATGGTGTCGACACTTCGCCGGTGACCCGCGGTGTGTGGGTGATGGAAAACATCCTCGGCACCCCACCACCCCCGCCGCCGGACGAAGTGCCCTCGATTGACGCCGATGTCAGCGGAGCGACCACGATTCGCGAGAAGTTGTCCAGGCACAGCGAAGACAAAACGTGCTTCGTCTGCCACCGAAACATCGACCCGCTCGGCTTCGCGCTGGAAACTTATGACCCGATCGGGCGCTGGCGGACCAAGTACCCGAAGCCCAAGGGAAAGGGCTCGGCGGCAAAGATCGATGCTTCCGGCAAATTACCGTCGGGAGAAACGTTCGATGATTTTGCAAGCTTCAAAACGGTCTTGCGAGCGAGCCGTCACGACCAGTTCACCCGCAGCCTGATCGAAAAACTGCTTACGTATGCCACGGGCCGGCAGATGGAACACACCGACCGCTTCGCGATCGACGACCTCCACGAGCGTGTTCAAGCCGATGATGACGCGGGGCTGCGAACGATCGTGATTGCAGTCCTGACCAGCGAGACTTTTCGATCACGCTAGCAGTCCGGCGCAGCTTGGTTTTCGAGTAGCGGAACTCGCCAAGAGTTTCGGCCGGCGCGTTGACGCCGCGCGCACGTGCTGAAAGCCTTGGCGGCTTCCGCTACGATTCGAACCCGAAAATTGACCTACCCCTGACTGCTAGTGCATCGTTCCCGCTGCCGTCAATCAAATGGGCGACAGCGCCGCCACCGTCGTATTGCATGACCTGGTTGCTTGTTTAGGTTGCAACAATATCGCACTTCGCATTCTATTACACTGAAGTCCAGTCAATCGACGTTTCAATGGCGTGCTAAGTGATAGCGCCGATACGGTTTTCCCGACGATTTCGGAACCGATTGACCGGATCATGCAGCCGAGCAGCTGCTTCCAACGAGCATGAGTCTGATGATGGCAAGATCGACACGATACTGTCAGCGGTGCAACAAAAGATATGACGTGGTTCTAACCGAAGTGGTCTGTCCGCGATGTGACGGTCGGCTTTCCGACTGGATCGACGGTTCGACCGTGGATTTGGATGAGACGAACGAGCTTGGGTTTCTTGCGGAGGACCAGGAACCGTCGGAGACGTTCGTGGGTCAAACCTTCGCCAACTATCAAATCGAAGCGTTTTTGGGCCAAGGAGGGATGGCGCGGGTGTACTTGGCGACGCACCTCTCTCTACAACGTCCGTGCGCCGTCAAGGTGCTACGTCCGTCGACGCTGGGGCGTGGCGAACGGGCGATTGAAACCTTTTTAAGTGAAGCGCGGCTGTCGGCGGCCATCAATCATCCACACGCGGTCACCCTGTACACGCTGGGGCGAAGCGATGGCCGGGACTTCTTGGAGATGGAGTACGTGGACGGCAAAACGCTGGAGCACCTGGTGCTGGAACAGGGTAATCTGAACCCGCTACAGGCAACGACTTGGATGTATCAAGTCAGTTCAGCGCTGGCCGTTGCTCACGATTTGGGCATGATTCATCGCGATATCAAACCAGGCAACGTGATGGTGACGAAGACGCAAATCGCCAAGCTTGCGGATTTCGGACTAGCCAAACAAATCGCGAACGATCAACCGCTGGCCGGCGACATGCTTTCGGGAACGCCAAATTACATGGCGCCGGAACTTTTTCGCGGACACGCGGCGTCGATTCAAAGCGATATCTATGCGATGGGCGCCTCCTACTTCTACTTGCTGACCGGCCGCCTGGCGATTGACGCGTCGTCGATCGGTGAGTTAGTCCGATTTCACTCCAAGCACGACCTGCTTCGATCGTTGGATTTTGAAGCCGAAAGGCTGCCTGCTGGGATTGCCAACATCATGCAAAAATCGCTGGGGCGTGAGGTGGGCCAACGTTATGGACATGCCAGTGAATTACGAGACGATCTGAGGGCCGTACTGGGCGGATTACGAAGTCTTGAATCGATGTTGACGGAGGCTTTGGCCGGAAGTTCCATGCTGCCAGAGTTTGATGGACAACGTTATCATGTTCGCGTGATACTGCCCGACGGAAGAAACCAGATCGTCTCGGTCGAGATTGACGAGGACGCGGAAACCCACGAGGACATTGTCCGAGTTTTCAGCGTTTGCGGCCCAGCATCCGCGTCCTACTATGAGCGGGCGTTGCATTTGAATGCTGCGATAAGTCATGGTGCAATCGGGATCGAGTCGGTATCGGGTCTTCCACATTTCGTGATGGTGAATTCGTATCCACGCGCGACTTGCGACGCCCATGAGATCCGCACCAGCATTGCGGAGGTCGCGAAGTATGCAGACCAAGTGGAGCATTTGTTGACCGGTGAAGACCATTTCTGACGCACGAGAGCGAGGCTTCATTCTCGTTCCCAATGCAGGAGCGCAAAAAGTTGAACCCACTACTTGGACGATTACCCCCTTTTCGCTTGAAGGACTTTAGGGACAGAGCCCTAGTGCTTTGAAACATCTTGATCGACCCGCACGATGAGTGCAGGTGGGGCAATTGGCGTCGTTGTCCAAAGCGGTGATACCGATCACAATCGGATCGAATTGCTTAGCGAGAATCATCAGAGGTTGTACCAATGCAAGACGACATCACTCTCTGGCTTCAAGAAGTCAAACGCGGCGAAGCTCGTTCGCAACAGGAGTTATGGAACGCGTATTTTCAGAAGCTGGTTAGCTTGGCACGCGCCAAGCTGCGTAGCGCCAAGAAACGCGACTACGACGAAGAGGACATCGCGCTGAGCGCCTTCAATAGTTTCTTTCGTGCCGTCGACGACCAGCGACTTCCCAAATTGGACGACCGCCACGATCTGTGGAAGGTGCTGGTGACCATTACGGTTCGGAAAATACTCGATCAACGCAAACGCGATTTCGCTCTCAAGCGTGGTGAGGGTCAGGTCCGCGGCGAGTCGGTGTTTCAGCAGCCCGGCCTTGACGAGGCGTTGGGAATGGCCCAGGTCCTCGGTGCGGAACCGACGCCCGAACTGGCTGCCACGGTCACGGAAGAATTCAATGAACTGATGCAGCAGTTACCGGACCAGACGTATCGACGAATCGCCCAGCTCAAGATGGAAGGCTATACCAACTTAGAAATCTCCCGACAGCTCGGATGCGTTGAACGCACGGTCGAAAGAAAACTGAAACTGATTCGCAACGTCTGGGATTCATGACCGGCGGCATCATTGGTTTGGAAAACTCGCCCGCAGGCCCCTGATTTCGGGCGAGTTCTCGGCTGTTTCTGCAATTTTGAGAAAAAATCTGACATTTTTCCGTCTCTCTGCCGGGAAACCGGCAGCAGTTTCGATGGCAGCAATGAAGACGGCAACGGAGTCGTCCGAGCAACTGTCTATCGATTGGAACCGTAAAATGTCATTGCCAGCTTTCTTGCGAATCTCGAATCAACAAACCCTGTCGCCTCGATCATCCGACCGGCGTCGCCGCCGCGGCGCGAACAATCGACGTCGTCTGTTGCTGGAATCGTTGCAGAAACGTGAATTGATGGCGGCCGACGTGTCGCTGGACGACGGCATTTTGCAGATCAACGGGACCGACTCAGGCGACGCAGTGGAAATCTCGTACAGGGCTGGAGACACCGATCGCAGCCAAATCCAGGTGGCAGTCCTCGGCCAGACAACCCAGCTTTTCGACAACAGCGCTGCCACGATCCAACAGATCGTTTTTCGCGGGCATGCGGGTAATGACCGAGTCCAGAACAATACCAACATCTTCTCCAGGTTCTACGGCGGTGACGGTGACGACATTTTGATCGGCGGTTCGGCGGGCGACTTGATCGACGGTCAAAACGGCAACGATACGCTTTACGGGGGTGCCGGCAATGACAGCCTCTACGGCGGGTACGGAAACGACAGGATCTATGCGGGAGATGGAAATGATCGGGCCTTTGGTCATTTTGGAGACGACTACATCACCGGCCAGGCCGGCGACGACATCATCGTGGGCGGCCAAGATGATGACACGCTTTGGGGCTACACCGGCAATGATCGAATCTATGGCAATGCGGGCGACGATTGGATCAGTGGAGGTGGTGGCAATGACCGTGTCTACGGGCAGGACGGAAATGACAAACTGTATGGATACACCGGGGACGACGTCATCTACGCCGGGGCCGGCGACGATTACGTATCGGGTTGGCAGGGGCGGGATGTGATCCTGGGCGAAGCCGGTAATGACCGTATCTATGGTGGCAGCGAATCAGATCGGATTTACGGGCAGGCGGGAAACGATTCCATCTACGGCGGTGACGGCGACGATCGAATTTACGGTCACGAGGGTCAGGACGTTTTGGATGGACAAGTCGGCAACGATCTCGTTGTTGGTGGCGATGGAAATGACAAACTCTACGGTTGGACCGGCAACGACCACGTCTACGGCGGAGACGGAGACGATTATTTGTCGGGGTGGCACGGAAATGACAAACTCTTTGGGGGCGACGGCGATGACCGAATCTACGGCGGCGAAGGAGACGACGAGATCTCCGGCTGGACGGGCAATGATTGGATCACCGGTCAGGAGGGAAACGACCAAATCCGTGGCGAGAGCGGTGATGACACACTCTACGGTTACACCGGCGATGATTTGATCATCGCCGGTGCAGGCAACGACTTCGTATCGGGTTGGAAAGGGAATGATACGATCCTCGGCGGTCCCGGGGACGACGAACTCCGCGGCAGGTACGGAACAAATCGGATCGAACCCGGCACCGGCAATGACCGCTTGACCAGCTATGGCAACGGAACAACGTTCGTCTTTGCGGGAGCTCAACTCGGAACCGACACGATCACGACCGGCGATGCTCACTACGCCACCGGCACAGGCGATACGCTTGATTTCTCGGCCATGGGGGAAGGAATTCGGATCACCCTTCCCAATTTCGACGACAACGATGTCTCGGTGATCAACTCGGACCTGAGTTTGAAACTGGGCGGTCGACTCTCCGGTGTCATCGGAACCGCACACAACGACGTCATCGTCGGTAGCTCACAACCCAATGAGATTGAGGCCGGCGGTGGAAATGATCTGATCGATACACGTCGTGGCAACTCCGTTGACCATGTGGTCGCCGGTGATGGTGACGACTGGGTGGTGAAGGATGTGGCGGATACTCTGGTCGACGAAGACGTCAAAGATCGCGTGTTGTCGGGGGACTCAGGCTATTTCTCTCGATCCGCCGGCGGGGAAAACTATCAAGGAATGCGACTGACGTTCAGTCATTCCACAGGCGGAACCGTCACCGTCGCGCGATGGTCTGAGTGGCAGGGATCTCGAGGCAGCTGGAACAACGCCGGATTTGAATCAGCAACCAGTCGATTCGAGCGGCTGGAAGGAAGGTTCTGGATAGAGAAACGCGACTCGGGCGTCGATTCCCATTTCGTCGAAGTCGATGACCGCCAAGGTCGGGTCACGTTGTTCGACGCAAGCCGAAATCTGTTCGTCCAACTCCGTCACGATCGTGGCCTGTTTCGCTCGGCCGACAACGACGACACCATCGCTCGGGTTAGTCGGCTCAATGGTCAGATCACCGTCACTCCTAACGCTGATTTTGTCGGTGAGCTCAGCGTGATCGGCTTGACGGCGGATGGGCTTCCATCGCTGGCACTCGAAACCAACGTCAACGCACTGCCCAAGTATGAGATCGTCGTCAACAGCCACGGCACCAGACAGCTCTACAAGAACGGTTCTCCGGCGTGGGTCTCCGACGTCACCGATTTCAAAGTCGGGACGGAAAACGTCTATTTCCGAAAGACAGACGGTGAGCTGTACCGCATGGCTCATGACTTCGGATCAGAGTCGACACCCTATGAACCTTATCGTTCATCGCGGTTTGGCAAGACGCTCGATTACGATGTCGTTGCGGATGGGGTCATGTTCGTCACGGAAAATGGCTTGTACGGACAACAAACGCGCAATCACGACGTTGTTGAACTCACCGACACATCCGTTCGACTGGGAGACACCCTGTATGTGATCGGAACGGAACTGGACGATAACATTCATATCTACCATTCAGGCGAGCGACCCCAAAGTTTGTTGCGACATCTCAATGGCTGGGTCGGGGATGGAATCAAGCAGATCCAGGTTCGTTCGCTTGGCGGAAATGACCGGATCGAAAACCACACCGGAGTCGAGATGGTCGCCTACGGTGGCGATGGCGGAGACCGGATTTACGGCGGCAGCGGTGTCGATGTTCTGCTCGGAGAAGCAGGACGAGATTACTTATTCGGTGGGGAAAGCAGCGATTGGCTCTTTGGAGGCGACGGCGACGACTACCTTTATGGCCAGGGAGGAGCTGACGCGCTCAACGGGCAAGCGGGAGCCGATCAGCTGCGGGGCGGAAGCGACGTGGATTACGTCCTTGGCATTGGAGCCGACCGCGACGATACGCTCTTTTTCGATGATGGTTCTTCTCTCCCACTGGGCAGTGATGTGGCGGCGCCCTATCTCACTTGGAACAGCAATGGGTTCTCGCTCAACCATGACGACGGATTCATGCTCCGGGCCGAACGAACGGCTAGCGACAAAGAGGCACGTAAACAGAAAGCGTTAAAAGGACTGATGGAGGATAAGGAAAGGGAAGAATCGGAACGCCGGATCGAAGTGGAACCACCCAAAAAACTCGGCGCGATCACTGACGATGGATCCGTTACGCACCCCGTCGATGTTGCGGGAGCTTACTTAACGGACTTCGCCAACCCATTCGTTGTTGCTCGCGTCGGCTCTGGCGATGACAACGCCTACGAAGCGAACGATGTCACCCAACCGGCATCCTTGGCACTGTGCACTTTCTCGGCGACCCTCGCGTCTGCAGCTGATAACGGCTTTGACTTGGCCAGTGGAATCCGATTCTTGCGATCGGGACAAGGCGTCCATTACTACGCAGTGCGATTGTTCAAGCAAGTCGACGGTGTCTATCGGGAAAGCTGGACGGAAGTCCCCTTCCGAGGTTTTATCGACGGCTTTGATGCGCAGCCTGAAGATGGGGGCGAGCTATGGAGCCTGCTCTACCATCGCGCCTACCTCTTGAACTACGCGCAGGTGGATTCGGCCGGCAATCCGCTTTTGGATGCAAAGGGCCATTTGGAAATGGGGGACTATCGAAATGCCGCTTACTCCATTCCAGCGTTGACGGGGCACACGACAACCGACCTGACCAGAAATCTGAATTCCCATCCGAGTGGATTGCGATTGGCCAGGTCGGTTTATCCCGTGATGATCGCCACCACACGCGAAGGCTGGAGCGGAGCCGACTCGCTGGGGATCTACGCTTGGCATTCCTACTCGGTCATGGACGTAGAAGGTGCAGCGAATGATCCAAATCCGACGGTCGTTCTGCGAGATCCTCAAGGCGGAGAGAATCATAACATCCGCATCAGCTGGGCCAACTTCCAGGCCCGATTTACAAGCTTGGTCGCGATGGTCTGATTCGGTTCGGCGAATTCTAACGCGACGCCGTTTGGTGACAACGGCCTCGCGAGCATGGAACAGCCATTCAATAAGCCCAATCACCACCGAGATAAAGATTGAAACCCGGTTGTTGAAAGACTTGCCCATTGACCCGTGAGACATTGTTCAAATGCTCGCGGTAGGCTTTGTCAAAGATGTTTTCAATCCCGCCGACAATGGTCAGGCCATCGACAGCACGCGGCTGATAAACACCTCGCAGATCCCAGGTGGTGAATCCGGGCGTGGGCGACTCGAGCAAACTCGTCGCGACACGATCTTGATTGTCCACGACACGCGCCGACAACTCGAGGGTCCAACGAGTCGCGACGGCGTCGTCGCGAAGCCGTACGCCGAATCGAGCTTCGAAAGGCGAAATGCCGGGAAGCGGTTCGGAATCGCCGCCGACGACACCGCTGAAAAAACCGCGAGGCAAACCCGTGATCTTTTCCGACGGTGATCCACTGGCACCATTGGTGGTCGCGAAGCTGCCGTTGCGAGTGCGGTCCCGACCATCCGTTCCACGGACCGTCGCGAAGGGGGTGAACCGGGACTGCGGAAAGAGCTCCGCGAAGGCTTCTCCTCCGACGAAGGTTGCCAGATCCGTGTTGACGTATCGCAGACTGATTTGTTGCACATCACCATTGGGCGGACCTTGAACCACGTTGGTGTTTTCAAAGGTGATGTAGTCCAGCCCCCAGCCGTAAAACGCCCGGAATCCGGCCTTCAAGTTTTGCCCCGAGTAATCCATTGAGAGATCCCCTTGAATCATTTTTTCCTGCTTTAGCGTTGGATCTCCCGTGACATTATTGAATCCGTTTTGCAGCAGCAGCAAAAACGGCTGAGCCGCATACAGCGCCGTCAGGCTCGGTGCGCGCTGGCCAAATCCGAGCGACGCGGTTCCACTTAACTCTTCGCTGTATTGATGGTCCAGCGACGCGTAGAGGCTCCAGAGAACACGATCGGTTTGACGCCTGTCGGTACCGACAATCTCGCTGTAAGACGACCCGAACAGATCCAATCCCAAGTCATTCAGTTCGTTGTCATTCGTGTTGACATCGGTTTGGACATAATCCACCCGGGCCCCCGTTCGAAATTGAAACTCGCCGAACAGATCTTCCCGGTACTCACCAAACACACCGGGGTTCACCGAAAAGGATCGTGGAATAGGAGAATTTCGGTCGGTCACCGGGATCGGTAATCCCAGCGTCGTGGCATCAGCGATTTCGTCCAACTGCTGGCGGATATATCGCAAGTCGTGACCGAGTGTGAATTGGTGGTCCGATCGCAACCAAGCATGCGCACTTCGGTATCCGGTCGAGAGCGAATCCACCTCCGTCAAGCCGACATAGCGCAGCCGGTCGAGCAACGGAAATTGATTACGTTTCGCGGGCGATTGCGAGTTTCCCGTGAATTCAGTGCGGTTGTACCACACCTCCGACTCCGACCGGTCACCGATCCATGCATTCTCGTCGACGTAAGTGACTTCGTAGGCGTTGGTCACCAGAGAGTCGATGTCAAAAACGTAACTGGGAAATTCGACGTCAGTTTGATCCAGCCGCAGCAGCGAAAATTCGATCGAACGTCCGTCACTGAAGTCGCGACCGATCGCGAGCGCAAATTCGCTCGATTCATAACCCGCTGCAATGGTGTTGTCCGATCCGGTACGATAGCTGTCGCCCGTCCGATAGACATAGTTCGCTCGTAGTCCCCAGTCTTCAGCCCCACCGGCAACTGACTGTTGCACCATGAATTGATTGCCGTTGGAGTGATAGTCCGAGCTGGTTTGTCCGCTCCAATCCCAATCGCCACGGGATCTCGGCGACTTCAGCAGTTGGAAATCGACGACGTGAAACGCAGGACCGTAGAGACTGCTGTAGGGGCCCGGAATGACCAGAACTTCTTCGACCATCCGAGAATCGATTTTGGAAAGGACGGTATCCAAATCGGCACGGGCAGGCACCCAATAGGAACCTGATGCCGCGAGTGATCCGACGCGGTTGGAACGGATGCGAGGATCGTTGACGATCGGTGTTCGTCGCTGCACGTCCACACTCAGTGCAGCCGGCGCTTTGCGTAACAGGTCGCCGACATCCGTTGTGACTCTCGCCGTCGCCGTCGGGCCACGAACACGATCGGAGGCAAACGAATTAATTGCAGTATCGGTCTGACGAAGCAAACTGCGGTCAAGTGAAGTGGTCGCAAATAAACGCGATCGCAACGATGGCGATGACGCAGCACCCGATGCACCGACGACAGGCGAAGCGCTAGCGGTTTGAGGAGTGATCGAGATTCTGGGCATCAGCAGGGGCGTCGGCTGCAGCATCGTCGCCAACCGCAACGGCGAAGTCTCGACCAGAAAGTCCCTCAAGCTCTGCGAGTCGTCGAAGTCGTCGACCGTCTGATTAATGCGGGTCTGAATGGGACCGCTGGATGCATCGGGAACGGATTGATCACTTTCTTTGCGATTTTCGCCCCCCAGATCCACGACCCGCGCGGGCACCAAGACCGGTGGATCGGCGAGACAATTGCCTCTGTGGACCAACAAAACGAACAGGACGGCACCCCACAACATTGGCTGATGAAGGAGCTTTCGCGAGAAAAGCGCAGGCAGATGACAGGGTGAAGCCATGAAGGGGGACTCGGGCGGAAGGAGCAATACCTCCACAATCGTCAGAATCCGCACCGTTTGGTTAAGCCCCCCCCGGTCAATCGTTTTACATGGCCTGCTTTTCCCATTTTGCCTATTTCGGACTGGTCTGTTCCCATGCGAATCGAAGGTCGCGTTCACGATGCGCCGGGGCGTGTTGTTCGTACCAGTTCTGACAGCGTTGCCGATAAGCACTCGCCATTTCGAATCGGCCTTTTGCCGCAGCCAGGATCGACAAGACCCTCCATTGCCTGCCGGAAAACGTTTCCTCGTTGCCCCATGTTTCGGTCAGGGCCTCGGCGGGAGTGAGCTGATGATTCGCTACGTAAGACAGCGCAAGGGTCCCTTGATACAAGATGCTACCCGGCTGCGCCTCATAGGCTTCCTGCGCTGCATTCACGGCAGCATCGAAGTCCGTTTCCCTGAATCCGCCCTCGGAGAGCAATAGCCAGGCGAGACGCTCGGACGCAGCCTTCTCTCCATGCTCGCTCAACGCTTCCCAAATCCGCTCGGCGTCTGCCCAAGCTTCGTTTGCCGCGTCGACATCGGCCGGCGACAAATCGGCGGGCGACAAATCGATCGACAAAGCTCTTGCCTGTTCGAAACAAACATGGGCGAGAGAGTCGCGATACTGCGGAACATCGGGAAAGACGTCGCATAGTTGTTGCAAGGTATTTCTGGCCGACGCGAAACCATCTTTCATCATCGAGATGGTTTCACGCTTTGCTTCATCGTCGTCGCTCATTTCATCGACCGACCGGGCAAGCGTTTGGGCAAGATGACTTTGGGTAATCGCGAGCCGCTCGTAGAAATCGGGCAAATCTGGGGCATCATCAACCAATTCTTGATACGTGGTCAGGGAGGCGGCTAAATGCTCTTGAGCCGCGGCCATTTCGCCAAGGTCGCGCAAGACTTGCCCCAATCCATCCTGTGTCGCTGCAATCGTATCGCGATACCGAAGCGTAGAACCGTAGGTCCGGCTAAGCGATTGCATCAAGGCGATCGACTCTTCCAACAACGGCTTTGCATCCACGCAAAGGTGTTGCTCGTAAAGCATTAACCCCAGGTCGGTTAACGTCAACGCAAGGTTTTCTTGGTAGATCGGTAGATCTGGGATCGCCGCCTGAAGCCGCTTGTATAAATCAACCGCTTCTCTCAGCGAGTCTTGCTCTCGATTTTGATCCCCCATTTGTCTGGCAATGCTGGCACGGAGAATGAGCAGCGATGCCAGCGAATCGGCAAATTCGGGGTGGTCGGGTTCGTCGTGGACTAATTTTCGAATCGAATCACTCGCCCGGTTCAGTTGTTCGATGGCACCTTGCAGGTCCCCCCGGCTGAGCATCAGGCGAGCAAGAAGCTCCGTTGCCCGCGACTTGGTCATCGTATCGCGAGATTGGCTCGCGTTCCCAATTCGCGTGATCGTTTCCATGCTTGCGTCGAGATGTTCGGCGGCCCTGTCAAAGTCGTTTTGTCGCAAAACCGATTCGGCGTAATTGAGATGTGCTGCAGCAAGGTATCGCGATACGGACGTCGGATGCGGTGCAGAAACGGCATTGAGTTGTTCGATTGCGGAGGTGAAAGCCAATTTCGCTTTTTCCGTCCGATCCTCGGCGGACCAACTGAGTCCGATTCGAGACGTGGCATGGCCGCGCTCGGCGAGAAAATCTGGCCTTCTTTGCTCCCGCAGGACGCTGTCGATCGACTTGATCGCCCTTGTGTAGGTTTCGCGTGCGTTCTCGTACTCGGTGTTGGTTTGCTGCAGATCGCCAAACCGAATCAGCGCGCGAATACGTTCGAGTTCGATCTCTGGGTCTTCGCTGGGTTCGCCAGCCAAGGCTTCGTATTCTTCCGCCGCGAGCGTTAGAAGCCGTGCCCGCACCGAACGCGTCCCGGGAAAATACTGCAAGGCATCGTTACTTTGGACCAACCATGTATCAATGGCTTGACGTGATTGGCGATAGCGATCAACGGCTTCGCCTTTGAACCGCTCCGCCTGGTCTTTCGCAACTTCTTCTCGAGCCTTTGCCCTTTCGATGAAGACGCTGGCACCGATTGCGATGATCGTGATCGCGATCAGCGCCACCGCGGCGGAAAGCGTCCAGCTTCGATAGCGTCGGATCATCCGTCCGGCTTTTTCACGGACGGTCTCGAATTCGGCGTGCGCCAGCACGGCTTCGTCGTTCATCCAACGGTCAATGTCCTCGGCCAACTCGACTGCCGTTTGATAGCGGTCAGAGGGACGAAAGGCCATCGCACGACGGCAGATCGACGCGATCGCTCTCGGGGCGACCGGCAAGATTTCGTGAAGATCTCGGACCTTTCCATCACGCACATTGGTAATCACGTCCAGCAGCGTATCGCCGTCGACACAGATCTTGTTGCTGGTCAGTCGAAAAAGGATCGCGCCCAATGCGTAGAGATCGGTTGCCCGAGTCAAGTGTTGGTGCACTCCGTTCGCCTGTTCCGGGCTCATGTAGGAGGGTGTGCCGACGGTTGTTCCCTCACTGACGTTGCTTCCTTTGGAAGAAAGAAGCGGCGTATGGTCGATGTCTTGATCCGTGTCAGATGCTGATTTGTCATCGCACAGGATCATCGCAAGCCCCCAATCGACCACCAGGGTTTCGCCATAGGGCCCCAGCATGACATTGTCGGGCTTCAGGTCGCGATGGACGACGCCACGCTCATGGGCATAGTGCATGGCGTTGCAGCACTCAATCAATCTGCGAAGCAGACCGCGAAAGGCTCGGGAGTCGAATGCGTCCGCCGTTAATGGAGAATGCTGTCGATGAAACTCTGTGATCGCACTGCCGAAGCTTCGGCCGCGAATGAATCGCATCGCATAGTACGGCTTTCCGTCTTCGTAGGTGCACAGCCCGTAGATAGGAACAATTCCGGGGTGCTCCAGCGAGCCGGTGACTTCCGCTTCGAAAACGAAACGATCGCGGCACTCCGGCAAGTGTTCGTATTTGGATAAGATGCGTTTGAGTGCGACGGTTCGGCCCAATTCGGTGTCACGGCCGCGGTAAACTGCGCCAAGTCCCCCTTTGGCGTGCATCTTGCCCGGGACGTATCGCGCGTCCGCCGTGTCGGGCGTGAGATTGTGCCAATCACCAGTTGAAGGTTGCTCGTTTTCGTCGCTGTTGCCGCGACGGATTACCGGAGTTTTTGTCGCCTGCCGGCGAAGTGTGATGGCGGCGCGAATCTCCCGTTCGAACTCGGGCAAGCGCGAGAGGTAGGAATCCGAATCGATCGGCAGCTTTTTCTTGTCGCGATACGTCAGGTCCAAAACCACGAGATGGTGGGCCAGATATCGTTTGATCGAATCGCTGAGGTCCGCTGGCAGATACGATGACCAGTCCGGGATCTCGTCACTGGAACAGTCTGATTCAAAGCGATCGAGGATCTCTTCTGCCTGTAACTGTTCGTCAGGTCCGAGGTCCCAATCAAAGCTTGTGTCCAAGGTGGGTTGATCAGCATCGGGCCCCTCGAAATCAACCGAGAACGCATCGTTTGTCGCTGCGATCCGGTCAGGGGTCCGGCCCGGATCCACGGTCTCATCCGGATCCGCTTGCACCGCGCCCGGCGGGAGGGTCGCCGAGAGCCGATCCAGCTCGGACAGCTTGGCGCGCAGCTCCGCTTCTTTGACCGGATCGCCCTGGCAGTGCTTTCGCACCCAGTCGGCCCGTTGGGATTCGTTGAGTCGATATGCCTGGGCGGCCAATCGAGAAGAATCAAACATTGGAACTCCGGTAATAATTCGGCCGGTGAAACGGGGCGTTCTCGTCTGGCGCGAGACGATTTGTTTTCCGCCATTTCGATTTTGTCTCTTTTGGTTCCGCGGATTTTTGCCGAAAACCCGCAATACCCAGACCCCCCATTTAGAGAGCAGTTATTACACTAAGCGGCGTTCCACCATTCTGCACTAACCAAAACGATCAGAAAACCGACGAAAGATTGATGAGCAAGAAACACCAATCATTGCGGGGTGCCCCCCAATGCAAGGTGCGGGAGATTCGGCGAAGCGCTTTGGGGGCAAGCGTTGGAAAGGTTCTCCGCCCACAGTTTGAGCCACTCGAGCCGCGACACTTGCTGGCGGCCAATCCCTGGGCTTGGTTCGAGTCGTTTGATGAGGTTCCGCGTCTGCGAGGCGAACAGATCGCTGCGCAGGCGACTTCGCCGTCTGAAGAACTGTCACAAGATCGGATGGGCCCTCATCCGCTCGTCGCTTCGGAGTGGATCGCGGGACTCACCACATCAGTTACCGAGCAACTGTCGTCTGTCAGCGCGATCGATGACTGGTTCGATCGCGCTACGGTCGACATGACGGTCATCAGCGGACTTGGTACTCGCGGATTGCTGCTGCTGCGCGGCGAGGGCGTGACGATCGAAGACGTTGAGTCGGTTTTGGCAAGCGACGACCGCATCGAAAGTTTCAGTCTGAACTCCTTGGTCCAGGGACAAGCGACTGTCCCCAACGACCCGGAGTTTTCCGGAGGCCTTCTTCCCGGTCTGGAGCGTGTCTCTGCATCCGAGGCCTGGGACGAATCGATCGGCAGCAGTCAAACGGTTGTCGGTGTGGTCGACAGCGGAATCGATGCGACGCATCCCGATTTATTCTTGAACGTCTGGCTCAATCAGGGCGAGATTCCCGCCGCGTTTCGTGAACAGTTGGTCGACATCGACAACGACCAGCTGATCACGTTTTACGATCTGAATAATCTTCAGCGAACCGCTTCCGGAATCGTCATCGCGTCGACGGGACACCCGGCAAGTGTCGCACAGATGACGACAGCGACACCGTTCGACAGCGGCCCGAATGCGGACTTCGTCGAGGACAGAAATCTAAACGGCCGTATCGACGTGGTTGATCTGCTGGAAGATGTCAGCTGGGCGGACGGCCGTGATACCGACGGCAACACGTTTTTCGATGACTTGTTTGGTGTCAATTTCCGCGCCGGCAATGACGATCCATTTCCCAGCAATCGCCCACTTGATCCTCTCGGGCACGGCACTCACGTCGCGGGTACGATCGGCGCCGTCGGCGACAATGGATTTGGGGTGACGGGGTTGAACTGGCAGACGTCGCTGATGTCGTTGCGAATTCTGGACAACAACAACCAGTCCGATGCGGCGGCCGCGATTCGCGCGATCAACTATGCCAGAGCGATGCGGGCCGACTTGACGATTGGCGATGACGGCCGCGTCGAGCGTGGCGCGGGCGTCCGAGTTTTGAACAACAGCTGGGGGCAACCGGGAGGATTCGAGCAGGCATTTGAAACTGCGATCGACGCGTTGGGTGACGAAGGAATATTGTTCGTCGCTGCGGCGGGCAACGGCAACCTGCTCGGCAATGGTGTCGATAACGATTCGGTGCCGTTCTTCCCGGCCAGCTACGACGTCGACAACGTGATCGCGGTCTCAGCACTTTCCGCCTCGGGCAACGCGCTGGCGACGTTCAGTAACTACGGTTCGGATTCTGCCGACATTGCCGCCCCCGGCGTGGGCGTCAGAAGCACACTTCCGGGAGGCGTCTTTGCCCCCGCCAACGGAACCAGCATGGCCACGCCGCATGTTTCCGCGACGGCGGCGTTGATCTGGTCGGCATTGCCGAGTGCGAGTGTAGCTGAAATTCGTGAAGCGATTTTGGGCTCGGCTGAGGCGTTTCCCGGCGGCAGTTCGGTCGTGTCCTCCGGTGGGCGTCTCGAGAGTGCGGCAGCGATCAAGGCGAATGTTTTCACGCCCACTGCGAGGCTTGTGTCTCGCCAAAGCATCAAGACATCGGGCGGTGCGTCGACAGAGTTTGTGGTGGAATTCGATCATCGAGATGGGATTGACCTGTCTACCATTGGAGATGGATCCATCGAAGTCACACGATCGTGGGGGCCCGCTGATTCGCCGGACGTCGCACTGAAACCGAGTTCGATCTTGCAAAACGGCACGAAGGTGCAGGCAACGTTTGTCGCCTCGGCTCCTGGTGGTACTTGGGACGCACTCGACTTTGGCGACTACCGGATCACAACCGTTCCCGGAATCATTCAAGACAGCACTGCCAACCAATCGATCGCGTTGTTGGAACTGGGGTCGTTCAACGTTCGCATCGAAGACGACCCGAGCGTCCTGTATATCGATTCATTCTCAGACACTCCAGGCGGCGGTTCGCTACGCGAGGCGATCGCGACAGCCAATGCGTCTGTGAACCCGATGACGATTATTTTGGAAGAAGGTCGTTATACGATCGATATTCCCCATCAGCCCGACCCCGATTCGACGTATCCGTATCCGGATCCGGACCTGTTTATCGCGTCAATTGAGAACAACACCGGTTGGTCCGACGAGACGACGGGCGACTTTGACATCACCGGAGATATCACGATCATTGGCAGTCTCAACGACTTCACCGTCATTGATGCACAGTCGTTTGACCGTGTCTTCAAAGTACATCCAGGTGGGGCATTGGATCTTGCTCGCGTGACAGTGACGGGAGGCGTTTCGCCGCCCGATCAAGGCGGCGGCGGTATCTTGTCTGCAGGCTCGCTCACGGTGACCGACTCGAACGTCCAAGGCAACGTGGCGTTGGGAGTTTCAGCAACGCGTCCAATCCGCGGTGGCGGTATTGCTGTCTGGGATGGTGTTGCCGAAATTCGCAGAACTTGGATCGACGAGAACGAATCGAACTTCGGCGGCGGCATCTTTTTTGGGGGCGTTGCCGAGGGAATCATCTCGCAGAGCGCTCTGACGAACAACGAAGGCGGAGGGCTTCACTCGCATTCGGACCGCGACCTTAACGTCGATAGTACAACGTTCTCTGCAAACCACGGTGGACAGGGAGCAATCTACAACGGCAAGCGAGATATCTCGGGTATAGGCGACACAAATAGTTATGATCCCGTCATCAGTGGAGACGGACGATACATTGCCTTTGCAACACAGGCGTCAGCACTGATCGGCGTCGATGCTCCGCCGTTCAGATCGCAGGTGCTCCTGTATGACCGGCTCAGCGGGCTTTTCGAGCGCATTTCGCAAAGTGATTCCGGAGTAGCCGGCGACGGGAGTTCCTTTGATCCGGCGATCAATGACGATGGTCGTTACGTCTCATTCTCATCATCTGCTTCCAACCTTTTTCCGGATTTTGGACAAGATTACGAAATCGTCGTCAATGATCGGCAGACCGCAGATCTATTGCCGATAGGACCGCCCATTGAAACAACCAGTATGGGCTCTGACTCATTCTTGACGTCAGACGGATCACGGCTGGTGTACAACGTACAGACGAGTCAAGGTTCGACCTTTTCCGCGATACACACGATTAGCAACAGTCGTCACCGTCCGTTACCGGGGCTTGATCCCGCGATCAGTGGCGACGGGACGGTCTACGCCACACGGAATCCCGATAATTCGAGTATTGTAGTACGGGGCGTGGAAACGGATGAGTGGATCTTGGAGGTCCAGAGCAATGGAACCGACTTTCGGGCTCCAAGTCTGGACGATAGCGGCTCAACTCTTGTGAGTCTCGATCAAGACGGGTACGAGGTGGCAATCTTCGAGATTGCATCCGGGGCGCAAGAGGAAACATCCCTTCCTGATCCAACGGAACTGAGCGATCAACTGACGTCACTGTCGATCAGTGGAAACGGCCGGTTCCTGGTATTCGCCAGCAGCGCCGACAACTTGGTTGCCGAGGATACAAACCAAGCATCTGACATTTTCGTCTATGACCGCCAGACGCAAACCGTAGAACGTATCAATATGAGTGCGTCGGGTGAACAGGCAAACGGCTCTAGCGATACGCCTTCGATCAGCGACGATGGACGCTTCGTAACGTTCCTGTCGTCTGCCGTTAATTTGGTGGCCAATGACTCCAACGGAGCGCAAGACATTTTCGTGGTCGACCGAGAACTTGGCACGATCGAATCGCCCACGATATTTGCGCCGACCATTTCGCAAATCCATGCGAGTCACGTCACCATTGCGCAGACGTCGGGCAGTCGCTATGCCGTAGCGGGAGATGTGCGGGTCGAGAATTCGCTGGTCACCGCGAACGAAGTGCTGGACATCGATTCGAATCATGTGAATTCGACGAATTCACTAACCTCGGACGATCTCGGTTCGGAAAGATTCAGTTCCCTGGAGCGGCGTGGAAGTGCTCCACCGGCGCATCTCTTGCTGGGGTTACATCCGGGGATCGACGCGGCAACTGCGGACTCTCAGGGGACCATTGACCAATTCGGAACTGCACGCGGCGACGGGGACCTTGGGGCGGTGGAAGCTAAAATCGGATCGGCCAGGGGCACGATCTACTTCGATTCGAACCAGAACCAAGTGCAAGACCGATTCGAACCCGGCGTTGCCAACTTTCCCGTTTCCGCCAGCGGCTCTGCCATCGGAAACCTTCAGTTGCAGACCAGTAGAGATGATCCGTCGACTCCTTTGGTTGATGAGAATGGACGGTTCGATTTCGGTGACGTCTCACCGGGATATCTTGAAGTTGATGTGGAGGGTGATGGGCGATGGCGTTTGTCCGAGGCGGAAATCTCGCGATTGACGCTCGGTGGTGAGCAATTGGATCAAGGAGCAAGCGCCCCCGTCGTCAACTTCGATGCGAGCATCGTGGTTTTCAAATCCACTGAGCGCAATCTTCACCCCTATCTTACATTTCTTGAAACACAGTTTGTTTTTAACACTGGATCACTTTTTCATTACGACCGAGAACAAAATTTGGTCAAGTTAGTCGCACTTGGCACAACGCGACAATCAAATGGCGCCGAGGTTGAAGTCCTTCACCCAGACGTCAGCGATGACGGACAAATTGTCGTTTTTGAACGATACGGCAGCATCGAAGGCCAGCGTTCGATTCGACTAGTCGACGTCAGCATGGTCCCTCCTGATGCGAGTCCCAACAGTTTCGAAGTTGAAGTAGGTCTCGGAATCGAGCCTTCGATCAGTGGTGACGGGAGATTCGTCGTTTACTCCGAACGGTTTGGCGGAGGTGTTTACCTCTTTGATCGAAGCACGGGATTGACGGACTTAATTAGCCGTGACATTGAGGGGGATCCGGCAAATGGCGGTGAAGCCAAAATCAGCAAAGACGGAACATACGTGGTTTTCACATCGTACGACGGCCTTGTTGCTGAGGACACAAACGGATTGAGTGATGTGTATGTCTTTAACCGTGAGACGGGGACGATTGAACGCGTTAGTTCAGCCGATGGGCAAGAAGCAGGGGATCATGGCACGCAGCCTTCGATCAGCCGAGACGGGCGTTACGTCAGTTTCCTCTCCGGTTCCACCGGTGCGCCGCTCGCGCCTCGTCTGTACGTCTTTGATCGAGAGACAGATCAGCTGAGTTTGGTGAGTCAAGGGGTCGGCGGTGGAGGCATCAATGGACCGATCCGAAATCAAACGATCAGTCCCAATGCCCAATATGTTGCATTCGCTTCATATGCCGACAATCTTGTTCCTAGCGACTTAAACGCATCGGTCGATCTTTTTGTCCATGATTTGACGACTGGACAAACGAAGATTGCCAGCGTCGCGGCAAATGGTACACAAAGCGATGCGCATAACAGCTTTTTCACAACGGCTTCATTTACGAATGACGGCCGAACCATCGCGTTTGAATCGTATGCGTCCAACCTGGTTGTTGACGATGTTAACGATAAACTGGACGTGTTCTTCGCTCCTAATCCTTTGGATGGATTTACCGTGGGCCGGTTTGTCTCGCCCGGCGAGAGAATCGAGGATTTCAACATCGGTTTGCTCCCGAACCCCGGAAGCATTTCTGGACAGCTTTATGAGGACTCCGTCGCGAACGGGATCTTTGATCAGGGCGAACGTCTTTTCACGAATTGGACCGTGTTTTTGGACGAGAACGCCAACGGGCAGCTAGACGAAGGGGAGATCTCGACGCTTTCGCAAGCCGACGGTACTTATCAGTTCGATTCGGTTCCGGCCTATCGTGACCACATCATCGGTGTCGATGCTCCGGCCAGTTGGGAGCAGATTGCACCGGGCGAGAATGATAACTTTGCCTGGAAGATCTTTCTCCCAGCCGGAGGCGAAGTCGCCGGACGTGACTTTGCGTTTCGTCGTGTCAGTGGCACCGGTCAGTCGAGCAGTTCGGCGGTCAGCGGTCGGTTGTTTGAAGACAATAACGGAAACGAGGTCTACGATCCCGGCATCGATTCGCCCCTCGCCAATGCGGTGGTTTATTTGGACCAGGCCAACCGCGGCGTTCGTGATCCCAATGAACCTGCCGTTGAGACGGCCGCCGATGGAAGCTACAGGATCGATCACTTGGGCGCGAGTGTCGTCGCCGTCTCCACGCTATTGGATGGTGATTTTGTCCACCAAGCGCCGCTAGGCAACGCATTCGACTTGGAGACCTATCCGCTGTTCGATCAAATCCGACCGTTCGGGAATCCTCAGTCGATCATTCATGCCGACTTCAACGCCGACGGCTTTCCGGATATCGCCGTCGCGCTCGCCGAAGCAAATCAAATCAGTATTCGCTTGAATGATCAACATGGCGGATTCTCTTCCCAGAAGATCGACGTTGATCTGGCAGCGAGCGGTGGAGGTCCCGTGTCGATCATTGCTGGGCAATTTAACGGAACAGACACCGCGATCGATCTGGCCGTGGTCAATAATTTTTCCAGTAACGTAACGATTTTCACTGATTTCAACGGCGCAGGTTTTGATTCGCTCAGCAACGTCGCCGTCGGGCAAGAGCCGATTGACCTGGTCGCCGCTCCGGTTTCCGGTGATGTCGGCGCGTCGGATCTGGTGGTTGTCAACAAAGCGGATCGTTCAATTCAAATCTTGTCCAACGATGGCGACGGTGCGTTTAGCGCCGGGCAGCCGATCCCCACCGGCGGAATCGATCCGGTCGCAATCGTTGCCGGTGATCTGACTGGTGATGCGAGTTTGGACGTCGCCGTTGTACACGCGACGCCCTCGGGAAGCACGCCGTTTGGCGATGTTCGTATTCTTGAAGGGAATAGCGCGGGCGAACTCAGTCTGACTCCCGCTGTCTATGAAGTCGGTGCTTTCCCGGCTGATCTCGTGGTCGCTGATTTCGATGGCGATGCCTCCAACCGACTCGATCTGGCCGTCACGAACTTTGCATCGAATTCAATTTCCATTCTCACCAACAACGGCGACGGTTCGTTTACCTTGCAAGACCAAACGCTGGGGACTTCCAGCGGTGCACTTGATCTCGCAGTTGCCGACATCGACAACGACAACGACATGGATCTGGTCGCCAGCAACCTGCTGGATCGGAATATTTCGATCTTTCGAAACATCACCGTCACGCCCGGAACCACATCATTCCAACCACTTGAAGGCATCGGTTTGGGGCAGGTCGCGTTAGCGCAACGCATGCCATTGACTCTGGCCAACTTTGATCAAGACACCTCGGGTCCCGGAGGTCGTGGAACCATCGACATTGTCGCCGTTCCTCGGTTGACCGACACGTTGCATGTGCTGAGCAACCAGCTGGTCAACGGGGCGCACCGGGTTCAATTGACGGGACTGAATCAGGTCGCGGGACTCGATTTCAGCGTCAAACCGGCACTCTTGCCTCCGAGATTTGATCCGATCGCGGCCCTACTGCCCGTGCTCGAAGATGCCGGAGAACAGTCGGTTTCGATCAGCGGAATCGCCAAGGGTCGCGCGGACGGGCCAGAGTTGCAGTTTACGGTGACGAGTGACAATCCGTCGCTGATTCCTTCTCCTGGCTTGCTGTCGTTCGCCGGTGGAACGTCGACTTCGTTTCTTTACGCGCCAGTCCCCGATTCCAATGGGATCGCGGTGCTAACGGTTCGGGCGACCGATGCCGGTGCCGACGGTGTGTTCGGTGGCGAAGATGATGGGATTTTTGAGCGGTTGTTTACGGTGACGGTGTTGCCGGTCAATGATCCGCCGGTGTTTGAGCTGACGGCCGAGGCGTCGGCCAAGCAAGATGATGGAGAGATGACGGTCACGGGTTTTCTGACCGGAATCGGTAATGGTGGTGGTGCGGATGAAGATTCGCAGACTCGAGATCCGCTGGTCGTGACGGCGTCGGATCCGTCGTTCTTCACGACTCAACCGACGATCGATGCGGCTGGGACGTTAACGTTTACTCCCAATCCGAACCGGTCCGGTAGCGTGCCGGTGACGGTAACGCTCAAAGATAGCGGCGGTCGCGTCAATGGCGGCGTCGATACCACGACCCAATCCTTCTTGGTGACCGTCCTCCCGGTCAACGATCCGCCTTCATTCACTCTGATGGCGAATCCGAATCAGAGCGTGCTGCAAACGGCAGGGCCGCAAACGGTCAATGACTTTGTTGCTTCGTTCTTGCCCGGAGGTGGACCGGACGAAGCGTCGCAAACCGTGTCGGATTACATCGTCAGCGTTGACACGCCCGGGATTTTTTCTGTGTTGCCCGATCTCAGCAATTCGGGCGTTCTGACGTTCACCCCGGCGATCGATCGGTCCGGTGTCGCAACAGTCAGTGTCCAAGTGCGCGATAGTGGCGGTCAGGCCAACGGCGGCAATGATTTGTCTGCCACTCAAACGTTTGTCATCTCCGTGGAGGAGATTCCCGACACGACACCGCCGATGCCGGTCCTTTCGACGCCGGGGATCGATTCACTGACGAACCAGACGACGTTCACGGTGGACGTTGATTTTGGTGAACCGGTCACGGACTTCACGCTCCACGATGTGACGGTGTCTTCGGGAACCACCAGTGCGTTTTCCGATCACGGTGGGGGAATGTTCTCGTTTCACTATTCGGGTTCCGACGGCAGCGTCACCTTTGGGATTGCTGCCGACGTTGCGGCTGATTTGAGTGGAAATTCGAACGTGGCTTCCCAACCTTGGACGCGGACGATTGATTCACAGGGCATGACGCCAACACTGTCGTCGACAGAACCAAATCCTTCCAATGCCGCAAGTTTTGTTGTCGCGATTGATTTCACCGAAGCCGCGACGGGTTTTACATTGTCAGACCTCACGGTGCTGGGTGGAACGGCATCGAACCTCATCGCGATTGATGAAACAACGGGTAAGTACGATGTCACGATCACTCCGTCTGCCGACGGCATTGTAACGGTGATACTGCCTGCCAACTCCGCACGGGATACCGCCGGTAATGGAAACATGACCGGACTGCCGCTGGCACGGACGGTTGACAAGACAGCCCCCATTGCGGCACTGAGTACGAATCAGCCTGCTTTGACGAACCAGGCCTCCTTTAACGTGATCGCGGATTTCGGTGAAGCGATCATCGGGCTGCAGCAATCAAGCCTTGTCGTAAGCGGAGGGGAGGTGGGTGAACTGCAGATGATTAGTGATCAGAGATATTCCTGGACGATTACTGCAGCCAACGGAACGGTGGAGATCTCTTTGCCCGCCGATTCGGTCACCGACGATGCGGGGAATTCAAACGCGAACTCCAACACAATCTCACTTACCGTCGACACTTCAACGATCGTGCCGCTTCTCGCGACCACCGCGCCGTTGATCGTGACCGACGACACCTTCGACATCAGCATTGATTTCGGAAAAGCCGTGTTGGGATTCGACATCAACGATGTTTTGGTCAGTCATGCCATCGCCGGTGATTTGGTTGTCGTCGACGAATCCGTCGGCAAATATGCTGCGACCATCACGCCAGTTTCCGACGGTGTTGTCAACGTGACTGTCCCCGCAGCTGCCGCTATGGATGTCGCGGGAAATGCAAATGAGGCATCAAATTCCATCACTCGCCAAATTGATCGCATTGCTCCATCGGCGACACTCGCATTTCTCGCCTCCTCACCAGGCCAAACATCGCGTGAAGTCGAAATCGCGTTTAGTGAAGCGGTGTCTGGTTTTGAGCCGGATGATTTGGAAGTCAGTGGAGGAACGGTGGGTTCCCTCGTCCGCAATCTAAACGACACGGTCTATCGCGTGTTGGTCAATCCAACCGCTGACGGCGACCTGACGGTTGACTTGCCCGCCGATCGAGTGCAGGATTTTGCCGGGCTGGGTAACACCGCTGCCACGACGATCGTTACCACCGTCGATATCTCGCAGCCGACACCGACGATTGCCGCTGCCCCGTCCACGATGGTCGGTGACTATGAAATTGTCATCACGTTTGATGAATCGGTCACGGGCTTGAGCGTCAATGACTTTCAGGTCAGCAACGGAATTCTGTCCAATCTTTCCGGTGATGCCGATGAATACACCGCGACGGTGACTGCATTGATCGAAGGTGATGTCACGATCTCACTCCCTGAGGAGCGAGTGGTTGACAGTGCCGGAAACCGCAACATCGAAAGTAACATCCTCCGATTGACGCATCGCTACGTCGACTCAATCGTACTGCAAGGCGATGGAGAGGTCGTTGACATGACAGCCTACGATGAGACCATTTTGTCGACGGTGGAGACCATTGACATTCGGGGTGCAGGAGACAATTCGATTGTACTTGACGTCGAAAAAATCACCCGACTGACACCCAATCAGACGCTGATGGTCATCGCCAATCGTGGAGATGCGGTCACGTTCGACGACGGTTGGACGTTTGATTCTGTCCAGATTGTCGATGAAATGCTTCAACGAGTGTTCACCAACGGACCGGCGACGATCGTTCTGATCGGTCCGGATGGCTGGACCCATCCGATTCTCAGTACTGACGTAGACGGAAATGGTTCCGTCACCCCCATCGACGCCTTGAGGGTCATCAATGCGTTGGAGCGGGGGCAGGTGTTTGATGACGCCGGTGTCTTGGTCGATCCAGCGACGGCTGATCCCAATGCGTTTGCTTTTTACGACGTCAATGGCGATTTGCGACTAACGACCTTGGACGCTCTCATTGTGATCAACGAACTCGCCCGCCTGGAATCTGAATCGGAGGGTGAGCAAGTCGCAGTGTCGTTCATCCATCCCCTCCCGTGGGCTGGGGATGGGGAGCCGATCGCCGATATCGAGGATCGCGGGGGTCACATCACTCAAATCAAGTCAGAGCTCCTAAGTGGCGAGAACGCCGAAGAATCAATGCCAGCCTCGGACCGGTTCGGCGATTCTCTTTCTGAATCGATCTACTCTGGTGATGTCGAACGAACAATGGATGACGATCGATCGAACGCTCTAAAGCCGATTGACCAGGCTCTTGAAGTAGTTCAAGTCTGGCATGATCTCGATCGTTCGGGTGGCCGCGGATCGCGGTAGTCTGTTGACGCCACAGAATTCGCGCTGCAATTGGGTGTGACGCAGCGGCATCAGACAGCGACGCAATCTTCGGAACGTTCAAATCGGCGTCGGTCGTTGCTCACCACCGTGTTATCTGTTTGGGTTCCACGTTGCTCGCCGGGGTAACCATCGTGCAAGGGGACCGATAGGACACAAAGGACGGATAGGTCCCAGATGTCCTATTGGTGCTATCGATGGCGGGACCCTTCGGCGCATCGGTTGGCCAACCGGTGCGGTTCACGCCGCGGCGGCAATCGCTTGGGGTTGGGCGAGGGCGACGATGGTGATGCCGTGTTGCTTTGCCAGGCGGAAGGTTTCTTCGCGTTCGACCAGGATCGTTTTGTCGGCTTCGATCACGATCGCGGTGCCGCCGTTTTCGGCCACGCGGGTGACGGTTTGGGGACCGATCGTGGGGACGTCGAATCGCATGTCCTGATTCGGCTTGCTGACTTTGACCAGCGTCCATCCGCCGCGGCGGCACAGCGTACCGGTTCGCGCGATGCACTCGTCGGTCCCCTCGACCGCTTCGACGGCCAACACCGTGCCGTCTTTGATCGTGATCGATTGGCCGATATCCATGCCGCCCATCTGCTTGGCGACTTGCCAACCGAATTCGGCGTCGCGCGACTGTTTCTTCGTCAGGGGTGTTCCGATCAAATGGCCTTGGTCCACGAGCAGCTCCGGGGCAAAATCGGTGGCGGGGCAGATGGTCAATGAATGTCTTGCGTAGGTATCGGTCACGGCCAAGAGCAAACTGTCGTCGCGTGAATCGGGGCGATTGCCCAGCAGGCAAGGACCGAAGGTTCGGATCGCGGTCCAGTCGGGACAATGCTTGATCCAGACGCTGCCTTGAAACAGCAACTCGGATTTGAATAGCTTGCCGGCCATCGTGACTTGGCGAATGCCGTGGCGTCGAAAGTAGCGAATGTGGGCACCGATCTTGCCGACGCCGGACCACTTCACATGGTCGCAGAGCGACTCCAATTCCGTCGACGCGTGATCGGTGATCGCGATGCAGCAAACGCGTCGACCGCTGGCGATCACATGCTCGGCGACTTCGACGGGGAAACTGCCCCAGCCGGCGATCAATCCGATCGGCGGTGGGTCTTGTCGGATTGACGAAGTCGAAAACCCGGGCAACACCTTGCGCATCAGTTCCCGCCCGTATCCACCACGCTGGATCATGCCGCTCGCCCCGCCGCTCCGTGATCGGATTCGGTTTCGCCCTGTTTGGTTTCGTCATCGGCCAGCTGCTCGGTCATCGCATCGAGTCGCTTCCGCAACGTTCTCAGCTCGCGACGCATCTCGGGCAACTTTCGTTCGATCGCAAAGATTTGCATCTGGTCGCGTTGCGGCATCGCGGGTGATCCCAGATAGACTTGATGTCCCTGACAATCGTCCATCACCCCGGCCTTGGCGCCGACAATCGTGTGGTCGCCCAGGGTGATGTGGTCTTTCAGTCCGACTTGGCCGGCCAGGATCACATAGTCGCCGGTGCGACAGGAGCCTGCGATTCCGACTTGGCTGCAGATCAAATTGTGACGACCGATTTGGCAGTTGTGGGCGATCATCACCTGGTTGTCGATTTTCGTCCCTTCACCGATTCGCGTCGCACCGTAGCTGCCACGGTCGATCGTTACACCGGCGCCGACGTCGACGTCCGAGTCGATGCGCACATAACCGAGTTGCGCCGACGGCAGGTGACGGCCATTCTTTTGCCGGTAGCCAAAGCCTTGGGCTCCGATGACCGTTCCGGCATGCAACACCACGCGGTCACCCAGCGATGAGTGTTCGTAGAGGGTGACGCCGGGGTACAGCACACAGTCGTCCCCGATCGTGCAGCCTGGCATGATGACCACGTTCGGCATCACCAGCGTTCGCTCACCGATCGTCACATCCGCACAAACCGTTGCCGTGGGATGAACCTTGGCCGAATTGGCGATCACCGCGGATGAATCAACGCCTACACCGGGAAGCGAAGCCGGGATCGGGGGACGGAAATGGGAAACCACGGTCGCGAAGGCGGCGCGTGGATCGGCGACGATGATTTGGGGGCGTGGGTCCGAATCGATTTGTTCGGCACAGAGGACCGCCATGGCCTTGGATGACGCCAGGTTCGCCGACGGGTTTTGACCCACCAACATGGTGATTTCAGTTGGCGTCGCCTGGTCCGGCGGGTTGGCTCCGCCGCAGATCAACGCGCCGTCACCGTGGAGCGTCCCGCCAACCATCTGGGCCATTTCATCAAGTCGGATTCCCACGGCGAAGTCCTTTTCGCTGAATTGTTCATGGATTCGGACGACCCGAACCCTCCATTCTCCCCGGTATACCGCCAGGGCCCCGATGACTGCAAGACAAAGTCGACGGATCCAATGGGCCGGGGGGCACCCCGATTGGTGGTGACGTGTCCGCTTCTGAGACCCGATGCCGTCGAATTGACACCGCTCCGCAATCGTTGCGAGACCCGCTTTGGGCCAGCAAACGCCGTGATTTCTGCGTCGAGTGCCCTTTTCGCGACGTCTCGGCACGCGCGATGCACGGCTGGCTGGCAGCCGTGAACACCGATCGGGGAGAGCTTCAAGTGAATCGAACAGGCAGTCTTTGGACGACCGCATTTGCCGGTCTTTTTTTCACCTTCATCGCGCCGCGCGGGGTCGAGGCTGGGGGCAACACGCCGATTTACGCCGCGGCCAGCGATTACCGTGAAGCGGTGCGTGACTTTGAACGCGTGGTGTTGCGGACGCCCAAAATTCGCAGCAGCGTCGAGCGGCTTGTCGATGATTTGGAAGACAGCACCAGCGATTTAAAATCGGCGGCCCGCGATCCGGCGCGTTTCGATCGACTGATCGGCCGTTTCGTCACGACCGATGCGTTGCATGCCCGGGTGGAATTGACGTTTTTTGGCGACCCCCTTTACCCGCCCGAGCCGCAACTGGAAGAGAGCTGGATGGCGGTCTATGAAGCCTACGGGCGGTTGGTCTACGAGATTCGCTACCTGCAACAATTGCGCAGCGCCAAGCGTGGGCGTCCGGTCGCGATTGTCGACCATCGATTTGATCAGCAGCCCGGCGCCCCATGGGGCCCCGGTGTCGGCGCTGCGATCCCCGGGAATCCCTACACGGCGCCGGGGCTTGGCCCAGGGACCCGCGGTCCAGCGGTCAGCGGCTCCAGCATCTACGGCTCCAGCAACTACGGGCCCCGCATCGATGGGCCCCGCGTCAGCGGACCGTCGGTGACACGCCGTGGTGCGCAGTTGCAGCGTTCGGCCAGAACGTCTCCGCCGACGCGCCGCATCATTACAACGCCGGACGAGCTTCGTTCGGCGATTCTCGGCGCGCTGTTGCAGCGTCAGCGTTGAGGGGCAACCTGGTGGGGTGTGAAATTTTCCCCCTTTTTGAAAAAGCCCCCCACTTGGGACTCGACTTGGGTTTCCTGATTTACTAGCCTTGTGGAGGGTGCTGAGCACGGCTCGCACCAAGCGTCTGGGATGTTTTGCCCCAATGTCCCAGACGCGTTTTTTTTTGCGCCGCACTCGCATCGGGAACGCATCACGGCGGTCCGCTTTCGCTTTGCCCGGCGGACATTCTTGAACGCTGGTTGATTCGGCTGGGTGAACGCGTCGGCGTTGCCAAGCGTCTGAAAAAAGAAATTGAAAATCGCCAGAATCTTTGGCGGGAACCGCGCGGTTCTGTTGATCCACTGTGAGCCTGTCCAGCGACACAGACTCGGGACCAGATCGTCCGAATGATTTGGGGGGCTACTCGTGGTTTGGAGGGGCAAGCTGGACAGGTGCTTTTTTGCACAGGTAAGGTCGCGGTTGTGACGGGGCATTCTTACTTACGTAGTAAGTAGTTCACGACCGCGCCTGCCTGTTGCAACCTTGCCCACTGCAATGGGGAGTGATGGTTGAGTTTGGGGCGTTGGCGGTTAAGGTTTTATCATCCGTTCCGCAATCAACACCCGGCGATAGATCAAGTCGTGAGTCAAGCGTCTCCCAACCCGATCGAGTTCACTCCGACCGACAAGTCACTTGTCGTGATGGTGAGGGATGGCGACGAGGATGCGGCCGAAGCGTTGTACGATCGTTACGCGCGACGGGTGTTCGGGCTGGTGCGTTCCAAACTCGGGGCGCGTTTGAGCGCGATGACCGAGCCGGAAGACATCGTGCAGTCGGTGTTCAAGAGCATGTTTCGCGGGATGCAGTCGGGCAACTATGACGCGCCTCCGGGAACGACGCTGTGGAATTTATTGGCGGTGATTGCCGTCCGAAAGCTCAGCAACAAGGCCAGCCATCATTCTGCCAAACGTCGCGACGCGAGTCGCAATGTGCCATTGGACGCGGAGCTTGATGGGGTGGGGTCGGCGATCGACATGGCTTCGGCAGAGTTTCTGCAGGTTTGCATTCAGGAGTCGCTCGATTTGCTTCGTCCGCTGCACCGCAAGATCCTGTCGTTGAGGATTCAGGGTCACAGTATTGACGAGATTCGCGACCTGACCGGCAGGAGTCGCCGCACGGTCGAGCGGAGTCTGCAGAAGAGTCGTGAGTTGTTGGCTGAATCGCTGTTGGATGAATCGTAACGCGGCCCGTCGCCGTCGACGGTGATCGCGTCCACTGAATGTAGGTTTCAGTGCGGGTGAGGTTTCAGTGCGGGTGAGGTTGAGCGATCCGAAGTCCCTTTTACACGCGACATTTTTTTCACGCGACATTTTTTTGCTAATTCTGTGGCGGGGTTCCTGTCCCTTCGCTGCTCTTCATTGCAACGATTCAATCGGTCGTAACATGACGGACGATTCCAACCTTTGACACGCCTAGGTTCAGAACCGGATGATCAATCGAGGCACTTTCGATCGACTTGAAGACGCGATCGATCAATTTGAGGAAACGTGGTCACTGCAGTCGCAAACCAAAATCGAAGAGTTGCTTGCGGCTTATGGCCTGAGCGACGATGAGGAAGCGATTGTCGAATTGATTCGCATCGACATCGAACTGCGCTATGAGCGTGGTCTGTCGATCGAGCTCGACGAGTATTTGGATCGGTTCACGATCTTGCAAGACCGTCCAAAACGCGTCGCCGAAATCGCGTTCGAGGATTATCGCTCGCGTGCGGCCAAGGGACACCCGGTTTCGGTGATGCGATGGCGGGGGCTGCCGGGGGTCAACCGGGAGCACTGGTTCCAGGAACTGATGCGGGAGACGTCGGTTCATCAAACGCACGCACGCACCGCCAAGTTGCGTTGCGACCCGTCGCCCGATGCGACGTTTGAATTTGCGTTGGCCGAAGCCGGGTTTCATCTGGTCCAGAAGATCGGGGAGGGCGCATTTAGCCGCGTCTACCTGGCCACTCAAGTGGATCTGGCCGACCGGTTTGTGGTGTTGAAGATCGTGACCGAAACGCTGGCCGAGCCGGAGTACATGGCGTTGCTCCAGCACACCAACATCGTCCCGATCTACTCCTTCCATCAAATCCTGTCTCGGTCGGTGATCTGCATGCCCTATGCCGGTCGCGTGACGCTGCATGACTTTTTGAAGGGCAAGACTGATGTTTCCCAACGCGGCGGCCAAAGTCTGATCCGGACGGTGCGGGAGCGAATCGGCAAAACCACGATCATCAGCGAGGACGGTGCCGGCGGAACGGCCGACGCCCAGCCGGCGCCTCTGGTTCCCGCCGCGGAGGACAAGGCCGGGATTCGACCGTTGGAAGCGTTTCGCACGTTGGACTGCGAGGCGTTGGCGATCTGCTTGTTTCAACGGCTTGCCGGGGCATTGGCCCATGCCCATGCCCGCGGCGTGTTGCACAACGACCTCAAACCGAGCAACGTGCTGATTCGCAACGACGGTGAACCGGCGCTGTTGGATTTCAATCTCTCCCAAACCTTGGGACAACAAAACCTGCGACACGCCGGGGGGACCCTGCCGTACATGTCGCCGGAAACCTATCGCGCGATGATGGGACAGCAGACTCAGCCCGGTGTCGCGTCGGATGTCTATGGTCTGGGCGTGATGCTGTTTGAATTCGTCACCGGTCGATTGCCCCATCCGACGCCCGCGTCGATCGCATCGATCGATCTGGACGCCGCGATCGACGCCCGACGCGGGCAACCGGACTGGCGAGCCGGCGACGGCGTCCAACCGGGATTGAAGAGCATCGTCAACCGATGTCTGCAATTTGAACCGGAACAGCGGTATGCCAGCGCCGACGATTTGCAAGTCGATTTGCAGCGCGAACAAGAAAACCTGGCACTCGTTCACACGGCCGAGCCGACGTCCTGGAAGGTCAAAAAGTGGACGCGGCGACACCCCCGCGCGATCGCGTCGGGACTGGTCGCGGCCGTCTTGCTCGCGTTCCTCGTGCCCCTTTCCTACATGACGGTTGTTTCGCTCCAAGACAATCGCGCGCTACGTTCGCAGGCTGCTTTTGAGGAGTTTTCGGAGGAATCGGCTGAGTTCCTGTCCACGTTGATGGCCGATCCGACCCGTCAGAGAGAGTCGAACGTCAGCCGAGGCGTGGCGATGTTGGAAAAGCACAACGCCTTGGACCGAAAGCAGTTGCAGATTTGGGTACCGAAGCTCGATCAAGCGCAGCAACGACTCGCCCGCGAAACGCTGTTCCGGCACATCGCCCACATCGCGATTTTGGAGATACAGCGTCTCGACCGATTACGGCTTTCCGACGCCGAAGCGTCCACCGATTTCGCACGTTTGGATCGTCTGATCGAAGCGGCCAAGGCGGTGGAAGAGGGTAAGCCGAGCCGGGCGAGTTTGTTCCTGGAAGCCGAGCGGGTTCGTTTGGCCGGCAACGACGAGCGATACCAGGTGTTGCAGAAGATGGCCGAGGACACGCCGGCCCGAACCGATTCGCAGTTGTATCTGGAAGCGGCGCGGTTGCTGGCCGGCTACGATCACCAGGGCGCGAGCGAGTTGCTGGCCGCATTGGCGGATCGAAACAGCGTGCCGCCGGCGTTGCGATGGACGATGCTGGGGCGAGCCCAATTCGCCGCAGGACGACTCGAAGACGCCAAACTTTCCTTCACACAATCGATCGAACGCGCGCCGAACTCGGCAAAACTTCGTGTGCTGAGGGGACGTTGCCACTTCGATTTGCGCGAAGACTCCAATGCCGAACGAGACTACCGCAAAGCGATCGAGCTGGACCCGGAAAGTGTTGGCGCGTGGTCTCAACTCGGATTGTTGCACCACGCAAATCAACGCCACGAACAAGCGTTGGAATGCTTCAACCGCTCCTTGGAATTGTCACCGAATCGAATTTGGACGTTGCTCAAGCGGGCCCAGACCTATCGAGCCCTCGGCGAATCGGACGCGGCGGATGCCGACTATTCGGCGGCGATGTCGGTTCCCTGTGATGACCCCAACGAACTTTATTACCGTGCTCACGCACGCTTCAAAAGCGACCCGGATGCCGCGCTCGCTGATCTCCAGTTGGCGTACCAATTGGAGCCTGATCGACCGGCGTTGCAGCGTCTGATCGCTCAGGTTCTGGCGGTCCGGCTTGGACGCCATGAAGAGGCCGTCGAGGCATATGGGAAGGTGCTCGAAATACAACCCAACAACGAGGTCGCCAGGATCGACCGGGCGCTCTCGCTCGTTCGTCTCGGCCGTACGCAAGAGGCCTTGGCGGACACGAAGATCGCGATGGAAGATCCCAACTCGGGTAGAACGCTTTACCAAGCGGCCTGCGTTCATGCCTTGATCGGCAAAGCATTCAATCAACGCAGGGCGGTCACTCTGCTGGCCAAAGCGGTTGCCCAAGGGTACGAGCCCGACAACATCGCGGACGATCCCGATCTTGCATCGATCCGCGATCACGAAGAGTTTCGCGTCATTGAAAGGTTCTTGGAAACATCGCGACGTGACCGACGTCGCCATCCTCGAGTCGCCGACGACGAACAGAGGCCTGTTGACATTCAAGCTTTATTAACCCGCTGACACTCTCCTTCCACCAGGATTCGATTGACATGAAACGTGTCACCCGCGGCCGGACCGTTTCCGCCGCTTCCCTCCAGACCCTCGAAGACCGCCGCATGTTGGCCGTCTTCGGGAACGTTTGGCCCAACCCACGCGATCTGACCGTCAGTTTTCCGGCCGACGGCGTGCAGATCGGCAGCCAACAAAACGATATCAACGCCTTGCTGGACACCGTCGCCCAGCGTGACCAATGGCAGGAGCTGGCGCTCCGCGCCTACCAAACCTGGGCGGTGCACGCCGACATCAACGTCGGGCTGCGCAACGATTACAACAACGCCTTCGGGGTGCCGGGAATGCTCGTCGGCGATCCTCGCTTCGGCGAATTTCGAATCGGTGCGTTTCCGCAAGAAGGTTTGATCGCCAATTCGATTCCCTTTCAAGCCGTCGCCGGAACCTACTCGGGTGACCTGGTGCTCAATTCAAACGAGCAATTCACCTTTCACGATTGGGCCGGCAACCAAGGGCCCGACCCGGCGACCCTGACCGAGGGTGATCGCGATCTATTTAGCCTGTTGTTGCACGAAACCGGAAACACGCTTGGAGTGGACGACAACTTGCTGGATTGGTCTGTCATGTTCCGGCAATACACCGTGCCCAAGGGGGTGTTGGCCCCTGAGGACATTGCGTCGATCACGGCGCTGTACGGACAGCGGAGTGACCCGTACGAGCAAGTCGACAACGGCACGCTGCAAGTCGCATCGCTGATCCCGACGCCGGTCGGGCTGGATCACCAGACCGAAGTGATCCGATCACGCGGCAGTTTGTCTGCCGGTACCGACGTCGATTACTACAAAATCGTTCCGATTGCCGGCACGGAATCTGTGACCGTGCGTGTGCGTGCCTCCGGCGTCAGTCTGTTGCAGTCACGCTTGGAAGTGCTCGATTCCTTCGGGCAGGTGATCGGTCAATCCAGTGCCGTTTCGGTGTTCGAAAACGATAACGAACTGACGATTACCGGCATCGCCAACCTCGACGAACTCTATCTGCGTGTCTCCGCCGTCGATGCGAGTGATGTCTATGCCGTCGGTGACTATTGGATCGAAGTCGATTATCGCAGCGAATTGCAGCGCGCCGGCGATCTTCATCCGGGTGCCTACGATTCGGGACCGGACACGTTGTTCGCCAATTTTGATTTGACCGACGACGAATTCGGATTGGACGATCATCTGGCCGGCGCGATCGAACCGGTGCCGAGTGAAACACCCGAAACGAAGCGTTATGAAATCCAGTCTTCGGTTTCATCCTCAGCGGACGTCGACTACTTCAAAATCACTTCGCCCGCGACGATCGAGGGACGCCTGGTGGTGCATGTCGCGGGCGTCGGAGCAGTCCGGCCCGACGTGCGATTGAAAGTGGTCGACGCCCAGGGGCAAGCGGTCGGAGCCAACGCGCGACTGCGCGGTGACGGGACCTTCACCGTCGAAGTCACGCAGCCCGAGGCGTCGCAAGATTACTTTGTCAAAGTCAGCGTCGACCCGAATTCGACGGTCGGCGCAGGCAACTACGTGGCGATCGCAGAATTCGAGTCCCCGCAAGCACAGATGAATGATCTGGCCAGCGGCGATTTGACAGGCGAGTCGGACAAATTCATTCGTTGGACGGCGGGTAAGACGCGGCTCTACCGATTCGACTTGAATGCCGCCAGCGCGGACGCCGATCAGGCCGTCCGGTTGACGGTCTACGATGCCCACACCCGAGAAGTCAAGATGGTGGCGGTGGCCCATGCCGGGATCACCCGCAGCACGTTGGCCTGGTTGCAGCAGGGCGAATACATCCTTCGCTTCACCGCCATTGCGGTCGGGACCGCGCCCGTCACGAACGTCAGTTTTGCGTTGACGGCCGATGGCATTTCCGACGACCAAGACGACGACATGGTCGATCCGGCGGATGATCCTTATTACGACCCCTACGATTACTCGGGCGGGTCGTACTACGACGGTGAGTACAATTATGGGTCAGAGTATTACTACTACGAGTATTACTACACGGGACCTTAATCAGGCCGCCCGGGCGGGGCGATGACATGGTCACGCCGCAGAGGAAGTTTGGCTGGATTTGCAAGGTTTTCGGATCAGTGTTCGAGAACGCAGTGTCACGAGTAACGCGTCAATCTAACCCGTATGTATCTCAACACCCTGTCACCACCCCGTCCTGCGATCGAAGTTGACCGCGACGCGCTGAACGAGTTGCTGGAGTCGGTCTGCAACCGCGTTGGTCAATCGGTGCGGCAGTCCAACGAAGTGATCATTCAACGTTCGCAACAGCGGCTCTCCCGCAACGCTCTGGACATGCAAGCCCTGCATGTCGTGGCGGCTTCGTCGCTGGTGCATCGTCAAACCGCAAAGACGCTGGAGTTGTTGCAGAGAGATGGCGAGACCTTCGCGCGCGATCCCGTCGGGAATCGGCTTGCCGGTTACGCTTGGCTGGTTCGTCAAGACACCGGCCGAGCGAGGCATTCGTTTGACCAGGCCGTTCGTCTTGATCCGAATCAGCCCGACTGTTGGAAATGGTTGGGGCTGATTGCCGAGAGCGACGACCAGTATGAGCAGGCCGCGGGGTATTATGAGCGCGGCATCTTGTTTGACGATGGCGGACACGACTCGGCGCTCGCGCTTTCACGGTTGCACGCCCGCCGGCGTCAACTCAAGGATGCGATCCATACCCTGCGTGTCTCACTGATACGTGATCGACGTTCGCCCAAGCTGAATTTTGCCCTCGCCCGTCTGTTGGATCGGCGGGCCGTCATGCTGGGGCGAAAACGAATGTATCTGGCCCAGCAGAGGTTGAGGCAGGAGGCATTGGAGTGTTACCGAATCGTCAATGCGGCCGCACCCACCAGCCAAAGCTTGTTGATGCAAGGGCGACTGCAACAACAGCTGTTGGACCATTCGGCCGCCAGGATCTCATTCCAGAAAGCCGTGGATTTGGACCCGACATCGGCCAAAGCGTTCAACTATCTAGCCAGCGCTAATGTCGATTTCGGAGAAATCGAATTGGCACTCGGGCAATTCGAACAGTCGATCCGGTTGGATCCGCAACGGGCCGAAGCCCATTTTCGGTATGCACGCGCGAAACGTTTCCAACCCGGCGGACCGACGCGACGTTACCTGGAGCAATTGGGACAACAGCTCCGCGAAGTCGGCCAGGCGAGACAGAAACAGGTTTACCTGAACTTTGCGATCGCCAAGGTGTACGACGACATCGGCGATTTCGATCGGGCTTGGAAACACTACGATCGTGCCAATCGATTGAAGTCCATGCCTGCCAACAGGCCGGGCAAGACGACAGCGACACCGACAGCGGCACCGCCCGTGTCGTCGACGGACGAACCTTGGTTTGAATCCTTCACCCGGCATGCGACACGGCACTACACGGAGGATTTTTTTCGTTCCATGCATGGGGCGGGCAATCCGAGCCGAACACCGATCTTTATTGTCGGGATGCCGCGTTCGGGCACCACGTTGACCGAACAGATCCTCAGCAGTCATCCCGAGATCGCCGGTGCGGGGGAGTTGAATCACATCAACCAAATTCGGCAGGAGATGTCGCGGTCGCATTCCCCGGCAACCGTTCATCAGGCGGCGTGGAGTCGCTACCCGGCGTTGTTGGGAGCCATGGATCCGAGTGAGTTGAATCAACATGCCGCTCGGTACCTGGATCATTTGGATCAATTCCGCACGCGGGAGCGACATGTGACCGACAAGATGCCGACCAATTTCATGCATCTCGGATTGATCGCAACGCTGTTTCCCGGCGCGACGGTGATTCATTGCCGCCGCAATCCGATGGATGTGTTCGTGTCATGTTTTTGCCAAAACCTGAATGCCCCGTTTTGCGATCTGGATCAACTGGTCCATTATCATCGCAACTACCGACGGTTGATGGCGCACTGGGAACGTGTCTTGCCGATCAAGATTCACAGCAACGACTACGAGTCGCTGGTTGCGGATCCGGAGACCCACAGCCGCGAATTGATCCGTCATTGTGGATTGCAGTGGGACGACGCCTGTCTTCAATTTCACTCCAACGATCGCGCCGTGCACACGCCCAGCAAGTGGCAGGTTCGTCAACCGATGTACCGGTCGTCGGTAGAGAAATGGCGTCGCTTTGAAAAGCACTTGGCGCCGATCGCCGAGAAAGTTTCAGCCGAAATCGCCGCGGAAGTGGCGTAAGCTTCGCTGCATTGCCAATGGTAGGGGATCAGCGTTGGTGTGCAGGCTTTAGCCCAATACCGCTAAGTTAAGCGTGGTTTCCTCAACTCGGTGCCCGTAGGCTCGCGCCAAACGGCTGATATTCGTTTGAGATCAGCCGGTTCGCGCCAGCGTCCGGGCCCCCTCATTCATGTTAACTTAGCGGCATTGGGCTTTAGCCGCCGCTTCTCGCTGCAAAGCAGCGACAGGGAATCGCCTAAAGGCTAGACACCAACGGTTGCTGAATCCCGCTTTACTAATGTCCGCGCCATTGGTACCTGACCCCTTTTCCGCGGCACCCAAAGTCTAAAAGTTGACGTAGTACGAGGACTATTCGTCCAAGTCGTCCAGATCTAACGATTCCAGCGTGGCCTCGATCGATTCCGTTCGCCGCTCCACGTCGACTTGTTCGGGATCCAAGTCGGCTCGCTCGGCAACCCGAACGCGCAGCTTGCCCGCCACCGCGCTGATCACCACGATTTCCGTGCCGGCATCGATCGGGCTTCCATCGGACACCGCGTCGAGCCGTTTGCCGTCGATCACGACCAACCCGCTGGGAAGCAGATTGGTTTTGGCGACGCCGGAGCGTCCCACCAGATCTTTCCGCTTCTCGCCGCTCCGCAAGCGGCTTTCGGTCGGCTCGTCGAGCTGGCCGGGGCGACGGTTGAGGATCAGTTTGCCGATCGACGTGTGAGGCCAGTAGCGGATCATCATGACCAACACCACCGGCGTGGAAAGCACGACCGTGGCCGTCACGGCAAAACCAGCCGTCGCGCTGTGCGTGAACGCGATCACAATCGATGTCGTCGCGGCGATCGCGGCGGCAAAACCAACCATCCCCGCGCTGGGAATGAAAAACTCGCCCACCAGCAGGACGAAGAAAAGTGCTAGCAAAGCAAGGGAGTAAGTCAGCGGCATGGGCTATTCTTCAACGACCACCTTGGCACCTTGCACATCGATCACGGTCACCGAGACCCCCTTGTCGATCATCGATCCGTCGCTGACGACCTGAACGATTTGGTCGCCGAAACGGGCTTTTCCGCTCGGCCGCAGCGGGGTCGTGGTTTGACCGGTATGATGCAACAACGCACTAAAATCCGCGAGTTTTTCCGCTTGATGGATCGCCTCGACGTCCGGTGTTTCCATGATCAAGTGGCGAAACAGCGGCAAATGGGGAAAGAATTGCCGCATCAACACAAACCCACCGAAGAGGCCTAGCAGGCTTCCAAGAGCTGCCCAAAGTCCCCGCGTGATCACGGCCAGCTGGTAGGAGTTTTGCGGCAGCACAAAGGTTTGACTCATCAGCACGATCGATGCGATCGTCATGATCAGCCCGCCGATGCCGAAGATCCCGAATCCGGGGATCACGAAGATCTCCAGTGCGATACAGCACAGTCCCAGCATCAACAAGACCAGCTCCAGCCATTCGGCGGTTCCGGCCAAGTAGTTCATCCAGAAGAACAGTCCGAAGCAGACCATGGCCAGGAAACCGGGCACACCCATGCCGGGGGCGTTCATTTCGGCGGACAAGGCGACGAACCCGACCATCAGCAAGATCATCATCAGACCTTGGCTGCGTCCGAGTCGTTCGACGAAACGAACCAGGCCTCGATCGGATACCGGTTTGGGCACCGCGTCCATACCGCTGCGACGGGCGACGTCGTCGAGCGAATCGCTGCGCCCGTCTGCCAATCCCAGCTCGATGGCTCTGTCGGCGGTCAGCCCTTCTTTCATTTCGATTCGCTCGCCTTTTTCCCAGCGATCGCGTTCCAAGTCGGGATCGTCGGATTGGGAAACCAGGTCAGCCGGCGTGGTGTATTTGACCCTGCCGGTTTTCTTGTTGGTGTATCGATAGACTTCCAGGTCACTGCACAGCAGGCCCCGGATCAAGCCCACGGGGCGTTTGGTGGCTCGGGCGATGGTGTCGATCAGCTCGTCATGATTGTCCAGATCGGTCAGCGAGATATCATCGGCGCCGGTCCCGCCCAGGATCGCATCCGGGGTCATGTACAGCGGTTTGCACGCCACCGCCAACAGCGCGCTGTCGCTGCGAGCTTCTTTGCTGACGAGCCCGACGACGGTTCGCAGCGGCGGTTCGGGCATCGCGAATGAGCTGGCCAGGCTGGCGCTTTGGTCCAGATCGCCTCCGATCGAATCGAGTGCAATCAGCCACGTGTTGACCGAGCCCTCGACCAGCGACCCGTTGAGATTGCTTTGCCAGCGCCGCACGCGACTTCGAGAGATCGAGCCGGTGATTTCCAGCAGCACGCCGTTGGTCGCTCCCCCGATGGCGTCCGATTCGACGGGAATGATCTGTGCCAGGTCGAGCACTTCGGCGGCTTCTTCGAGTGTCTCCACGATGCCGGCGGCGATCCGCGCGGACCGCAGTTGATCGGCCGAGACGGTGGCCGGCACGCCCGCGGCGCTCCACACTTCTTCTTCCAAAACCTCGCCTGTTTCACGTAGTTTCACGAGTTCTTCGCCCCCGGCGAAGGATTTTCCGCCGCCGACATTGCTGACCCAAGCCAGTTCGACGTCGGGATCGATCAGCGCGGCCACGACCGGTTTTGGAAACAGGCCGCGGCGGGCGGCGATGCTCTGATAGGCCAAGATGATCGTTTCATCTTGGTCGCTTTCGCCGGCGGAGGCGTCGATCAGTCGGGCGCCGGATGAAAGCAGGATTGAGTCGGATGCCAGGATCGGAAGTAGCGAATGACCGGTCACGCTGCCTTGGACGAAGGACACGATTCGCAGCGACCGGAGTCGGTCGCCGGTGACCGCCCGGGCGACTTTCAGCGCGTCTTCGAACGACGTCGCTTCGCCTCCCGAGGACTCCGCATCGTAGCGGAGCACAACGTCCAGCCGCCCGTCTTGTGGCGCTGATTTTGCCAATCGCTCCAGCTGTCCGATCAGCGCCGTGGCCGATTGACCGCCCAATGGGACGGGGACATCCACCACGTAACCATTCTCGGCGTCGGCCGAAAATCCGGGCGCGACGCACAGAAGTGCCAGAAAGACAAACGAAAGCCACGCTCGTAAGGTCACGACACCCACTCCAAAGACGACAGAAACGACGCACGAGTGATTATAGGGCACGATTGCCCCGAGACGAGGTCGTTAACGGTCGCGGAGAGGGGTTTGCCGGCTTGCCGCAGAAAAAGTCGTCAAGACTCTTGGCAATTCACCCGCCCGAGTGCGGGTCGTGCAGTTTGAACGTCTCCATCCTGGTAGGAGGGGCGAGCGAAGTGAGGAAAGGTCGACCGGTGAATCGCGGCGTTCACTTCACTCTCGATGGGCGACCCCAAGCAAAAACGCCAACCCTGGGGGCATTGGTCTTTACACATCTTAAGAAACCCTCCCTGGCAGGGAGGGTCGAGCGCAGCGAGGGGAGGGTCGAGCCATCGTCGCTGCAAAATTCCCAGCCACATAGACCCTCCCCGCGTCGTCGTAAACTCCTCCGCGACCCTCCCAGAGGGAGGGTGACTTCGATTCTTGCAACTTGCGTAGACAACGATGCCCAGGGGGAGAGTGACGAAAACCCTTTACGATCGACGACTTTAAAACTGCACGACCTCGGTGCAGCAGGCTCGATCGAAGCGCGGGGCAGGCACACCGCGGGCGGTCGCCTTGGTACGTCGCGGCAACGCTCTAGCCGGCCACGCGCAGTTGCGGTCGCGATTCGGCGGTCAGCATGGCGCGGAGCCGTTCGAATTCTTCTCCATCGCTGAAGTGGATGGTGATCTTGCCGCGGCCACGAGCGCTGCTTTTGATTTCGACTTTGGTGCCGAACACCATTCGGAATTCCTGCTGCATCGCTTCGATGTGCGGGGACGTCTGGCGGCGCTTTTGCCGCGTCGCGTTGGTGACTTTGCGACCGGTCTCCTGGTCCTCCTCGGCCTTCAGCATTTCCGCGACCAGGCTTTCGGTGGCCCGGACACTGATCCGCTCGTCCATGATCTTTTTGGCGGTCGTGGTTTGGACCTGCTCGTCGCCGATCGGCAACAGGGCGCGTGCGTGTCCGGCGGTGATTTTGCCGGCTTGCAACAGATCCAGCACGCTTTCGGGCAATTCGAGCAGACGCATCAGGTTGGCGATCGTGCTGCGGTCGATGCTCAGCCGCCGCGCCAGGTCATCCTGTTTGCATTTGTGCTCGTCGATGTAACGTTTGAAGGAGAGTGCTTTTTCGATCGGGTTGAGGTCCTTGCGTTGCAGGTTCTCGATGATGGCCAATTCCGCGACCAGACGATCATCGGCTTCGCGAACCTCCGCACGGATCGTGTCCATGCCGGCGTGGATCGTCGCCCGTAATCGCCGTTCGCCGCTGATCAGCTGGTAGCGACCGTCGACGATACGAACCAGAATCGGCTGCAGCTGTTGATGGCTCTTGATACTCTCGGCCAGCGAGGCGATCTCGTCGGGATTGAATTCCCGTCGAGGCTGGAAGGGGTTGTTCTCGATCTCGTTGACCGGCAACGACAGCGTTTGGACGCCGGCTGAATCGCCTTCGCGAGACGGGGCTCGCTGGGATTCGCCTTCGGAGAGCATGCCATCCTCGTCCATCGGGCTGCCGAGCAATGCGGCCAACCCTTTTCCCAAGCGACGATCTTTTGTCCCGGCAGATGAACTAGTCACGCTGTAGCACCTCCATGCACAACTGCGTATAAGCGAACGCTCCGCGGGATCGCGGGGCGTAGTGGAAAACACTTTTGCCGTGACTGGGAGCTTCGCTGAGCGAAACGTCCCGCGGCACGACGGATTCAAAGACGATATCACCGAAAAACTCGCGGACCTCCTGGTCCACTTCGCGAGTCAGTTCCAGACCGGGATCGTACATGGTCAGCAGGATCCCGCCAAAGGTCAGTCTGCCGTCGGTGGCGACAATGACCTTGCGAATGGTTTTGATCAGTTGGGTCAGCCCTTCCATGGCGAAGTATTCGCACTGGATCGGTATCAACACTTCGGTGCTGGCCGCGAGAGCCGTTTGCGTCAGTTCGCCGACGCTGGGCGGGCAATCGATCAAGACAAAGTCATACTCGTCCAGCACGCTGTCGAGATGCTTGCGGACGCGCATCGATTGCTGGTCGTCCGAGGTCGCCAACAGATCAATGTCTTGGAATGTGCGGCTGCCCGGCAGCAGCGAAAGCTTGGCCTGGCTCGTCGGGACGATCGATTCGGCAATCGAGACGTCGCTGACCAGGGCGTGTCCATTGGTCGGCTCCTGACCGAGGGAGCTGGTCGCGTTGCACTGCGGGTCCATGTCCAGCAACAGGCAGGACTGTTCGGCAATCGAGAGCGCCGCCGCCAGATTCACGGCGGTGGTCGTCTTGCCGACCCCGCCTTTCTGGTTCACAACGCAAAGGATTCGTCCCACGGCCCAAGTTCCCAAAAGAAACAGTTTCGAACCGAACAGCGGTTCTCGTTTCGCGGGAAACTAGGCAATGTCACTCTGGTGAAACAAGGTCGGTTTCACAAGAAACTGGGGTTGACGCGGGAAGTCGGGATGGGAGGGGGGGAGTGGGGAGTGAGTACTGAGTACTGAGTACTGAGTACTGAGTACTGAGTACTGAGTACTGAGTACTGAGTACTGAGTACTGAGTACTGAGTACTGAGTACTGGGTACTGGGTACTGGGTACTGGGTACTGAGTACTGAGTACTGGGTACTGGGTACTGGGTACTGAGTACTGAGTACTGGGTACTGAGTACTGGGTACTGGGTACTGAGTACTGGGTACTGAGTACTGAGTACTGGGTACTGGGTACTGGGTACTGAGTACTGAGTACTGGGTACTGGGTACTGGGTACTGAGTACTGGGTACTGAGTACTGGGTACTGGGTACTGAGTACTGGTACTGCCAGCGATCGCAGTGGCAAACCCTCCACCCAAGCAAACCCTCCACCCCAAGCAAACCCGCCACCCAAGCAAACCCTCCACCCCAAGCAAACCCTCCACCCCAGGCAAGCCCTCCACCCCAGGCAAACTCTCCGCCCCAGCGACGAAACCCATCCTCCTCGCCTTTCGATCGCCGATGGCGAACCGCTCGGTGTGCCCCTGTTGCCCGATGGCAACGATAATCGCATGCCTCGCGGCACTCGGGCGCAATAAAAAACTCGCTGCGGGGCCAGTCCCCGCAGCGAGTCGACTTGAGATTTAGAACCGAGGACTCAACGCCGGATCAATAGCGGTAGTGATCCGGTTTGAAGGGGCCGTCGACCTCGACGCCCATGTACTCGGCTTGTTCTTTGGACAGCCGGGTCAGTTTGACGCCCAGTTGATCGAGGTGCAGTCGGGCGACTTCCTCGTCCAGCTTTTTGGGCAGCATGTGAACGGCGACGCTGTAGGACTTGGTGTCCTTGCTGCCCCAAAGTTCCATCTGTGCGAGCACTTGGTTGGTGAACGAGGTGCTCATCACAAAGCTGGGGTGGCCGGTGGCGCAGCCCAGGTTTACCAGACGGCCCTTGGCCAGAATGATCACGCTGCGTCCGGTGTCCTTGAAGGTGTACCGGTCCACGGCACCGACGTCGGCCGGCTTGATCTCGTCCTTGGTCGCCCGGCCTTGCTCGACTTCGTTCTCCAACCACGCCACGTCGATTTCGGTATCGAAGTGGCCGATGTTGCAGCAGATCGCGTCCTCGGGCATCTGCTTCATGTGCTCGCCCAGGATGATGTCTTTGTTGCCCGTCGTGGTGACATAGAGTCGGCCTTCTTTGCAGGCCTCTTCCATGGTGGTCACTTCGAAGCCTTCCATCGCGGCCTGCAGGGCGTTGATCGGATCGATCTCGGTCACCAGTACGCGACAGCCGTAGCGTTGCAGGCTGTGGGCGCAACCCTTTCCGACGTCACCGTAGCCGCAGACCACGGCGACCTTTCCGGCCAACATGACGTCGGTGGCTCGTTTGACGCCGTCGGCCAGCGATTCGCGGCAGCCGTACAGGTTGTCGAACTTGCTCTTGGTCGCACTGTCGTTGACGTTGATCGCCGGAACCTGCAACTTGCCGGAGCGATTGAGGACTTCCAGGCGGTGGATGCCGGCCGTCGTTTCTTCGCTGATGCCGTAGATGTCATCGAGCAACTCGGGGAAGCGGTCGTGAACCATCGCGGTCAAGTCACCGCCATCGTCCAGGATCATGTTCAGCTTTCCTCCCGACGGGAACGTCAGGGTCTGCTCGATGCACCAGTCGAATTCTTCTTCCGTCATTCCTTTCCAGGCGTAGACGGGAATTCCGGCGGCGGCGATCGCGGCAGCCGCGTGGTCTTGGGTGCTGAAAATATTGCAGCTGCTCCAAGTCACCTCGGCGCCGAGCTCAATCAGCGTCTCGATCAAGACCGCCGTCTGAATCGTCATGTGCAGACAGCCGGCGATGCGGGCCCCTGCCAGTGGTTTTTCTTTGCCGTACTTCTTGCGCAGCGCCATCAGGCCCGGCATTTCGGTCTCGGCCAGATTGATCTCTTTGCGGCCATACTCGGCCAACGAGAGATCCTTGACCTTGTAAGGCAATCGTTCGGTATCGACTTGCGACACGGGTAAACTCCTAAAGTGTGGTGAATCAAATTCACTCACGTATGAGGGGCTACGAACCTACCACAGGGACTCCCGCTGGCACGCGCTCCCCGAACGCGATTGCAAACCGTCTTCGAACCATCGAAAACGGCTGAATCGAGCGCCGGCACCTGCCGGACCATTCAACTCGATTGAGCCGCGTAGTTTAGCGAGGGATCGTTTTTTGGGCACCGGGCCTGGTCAAAAAGAACCCGAAAAGCCCCTGGTGGTGGACCGACGCGTGAGCGAGGGGCGTCGCGTGGCAGGCCTCTGTGGCCTGGAGTACCAGAGGGCTCGCGGCCTGCCGGCAACAGCAACCACCCCGTTTGTGTCCACCGAGAGCGTCCGCGATTCCAGTATCCCGGAGGGATTTCAGCAATTAGCCGGAGGTCAGCGCAGCGCCACCTCCGGGATACGGATTGCCGAATCCCCTCGACCACGGACGGGGTCGTAGCGAATCGATCCGCCGGCGGTGCCCCAGATCGCCTTGCTGATAGAGATGATCGTTCACACAAGGCAGCAAGCCGGGTTACAAGGTTCGAACCCCATTTGCTTCGACACCCTCCGGGGTCGCGTCACGCCTGTTGACGGATTTCCGGAGGTGTCGCTGCGCTCACCTCCGGCTACCGGCTTTGACCCCATCGGGGTCATGTCATCGACGACAACCGCCAACACGAACACCCCGCTCCGGGCCTCAAACACCGTCGCAAAATAAACTCAATGACATCCGTCGATCAGAGTTGCGGCAGCAAATCTCAAATCTCAAATCTGCCGCATGCCCGTGGCAGGCGGTGGGACCGTCGGCCGGCCCCGATCGGCTGATTTGCCATCGCCGTTACCCCGTCGCCGCGGCGATGAAGGCTTTGATCCGAGATTCGTTCTTGACGCCTCGCGGGCATTCGACGCCGCTGGCGGTGTCTACCGAAACCGCTCCGGTGGCATCGATCGCCTGACGGACATTCTCCGGTTTCAAACCACCCGCGAGTGTCCAGCCGACCGACGGATGGTGGTGTGCCCATGAAGCCACCGAGGGCCAGTCCAAGGTCTTGCCGCTGCCCCCATGCGCCGCACCGGCATCCACATCCAACAACAACTGGCAGCCGATCGCGACCCAGGCGGCTGACCGTTCCTCCATCAGCTCCGGGGCAAACGCACCCCGTGGCAACTTGATGGCCCGCAGCACGGGCCACCCCAACGAGCGCAGCTTCTCGGCCAACTCGATCGGTTCGTCCCCGTGCAGCTGAATGGCGTCCAGTCCCACGGTCGCGGCGATGGCGGCGATGCGTTCGGCGGACTCATTGACGAACACGCCGACGCGCAACAGTCCCAGTTCGTTGGCCAGCCGGGACAGCTGTTGGGTGGCTTCGGACTGCGGATCGACGTAGCGAACGCTGTTGGGGAAAAAGTTCAACCCGATCGCGTCGCCGCCCGATTGATCGACCGCACGCACGTCTTGCTCCAGTCGAACGCCGCAGATTTTTGTACGAAACACGGTTGCTACCCGAGTGATCCCTTCAATCCAGACAAACTGCACCAATTCCGCTGGCCGCTCCAACGGGTGATGTCGATAACCCGAAAACAGCGAGCTCCATCGGCGGAGCCCTCTTCTTTTTCGCGAACAGACCTCGGAGCCATCCCAGCGATGAGAGATCGATCCAACATCGTCGACCTGGCACTCGCCTTTGCCGCCACGTTCGTCATCACCTTGGCCGTCTGGCCCCGCGAGTCGCCGCGGCAAATCGTTCGCTGCCATCTGACCGATCAAGGTTGGAAAACCTACAGCATCGCGATCGACGATCCTAGCCTGGATGAGCTGAAACGAAAGGTCCGCACCTGGAGCATGCCCGAGTCGCATCCCGAATATGTCACCGCGAAATGGCAAAAGGAAGTGGCCGAGTTTTATGAGAAGAGCCAACCGGCACGCGCCCAAAACGACTCGGTCCCCCGTCCGGTCAAACGTGCAGATCGAAGACCGATGACGGCGACAATTTCGGACACGGTGACGACCGCCTCCTACGAAACGGAAATCGGCGACCCGACCGACGTGATTCAACAGGCGGCTTACGCCGAGCCGATCGAATCGATCGATGCCATCGCCGAGCAGCCCGAGACCAGTCCGGTCGATGCGAAGTATTGGTCGACGGTGAAGGCGTCGGCGGTAGCGTCCATGGAAGCCGTCCAGCAGCGGAGCGCCAACGTCCCAGTTGTGTTTGAACAAGTCACTCCGGCCAGTTGGCCTCAATTGGCATTTCACTTTGCCTTCCTGCTCGGAATCGCGGCGGCCTGCGGTTACATGCACTGGCTCCGGCACGCCCCGCTGCGCACCGGAACGTCGTTCGGGGAACAGCCGATCGGCGTGCTGGCACGCATCGGAACGTTTTCCGGCGCGATCGTCGTGGCGATGCTCAGCGCAGCCGCCGTCTGGCTCTGAGCCCTCTGGTCGGAATGCCAAGATAGTCCTCACGTTCGCGTTAGATTCTGCCGATTATTCCGATTGGAGGGATCGCTTTCGCCAAGCCGTCCCCACAACCACAAGCCTCTCGGACACGATCGAATGATGAAAAACTTCGAGCACGATTTCGTTTTGCCTCCCTTCCCGGGGTTTCCGTCCGCCAGTCGATTCGTCCCCGTCGGGCCGGTGCTGGAGACTTTTTCACGCGTTTCACGCAGCGTCCTTGCGCGTGAAGCGATCTCGTTGGTGATCGGGCCGCCCGGCACCGGCAAGTCGCTTGTCTGTGCGTTGTTGGCCAAAGAATTCGCAGCCACCCATGACATCGTCGCGCTCGGCGACACACCGATCGCCGATGACACCGCGTTCTATCGATTGTTGTTGCACCGTCTCGGCGTGCCCTTGGAAACCGGTAAACGCGACGATTTCGAGTTGATGATTCACGACCGCCTTTGCGGCCCCGATGCAAAACCACACGGCGCGCTGCTGGTCATCGACGAAGCCGCCTCCTTGACGACCGACGTTTTGGAAGCGATTCGACGCCTGACCAATCTGATGCGCGGCGGACAACCGATGGTCAGCGCCGTCGTCGCCGGTGGCGTCAAACTGGACGAAACGCTGACGGCACCTTCTTTGGAACCGTTCGTGCAACGTGTGACCGCACGGTGTTATCTGCATCCGCTCAATGCCGAGGAAACGCGGCAGTACATCCGCCAGTCGATCGAAGTCTGTGACGCGTCGTCCGATGACACGATCGCCGACCATGCGATCTCGGCCATCTACCACGCCACCAGCGGCGTCCCCCGGTTGATCAACCATTTGATGACCGAAGCGATCGATTGCGCCGCCGAGTTGGGCGAGACGTTGATCGATGAACACACCGTCAACAAGGCATGGGCAAGCTTGCAACAATTGCCCAGCCCGATGATCGAAGAACCCCGCATGCAACCGGAATGTTCGGTCGTCGAATTCGGAGAGTTGAGCGATCCGGCGGTCCACGCCGAGGATAACCATCTGATTGAATCCACGCCTGCCGAGCCTGCCGAGCCTGCCGAAGCAACCGTTGCGGAGGCGGAAGAGTTTGTTGACGAACCAGAGGATTCGATCGAATCCGAGCCGAGCGATGCCGCGGTCTCTGTCGTTCCGGACCCGGTCTCCCTGTTCGGCGAATTTGAGGACGAAGAAAACATCGAAGTCGGAGTGGCACAGGTCAAAGCGAAGCCGAACGAGTCGTCCGAAGTCGACTTGGAGACGATGTTGCATTCCCAGATCGTCGGACTCAGCCAGTTTGTTTCCGAAAACACGGCGTCGCGGTATTCCGAGATTGATTCACTGGCGATGTTCGAAGAACCGGGAATGATCCAGGACTCGGCATCCGCTGAGCTGCTGGAGGAGTCGCCGGGCAGCCCCGCGGAAGAGATGGCGGGCGAACCGGTCGCCGAAGCCGGCAAGGATTTTCCAAGTGTGGTCTGGTACGACGAACCCGGCCAAGGTGCCGAGGCGGAGGATCCCGCAGTGCTGGATGACACCGACCTGTTGTGGATCACCGAAGACATCGACGTGGACCGCAAGGTCATCAAGCCGGCCTCCGCGGGTGGCTCGCATCGCATCGATCAGGCCTCCGATCAAGACGCGCCGAAGTTGACCGTCGACTACCGCGAAATGCTCGAAAAGATGCGAAATCAAGCCTGAGGGTTTGCCCAGCACGGTTCCGAGCGAGCGGCGGGGATGTCGAGAGTTTTTGGTGCCAGATCCGTCAGAAACTTGATCGACATCCCGGAGAGATTTCAGCGCGTCGCCGGAGGTCAGGCCAGCGCCACCTCCGGGAAGCCCTTGTCAGACCAACGCGGTGGTTTTAATCTGCAATGAATCCACCCGCCCCCGGTCTTTTTCCAATCGCTACTCGTCTTGGACGACTCCACGAACAGCCGATCGATTCCGAGCGACCTTCTGATCGCGATTTGCACCTACCAGGAATCACAGAATATCCAGGCAATGCTGGTCGGCTTGCGACGTGCCTTTCCGGACGCCTGCCTGATGGTGGTCGACGATAACTCGCCCGATGGCACGGCCGATCTGGTTCGCGAAGCCCAGCGATCGGATTCCCGGATTGAGCTGATCGTCCGCCGCGACAAGCGTGGGCTGGGTTCCGCCATCGTCGACGCGATGAAGTACGCCGTGGCTCGGGGCTTTCGTTTTTTTGTCAACCTGGACGCCGATCAAAGTCATGACCCGGCCCAGTTGCCCGATCTGGTCGAACGGGCCCGGGCCGATGAGGACCTGGCCGTCGTCATCGGGTCGCGCTACGTGCCCGGTGGCGAGATCGTCGGTTGGCCGCTGCGGCGGCGATTGATGAGTAAACTGGTCAACCGGTTTGCCACGGCATTTTTGAAATTACCGGTCAAGGACTGCAGCGGCTCGATGCGTTGTTATCGCACTTCGGCGCTCGATGCGATGGACTTGGATTCGCTGCAATGCACCGGTTATGCCGTGCTTGAAGAGTTGCTGGTCAAATTGCACCGCGACGGTCGCAAGATGTCGGAAGTCCCGATCACGTTCACCGAACGAGAGCTCGGACACAGCAAGTTGACATTCGCCGAAGCCGTCCGCTCGGTCCGCTTCATGTTGCGATTGGCCATGACGCTGCGGTGAAGTGACCGAATGTGGGAGAGGCTTCCAGCCTGTCGGTCCCATCCGTTTCGCAAGTTGGTGTGTAGCCTTTAGGCGATTTCGGCCCTTCGTTTCTGCTTCGAAGATCGGCTAAAGCCCAATACCGCTAAGTTAAGCGTCGTTTCCTCAGGTGGGGGCCCGTAGGCTTGCGCCAAACGGCTGATATTCGTTTGATATCAGCCGGTTCGCGCCAGCGTCCGGGCACCTCGTTGATGTTAACTTAGCGGTATTGGGCTAAAGCCTAGACACCAACGTGCTCAGCAATGACCCGGCTCAGGGCGTCCGCTGGCTGATCAGGTTGTTGCCCGTGGACAGCTTTTCGATGGCTTCTTGAAGCACCAGGTCTTCGTGGTCCAGCGTCACTTGCCCGCGATCGTTGGGACGTGCGGCGATGTACGGTGACTCGACTTTCACATCGGGCGTCACGCCGTTCTGGCTGATCGCGGTCCCCTTGGGCGAATAGAACTTTGCGGTTGTCAGGCACAGCCCGAATTTCGCGGTTTGCATTCTGAAGATGCCTTGGACGCTGCCCTTGCCGTAGCTCCGCTCGCCGATCAGGATTCCGCGTCGGCTGTCCGAGATCGCTCCGGCAAAGATCTCGCTGGCGCTGGCACTGTCGGAATCGATCAAGACGGCCAGGGGAACGTCCCAGGTGTTGGGCCGGTGTGCGACGTAGTCAAAATTTTCGCGCGAGTTGCGTCCGCGGGTGGTCACGATTCGTCCGTTACTCAGGAATCGATCGGCGACTTCGACCGCGGCCGACAGCAGGCCGCCGGGGTTGCCGCGGACATCCAGCACCAACGCCCGCATGCCTTGGCGATGCAAACTCCAAAGCGCACGTTCGATGTCACGCGTGGTCGTCTTTTGGAAATTGGTCAGACGCAGATACCCGATCCGGGTGGCGGGGTCGACGATGTGGACGTTTTCCACGCAGGGGACTTCGACGCGACGCCGCTGGATTCTCAGGTCGCGGCGTTCGCCTTCACGATTTTGCAACGTGATCGACACGTAGGTGTGTTCCGGGCCTCGCAGCAGGTCGGCTGCGATCTCGGGATCCGAAAGGTGGGTTTCAGCCTGTTCGACGCGAACGATACGCTCGCCCGGTTGCAGCCCCGCTTCTTCGGCCGGGCCGCCCGGGATCACCGACAGGATTTTGAGCGAGTTTTCATCGGTTTCCAACTCGATGCCCAAGCCGACAAAGTTGCCTTCGATGTTGGAGAACATGTCGTCCAACTGGTCGCCCGACAGCAGACGCGTGTAAGGGTCCAACGTGGAGATGGCTCCGCTGACGTATTCCAGCACGACGGTCGTCGGGTTGATCCCGATGTCCTGGCGGGCGAGTTCCGCCACATAGGCCACGGTCGCCCGCAGATCGTATCGGTTTGCCGACGGCCGATCGGCGATCCGGCGATGGATCGTTTGCTGAAACTCGTGCAGCATGCCCAGGTCTTTGCCCGACAGGGCGTCGTGAACAAAACGGTCTTCGGTCAACGCGATCTCCAGAGCCGCGGTTCCATGCAACAGGATCCGCGACCAATCGACTGTTTCAACGTAATGCGTGTCCAAGTTCGCCAAGACTTCGGAATACAGATCCAAGGCTTGCGAGACACTCATCGAATGGGCCGAAGCGACGAAACTCTTGTCCGCATAGCGGCGATTGACGTCGTAGTGCAATCGGCTGATCACCAACCGCTGATAGATGTGTCGCGAATCGGGGAACTCACGCGACGCCTGCTCGTAGTGGCGGACCGCTTCAATCCATCGCCGTTCCCGCTCCAACGACGCGCCGCGGGCAATCGTTCGACTCAGACCATCCTGCTCGATGGCTTCGGCCGCAGGATCGGCGGCCAAAGGCTGCTGTGCCGTCGCCGCCGGTCCGCCTTGGAACATCAGGGCAAACAGGCATAGCAGTGTCATCGACGATGTCCACTTGCCCGCTCTGCTTGATGGTCGACAGACCGGTCGCGACTGAAAAACCCGTGCAATGATTGGCATACCGATTCGGCCCATGGGGTGTCTTCAGGAGGGGAGGGAAGGACGACAGCGACGCCGGGAGGGGGCGATCTGTCAAACGGCCGCGTAAGACACCCACAGCGGGCGGCCACGCGAATATAGGACACAAAAGATGCCCGGTCAAAAAACCGTCGGATGGGTAACCGGGGCAGGCGTTGTGATCGCTACGCATTAACACGAAGCGTTCGGTTTAAGCCGGTCGGTCAAGTTGCGACGAAAAGAAATCATCCGTTTGATCTCGATTTTGTCGCGGCCCATCGTGCGTTCCCTACGCAGAAAGCAACTCAGTCGCTGCCATGGCCTCAGATTCCTTTAGCCGCACTTCAAGGCGGCAACTCAACGATAGGCACTGTCCCGTTCGAAGTCAAAAACGGGGGTTGGGTTTTAAGTTCCAAGTTCCAAGTTCCAAGTTCCAAGTCAGTTGGCAGTTGGCAGTTGGCAGAAAAATGAGGCGCAGGAAAATGAGGGGGAAAGGGGGAATAGACAAGAGCATGGGTGACAGGGAAATTTCCGGCGAGTTTCCTGAAACCTGAAACCTGAAACCTGAAACCTGAAACCTGAAACCTGAAACCTGAAACCTGAAACCTCCCCCCGTCGTTTTCCGTCCATCGCGTTCCACCGGCACAACCGGATGCGGTCACGTGAATCTCAATCTTTTACCAGCCACAACAGGGGACCCAGAACGCAAAGTTCCCGATAGTGGCTTATGTCGCCAAGCGGCTATGCTTCCCCGTCGCTGACTCGGACGACTCCTGCTTCGGCAGGCCTCATGAACACGGTTCACCGCGAACCACTTCCCGCCCAACCACACCCCGTTTCATTCAGGAAAGGACTCCCAGTTAAACGCGATCGCGATTCGGTCAGTATCCTTCACCCGAAGGATGGCAATGCAGTAGGGATGGAACGCGTCTCTTCCAGACGCGACTAGTGCTTGCCCCCACACTTGAACGTTCCCCCGCGGTTCGCCATTGGAATTCCCAATCCAGTACGGATGGAGTCCTTCTTATGGAAGGAGCAAGTCACGATGACAATCTCTCGATCGCTACGAAAACGGCTTCGCCGATATGCGCTGCTCTGTTTAGTCACTGCCACCACTGCAGGCTTTCTCGAAACCTCACAAACCTCGGTCGCCGAGGACACCCACGACAGCAGTGACTTGCGAGGCTGGGTCGAAGACCTCTCGCAAAGCTCCTTCAGCCAAGAATCGGTTGCGATCGGAAAGCTCGCATCTCAGGCTCCCACACCCCAGTTCTTGACGGTCTCCGCGGAAGACCAATTGACGATCGATACGTGCAACTTTGACACCTGGCTTGCAGGCATCTTGCCGCCGGCTGAAAGCAAGCCGTCCGACGCTCCGAAAAACATCGAACCCGAAACGTCCGATCTCGCCAAATCGAACGCCTCGCGGACGTCCAGCCAGTTCAATTCGACACTTGCGACGATCGCGGCGGCGGCGTCGGCGGGCAACCCAGTCCCGCTCAGCCAGTGGACTGAACCCTTCGCCATGATCGGTCCCGATGGCAGTCATACACCGCAAGAAGTCAAGGCCTTTCAGGCTTGGTTTGACAACGGGAAAGCCTTCGTCGCCGGCCTCGGTAACGGAGACTTTAACGGGTTCATCCCCGTCGTCGATTTCGATGGCAAGGTCGCCGGCCCAGCGAATGAGTCGGTTGCGGTGCAGGATAAAAAAACCGCCCAGTCGGTGACCGTCGCCCGCCCCTTGATCGGAAGCTCCCCCGTCATTGCGACCATCGAAGAAGCGTATCAGCCGTATGACTTGGCCGCCGAAGATTTAGCCGCAGCATCGCAATCCAGCGACCTCGATGCCAACGATCCCGAGGACACACCGGCGTCGGACAAGCCTCAAGATCGCCAAATCGTTTGGACCGACGGGCTGTTCTCGCCCTCGCTGCAACCATTCTGCATCCACTCACTCGATCTGATGCGAAAGCCGGGTTGGAGTCCGCTGGCCCAAAAGACGATCTCCTCGACCGAGCCCGTTGCACTGTCAGCCGAAGAAGACGCGGTTGCCGAAGTCGAGCAGCCCGAGCCGCCGGCTGAAGTGGAAACGCTCGTCGCCGACGCCGCAGTGGAAGCACCCGCGGACGCCGAACTGATGCAAGAAGAAGCGGTCGCCGAAGTTGAGCAATCTGAGCCGCCGGCTGAAGTGGAAACGCTCGTGGCCGACGCCGCGGTCGAAGCACCCGCGGACGCTGAGCCGATGCAAGAGGAAGTGGTTGCCGAAGTTGAGCAGCCCGAGCCGCCGGCTGAAGTGGAAACGCTCGTCGCCGACGCCGCGGTGGAAGCACCCGCGGACGCCGAGCCGATGCAAGAGGAAGCGGTCGCCGAAGTTGAGCAGTCTGAGCCGCCGGCGGAAGTGGAAGCGCTCGTGGCCGACGCCGCGGTCGAAGCACCCGCGGACGCCGAGCCGATGCAAGAGGAAGTGGTTGTAGAAGTCGATCGGGCCGAGCCGCCGGCTGAGTCGATGGAGTTGGTTGCCGCGAATCCCTCGCTTCCCCAAGGTGAGGAAGTCGTGGAGGAAGTGCCCGGATACGTCGGGTCTCCGGATTGTTTGTTGGAAGATGTGATGTGGCAGGTCAGTGTTGCGATGGAAGACGCAAACGTGACTGACCAATGGCTCCGCCCCAACCGGGTCGGGAAACGATTGGCATCGCTGGTGGTGGGCGGTGACCAAGTGGCAACGCGGGTGGCAAGCGAACTGGCCCTGGTATGGCCGGCGAACGCACAACCCGCGAAACCGATCCCGGGTAGTGGAGCTAAATTGTTGGCGCGAGCCGAGGCCGCTGAGCAGTTACCGGCGGAGGGCACGGCGAAGCCCTTCACGCCAGAACAGCTCGCCCAGGCAGACGCCATGTTCAGGCAGTGGGTCGGCGTGGCCCAAAGTGTTCTAGATGATCTTTCTGATCGCCTAAACGACGTGACTGAGGTTGCCCTTCATCGTGGAACTCAGGACGACTCGAATCGGCGATAAACGAAGACGTCAAGAACGCTTTCGGTAAACACGACGAATCAAGCCGGTCTTCTCCATCCTGCCGGCAGGCACTTTGATTCGGACTCCAACTGCCAGGTCCGCTCATTCTCACAGGTTCCCTCCTCCTGACGAGAATGAGCGGATCTTTTTCCCTCCCCCCTTCGCTCGCCTTGCTAGGAAACTGATCCAATGATCGCGGTACTCCTCTCCTGCACCCTCAAAATGATCATGGTCTACTCGAAATCGCGGCTCCAGTCCCGCCGCCCCTAGTGGCGCGTCAACTTTTAAACTTGGGGTGCCGCGGAAAAGGGGGCAGGTACCAAAAATGCGAAGCACCCTTCGGGCCGTTTGGTTTTTGGTACCTGACCCCTTTTCCGCTCGACAAACGCAACCCGAACATTTAACGCTGACGCAGCACTAAGCGCCGAAGAACATCGCGGCAATCCCCAGGCTCATGACCGCGATCAAGATCACGACCAAGACTTTCACGATCAATGAGGTCCGGTACTTGATGTGCGGTGTGCGACGGATCGCGTCCTGATACGATTCGGAAAAGACGACTTTCCCTTTCTGGCTTTGCAGCAGGTACAGGATGTAACCGTTGATCAACGTGCCGAACGGAAAGATAAGCAGTCCGAAAACGCTGAACACCGTCGCCAAACGCCGCGCGGCGATCTTGAATCGACGCAGTCCCAGGCCGGTGTAGATCTGCACCGACCCCAGACCTCCGTAGATGCCGACCACCAACGCCGCTTCGACCAAACCCATGCCCTGCAACCCATTGCCATCGACCAGCAGCGAAACCGCCGCCACTCCCAACATCCCGACGAAGAACACCAGCAACAGCACGCCGGGGATCAGATACAGGAAACCGATCGATTTGATCGACGCCTCGTGGCTGAGATAACGCCGCCGGTACGATTCCACATCCGACTCTCCCAACCCTTCGATCTCGGAGACGTTTGACGTGGGCGCGTAAGGATTCAGTGCGGCGTCCGCGGCGACCGGCCGCTGAATCGCAAACGGATTGGCTTCGTCATCGGGCACCGCGAAGGGATCTTTCGTCACAATCGACTCTCTGATTCAAATTCAATTTCAGATTTCAAATACGGATCTGAGATTGTATCGCAAAGCAGCTCCGCAAGCGTGTGTCCCCTGCCCTCGAGATCGCCGATTATCAGACGTCGTCTCGCATCACGTGTCGCATTCATATTCGAGTAGCGTCGGTCGAGCGGAGAAGGGGCAGGTACAAATGGTACAGGCGTAAGTGACCAGGGATTCTGCAACCGTTGGTGTTCAGCCTTCAGGCGATTCCTGGTCGCTGCTACGCAGCGACACCGGGCGGCTAAAGCCCAATACCGCTAAGTTAAGCTCGACGGGGAGGCCCGGACGCTGGCGCGAACCGGCTGATATCAATCGTTTATCAGCCGTTTGGCGCGAGCCTACGGGCCCCGACCTGAGGAAACCACGCTTAACTTAGCGGTATTGGGCTAAAGCCTGCACACCCACACTGTTGCCGGTGCCATTGAGGTCACACGCCCCAAATCTAGAGGCTGACGGCCCCCTAGTATTGCTGCGGCGCAGCAGACGCATCGTCCAAAAACGGTTGTTCCCAAGGCGGCGTCATCGGGCGAGTCGCCTGTTGGGGAATCAACTCTTCGGTTTCCGGTAGATCCTCGGCGCGATCGAGCAGCTCACGGCCTTTGGCGATCGCATTGGAGGCATCGGCGCGAATTTCTTCTCGGTTGAATCGGATGGTCGTCTCGTTTTCATCACGGTGGATCGTGAACCAACCGGCCATAAAGGCGCAAACAGCCAAAACTCCCAGAATCACAAGCGTCCGAAACATCTCAATTCCCTCTGTGGTTCGTATCACCCTGGCACTTTCGTCCATGAAAGCGGCAGTCTACGAAGAGTCGATGGCAAAGGAAAAGGTCAGTCTGTGGGGGTCGTCGTTGTGACGACATTCAATCCACAAACACAAACTCGTTGGACAGCAGCAAGGTCTGGGCGAGTTGCGCCAGACGGCCCAGGGATTCTTCATTGCCCCGTTCAATGGGCCCGGCGAAATCTCGCTTCGAATCGCCTTCAAAGTATTCGCCATGGTCGCTTTCGAGCGACACCTGACACCGCAAGAAAAACGAATCGAAGCTATCTGAGGCTCGCGGGGAGACGACAAAATCGACGGTTTCACCGGCGACGACGTCGGCGCTCAGGTTGCGAAACGGTCGATTGTTGCTCTTCTGGTTTTCTCGCCACAACCGACGATCGCCGACCCAGATCGCCAGTTCGACGCCGTCACCTTGATCGTTTCGATGCCCCACCATGCCGCTGATCGTCACGCGACCGCTGGCCGGTGCGGTCCATCGTCGCACGACGGCATGCTTGCGCCCGGGGTGTCCATTCTCCGCACCGATCGACGCATAGCCGAGTTCGCTCGATGCGGGCAACTTGTCTTGGTCCTGCCACGTCGCCCCACTGAACACCGCCAGCGGACGAAACTCGGTCACACGGCTCTCCGCGTTCGCCGGCGAGGTTCCATAGCGCCAGGCGAGCTGGGGATTGAATCTCTGCTCGCGCTGACCGGCCGGTTGCCGCAAAAACGCAACACATGTCTCACGCTCCCCTGCACTCGGTTGACGCGACAAAATGCGTTCGAACATTCGATCGACTTGCGCCCCAGTGTCGTGGCTGTCCATTTCGACTTGCTCGGCCAGCGAACGCGCAAACGTGCCGATCTGTGGATGATTCATCAAGAACAGCGCTTGCTGCGGCACGGTGGTGAAGAACCGCTTGGGTGTGTGCGCGTCGGGACTGGCGACGTCGAACGTCCGGAACAACGACGGCAAGTTCTGGCGATCGATCATGGCGTAGAGCGTTCGTCGCGGGCTGGGCGAGGCCAAATGAATCTCGACCGGCGGGCCGCCGATGGTGCGATCGAGTCGCCCGCTGACCGCCAGCACCGAATCACGCAAGGATTCAAAATCGCGGCGTCGACGATTCCCGCGTGCCGCGAAACGGTTTTCGGGATCCAGACGCAGCGCCGCGTCATCGGCGGGTTCGGCCGATTGGGCGTACACCCGTGACGTCACGATGCGTCGAACCAGCCGTTTGACGCTCCAATGCTCCGCAAACTCCGCGGCCAATTCATCCAGAACGCCGACCAACGGCGGCGCCTCGGTGCGGACACCGAAGTCACTGGTCGAATCAACGATCGGTCGACCGATCAGATGCATCCAGATTCGGTTGACGAACACCCGCGCGACCAGCGGGTTCTCTGGCGATGCGAGCCGCTCGGCCAACTCGCGCCGACCACTGCCATCGGTGAACCGCGGCTCGTCGGGTTTTCGTAGCGCGGTCAGATATTGGCGTGCCGCCGTTTCACCTCGATTGCCGGGCTGGCCGCGTAAGAACACGTGACTGTCGGCGGGGTTCGCCCGGTCGACCAAGGCCAGCGGGCTGGCGGCGTCTTCGGGAGTCTCGCTGCTTTGCAAGATGCCGAGCAAGGCGTAGTAATCGGTCGTCGGGATCGGATCAAACTTGTGGTCGTGACAGCGTGCACAGGCGACCGTCATGCCCAGCAACCCACGCGTGATGACGTCGATTCGGTCGTCGATCGTGTCGTAGCGATTGAGAAACCGGCGGCCGACGGTCAGGAACCCCATCGCATCCAAATCACCCTTTTCGTTGGCGGGATCGAATCGATCGGCGGCTAATTGCAGCCGTATCATCTGGTCGAACGGGATGTCGGTCGCAAATGCCCGAATCAGCCAATCGCGATAACGGTCGCTGCCTTCCAGCCGACGCTCCTTGCCCGCCAAGGCATACCCGATCGTGTCGGCGTACCGCGCCACGTCCATCCAGTGCCTGGCGAATCGCTCGGCAAACTGCGGGGAGGCGAGCAGTTGATCGACCAAACGGAAATGCTTGTCGGATTCGCTGGAGGCCACGAAGGCGTTGATCTGGGCGGTCGTCGGTGGCAGCCCGGTCAAGTCGTGGTAGAGACGTCGAATCAACGTCTGGTCGTCGCAGCGATCCGAAAGAGTAACCCCCGCGTCGACTGCCAGTCCTCTGGCGATCGCGTCGGTCACGTCGGAATCGTCTTGGCCGACAGCGACGTCACCGCGAAACCGTTGGGGGGCGTTGAAGGCCCAGTGGGACCGAGGATCGATGTCCATCGGCGATGTTTTTTGAGGCGGCTCGGCGATCGGATTGCGGGGGTCGGGCGCCCCCATCTGAATCCATTGCTCCAACAGTTTGATGTCGCTTTCATCGAGCTTTCCGGTCGGCGGCATTTCATACTCCGCGTCGTCATACCGGACGGCCTTGATCATCAAGCTCGCGTCCGGGTCGCCGGGCACCAGGGCGGGGCCGGAAGTGCCGCCGGTCCGAAGCGCGTCGGCAGCGTCCACGAATAACTCACCGGACGATTCGCCGGACTGGCGTGAATGGCATTCGTAGCAGTGCTCGATCAGCAACGGACGAATCTTTGACTCAAAGAACGCTTCTTTAGCAGAGATCTTCGTCGCTTGTTTCCCATCGGTTGGCGCGATGGGCGAGACGTCTGCGGCGGAGGACGGAGCGGTGGTGTACCCTGCGACAGCGATGGCTGTGGCAAAGACAAAGGCGTATTTCATTGCGAGCGGTGGGCGTGGTGGTGGTGGGGCCAACAGAATAACCGCACCGAGTGGAAAACGCCAAACCAAACGGTGAGTCCCCGACAGGCTTTCCACATGTCAAAGTTTGCCCAAACGGCGTGTGTGAATCGGAAAATCGTCGACTCAGGCGTTCTCGAGCCGCCAACCGTTTTTCAGCCGCGGGTTCTTTCGTTAGCGTGTGCAACCACTGTGACTGGGTCACGAAATTATCTCCACACGACATTTTTACCACTCGGACGCTGATGCCTCAGGACGAACTCTCTTCCGCCAACGAAACGGAATCTCAAGTCGCCGACACGATCGCGGAGCCTTCGGCAGGGCCGACGGACCCCGCCGCTCCCGCTGCCCAACCGCCCGCGGACGCGTCCGCAACGGCGGACGAAGTGATCCAGGACGCCGATCTGGATGCCGCGAAAGCTGCCTGGGAGGAACAGACCGACCGCAGCGATGAAACCGCCAGCGATGAAACCGCCAGCGAAGAAGACTTGCAGCGGGCGAGCGAATTGGCCGAGCCGTTTGTCGGTCAATGGAATCAATTGATCAGCACGACCAATTGGGAAAAAGGCCGGATCATCAGCCAGTGGCGAAACGAGTTGATTGAATCGGGTGTCGCTGCGACCCAATACTCCGATGACGCCTGGTCACGACGCGTCGGCGGTGTGACCGCTCCACACGTCGGGCGACTCCGCCGGGTCTACGAGCGATTCAACGATTCCTATCAGAGCTATCAGGGCTTGTACTGGAGCCACTTTCTGGCGGCCCTGGACTGGGAAGACGCTCCGCTGTGGCTGGAAGGCGCCGCGAACGAAAAGTGGAGCATTTCGGTGATGCGTGAGAAACGCTGGCAGGCCGAAGGTGCGGTCGACAGCAACCGCCCGACCGACAGCCAAATCGTGGAGGTCGACACCGACGAAGACGTCACGCTACCGGCGCAAGGCGACGGCAAAAACCGCGAATACGATAACGACAGCGGCGGCGTCGAATCCGGCCCCACGTTCGAAGGCCCCGACTTCGGGGACGAAGAAGAACTGCAATCCCTGGCGGGCCAAAACAAGGAAGGCGAAGCGGGCATTCAAGCCGAAGGATCGGACACCGAAGCCCCCGCGGCACCGGTCCAACCCTTCATCGGACTGCCCCAATTGCCGAATGACCTGAATGACGCCATCGAGTCGCTCAAACTGGCCATCCTGCGGCACAAAGCGGCCGAGTGGCGCGATGTCGAACTGGACGTCGTCGAACGCTACCTGCAAGCCGTCGGCGTCATGCTCCGCAGTTAAACATCGGCAGGCGAAACACTGCCTGATGACGGATCGAACGGAAAATAAGTGTCGGATCTCATCAGTGGGATAGGCTTCCAGCCTGTCATTTCGGCGTCGACAGGCTGGAAGCCTATCCCACTCATTTCCCGTTCGTCGCTAAACGCTGCGCAGGTGCTCCTTTTGGCTGACCAGGCGCGCGACCTGTTGCCATCCGGCATCGACTTCACGGACGGATTCGCAAACCAGGTGCGCTTCGTCCCAGTCCTGCTCGTCTTCGATGGCGAACCGCAGACCACAGCGGTCCAGTTCGTCGGGAACGGGCACCAAGTTCAGTTCATAGTTGCCGGGTGCATCCTCCAGGCATCCGGCAATCGTTTGACTGGGCGACAACCGATCGGCGTTTCGTCGGAGCCGCCGGATCGCATCGGCGTGACACACCTCGCCGGCCAACCCCAGGTGCTCCATCGGGATTCGCCCTTGAGATCTCGACGTGTAGCCGAAGTAGTCTCCCCGTTCACTTTTCGATGCTTTGGACAACAACCCGTCGACCAAGGCGGCGTCGATGAACGGCCGGTTGGCGGGAACATAAAACACCCAGGTGGGCGTCGTGCGATCAACGATCGTGCCGACCCGCTCCACCAAGTGGCACGTCGGCAGACTGAGCGGGCGGATGACGGCGCTGTTGAGTTGCGTCATCGAATCCGGCAAGTTGCAGCCCACCGCGTAAATCTCATCGACCCATTGGCATTCGCTCAACCTCGCCGCCATCCGTAACAGCAGGGGTTGCCCGGCGAGCCGTCGATGGGCAAACCGCTGGATCGGATGCGGCTGATCGAATCGCCGGTCTTGGCGTTCCGCCGCCGCACCACCGAACAGACTGTCATCACCCAGCTGGTGATCCCCAAGGTCAATGACCGCGACGATGCGCTGGCCACACCGCGTCCCTTTTGCTTCTGACATTGCCGAACCCTCCACTGATTTTCTGATGATTCGATCAGCCGTCGATCGAATCGTCATCGCCACATTCCATTGTGGAGGCGCCCGGAACGCCGCGTCTATGGAAATCGGTTGTAACTTTTTGGCGAATCTTGGAATTTTCGCTCAAGTCCGGCTTCCATTGCGATGTGCCATCGTGCGATCCTCAGCAGCGTTACGGAATCCTTTTCTTTTTTGCTTTTCAATCACTCTGCCGGACGAGGGATCGTCATGCTCGAATTGCCCCAATTTTTCGCCGTGGTCAATGCCCTCGCGCTCCCCTTGTTTGGGCTGTGGGCGTTGCTCTCGACCAAGCTGTCTGTCGGCGACGCGTTGCGACGTGCCGAACGCCGTTTCCTGATCGCGTTGGTGATCATCAGTCTGGTGACGCTGCGGACCGTGATGCGTCTCGATGACGTCTGGTTGATCCACACCCTGACGTTGGCTTCGATGGTGTTGGGTGTGTTCACCGTCCCCAGCCGCGAAGGCGCCCTCGCGATCTAACCCCGTGGCGTAACGGCCAGTCGATTTATTCCGATCACAGAGGGGATCAGCCGTTTCGCGCGAGCGTACGGGCCTGTCGAGCGTACGGGCCTGTCGCACGAACAAAACACACCAGGGCCCGTAGGCTCGCGCCAAACGGCTGATTAAATCGACAGGCCGGTAAGCCTCCAGCCTGCGAATTCAGGCCCGACCCTCCAGCTTGCGAATTCTGGCCAGCAAGCGATACTGGGCCGCTGTCCCCTTTCGCGCGCCCTGAAGATGCAATGCCCGACCAGCCGACGAGCACCCTGACCCCTGAATCGACCAGCGTTTCTGTCCAACCGGGCGGCGCCATCCGCGGAGCGATTCGACCGCCGGGCAGCAAGAGTTTGACCAATCGGGCGCTGATCTGCGCCGCGATGGCCGACGGTCAGTCCACCCTTTCGGGAGCGTTACGCAGCGAAGACACGGCGGTGATGATCGACAGTCTCCGCACCTGCGGTGTTTCGATCAATGTTTCCGAAGCCGGGCGAACGATCCAAGTCGACGCGTCGACTCGCAGCACGAACACCGACGCGACCCATGAATTGTTCATCGCCAACAGCGGCACCTCGATTCGTTTCCTGACCGCTGCCTTGTCGGCGGCCGGCGGCAACTACGACCTGTCGGGCGTGCAACGCATGCATCAACGGCCGATCGCCGATTTGGTCAACGCCCTTGCCGAAGTCCAACTCGGTTCGATCATCACGCAATCCCCCGGCGGATGCCCACCGGTGACGATTCGTTCCCGCGGATGGAGCGACAAAGCGATACGCGTCGGCGGCAGCGTCAGCAGCCAGTATCTGAGCGGATTGATGATGGCCGCTCCGGTGGCCTTGCACGCTCGACGCTCTGGTGCCAACGGAGGTGAATCCGCCGACGACATCCAAATCAATGTGATCGGCGAACTGGTCTCGCGACCCTACATCGAAATGACGGCGGCGGTCATGCGATCGTTTGGGGCGAGCGTTGAGATCGAAGAAATCGATTTGAACGCTGTGGAGACGGTCTCGTTGCGTGTCGACGTGTCCGGTGAAGGGTATCAAGGCATCGAGTACGCGATCGAACCCGATGCGTCGGCGGCAAGTTATTTCTGGGCTGCCGCGGCGATCACCGGGGGCGAAGTCACCGTGTTGGGGCTGACGCCCGACGCGACGCAAGGCGACGTGGGATTCTGCCGCGTGCTGGAGCAGATGGGGTGCCGCTTCGATCATGATGCCGACGGCATGACCATCTCCGGCCGTGCCTCGCACGGCATCGACGTGGACATGAATCAGATCAGCGATACCGTCCAGACGCTTGCCGTGGTCGCCCTGTTTGCCGACGGCCCGACACGTGTTCGCGGCGTCGCCCACAACCGATTCAAAGAAACCGACCGCATCGGTGATCTGGCCTGCGAACTGCGAAAACTCGGCGCGACCATCGACGAACACGACGACGGGCTGACGATTCATCCGCCCGCCGACGGGATCAGGCCGGCGACACTGGAAACCTACCATGACCATCGGATGGCCATGAGTCTTTCATTGGCCGGGCTGGCTGCCGAAGGCGTCCGGGTGCTCAACCCCGCCTGCACGGGAAAAACCTATCCCGAGTTTTTTGCCGATCTGGAAACGCTGATCGGCCGTCCCCATCGCTGGTGTTGAAGACGCGCTACTGGCTGACGGTCTGTTGATTTAGCAACGAGCGGAAAATAAGTGGGATAGGCTTCCAGCCTGTCGATGCCGAAATGACAGGCTGGAAGCCTATCCCACCATCAGAGATCCGACACTTAAATTCCGCTCGTTGCTTAATGAGCCGCGACGCGTAAGATGCCGGGCATTTCAGCGCACGCCCGAGGCCTTACGGCCAGCGGCTCACCATTGACTCCGCAATCCCGATTAAATCGACAAGCTGGTCAGCCAGCGTCCCACGGTGAAATCTTGCAATCGTGGCGACATCGTGAGTGACTATCGTATAATCCAACGTCGATTTCCATTCACCTCTTCGGATTTTCGCTCCATGTCACGACTCGCGCTTCTTTTCTTTGTCGCCACCGTCTCGTGCCTTTCGCTCACGCCGGGTGCGAGCGCGGCTGAACCGCCCAATATCGTGTTCATCTTCTCCGATGACCAATGTTTCGACACCGTCGCCGCATTTGGCCACCCGGAAGTCGAAACACCGAATCTGGATCGGATCGCCAAGCGTGCCACCACCTTCACCCACGCCTACAACATGGGTTCGTGGTCGGGTGCGGTTTGTGTCGCCAGCCGCATGATGCTCAATTCCGGGCGTTTCCTCTGGGACGCCGAACCGGTTTACCAAGCCGCCGAACAGGAACGTGAGGCGGGGCGGTGGTGGAGTGAGTACATGAAAGCCGCCGGCTATCGAACCTACATGACCGGAAAATGGCATTGCCGGGCCGACGCCCAAAAATCCTTTGACGTCGCTCGTGATGTCCGCGGCGGCATGCCCAGCCAAACGCCGGCCGGCTACAACCGGCCACTCGTTGACGCGGAAACCGGCGAAGTGACCGATCCGTGGTCTCCGAGTGATCCCAAGTTCGGCGGGTTTTGGGAAGGCGGGACGCACTGGAGTGAAGTGGTTGCCAATCACTCGGTCGATTTTCTCAGCGAGGCCGGTTCCAGCGACCAACCGTTCTTCATGTACCTGGCCTTCAACGCACCGCACGATCCGCGTCAATCGCCCGCCGAGTACGTCGCCAAGTACCCGGTCGACCAGGTCAAACTGCCGGAAAACTTTCTGCCCGAATACCCGTACGCCGAAGCGATGGCGGCCGGACGCAAGCTGCGCGATGAACGGCTCGCTCCGTTCCCCCGCACGCCGTTGGCTGTCAAGACAAACCGTCAAGAGTATTACGCGATCATCACGCACATGGACGCCATGATCGGCAGGATTCTGGACGCCGTCAAAGCGACCGGCAAAGAGGACAACACGTGGATCTTCTTTACCGCCGACCACGGACTGGCCTGCGGGCAACACGGCTTGATGGGCAAACAAAACCTGTACGATCACAGCGTCCGAGTGCCGTTGATGGTGATCGGGCCGGACGCCAAAGCGGGCCAATCGATCGACCACCCCGTGTACCTGCAAGACATCATGCCGACGACCTTGGAACTGGCCGGAGTCAAGCAACCCGAACACGTCCAATTCAACAGTCTGTTGCCGATGCTCGGCGGCGATGACAGTCCCTATGACGTCGTCTACGGCGCCTACTTGGATAAACAACGCAGTGTCCGAACCGAAAACTACAAACTGATCGTATATCCGGTTGCCAACAAGATCCGCTTGTACGACATGAAACAGGACCCGCAGGAGATGAACGATCTGGCCGGTTCGGCAGAGCATGCCAAGACGGTCAAGCGATTGTTTTCGCGTCTGGAAACGCTGCAAGCCGAAATGAATGACAGTCTGAACCTGGGTGACCTGTCGCGTTACACGGGGTCTTGAGAAGGGAAAAACGATCCGAACGCTGGCGCGAGTCGGCTGATATCAATCGCACCATCAGCCGTATGACGCGAGCCTACGGGCCCGTCGGGAGCGCGCTGCTTCATGATGCCCGAACGCTGGCGCGAATCGGCTGATATCAATCGCACCATCAGCCGTAT
>NZ_NTFY01000139.1 GCF_002289565.1 Rhodopirellula sp. SM50 | reverse complement strand
CACCGGGCGGCTAAAGCCTGCACACCAGCGCAGGTTGGTGTCCAGCCTTTAGGCGCATCCCACTCGCTGCGGAGCAGCGACATTGACTCGTTCCGGGGCTCCGCCTTGGAACGCGAGGTCGGTGTGGCTCCGGCCACACGCGGTTCACGCTCAGGAGGCGGGAGCCCCCACGACATGGTGTTCCCAGACGGAGCCCTACGCCGTGAACGACTTTTTAGCGGTAGGGCGCGAGCCCTCCGGTGTGTTGGCAAAAATGCGCAAGCCGGAGGGCTTGCGCCCTGCCGCTAAAACCTCGTCAAACACAGGAAATAAATCGTTCACGGCGTAGGGCGGAGCCCGGCAACAAGGGAACGGCTAAAGCCTGCACACCAGCGCATTGTGAATCCCCTTCCAACTCTCCCCACCATTCATGTCAGCTGTCTTTCGACTTTCCGCGGCAACCGTCTTGGATCTCGTCGGTGATGATGCCACCGCCATTTTGAACAACCTGACGACCAACGACGTCAAGTCGTTGCAGATCGGTTGCGGCTGCGAAACGTTCTTGACCGACGTGCGTGGCAAAATGGTGGCACACGTCGTTGCCTTTCGCACCCCCGAGGGCTACCGGTTGATCGGTGCGGACGGACAGGCCGATGCAATCGCCGCGCACGCGGATCGCTACACGATTCGCGAGGATGCGACGCCCGTCGACCATTCCTCCGAGTACACCGTGTTTGTCCTCGCCCCCGAGGCACCGGTGACGCTGCGTGAAGAAACGGATTGGGGCGAATCCAACGCCGCATGTTACGACGTGGATTGGCTGGGTGACCAGACGAGGGTGCTGATCACGGAAACGCCGGGTGCCATCGAGCAAGTCATTCGTTCCACGGGAGAAACGGCGGCGGACGATGACGAGTTTCATCACGCCCGCACGCTGGCCGGGTACCCGTGGTTCGGCGTCGATCTGTCGGAAAAGAATCTGCCCCAAGAAGCTTCCCGCATCAAGCAATCGATCTCCTTCACCAAGGGCTGCTACCTGGGGCAAGAAACGGTCGCCCGATTGGACGCGTTGGGCCAGGTTCAGAAACAGCTGGTTCGATGGCAGACCTCGGGATCGATTCCCGCTGCCGGCAGCGAAGTCAGCGCCGACGGAAAAGTCGTCGGACGATTGACCAGCGTTGCCAAGACCGGCGATGGCACGGCAGTTGCGATCGGGATCGCGCGTCGCTCGCATTTCGATCCCGGCGCGGCCGCCCAAGGCGACGGGTTCACCGCGACGGTGATCTAGGCACGATGTGGGAGAGGCTTCCAGCCTGTCGATCTCGAAAAGACAGGCCGGAAGCCTATCCCACGGCAATTCCGCTACACTAGCGATCATGAGTGCCACCACCGAATCGATTCCGCTGCTCTCGCCCGATCTGCTCGCCAAACTGGAACGTTTGGAGCTCGTTTCACGCAAAGTGTTTCGGGGGCGAATGAAGGGCGAACGCCGCAGCAAACGCAAAGGACAGAGCGTCGAATTTGCCGACTTTCGCAACTACGTCGCCGGCGACGATCTGCGGTTGATCGACTGGAATTTGTACGCCCGCCTGGACCAATTGTTCCTGAAGCTGTTTCAGGAAGAAGAAGACCTGCACGTCTATGCGTTGATCGATTGCAGCGAGTCGATGAACTTCGGCACACCGACGAAATATCATGTGGCCAAACAGATGGCGGCCGCCCTGGGCTACATCGGCCTCTGTCGCGCCGACCGGGTCAGCGTCCAAGCACTCGGTGACCAGGGGCGTCGCGCACCGGTGCTGCGGGGCCGCAGCGGGTTGTGGAAAATGCTGCAGTATCTGGAGAGCCTGGACAGCGGCGACAACGTTTCGCTGCACGACGCGGTCAAGGATTTTTCACTGCGTAATTCAGGGACCGGCGTCGTCGTCTTGATCACCGACTTGATGGACAAATCGGGTTATGAAGCGGCCTTGCGGATGCTGGTCGGTCGTCGGATGGACGTTTACGTGATGCATATCTTGTCACCCGAAGAAATCGATCCGCCGATTCGAGGAGATCGACGCTTGATCGATTCCGAAGACGGCGATGAGACCGAGATCACGATCAACAACTACGTCTTGGAGCGATACAAGTTGACGCTGCAATCGTTTCTCAGCAGCGTCAAGCATTTTTGTTCGCGACGCAGCATCGCCTACCTGCCCGTTCGAACGGACCAGCCGGTCGACGATGTCATGACCCGCTACCTCCGTAAACGAGGCGTCGTGCGATGAATTGGATCTCGACACTTCTGCCGTGGCAGTGGGCGCTGTTTGCCGCGGTGCCGACCGGAATCATCCTGCTTTATTTTTTGAAGCTGCGACGTGAACCGGTCGAGATCCCCAGCACGTACCTGTGGTCCCGGACGGTCGAAGACTTGCATGTGAACAGTTTGTTCCAGCGGATTCGGCAGAACCTGTTGCTGTTCTTGCAGTTGCTCGCGGTGATCTTGGCGGCGTTTGCCCTGTTGCGTCCTGGCGTGCAAGGCGAAGCGACCAGCCAAGGCAGAACGGTGTTTTTGTTGGACGCATCGGCCAGCATGATGGCGACTGATGCGGGCGAAGAGAGAAACCGCTTCGAACGGGCCCGCAAAATGATCCGCGAGCAGATCGACGCCATGCAGGAACGCGAAACCGCGATGTTGGTCACGTTCAGCGATCGTGCCGAGGTGCTGCAGTCGTTCACCAGCGATCGCGGGCGTTTGCGGTCGGCATTGGAACGGGCTCAAGTGACCAACCGTCCCACGGATATCATCGGTGCACTCGAAGCCGCCGACGGTCTGGCCAACCCACGTCGCAGCAGCACCACCGGCGACGAAAACGACGTCCAGGTCGCTGATCCGATGCCGGCGGATTTGCTGATTTACAGCGACGGCGGGTTTCGAGACGTCAGCGATTTTAATGTCGGTCACCTCGTTCCGACGTACTTGAAAGTCGGCTCCGATCAATCCCGCAACGTCGCCATCACGGCATTCAGCGCTGACCGCAACGTCGAAAAACCGGGCGACGCCCAAGCGTTCGCGACGATCGTCAACTTCGGGACCGGCGCCGAAACCTTCAACATCTCGCTGTACGTCGACGGCGCCTGGCGTGAATCGGAATCGTTAACCCTCGCCCCCGGTGAAGAAACCGGATTGACGTTCTCGCTGGCCGGACAAGAGGACGCCGCTTCACTGGAAATGCGACTCGAATCTCCCGGTTCCGGCGCGTCGCGAGATCAACCGTTTGATGACGATTTAACGATCGACAACTTTGCCTACGCAGGCTTGCGCCCGTTGAGAACCGTGTCAGTGCTCGTCGTGACCGAGGGAAATAAACCGCTTGAGATCGGATTGACGACCGAGAGTGCGGCGAAGATTTGCATCGCAGATTTCCAGTCCCCCAGTTATTTGGAGACGCCGGAGTACCAGGCGCGGGCGGAAGCGGGCCTGGACGATTTGATCCTCTACGATCGCTGTCGTCCAAAGGATTTGCCGTCCACCAATACGTTTTTCGTCGGCGCCCTGCCCAGCGACGAGTGGTCCTGGGCAAGCGAACCCGGCCAGACGATCCTGGTCGACGTCGATCGCACGCATCCGATGATGCAATATTTGGAACTGTTCTCGCTGCTGATCTTTGAAGGCCGATCCGTCAAAGGCCCGACCGGTACGCGCGAATTGGTTGGCGCCGACAACGGAACGGTGCTCGCACTGGCACCCCGCGATGGCTACCAGGATCTGGTTCTGGGGTTTGAAATCGTCACGACCGGCGAAGACGGCACACCGCAGACCAACACGAACTGGTACGCCGAACGCTCCTGGCCGGTTTTTCTGTTGAACGTCATGCGACACCTCGCCGGTGCCGCCGATGCGACTGCCGCACCGTCATTCTTGCCCGGCGACACTGTCCGGTTGAGAGTGGAGAGCCAGATCGAAGCGGTCGATATCGCGCGTGGCAGCGGGACGCCGGAATCGATCCGAACGGGAAACTCCGGCAGCGTGGAATTCGTTGATTCCGAGATGCCAGGGTCTTACCGGGTGACGGCGGGAGAGAAACTGGTGGACCTGTTCAGCATCAACTTGTTCAGCCGGCTGGAAAGTCAAATTCAACCGCGTGAGACGTTTGAACTGGGATACGAGACCATTGAAACCGCCGGGATGATCGAGACCCGCAAGGAGTATTGGCGTTGGCTTTTGGGGGCCGTCCTGTTGATCCTGGCAGTCGAATGGTGGCTGTACAATCGACGCATCGCGTAGTGTGGGATAGGCTTCCAGCCTGTCGATCCTCAGTAGGGCACGCTGTGCGTGCCAGGTGTGATGCACAGCATCACCTACTGGTTGATCGATCGCTAAATGTCATGTCGCGACTCGTTCCTAGGCTCCGCCTGGGAACGCAATTCAGCGCCGGCTCCGCCGGCAGCCCGGGGACGCAGAGCCTCCAAGACCGTGTGTTCCCAGGCGGAGCCCTACGCCGTGAACGACTTTTTAGCGGTAGGGCGCGAGCCCTCCGGTGTGTTGGCAAAGATGCGCAAGCCGG
>NZ_NTFY01000138.1 GCF_002289565.1 Rhodopirellula sp. SM50 | reverse complement strand
TCCCATCCCGAACACAGCAGTTAAGCTTTCCGAGCCGATGATAGTGCCCACCAGCGTGAAAGTAGGTCTCGCCATTTTTTAATTTTTAAAAACCCTTCGACGGATTCCGTCGAAGGGTTTTTTTGTGCGCGGCGCGGCGCGGCACCGCCGCCGGCGGTTCCCCGCGATGGCGGCGCCGGCAATAGGACCCATGGGACTGATAGGACCCACAGGTCGCATCTGTCCCATTGGTCCCATTCCCCCGGGTCCGCATCCGGGGTCTGTCCCCGACTGCCTACGCGGCGTGCCACCGCCGCAGGCGGTTCCCCGGGATTGCGGCGCTGACAATAGGACCCATGGGACTGATAGGACCCATAGGTCGCATCTGTCGCATTGGTCCCATTTCCCAGCGCGCCCTGCTTGCCGGGTACGCCAGCGGTTCCCCGGGATTGCGGCGATGACAATAGGACCCATGGGACTGATAGGACCCATGGGACTGATAGGACCCATGGGACTGATAGGACGCATAGGTCGCATCTGTCGCATTGGTCCCATTTCCCCCGATCAGCATCCGGGGTCTGTCCCCGATCATCCGGGTGGGCTGCGCGGGGTCTGTCCCCGGTGGGCTGCGCCCTTTGGTGGGGCGTCGGCTACAGCGACCCGCCCCAGCCGAGTTTTTCTCGCAGGGTGCGGTAGTCGTTTTGGCCGGGGACGGAGAGCATTTCGAAGGTGCTGTCGGAACGCTGGACCTGGACGCGGTCGCCCGGCAGCAGCTGGCTGAGGATCCGCCCGTCCACGACGACACTGGTCGATGCGTTCGGCTCGCTGACGGTCAGCTCGAACACGGTGTCTGCCGAATCGACCAGCGGGCGGTACGTCAGTGTGTGGGGGCTGATCGGCGAAATCACCACGGCGTGCAAGTTGCGTCGCAGGATCGGACCGCCGGCGGACAAATTGTGTGCGGTCGAACCAACCGGTGTCGCCAGGATCAGGCCGTCGCAGCGATACCGCGTGGCCAGGTTGCCATCGGCAAACAGATCGATTCCCAGGATCTGGTACGGCGGTCCGCCGAGCACCGCGACCTCGTTCAAGACGAGCTGCTGGCAGATGGTCTGGCCGTCTCGAATCAGGCTGACCTCCAGCATCAGGTGGTCGATGACTTCGAACGCGCCGCAGCAGACGCGGGGCCAGACCTCCAAGAAATCGTCGGGCGAAAGTGCGGCCAGGAAACCGAGGTTTCCGCAATTGATGCCCAACACGGGGATTTTCTTTCCGGCGAGTTGCCGGGCGGTTTGTAAGATCGAACCGTCGCCACCGAGCACAATGACCAGGTCGATGTCGGGGTCATCGAAACCGTATTCGAAATGAAAGTCTTCGGCAACGATCTCAGCGTGCTGGGCAATCAGCGGCCGCAAGCGGATTGCTTCGCTGCGGACACGTTCGCGATCCGGGGCACCGATGATCACCACGCGGGGCACGTTCCGGTCGCCGTTGGGCCAGGTTCGATTGTTGGAGCGTGGTTGGGCGGGGTTGAGCGTCATGGGTTGCCTAGCATAGCAGTGGTCGGAGTCCGGGTGGGGTAGGGTTCCAGACTGGCGCCCGGAATCGACAGGCTGGAAGCCTATCCCACTTTCGACCGAGTTGCTCAGGCGAAGGTTGACGTCGCCGGCGCCGCTTGGCGGCATCGCTCGGCGATCGCTTCGGGGCTGAGTCCGCATTGGTGCAACAATTCGTTGCGGTCTCCGTGCTCGACAAAGCGATCGGGAAGCCCGAGGGTCTGGACACCGCGGGTGTCCAGTCGTTGGGCGACGGCGGATTCCAGGAATGCGGATCCGAAGCCCCCCATCACCGCATTTTCTTCGACCGTCAGGACGAATTTTCCGGTTTCGATCGTCTGTCTGACCATCTCTTCGTCGATCGGTTTGGCGAACCGCGCGTTGACAACGCACAGATCCAGTTCGCCTTCGAGCATCTCGGCCGCGGCGAGTGCGTTTTCCAGCATCGCACCGAAGGCGACGATCGTTCCGTCATCCCCGTGGCGAATGACTTCGCTTTTGCCGAGTTCAACGTCGGGAGCGGCTTGGTCGCGTTGAAGTGCCGACGCTTTGGGGTAGCGGATGCTGCAGGGGTGATCGTGATCGAGTGCGAAGCGAAGCATCATGCCCAGTTCTTCGGCGTATCCGGGGGCCATCACGACGATGTTGGGGAATAGACGCATGTAGCCGACGTCATAGACGCCGTGGTGCGTCGGTCCGTCCGGGCCGGTCAGTCCGGCGCGATCGAGCATGAAGACGACGGGCAGATCTTGTAACGAGACCTCTTGGAAAATCTGGTCGTAGCTGCGTTGCAAAAACGTGCTGTAGATGTCCACGATCGGCCGCGCGCCGGCCTTGCATTGACCGGCGGCGAAAGCGACCGCGTGCGATTCACAGATGCCGACGTCGAAGAACTGTTTGGGGAATTTTTCGCGAACCGGTTCCAGTTTGTTGCCTTGGCACATGGCCGCGGTGATCACGGAAACCTTTTCATCGGCGGCCATCGCTGCGCTAATCGCATCGCGGGCGTGCACGGTGAACGGGGGCAGGCCATCGCTGTGCCGGGGCACCGGTTTGCCGTCTCGGTCTTCGAATGCCGGCGGGGTGTGGAAGAACACCGGATCGGCGGCGGCGGGTTTGTATCCATGGCCTTTTTCGGTGACCACGTGCAGCAGGACCGGGCCTTTCATCTCGCGAACCATCGCCAAGTACTTGCGGACCAGCGCGATGTCATGCCCGTCGATCGGCCCGACGTAGCGGATGTTTAATTCTTCGAACAGCATGCCGCCGACCAAGCCGGCTTTGACGCCTTCCTTCAGCTGGGCCAGAAATCGTTCGGCCGGATCGCCGAACATCGGGATCTGTTCCAGCAGTTTGCCGACTTCGCTTTTCAGGCCGGTGTAGTACGGGTTGCTTCGCAAGCGGTCCAGGTACCCGGCGACGGCTCCGACACGGTGACAAATCGACATTTTGTTGTCGTTGAGCACAATCGTCAGGTCGTCTTCCAGGTGGCCGGCGTTGTTCAACGCTTCGAAGACGATGCCGCTGGGGAAAGCGCCGTCGCCGATCACCGCCACCGTCCGGCGGTCGGGTTGGCCGACCATCAAGTCACCGCTGCGCAGTCCGACCGCGGTGCTGACGCTGCAGCCGGCGTGGCCGGTCATGAACAAGTCGTACTCGCTTTCCTGTGGGTTCGGGTAACCCATCAAGCCGCCCTGTGTGCGAATCGAGGGAAAGCTGTGGTAGCGGCCGGTGACCAGTTTGTGCGGGTAGATTTGGTGTCCGGTGTCCCAGATCAGGCGATCGGTGCGGAAGTCGAATTCACAGTGCAGCGCCAGGCAGAGCTCGACGACGCCCAGGTTGGACGCAAAGTGCGCCGTCCGGGTTGCCAGCAGGTTGCAGAGCACGTCACGGATTTCGTCAGCGGCCGACTCCAATTGCTGGGGCAAAAAATCTCGCAGCCCTGTCGCGTCTTTCAAGCTTGCCAGCAGGGGATGTTTTGGGTCGTTCAATTTGGCTTCCTTTTGAGATGTCGGTCGAGCGGGTCAATCCGTGGTTACCGCATCAAGGTGATTGCTTGAAATCAGTGGGTGCGAGCGAGGACATAATCCGCCAACCACTCTAACCGCCAAGCCGGCGGACCTAAAACGGTCAGATGCGATTTTGCGGATCGGATCAAGTCGCTGGCGAAGGCTTGTGCATTGGAGAGCCCCAGCAGTCCGGGGTACGTCAGTTTTCCGCGATCGCTGTCTTTTCCGACGCGTTTTCCGAGGTTGGATTCGTCAGCGGTGTGGTCCAGCAAGTCGTCGACCACCTGAAATGCTAATCCGAGATCGGCCGCAAAGTCGGTCAGGGCTCGGGATTGCCGATCACTGGCGCCGCACAAGACGGCTCCCAGTTGAAGCGACGCGGTAAACAGGGCACCCGTTTTGCGGCGGTGAATCGATTCCAAGAACGCGAGTCCGGGGCATCCGTCTGGACTACGGGGGGGGATGCCGCTCGGTTCATTGGGCTGCTCGACAGCTGGCTGTCGGCCGGCCGATTCCAGTTCGGCGGCGACCTCGGCGGGCAGCTGGCCCGACTCGGCAGCCAGGTCATCGGCTTGGCCGCCGACGAGCTGTTCAGGGCCGGCGGCGTTCGCCAGCAGCTCGATGGCCAGGGCACGCCGATGCAGATCCTTCACATTGCGGCACAGGTGTGCGATCGCCAGGGGCTGCAACGCATCTCCGGCCAAAATCGCGGTGGCTTCGTCAAAGGCGATGTGGACAGTCGGCCGTCCGCGGCGGAGGTCGTCGTCGTCCATCGCGGGCAAATCGTCGTGGATCAGCGAGTAGGCATGGATCATTTCCACCGCGACCGCACCGGGCATCGCCTCGTCGATCGCCCCGCCACAGGCTTCGGCGGCCATCAGCACCAGTGCCGGGCGGAGCCGTTTGCCGGGGGCCAGCATGGCATAGCGAATTGCATCGGCCAGCCGATCCGGGCAACCGTTGCCGAATTGGCACGCCGCCTGAAGCGCTTGTTCGATGGAGGGCAGCAGGTCACCGAGTGCTTGATGGATTCCAGGCTCGGTGTCTTGCGCGTTGGTTTGTTCGATCGGAGAGGCGGGCAAGGCTGACACTAGGGCGGAAAGGGGTGAACAGTAAATATCCCCACACTGTACAGCTTAAAAAAGCCCCTCGTTTTCGTCCACGTCGCTGACCGGCCCGCGCGTCTTTCTGGCCGGCTTTCGGCCCGATGCGGAGCGGCCGCTGCTGGCGGGGGCTCTGCTAGCGGGGGTTCGGCCGCCCTCTCCGGTGTCCACCGGTTCGACCGACGCCGTCCCGTCTTCATCGACGCTGGTCAGCACCGCGATACGTTTTTCCGCTTGCTGGAGGACTTGGTGGCAAAGCTTGATTTTTTCGATGCCGCGTTCGTACTGGACCAGTGATTCGGACAGTCCGAGTTCCCCGCCTTCGAGCATTTCGACGACGTTTTCGACTTCCGCGAGCGCCGATTCGAAGTCGACTTGCGGTCCCGGTTCGCCCTTGGGGGAGGCCGATTCACTTGATTTCTTCTTCGCCATGATTCCGCCGATCGCCGTGATGATGTCGTTAAAGGGGGCGATGCAGTGCCGCCTGTTTCGCCAATTCTCGCGATGTGGCGGCGTTTGTCGAGTTGTCTCGATCGACTGGCGCATCTTGCATGAGCCGCCGGCGAGCCGACGTGTTGATTTCATTAGCTGTGGGGCGCGCGATCAAATGCAAAACGGCCGCCGCGATTGACCGCTCGACCCTCCCCTCGCTGCGCTCGACCCCATACGCATCAAGTTAAGCGATCCGTTCATCAACGAAGTTGTAGTCACCCTCCCTC
>NZ_NTFY01000137.1 GCF_002289565.1 Rhodopirellula sp. SM50 | reverse complement strand
GAAACACCGCAATTTACCGGTTCTCCCACGCACGTTTGACGAGACAATTGTCCTCGTAACTTAGCGGTATTGGGCTAAAGCCTGCACACCAACACGTATGCCCGTGTGCCACCTGTCAAAGCACTCCAGCGCTCACCGGAATAATCGTATGGATGATACCCCGATTCAACAACTGTTCGATCTGACCGGTCGGGTGGCTCTCATCACGGGAGCTTCTGGTTGGCTCGGAAGCGCGATGGCGACGGCGCTGGCGGAAGCGGGGGCCAACGTGGTGGTTGCCAGTCGAGACGAGAGCAAGGCAGACGAGGCACGGGCCACGCTTCCCACTCACAAGGGCAGCCGACACCATGCCGTTGTACTCGATCAACTCGACGAAGCGTCCGTCCGTCGTGGCTTCGAGGATGCCGTCACGAAAGCGGGCAGGGTCGACATCCTGATCAACAACGGCCACGCGGCGGACGGTCATGATTTGACCGATGTGACTGCCGAACAATTTCAACAAGTCCTCGCCAACGCGACCGGTTGGTTTCTACTGTCGCGGCAGTTCCATGGCCATGTCGTCCATCGCAAGGCGTCTGGCTGCATCGTGAACATTGGTTCGATGTACGGTCAAGTCGGTTCCTATCCCGATGCCTACGAGGGCATTTGCGCGGCAAGTCCGGTTTCGTACCACACGCTCAAAGGCGGGGTCATTCACATGACCCGCCATCTCGCCGTCTATTGGGCGAAAGACAAGGTTCGCGTCAACTGCTTGAGCCCAGGTCCGTTTCCAGGACCCGGTGTCTCGCAGGCATTGGTCGAGCGACTGGAAGCAAAGTCGCCGATGGGGCGAATGGGGTTACCGCACGAACTCAAGGGTGCCCTGCTGCTGTTGGCCAGCGATGCGGGAAGCTACATTACCGGCCAAAATTTAACCGTCGATGGCGGCTGGACCGCGTGGTGAGAAATCCGTGATGCAAGAATTGCCGCAATTGTCAATCGAATCCTGTCGTGTTCGCCAACAGAGACTTCGCCAATCGCTGTCCGACCTCAGAGCGGACCGGGCGATTCTCGTCGCACCCGAGAATGTCCAATGGCTGACGGGTTTTCGTCCCCACCCGTTGTTGCGGGCGGTTGCGGTGCTCGATGTTGACGATGGTTGCGTGCTGATTGCACCCGGCGAAGAGCCTCCGCATCATGCGGCAGACGAAATTCGAGTTTTTGATGCGCAATGGCGATGCACGTTGCGGCAAGATCAGTTGAGTGCTGCGATGCAACGGGTACAGAAATCAAACAAGAGAACGGCGCTCGAATTCTCATCCTGCGGGGAGCACTTCAGGCAGAATTCTGCCTCCGATCCGATCGATTTGGATTCGACTCTCTGGAACCTGCGACGAAAAAAGGAACCCGATGAGCTTGGGATGATGCTGCATGCGATTGACTGCACGGACGCAATGTATCAAAAGGCTCGAGAGATCATTCGGCCGGGGATCACCGAGTTGGAAGTCTTTTGTCAACTTCAGAGCGTCGCCGTGCAAACCGCCGGCGAACCGTTGACAGCCCTTGGCAACGATTACCAAAGCAATTCACCGGGCGGACCGCCTCGGATTCGTCCCGCAGGGGCGGGCGAGTTAATGATTTTGGACCTCGGGCCGGCCTATCGAGGTTACCATGCCGACAACTGCCGCACCTTTGCCGTCAACGGCCGGCCAACCGAGGAGCAACTCAGGGCGAGAGACGTCATCATGACCGTGTTTGATTTGGTCAAAGCGTTTGTGCAGCCGGGGCAGTCCTGTCAAGAATTGTTCGTTCAGGCGAAAGCGTTGCTGGACGAATACGAACCCGACGCATTCTTTCATCACTTGGGACATGGCGTCGGTTTGTACCCGCACGAAGCCCCGCACTTGAATCCGAGTTGGGACGATCGATTTGCCGAAGGCGATGTGTTCACCGTCGAGCCGGGACTTTACAACGCATCGTTGCGGGCGGGGATTCGGATCGAAGAAAACTACGTTGTTACTTCCAGCGGTGTTCGGCAATTGACCAAGACGTCGACGCAGTTGTAATCAAAAGCAGTCTCTTTCACTTTCTTTACAGCACGCCGTACTTGTCAAAGGCATCGGTTGCCTTCATGCCGCCAGCTATCGCTGCTCTGACTTTGTTCTCATCGTGCACTTTGTTCCAAGCGAGCGACAGCACTTCCGCTTCGACTTTCTGCGGCACCATGACCATTCCATCTTCATCAGCAACCACCAAGTCGCCCGGCGAAAACACGACGGAGTCAATTTCCACGGGAACATCCACATCAACCACGCGTTGCCGATTCTTACTGTCGTACACGCACGTGCCACGAGCGATGACAGGAAAGCCCAGCTGTCGGATTTTTTCGACGTCACGAATCGCGCCGTCAACGATGGCACCAACACAGCCGCCATTGAGCACCGCGGTGGTTAGCAGCTCGCCCCAGATTCCTGATCGCATCGATCCTCCGGCAGCAGCAATCAACACATCATCGAGCCCGCAACTGTCAACGGCTTTCAGTTCCAATTCGTAAGGCTGAGGATCTTCATGGAACATGTCTGCCCAAAGGGTGGTGCGACATCGGCCCACAATCATTTCGCTAGATGTAAGTTGACGCAGTGCCGTGCGCGGCGACTGATTGGTGTACCCTATCGAGTCCAACGCATCACAAATGACGGCAGAATACATGTGCTGGCGAACGTCCGAGAGCGAGATTTCATTGGGTGCTGGGGCCATTCTTGCGTTTTTTTCTGGGCAACGAGCAGGGGAAGAATCGGACGATGGTAACGTAACCAACGACCCGAGACGACCTTTGGCTTGCCTGATCTATGATTTCCGATGCGAATTGGCATTATCGCGCTACTGCACGAATCGAACACGTTTTCGTTTCAACCTACCACCTTGGAATCGTTTCACCAGAACCTGCTACTGACAGGCGAATCGATTCGCACGGCACTTGCGGATGCCCATCACGAGGTTGGTGGTTTCTTTGCCGGTATCGATGGGGGTGTCAATGCGGGAGAAGCGGAAGCCGTTCCGCTGTTTGCCGCGCGAGCGTTGCCATCGGGAACGATCCGCGCGGAGGCGTTTGGCTCGCTGGTCAGCCAACTGCTCGATTGTGTCCGCCAACGCGAACCGCTCGATGGAATCCTGGTGGCTCCCCACGGCGCAACGGTTAGTGAAAACTACCCGGACGCCGACGGCCATTGGCTCAGTGAGTTGCGTCAACTGGTTGGCCCAGAGATGCCGATCATCGGAACGCTGGACGCGCATGCAAATTTGTCGCCGCTGATGGTGGAGAGCTGCACCGCATTGATCGCCTACCGCACGAATCCTCATTTGGACCAACGTGAACGAGGTTTGGAAGCCGCCAACATGATTCTGCGAACGCTGCGCGGTGAGATAACGCCAGTCATGTCGGCTTGCTTTCCACCGATAGCGATCAGTATTGAAAAACAATGCACCGAAGAACCACCCCTGGATGCTCTGTATCGTGCCGCGAACGAGCAATTGAAAATCGAGGGCGTGCTTTCAAACAGTCTCTTGCTTGGCTTTCCCTACGCCGACGTGAAAGAAATGGGGGCTGCCACCGTTGCCGTGACCGACGGACGTCGACGGCTCGCCAGTCAGCTGGCGGACGAACTGGCTTCGTCGATTTGGCGGTTGAGAACGCAGTTTTGTAGTGAATTCACATCGGTCGACGAAGCGCTCCGACAATGCGAACAATCAGAAGGCAGGGTGTGTCTGCTGGACATGGGAGATAACGTTGGCGGAGGATCAGCGGCCGATGGGACGGAATTGCTGGGGGCGATTCATGCTCAGAAAATCGGACCGTCATTTGGTTGTCTGTATGATCCGGAGTCAGTCGCTTGCTGTGAACGAGCAGGTGTCGGATCGACCATTCGGCTCCGTGTTGGCGGGAAAACGGACGCTCAACATGGAGATCCGATCGACGTGACCGTCAAAGTGATCTCGCTCTGTGAAGGCAAGTTTTTTGAATCAGAGCCTCGACACGGTGGCATCACGGATTTTGATCAGGGGCGAACGGCAGTTTGTGCAACCGATCATGGATTGACGCTCATGCTCACTTCCCGGCGGATGGTCCCGTTCAGCCTTGAGCAGCTCAGGGGTTGTGGAGTCGATCCGATCAGGTTTCGAATTCTTGTCGCCAAAGGCGTCAACGCGCCGATTGCAGCCTATCGCGAAGTGTGTGCGTCCTTCATTCGAGTCAACACGCGGGGGGCCACCTGCGCTGACCTCCACCGATTGTCATACAAGCATCGTCGCCGTCCGATGTTTCCCATGGAGTCTGAATGATGTTGTACAGGCCAACGGCTCCTCAAAGAGACACCGATGGCGAATCCGTTTGGCAAACATCCTATGCTGGCGGAGTTTTTGGAAACGACACTTAACGCAATGACAGGAGCGATACATGACGTCCTCAGCGACGAGCGAGCCCTTGCGCGGAGTTCTACCCGTTCTGCACACTCCCTTGACCGATCAAGGCGGGGTCGATCACGAATCGCTTCAGCGCGAAATCGACTGGGCGTTTGAGACGGGCGCCGATGGGGTCGTTGTTGCGATGGTCAGCGAGATTCTTCGGCTCGGTGACCGCGGTCGACGTGAGCTTGTCGAGCAAGTGTGTCAAGTGGTTGGTGCTCGTGGATTCACCGTCATCAGCGTCGGAGCCGAGAGCATGGCCGGAGCGGTTGATTTCGCCCGACATGCGGAGCAACTGGGCGCTTCTGCCGTGATGGCGATCCCACCGGTTGCAACGACACTGGGAGCCACGGCCACATGCGAGTATTTTTCTGCGATTGCCAGCAGTGTTTCCATTCCGCTGGTGGTTCAGGACGCATCGGGATACGTGGGGGCAGCGATCGACTTGGGCGTGTATCTCGAACTGTTAAACCGATTCGGCAGTCAGCGGATCTTTTTCAAACCCGAAGCCAGCCCGCTCGGTCCCAATCTCTCGAAACTTCGCGATGCAACCGATGGTCAAGCCAGGATCTTTGAGGGTTCCGGCGGGATCAACCTTGTCGATTGTCATCGCCGCGGCATTGTCGGGACCATGCCTGGTACCGATCTGCTTGACGGAATCGTCGCGCTTTGGGACGCACTTCAAGCAGGTGACGAGAGACGCACGTACGCATTGTCACTACCCATCGGCGCGATCGTTGCGTTGCAGATCCAAGCCGGCCTGGACGGTTTCTTGGCAATCGAAAAGTACTTGATGTGTAAACGGGGGCTGTTCCGCAATGCGTATCAAATTCAACCTGTCGCGTGGGCCCTTGACGAAGAAACCCGAGCCGAAGTCGATCGTCTATTCGCGCTCCTGCAGGCCGCGATCGAATGACCCAAATCGTGCGACCCACCATTTTTCTGACCCAACTGGTGCCACCCACCATTCATTTGACTTTTTTTCCCTGCGGGGTATGATCAAGCCACCATTCAGTTGTTGGGAGGAGTATGTCATGGG
>NZ_NTFY01000136.1 GCF_002289565.1 Rhodopirellula sp. SM50 | reverse complement strand
AAAAAGATGCAAAAAAAGGAAGCGTCATCACGCTCGACGCCCTTGACAATCCACGTTACATCTTACGCGTCACGGCTCACAAAATCGACAGACCGCTCGCGCCGTCCCGCTAATTCCTTGAGTGCAAAACTTGGTGGCATTGATCGTCGGCAAGATCTCGGGTGAATCGACCGAATGGTCAACCTCGCCTACAATAGAACCAGTGGCAGGCCGGTTGCTTGTCGCTCGTTTCCCGTCTTTTTGAAAGCGAGTCCCTTGACCACGCCAACGCTCCCCACCGTCCAATCCGATCCCAACACCCACGCGGCTCACCAACTGGCGACCTACAAGACGCTCTCCAGCGAGGAGCTGATCGCGCGAATCACGGCCGTTCGCCAGGAGTTGGGCGACTCGTTGCTGATTTTGGGGCACCACTACCAGCAGGATGAAGTGGTCGAGCACACCGACCTGCGCGGCGATAGTTATCAGTTGTCCGAGATGGCCGCGCAGAGCGAAACCTGCCGGACGATCGTGTTTTGCGGTGTTCACTTCATGGCTGAAACGGCCGATATTCTGGCCAACCGCCCCGAAAAGCTTGCCAGCCGCAACGGACAGCGTGTCCGCGTGGTCTTGCCGGACATGGCCGCGGGCTGCTCGATGGCCGATATGGCGGCGATTGCCCAGGTCGAGGCGGCCTGGGAAGACATGTCCGAAGTCATCGACACCGAGCGGGTGATCCCGGTCACCTACATCAATAGCGCCGCCAGTTTGAAAGCGTTCTGCGGGAAACATGGCGGCATCGTCTGCACCAGCAGCAACGCCCGGGCGGTGTTGGAATGGGCTTTCGAGCGCGGCGACCGTGTCTTTTTCTTCCCCGATCAGCACCTGGGCCGCAACACCGCCCTCAAGATGGGCATCACGGAAGACCAGATGCCGGTTTGGGATCCCTACGAATTGGAACTCGGCGGAAACGCTGACCAGGCGATCCAAGACAGCCGGGTGATCTTGTGGAAAGGCCACTGCAGTGTCCACCAAATGTTCCGCCCCGAGCACGTCGCACAATTTCGGGCCCAGCATCCGGGGATCAAAATCTTGGTGCACCCGGAATGTCCGCGCGAAGTCAACGATTTGGCCGACGTGTCGGGTAGCACGGGCTTGATCATTCGGACGGTGAAAGAGAGTCCGCCGGGGACGAAGTGGGCGATCGGGACCGAGTTGCATCTGGTCAATCGCCTCAAGGCCGAGCATCCCGAGCAAGAAATCCACTTCCTCAGCCCCGTCCTGTGCATGTGCGCGACGATGTATCGCATCGATCTGCCCCATTTGTGCTGGGCGCTGGAGAATCTGCGTGAGGGGACTCCGGTTAACACGATCGAGGTGTCCGAGGAAGTGACCAAGTGGAGTTTGGTCGCGTTGGAGCGGATGTTGGCGGTGAAATAGCGGTCCCTATGACCGTCAAACCCGGTGCAAACTCGACGAGGGACAAAGTTTCACCACGTTGAATCGGGGCAAACTGGGCGTTTGATGCTTTTAATGCCGATTTCGTTGACAGTTGATTTTTGCGGTAACTATACTTCCGGGAGTGCGGAATGGCGGTTGATGCGAGGGCATCCTGCGTTTCTGCAAGGAAAATCCATCGTGGGCACCCGGCTTATCGTCGCTCACCAACCCGGCATTTTGTCGCCTGAACCCTACCAAATTCGACAACGTGTTCGGACCGCTCCTGTCAAAGGAAAGCTCCTAAAATGACCTTACTTGGGAAGTCGTTTACCGTCATCATTTTCCTGCTCAGCCTGTCCTTCATGGTCTTGGCCCTGGCGGTCAATGCTTCGCATCGCAATTGGCGCGATGTCGTGTTGGGGCCGAGCGGGTACAAGGAAAAGATCGAGGCCATCTCTCGCGAGAACGAGCAGCTGGAGGACGCCAAGCAGCGGGCTCAAGCGGCGCTCAGTCGTGAGCAAGTCGCCCGACGAACCGCACTCGCTTCGTTGCAAACCCAGCTGGACCAACTGCAAGAAGAATTGCAATTGCGAATCAGCTCGGTCCAGAAGCTCGAAGGCGAATTGTCCAACTTGGCTCAGGTCGACAAGATTCGTGCCGAGGAGCTGCAAACGCTGACCGACACGACCGCAAACCTTCGCGATCAGGTACGCAAAGAGCAGCAAGATCGTGACGCCTTGTTCGCCCAAACGCTTGTGCTGCAAGACAAACTCAACGAAGCACGCGGCGTCCGCCTCGAATTCGAAACGCGGAATCAGAATCTGCAAAAAGAGCTGACTCGGTTCCGAGAGATCGCCGACCACATGGGGATCGATCCCAAAGCGCCACTGGACGGGGCTCCGCCGGAACGCAACGGAAATGTCCTGGTCATCAACCGAACCAAGGGTTTGGCCGAAGTCTCGATCGGCATGGATGACGGAATTCGACCGGGCCACGAACTCGAAGTCACTCGGAAATCGCGTTACATCGGCCGTTTGAAGGTCCTCAAAGCGACGCCCAACCGAGCCGTCGGCGAGATCATGAAAGACTACAGCGAAGGTTTTATTTTGGAGGGTGACCGTGTCGACACTTCCATCGACTGAGGGTGGCAAACAGCCGCCGAGCGTCTACACCGTCATGCTGGTGCTGAGCATGGTGTTCTTGTTGATCGCTGTGATTGCCATGTGGATCGAACTGCGACGCTGGGCACCGGATTATTTCCGAACCAGCGGCGCCAACCCGATGGTGCAGGTCGTCACCGACATCGACCACTTCGCTTAGTCGGGCATGCTGTGCATGCCATGCGTCACTTGGTAGGGCATGCTGTGCATGCCATGTGTCACTTGGTAGGGCATGCTGTGCATGCCATGCGTCACTTGGTAGGGCATGCTGTGCATGCCATGCGTCACTTGGTAGGGCATGCTGTGCATGCCATGTGTCACGCACAGCGTGACCTACGTGCTACTTTTCGTCACGCACAGCGTGACCTACTTGCGCAACGCCCAATTCATCAGGGGCGGGCATAGCCGGTCGGCATAGACCAGTAGTTTTCCACCTAGGCTGAGAATCACTTCGGAGCGACGTTTGCCGATCGCCGTCAGGGTTGCCGCAGCGACTCGGTCGGCCGGCCAACTGCCAAAACTTTTCGACGTGGCGTTGGCGTCGGAGTCGACCAGCACGTCGAAAAATTCACTTTCGGTCGTGCTCGGACTGACCAAGGTCACCCGGACCGACGTTCCCGCCAACTCGGCGCGCAGCGCATCGCTCCAGCCATGCATCGCAAACTTGCTGGCGCAATACTCCGATTTGTCCGGCACCGCGCGGTGCCCTAGCACGCTGCCGAGATTGCAAATCACCGCGTCGTCGCTGGATTTCAGGTACGGTAGCAAGCGACGCGTCAGTTGAGCCGGGGCAAAGAAGTTGACCTCCATGATCTTGCGCAGTCGCGATTCGGTCGCGTCCTCAAAACTGCCGATCGCGCCAATGCCCGCGTTGTTGACCAGCAGATCCAGTGAGCCATCGCGGGATCGAATCAGCGATTCAATTTGATCGTGTGTTGCCGAGTCGGTCACATCGCCACGGATCGGCAGCAGCAGATCGTCGTCGCCCTCGCGATGGATCTCTTCCGAGAGCGACTGCAAGCGATCCGCTCGCCGTGCGACCGCGATGACTCGGCAACCAGCGGCGGTGAGCCGCTTGGCCAGGCAGCGACCGATGCCACTGCTGGCACCGGTGACGACCGCCAGTTTTCCGCTCGGATTCCAGTGGGCCAAGTCGTGGGTCCTTTTGCTCAAGTGGGGTAAGCATCCTGCTTGCCGACAAGTGGGGTAAGCATCCTGCTTGCCGACAAGTGGGGTAAGCATCTTGCTTGCCTTCGGCAAGACAACGCAAGCTGGAAGCTTACGCCACTGTTGGCAACGCAAGCTGGAAGCTTACGCCACTGTTGGCAACGCAAGCTGGAAGCTTACGCCACGTCGGTGGCTGGGGTGTCGACGGGCGGTTCAACGGGGGTTTCGACGGGTGCGAAGGTGCCGGTTCCGGCTGGGCGGATGGAGATTGCCGACTTGCGGGCCGGCCCCATCGCGGCGACGGGCATCTTCACACGCACGTTGACGACGTCGGCACCGAAGTGCTGCGAGACGATTTCTCCCTTGGCCGCCAGATAGGCCAGCAATTTGCCGTCACCAGGATCGACATCGATGTCCAAATCCAGGAATTCGCGGCCGAGCGCTTCGCCGACCGCCTCGGTCAACATCTCGAGTCCCTTGACGCTCTTGGCGCTGACGGGAATCGCGTTCGGATAACGATCCAGCACCCGGTTCAACATCGCCGGCGATTTGATCGCATCGATCTTGTTGAGCACCAACAGCGTGTCTTTCTCTTCGATCTCCAGTTCGCTGAGCACCTTGTACACGGCGCTGATCTGATCGAAGACGTTTGGGTTGCTGGCGTCGGCGACGTGCAGCAACAGATCGGCCTGCCGCGTTTCTTCCAGCGTCGATTTGAAGCTGGCAACCAAGGAGTGGGGCAGGTCGCGAATGAACCCGACGGTATCGCTGAGCAGGACGGTGCCCCAGTGAACCAAGTACCAGCGACGGGTGCGCGTGTCCAACGTGGCAAACAGCTTGTCCGCCGCTTGGACTCCCGCTTCGGTCAAGGCGTTCATCAGCGTACTCTTGCCGGCGTTGGTGTAACCGACCAGCGACACCGTTGGTGCTTCCTTACGCGAGGCGACCTGTCGTTCGCGACGCGATTCGACCTTGCCCAATTCTTGTTTGAGATCGTGGATGCGTTTTTGAGCCAATCGGCGGTCGACCTCCAACTGCTTTTCACCGGGGCCACGCATCCCCACGCCCATCGCTTGACGTGAAAGGTGGGTCCACATCCGCTTCAATCGCGGCAACGTGTATTCCAATTGGGCCAGCTCGACGGCCAATCGGGACTCGTAGGTTCGCGCTCCTGCGGCGAAAATATCCAGAATCAACTCGGTCCGATCGAGGACTTTGGCGCCCGTCGCTTTCTCCAGATTTCGGATTTGCCCGGGAGTCAATTCGTTATCAAAGATCACCACGTCGGCTTTGGTCTTTTCGACCAGCAAACGCAATTCCTCGACTTTTCCTTTTCCGAGGTAGGTGCCATGTTCAGCCGACGCACGCCGCTGAATCAATTCGCCGACAACTTGGGTGCCGGCCGTCGTCGCCAATCCATGCAATTCCTCCAGCGGATCTTCCGGAGCCGGCGTATCGGGCAAGATCAATCGTGCCAAGACGCTTCGTTCCGGAGTGTCATCACTGACTAGATGTTGTTCACGCACTTAGGGAAAAGTCCTCCTGAAATCGTCGGGTCGCTCGGACCCCTCTAGTATAGCTTCGCAAGACTGACAACGTCGGCCGGGTGCCGTCCAACTGAGCACCTCGCATGCCAACCGGGCGGAAATCAGCCGCTTTCGGGGCCGGATTGTAAGGCTTCGAGGGGCAAACCCCAAAGGATTTTCGGCTAGAATTTGGCATTGCCGGCTCGTTTGAGAGGCAATCGGCCGCGATTCGAACCCGAATTTGCCCGCCGACCGAGCAGCCCGGAGTCCCCGCCACGCCCATCAGACGCATTCGCATGGCGAGGGGTTCGCGAAACTGCGTCAAAGACCGGAGCGGCTCGCGGCCTGCCGCTAACACAAGCAGACAGCGTGAGCCGCGACGCGTAAGATGTAACGTGGATTGTCAAGGGCGTCGAGCGTGATGACGCTTCCTTTTTTTGCATCTTTTTGTCGCTTCGGTTAGGGTGGT
>NZ_NTFY01000135.1 GCF_002289565.1 Rhodopirellula sp. SM50 | reverse complement strand
CTAACACCTGACGCCAAGCGGGGTCTTTTGTTAGCGGTAGGGCGCGAGCCCTCCGGTCTTTCACGGTGTTTTTGAAACGCGACCGGACGGCTCGCGCCGTGCCGCTAACACCTGACGCCAAGCGGGGTGTTTTTGTTAGCGGTAGGGCGCGAGCCCTCCGGTCTTTCACGCTGTTTTTGAAACGCGACCGGACGGCTCGCGCCGTTCCGCTAACACCTGACGCCACGTGCTGGTATGCACCCGGCGATCTCGCGAAAACTAATCTTTCCGTTTCAAGCCTGTTTTTCCTAAAGTCCCGGTCGCTGGCGGCCGACGCGGTCGCCGCACTCGCTGATCCCCCGCGACCCGGCCATGATTCACAATCGCTTCCTTCGACTTTCGCTGCCCCTGATGCTGCTGGCCCTGGCCGGCCCGGGGATCGCCGTCGCAGAGCGGGGGGACATCATCGCAGAGCAGGGCGGAGTCATCACAGAGCAGGGCAGGGCGGTTCCGCCGAATGATTCAGTTCCACAGCTTGTTTCACGCCCGACGATCTCGCTTTCGGCCGAAGCGATCGAAACCATCGCCGGTGGTCCCGAATCCTGGGCCAGCCCCGACAAGGTCGGTGGCAGCATTCAAACGATGCTGCTGCTGTCGGTCATCTCGCTCGCTCCGGCGATCCTGTTGATGACGACCTGTTACATTCGGATCATCGTCGTGCTGTCGTTGCTGCGGCAAGCGATCGGGCTGCAAGCCCTGCCGCCGACTCAAGTACTGACCAGCATTTCCCTGTTCATGACGCTGCTGGTGATGACCCCGGTGTGGACGCGCGTCTATGACGAAGCGATCAAACCGTACAGCGATCCTGAGACCGAGATGACGCTGGCGGAGGCGTATGAAGCCGGAGCGTTGCCGGTTCGCCAGTTCATGAGCAAGCAAATCGCCGCGGCAAAGAATCACGCCGATGTGGTCCTGTTTTATCGCCACGCGGTCCCCGACGGACCGACCCCCAGTTCGTTCGCCGACATTCCGATCCGCGTGTTGCTGCCCGCGTTCGTGATCAGCGAACTGAAGATCGCATTTTTGATGGGCTTCAGCATCTACCTGCCGTTCCTGGTGGTCGACATCGTCGTCGCCAGCGTCACGATGTCGATGGGCATGTTCATGCTGCCGCCGGCGATGATTTCGTTGCCGCTAAAACTATTGTTGTTCGTGTTGGTCAACGGCTGGCACTTGGTCGTGGGCATGTTGTTGGCCAGTTTTGGACCGGTGGGTTAAATGACGCTCGATTCAAGCCAAGCGATTGATCTGTGCCGCCAAGCGCTGATGCTGGCCGCGCTGTTGGCCGCGCCCGTGCTGGTGATCGGTGCGGTCGTCGGTATCGTCACGGGTCTGTTGCAAACCCTGTTTCAGATCCAAGACCAATCGATTTCCTTTGTGCCCAAATTGATCGTCTCCAGCCTGGTGCTGTTGGCCTGCATGCCGTGGATGTTCTCGCGGATGATCGAATTCACACAAACCATGTTCGTCGGTCCGTTCTGATGAGAGAGTGGGATAGGCTTCCAGCCTGTCAATGCGGACTGACAGGCTGGAAGCCTATCCCACAATCAAGACTGACAGGCTGGAAGCCTATCCCACAATCAAGATCGACAGGCTAGAAGCCTATCCCACAATCGAGATCGACAGGCTGGAAGCCTATCCCACGGAATATTGCTCGATGAATATCAACGACACGCTCGGCGTCGTGACCGGTCAATGGCTGTTGCACCAACTGATCATCTTTGCGATGGTCGCGGCCCGACTGGGCGGACTGGTCATCGCGTTGCCGACGTTGGCCAGCGGCTTGCCGGCGCGAATCCGAATCCTACTGGTGCTTGCGATCACATTGGTTCTGGTTCCCGGTGTCGGTGCCGCGGTGCCCGTCGACGGCATTCGGCTATCCGGGGTGGAGATCGTTTTTGCCGCCGGCCGAGAGATCATTTTCGGGATGGTCATCGGGGGCGTCGTTCAATTGCTGGTTTCGGGCATCGCCCTGGCTGGCGAACTGATTTCCAACGCCACGGGAATGCAACTGGCCCAGACCGCCGATCCATCCAGCGGCGAATCCGTCCCACAACTCTCCCGGCTACTGGGATTGCTGGTCACCGCCATCCTGTTCGCCGCCGGCGGCCATCGGTTGTTGATCGACGCGTTGTTGACCAGTTTTCATCAAATCCCGCCGATGACGGTCTCGATCGACCAAACCCTGACCGCCCTGTTGATCGACCATCTCGCGATCGGGATCGAATCCGGACTGCGCGTGGCCGCGCCGGTCGTCGCCTGTGTCTTGCTGACCAACTTGGTCGTGGCGCTTGTCAGCCGGACCGTTCCGCAGTTGAACGTGCTTGCGATCGGATTGAACATCAACGTGATGGCCGCCCTACTGCTGATGGCATTGACGATCGGATCGGCCGGCTTGGTGTTTGAAACCGAACTCTCCAACGCGATCGGGCGATTGGGACTCGACTAACAACCGTAGGATAGGCTTCCAGCCTGTCGGGCTCCGAAATGACAGGCTGGAAGCCTATCCCACTGATTTCGATACGACAGGCTGGAAGCCGATTCCACTTTCCATTTCAGATTGATGTCCGACAAGATCCATCCACCGACACCGCGCCGTCGCAAGCAGGCGAAAGAGCAGGGCAGGGCACCGCGCAGCGGCGATGTGGTGTCCGCCGGCCTGTTGTTGGCGACCACCGGTTTGCTGGCCTGGTTCGGTCCGGGGCTGGCCCAATCGCTCACCGCCTCGCTGACCGAAACGCTCAGCCGGCCGAGCGAACTCTCGCTCAATCAGTGGGAATCGCAACGGATGATCGTCAAGGCATTTGCGGCCGTCGGCAGCCTGTTGCTGCCACTGCTGGTCGCGATGATGATCTGTGGGATCGGGCTGAATCTGTTGCAAACCGGGCTGATGATGACGCCTTCCAAACTGGCTCCCTCGCTGGATCGGATCTCACCGGCGGCACGTTTGCAATCGATGACGTCGGCGCGGTCGCTGGGGCGATTCGCGATCACGCTGCTCAAACTGATCGCCGTCAGTACCGTCGCGATCGGGGTGGTGCGATCCAGTCTGCCAACCTTGATCGGCGTGACGCAGCTGCCGATCGCCGCGATCGCGACAACGATCTTCGACACCCTGATCGAATGTTGTATTTGGATGGGCGCGACCCTGCTGGCACTGGCCTGTGTCGACTACTCGCTGGCCCGATGGCAACATGAACGCGATCTGATGATGACCGAGCAGGAGCTTCGTGAGGAAATGCGCGATGCCCAGCGGGCCGCCGCCGGTTCGACCGCCAGGACTCAGGCGGTGCAGGGGGTGGGGTAGTCGTTGGATGCCGGCATGTGGCGTCCGCGGCCTGTCGATTCAATCAGCCGTTTGGCGCGAGCCTACGGGCCCTGGTGGGTTTCCTTCGTGCGACAGGCCCGTACGCTCGCGCGAAACGGCTGATCCGCCGTGTGACGCAATTCAATCAACAGGCCGTCAGCGGCGTGGCGGGCGTTGGCAGAGGCGGTGGCCTAGGAGCCGCTCGCTTACGCTTCCCGCTGGCATGTGCCGCTCGCTTACGCGTCCCGCTGACATGTGCCGCTCGCTTACGCTTCCCGCTGGCATGTGCCGCTCGCCAGCTCGTCTGGCGGGCAGCAGCGCGAACCCGTGCCCAGCCGTCGGCGTCCACTTTGCTGACCAAAATGACTTGACGCCCGTCACACCCCTGATTTACCTTAAGTGGTATGAACATCAGCCTGCTCATCCTTCTACTCCTCCTACTACTGCCATTTGGGCGGGAGATGAAGGTTTGCACGCTTCGCTTGACATGCCGCTGACACGCGGAATCAAACGACAAAACAGCGAAAACCCGAGTCCCCGAGGACTCGGGTTTTTTTGTTCGTCAGACAATTGTGCCGGGTTTTTGGGATCCCCGTGTTTTTTAAATGCCACCTGCTTCCCATACTATCCCAACTTCTTTCATGGACACCGTCATGGAATCCGCCACCCCCGACTCTCCGCCCGCGACCCGCGAAGCCGTGCCAGACACTACCCCCCAAACCCAGCGTCAGATTCGAATCTTTGACACCACGCTTCGCGACGGCGAACAGTCCCCCGGGGCGAGCATGAATTTGGCGGAGAAGCTGGAGGTCGCACACGCGTTGGCGGACCTCGGTGTGGATGTGATCGAAGCCGGTTTTCCGATCGCGTCACCGGGTGACTTCGATGCGGTCAAACAGATCGCCGAAACGATCAAGGGGTCGACGATCTGTGGCTTGGCCCGCTGCAGTGAAAAGGACATCTTGCGTGCCGCCGAGGCGGTCCAGAACGCCGAGCAGTCTCGCATCCATGTCTTCTTGGCAACCAGCGCGATCCATCGCGAGTTCAAGTTGCGGATGACACCGGACGAAATCGTCCGCCGCGCCGTCGAAGGCGTCAAACTGGCCGCCAGCAAATGCGACGACATCGAGTTTTCGCCCGAAGACGCTTGCCGCACCGAACACGATTTTCTGTGCCGCGTGGTTGAAGCCGCGATCGATGCCGGTGCGACGACCATCAACGTGCCCGACACCGTCGGCTACGTCACGCCCGCGGAGATCTACAAGATCTTTGACATGCTCCGCAACCGCGTGCCTAACATGGACAAAGCCGTACTCAGCACGCATTGCCACGACGACTTGGGAATGGCCGTTGCCAACAGTTTGGCGGCCGTCGCGGCGGGCGCCGGTCAAATCGAATGCACCATCAACGGCATCGGTGAACGCGCCGGCAACGCGGCCTTGGAAGAAGTCGTGATGGCGATGAAGACGCGCGGCGATTTCTACGATTGCACCACACGCATCAATTCCCAGCGATTGGTCCCCGTCAGCCGCCTGGTCAGCAAGGTGACCGGAATCAGCGTGCAACGCAACAAAGCCATCGTGGGACGCAACGCGTTCGCCCACGAATCGGGGATCCACCAAGACGGCATGCTGAAAGAACGCAGCACGTACGAGATCATGTCGCCCGAAGAAGTCGGGTTCGCCAAGACCGATCTGGTGCTCGGCAAACACAGCGGACGGGCCGCCTTGGCCGACCGCGCCAAAACACTCGGCTTTCACATCGACGGCGAGGAACTCAATTCGGTCTTCGAACAATTCAAATTGTTGGCCGACAAGAAAAAGGAAATCTACGACGGCGACATCATCGCGTTGGTGCAACAAAAGATCAGCACCAGCGGCGGCCAAACCTGGTCGCTGGTCGACTACGAAGTCACCTGTTCGAAACAGCAATCGCCCAACGTGAAATTGACGCTCAGTGACGGGAGCGAAGAAAAGTCCGCCGAAGTCACCGAGGGTGACGGGCCGATCGATGCCGCGTTTTGGGCCGTCGAACAGATCACCGGCGTGCAACTGGTCTGCAAAGACTATCGCGTCCGCAGCGCCACCCTCGGCCGCGACGCGATCGGCGAAGTCAACTTGGAAGTCGAACACAAGGGCAGGCTGTATCGTGGCACCGGCGTCAGCACCGACAGCGTCGAAAGCACGATCCTGGCCATGCTGAACGCGATCAACCGCATCGCCGCAGAGTGAACGAGTACTTGTTCCCAGGCTCCTGCCTGGGAACACACTGTTTTGGAGGCTCTGCCTCGCGTCGGCCGGAGGCGGAGCCTTACCCCGTGAACGATTTGCTAGCGGCAGGGCGCGAGCCCTCCGGTATGTTGGCAAAGATGCGGAACCGGAGGGCTCGCGCCCTGCCGCTAAAACCTCGTCAAACACAGGAGATAAATCGTTCACGGCGTAGGGCAGGGGTCAGGGAACGAGTTAAAACCCACGGATAGCAGCGCGAACCCACGGATGGGAAGCAGCCTGGGATCCGTGGGTTCGCGCTGCTATCCGTGGGTGAATTCCCATCCGACTCCACCGCGTGCCCACTTCCAAACTCTCCCATGGCATCACGACCATGATGGTGGTGGGCGTTTTGCTCCCAGCCATCAGCACACCTCGCCCCGTCCAGCGGAATGCCTCTTGCAAAAACAATCTCAGACAACTGGGATTGGCCGCACAGACCTTCCACTCTCACAAGGAAGGGCGCGCGCCCTCCGGTCTTTCAAGGTGTTTTCGAAGCGCAACCGGACGGCTCGCGGGCTGTCGATTTAGTGAGCCGCGACGCGTAAGATGTAACGTGGATTGTCAAGGGCGTCGAGCGTGATGACGCTTCCTTTTTTTGCATCTTTTTGTCGCTTCGGTTAGGGTGGT
>NZ_NTFY01000134.1 GCF_002289565.1 Rhodopirellula sp. SM50 | reverse complement strand
AACGACGGCGAATCAATTGCCACAAAAGAACGCGAGAAGACGCAAAAGAAGAAGGGGGCGCTGTCGTCAGGCGTGGATCAGCAGCGTGAACCATTAATTATTGCTGGTCCGACCGGGGTGAATAGCACAAAGTCCTCGGTCGGACCGTGGAATATCTCCTGCCACCCGATAGTACGGCACTCGATCGGGGTAGTCAATCCTGTTTCTGGCCGCTAACCTTGTGGCGGCGCACTTCGCACCATCGGGTGGTCTCATACGATAGGACAGCAGACTGCCTATTTTACCACAAATGAGTTAGGGCGAGTCCGTGATCCACTGCCGAACTCGGATACCGGTCTTGCGCCGACAAGGGGGATCAAAATGTCAGTCGATCGGTTCCGACAGTGTCTTGGGGTAATGAATCTTCCGGAAAGGGATCGTGAGTGGTTTCCCAAGTGGCTGGGAAGCTACGCGAGTTTCCCAAGCGTCCGTGCACGTTCGACTTCGGCGGATGCAATTGCAGTGGAGCGAGATCTCGTGCTCGAATTCCTCCGCAGCTTGCTAGCATCAAAGATTCCGGCCTGGCGACGTCTGCAAGCGACCCGGGCGATCGAAGCCTATCAGGGCACGGTGTTGAGGACGGCGGTCGTTGATTTCCGCCCGATTCGTGACAAATTGACTGAGATTTCTCGTCGTTACCAAGGTGCGGTCGGCGATGACAAAGAATACGATGCAACTCTGGTCGCCGGGGAAGGGAATGAAGGTGTGATCGATGAGGTTGATCCGGAATGCATTCAACGAATGCGTGCGACGCTCCGCAGGCTTCACCATCCCAAGAGCACGGAAGACGCCTATGTCGGTCAACTAAAAAAGTTCATTCGACATCTGGATGACGATCGGCTGGAAAACTTTGGCGAACCGGAAATCGGTGACTTCCTGACAGATTTGGCGATCGAAAATGAGGTCGCCGCATCCTCGCAAAACCAGGCTCTCTCTGCGATCCTCTTTTTCTATCAAAAGGTCATCGGTCGCGATCTTCAGTTCATCAATTCGGTCCGCGCTAAGGCGAGTCAATATCGCCCGGTCGTACTCACCAAATCCGAGGTGACGGAGCTTTTTCAGTACATTTCTGGGGTTTACCGTCTAATGTTCCTGTTGATGTACGGCGGCGGACTGCGACATCGGGAGTGCAGAACCTTGAGGTTGAAGGACTTCTGTATTGAGTCGCGCGAGATCGTTGTCCGAAACGGTAAAGGGATGAAGGACCGCGTCACTGTTTTACCGGACAACGCGATTGAATTGCTTCGACAGCAGTTTGCCACAGTCAAGGCGACCCACAACCAGGATCTTGCCGACGGATACGGTGAAGTGTATCTGCCTTACGCATTAGCGAAAAAGTATCCCTATGCGCAACGCGATCTAGGTTGGCAGTACTTGTTCCCGTCGTCGAAGGTCTGTCGCGATCCTCGCAGTGGCAGATACCGACGACATCACCTTCACGAAGGAACCTTTGCAGAACAGTTCAAGCGGGCGCGCAAGCGAACCGAAATCCTCAAAAAAGCCGTTCCGCATACGCTCCGCCACAGTTTTGCCACCCACATGCTCGAGGACGGGGCGGACATTCGTACGGTGCAGGAATTGCTCGGGCACAAGGATGTCAAAACGACGATGATCTATACCCACGTGATGAACCGGCCGGGCTTGGCCGTGACCAGTCCGTCGGATCGGCTTGGGTTGGTTTGAGTCGCTGGGAAGCATTTAACCCGGGGTGCTTGGTAGTGCGGCTGCAATGTTCTGGCGTCCCAAGGGGACGTCGATTGTGTAAGAACCGAACGAGAAATTAGTGTCGGTTCTAGTGAGTGGGATAGGTATTCAGGCTCGTCATTTCAGCTTTGACAGGCTGGAAGCCTATCTCACTTTTTTCCGTGCGTTGTTAGGTGACGGAGTTGATCGTTGCGGAACGAGTCAAGGTTTTTGCAGCGTGGGCCCTCTCTGGCGTTTGCTTGCTTCGCAAACGCCGTCTCTCTCCCAGGGGGAGAGAATCTAAAGGGGTTGTCCGAAGCTGAAGCAAAAGAATCGATGTCCCAAGGGGACGTCATTTGTATGAGAACCGAACGAGAAATTAGTGTCGGTTCTAGTGAGTGGGATAGGTTTTCAGGCTCGTCATTCCAGCGTCGACAGGCTGGAAGCCTATCCCACTTTTTTCCGTGCGTTGTTAGGTGACGGAGTTGATCGTTGCGGAACGAGCCAAGGCTTTCGCGGCGTGGGCCCTCTCTGGCGTTTGCTTGCTTCGCAAAGCCGTCTCTCCCAGGGGGAGAGAATCTAAAGGGGTTGCCCGAAGCTGCCGTTAGGCATCAGCGATCGGTTCGACGTCGACGCTGACTTTCAGCGTGTTGGTGCCGCCGCCCAGGACGACGCCGCGCATCGGGCTGACGTCGTCGTAGTCACGGCCGATACAGACGGGGATGTGGTCGGCTGCGACCAGGCAGGCGTTGGTCGGGTCCAGTCCCAGCCAGCCGATCGTGTCGCCCGCGTAGACTTCGACCCAGGCGTGCGATTCATCGGCGCCGATCAATCGTTCTTTCCCCGGCGGGGGCAGGGTTCGCAGGTAACCGCTGACGTACCGCGCGGCCAATCCCATCGAACGCAGGCAAGCGATTTCCACGTGGGCGAAGTCTTGGCAGACCCCGGCGCGCAGGGAGAATGCTTCTTTGGTCGTCGTCGCGACCGTGGTCGCCGTGGTGTCGTATTTAAAATCGGTGTTGATGCGGCGTGTCAAATCGAGTGCCGCGTCAATGATGCTCCGCTGTGGTGTGAACGAACTTGCCGCGTACTTGGCATAGGTGTCGGCCGGTGTGATCCGCGGCGAGCCGAAGCGATGTTCATCGATCTTGGGTCGGTGCAGCCCGCTCGGGCTGGTCGCCAGCAGCGTTTCCCACTGCGGTGACGGCTGGCTGTCGGTCGTCATGTTTGGCGACACGGCGACGATGCTCTCGACGTTGACGGTCAACGATTTGTGAATCGCTTCGATCGAAAACGTGATCACCCGGTTGCCGAAATAGTCGATGTGTTCGTCCCGGCTGGTCGGCTCCGGTGCGATCGACAACTCCGTCTGCTCGCACGTCACATTGCCTCCGGTCACCGGTTGCATACGAACCTGATTTTGGCAGACCGCGACATTGTTGCTGTATCGGTATTCGGTCAAATGCCGAACACGGTAGCGAATCGGTGCGTCGTCGTTCTCGCTCATCGTCCCGTCCCGGTGAGGAACTGTCGCGATTCGGTATGGATCAGATACCGGGCGTTGATGCCTTCGGCGAGTCGGGGCAGGTCGGCGGCGACTTGTTCGAGGACCGATTGGAGCTGTTCGAGGGTGCCGTCCTGGCTGGTTTGTGACAATTCGATCGGATCGGCCGTGGTGACGCGGTACTGCAAATCCAGCACGATGCGTTTGATCGCGTCGAGTCCGACGGGGCCTTCGGTCGAGGGCAATTTTTGAAAGAGTGTGGCGATGTGATCGAGTTGAAAACGCAGCGAACGCGGATTCGTTTCGTCGGTGACCAGCAGATCGATCACCGGTGCCAGGCGGACCAGGTTCTTGTATCGCGAACGGTAGGTCACGATGCTGTCGGTGACTTCCAAGACCGCTTCGCAGACCGGTTTGCCGTTGTCGGTCGGCGGGCACAGCGTCGCGGTCAGCAGTTCGCAGAGATGTTCGGCGCGTTCGAGCCGGCGGCCCAGTTCGAGGAATTGCCAAGCGTGAGTGCGGACCAGGCTTTCGCTGGTCAGTCCCGCCAGTGCCAACAGGTCGACGATCAATCGGTCGACCCGTTCGATCGCTTCGCCGATGCCGATCGAATTGGCTCCCGACGGGGTGGTCGCGCCGGTGGATTGAGTCAATTCAGCGGTCGCGCGATGCACGATTCGGTAGGCTTCCGATGACAAACGCCCGCGGACGGCGATGGTGTTGTGCATCACCGACTCGAGGGTGCGGACGAGTCCGCGAGGCTGTCCGCGGTCCAGCACCGAGAGCGGCAGATTTTGTTCGACGTGAGGCAGATTGGCGACGAAGGGTTCGACGGCAAAGCCGGGTTCGATTTGTCCCATCGAGGCCAGCGTGCGAACCAGCCGTCGGACTTCGGCCAGCGTGTCCCAGTGTTCTTCGCCGGCGATCCGTGCCAACGTCGTCCGCATCACCCGCGAGATCGCTTCGGCGCGTTCGGCGTAGCGGCCGAGCCAGTACAGGTGCTCGGCGACGCGGCTGGGCAATTCGTCACCGCCGCGGCGCAGTTTGATCACCGTCTCGGAATCGGGAAGCAGCGTCTTGTGTTCGTCCACCGGCACGTCGCTGGTGACCCAGCAGTCCTGCGTCATTTGCCCGCTGATGGGTGACCGCGACAATTCCAATTGGTCATGTCCGACGCGAGCCAGTGCGCCCGGCAGGACGGTGACCCCGTCGCCGGTGAGCAGTTGAAAGGATCGCAGGGTCATCTTCTGCGGTTCGATCTGTTTGCCCGTCCAGACCGGTGTCTTGCTGAATTGCAGACGTTCCTGAGCCACATAGTCCGACGGCTTGGCGGCGAGACGTTGCAGGAAGGCTTCGCGATCGTTCGGAGACAACTCGGACAACACGATCGCCGAGCCACCGGAGACGGCGAACGCGTTTCGAAAGTTCAGCGAATCGAGATGCTCCATCACGTAGCTGCGGTGGCTCGGGTCACCGCACCAATACGTCGGTGCTGCGGTCAGTTTGAGTTCGTCGCCAAAGAAGAATTGGTGTGCCTTGTCCAGGTAGGGCAGTAATGCCGGCGTTTGGACGAGCACGCTGCCGATCGTATTGACCACCGCGACGCTGCGGCGGCGGACACAGCGGAGCAGACCGGTGACGCCTTCCCCAGACGCCGGGTCGAGTTCCAGTGGATCACAGCGCCGATCCGAAACGTGTCGCCACAAGACCTGGATCGGCTGCAGCCCGCCGAGTGTTTTTAAATTCAGCTCGCCGGTGCGGACGGCCAAGTCGCTGCCCTGGACCAACGTCAAACCGAGATAACGCGCCAAGTAGTTGTCTTCGAATTCGCGGTAGCTGCCGCTCGGTGGCGTCAGTAACACGACCCGCGGATCGTCGCGGTGGGTGGCCGCCAGCGAGTACAGGTGGTCTTTAAGGGATTCGAAAAACGAAGCCAACCGCAACGTGTTGCTGCGTCGAATCAACGTCGGCAGAACGCGGCTGGTGATGATTCGATTTTCCAACAGATAGCCGAGGCCGCTGGGGGCGCGGGTGCGATCACCGGTGACATGCCAGACACCGTCGGCGTCGCGGGCCAGGTCGGTCGCGGTGATGTGCAGGTGCTGCTGCGACGTTTCCAGATTGTGGTAGGTGCGATTGAAGGAGGGATTGGCCCACAGCAATTCGCCCGGCACGATGCCTTCGCGGATCAAACGCTGGGGGCCCAGCAGATCCGACAAGACGGTCTCCAGCAGCCGCGTCCGTCCGGCCAATGCGGTCGACAGCGTCTCCCATTCCGCGGCGCCGATCACGAACGGAACGACGGACAGTTTCCAGGGGCGATTGGATTCGTCGGGGGTCTCGCTGGCGTGAAAGGTGACGCCATTCTCGCGGCAGAACCGTTCGATCGCCGCGGAGCGATCTCGTAGCTCCGCAAGGCCCAGGCGATCGATCTCCTCGCTGACCGTCGCCCAGTGGGGGCGCACCGCTCCTGCCGCATCACAACGCTCGTAGTAGTCTTGGGCGTTCAGGGCGGAGTCGTTCCACAGAGAGTTGGATTGGAGCGTCGTGTTCAATCGGTTTTTTTCGGCCGCTTGGAGATTCAGAGGTTGCCCCGGATTCGTTCACAGGGCACATCGTGCGGTACATCATAGCCGCCAACGATGGATCGTCGATGGGAATGGGCGGCGGGGACCAAGCCGGACGCCGTTCCCGGCTGCGGTGGCGAGGGTCGGTGCTGTCGGCGAAGGTTGCAGGGATGTGCCGATCGGGAGATCCGGCCCACGGGGGGCGGTGCCGTGGGGGGCTGTTGCTTTATTCGGGATCCGCGGAGTCAATGGTGAGCCGCTGGCCGTAAGGCCTCGGGCGGGCGGCAGGATGCCCGGCCGCTGACGCGTCACGGCTCACTCAATCAACAGACCGGTGAGTGGCGGTTCCGTTGCCGGCCTCGGTGCGGGTGGCAGGATGCCCGGCCGCTCGTATAACGAAAATACAGTTCCATTAGAATGGACTGTGGTTGTTCGTGAGGAGCGATTTACGGCCGCTGTGACTTTGACCAC
>NZ_NTFY01000133.1 GCF_002289565.1 Rhodopirellula sp. SM50 | reverse complement strand
TCAACTTTGCCAATACACCGGAGGGCTCGCGCCCTGCCGCTAAAAAATGCTTCACAGCGTTGCCCGTCCGGGGTCGAGGGGAGGATTGGGACCGTGTTCCCGAGGTGGCGCTTCGCTGACCTTCGGCTACTCGCTGAAATCCCTCCGGGATAAAGTGGACGCTCGACGCGTTATAGTTGTATCGTGGTGAACGCGGCACTTGGACGTTGATGGTATCTGTCGCCCGAGTGACCCTGTCGCGCCCAGTAACTTGACCCAAATGAGATTCGTCATGATTGAGTCGTTTGCCAAAAGGATGTCACTCGCTTGCTGGACGCTTGCGGCAGTTGTTGCGTTCTGCCATTGTCCGGGGTCGGTGAAGGCTGAATCAGCTGCCCCGCCTAACATTGTCGTGATCTACGCCGACGACCTCGGTTATGGTGACGTGCAGTGCTACAACCCCGAGCGTGGCAAGATCCCCACGCCAAACATCGATCGGTTGGCCAAACAGGGGATGAAGTTCACCGACGCGCACTCTTCGTCCGGTGTCTGTTCCCCCTCGCGATACACGTTGCTGACCGGACGCTACCACTGGCGATCTCGCTTGCAAGCCGGCATCGTCGGACTATGGGGCGGACCACTGATCGCCCCCGACCGGATGACGATCGGATCGCTGGCGAAGCAGCACGGTTACCAAACCGCGTGCATCGGCAAATGGCACTTGGGATGGGACTGGCCGATTCCCGCCGCGGGGGCAAAGTTATTCAAAGCCCGGCCCAAGGGCAACGCCATCGCGACCGACGAGCATCGAGCGGTCTGGCGCGAAGTGTTCGAGCAACCGATCGGCGGCGGTCCCAGCACCCGTGGCTTCGACGTCTACTTCGGCACCGACGTCCCCAACTGGCCGCCGTACTGCTTCATCGAAAATGATCGAACCGTTGGGATTCCGACCGAGTTCTTGCCGGTGGAGCTGCTGCGAAAGAACCAGGCCAGCAATCAAGGTCCCGCGTTGGCCGGTTGGACGCTCGAGCCGATCTTGCCCGCGCTGGCGGATCGAGCCGCCCAGTACATCGCCGCCGCAGCCAAGTCGCCCGATCCGTTCCTGGTCTACATGCCGCTGACTTCACCCCACACGCCGCTGTCGGTCAACGACGCTTGGAAAGGTAAAAGCGGGCTGGGCCTGTATGCCGATTTCGTGATGGAAACCGATGCCGTTGTCGGTCAAGTGCTCGACGCGATCGAGCAGCATGGGTTGGCGGACCAGACACTCGTCGTCTTCACCAGCGACAACGGCTGTGCACCGTACATCGGCGTCGAATCACTGGAACAGCAGGGCCACTACCCCAGCGGTCCGCTGAGGGGTTACAAGGCGGATGCGTGGGAAGGCGGGCATCGCATCCCGTTCCTCGTCCGCTGGCCGGGCGTCGTCGAACCGGATAGTGTCTGCCCAGAACTAATCCATCAAGCCGATTTGCTGGCCACGTTTGCCGACATCTGGAATGCAGAATTGCCCGAAACCGCAGGCGAAGACAGTTTCAGCCTGATTCCATTGCTGAAGGGAGCAAACCAACCCATTCGCGAAACGTCGGTCAGCTGTTCGATTCGCGGTGTGCCCAGTTTGCGCCGTGGAAACTGGAAATACATCGCCGCGCCGGGGTCCGGTGGCTGGGGCAAAGGCGGCGACCAAAGCCAACCCGTCCAGCTCTACGACCTCGCCACAGACCTTGCTGAAACACGCAACCTTGCCGCCGAGCAACCCCAGCGGCTGAAATCGATGCAAGCGTTACTGGAAACGACGATCACCGCCGGCCGCAGCACGCCTGGACCGCCCCAACGCAACGACGTCAAAGTACGTCGTCACCCTGGCACTTAAACATCAGTTCCTTCCAACGCCCGCATCGCGTTGTCATGAAAAATATTCTGCAACGTGACGGGGTCGGTCACCAACTCACGCAGAAAGCTTTGCAACTGCCGGCTGTAACACATCCCTTTGAAGTTTTCGCCCTGTCCATCGCGACACGGGCAATCACTACCGAATAGCATCTGTTTCGGGTGCCGTTGGATGAATCCCGCCGTAAAGTCTTTGTCGCGTGAGAGGGCACGGAATCCGCTGCCGGCCGACATGTCAGCGTACAGGTTGGGATAGTCGGACAGCAACCGGTCCAACAGGCCGCCAGGTTTAACCGGACCTTGCGGATACAGCGTTTTGTCAGCCGGAGGCACATCGGCGCTGATATTGGCCCACCAGGTTTGCGCGTGGCCGATGATGCGAACCTTTTTGTACCGTTTCAAATAGGTCTCCAGATACTCCGCCAAGCCTTGATTGTAGCCACCGTCACCGTCTTGAAAGTGAATGGTGATCGGCCAATTGACGTCGTTGCAAAACGCGATGACGCGCTCGACCCGTGGATCGTTCAGTGGCAAGTGCTCCTTCTGCTCGCCGATCCCACGACATCCGAGTAGGTGATAGGCACGCAAACGGGCGATCACGTCGTCGCTGCGAATATCCGTCTGACAAAAAGGAATGATTCGGTCTTTGTGCTGATGAAACGCGTGCAAGACGGTTTCGCTACGAAGCAGAACGCCGCCCTCTCCGGTCTCCAATGGCAACACAAACGCTTTGTCGGTCCCCGTCGCATCCATGTGCCGAATCGTGTCTTCGATCGTCCGATCAAAGTGGTTGATGTGCAGATGGCAGTCCAACAACGAAGGTTTCGTCGCGGACTGCTCTTCGGCGGAAAGTATTCGGTGACTGCACAACTCGGCGGCAGCACACGCGGTGGACGCTGCCAGTCCAAGAAACGTTCGTCGCGAGGGGTGGGGTGTCGGCATGGGAAAATGGCTCCGGCTGATGTGTCGTCGGGGATGCGGTGACGTTGAACGCAAATTCTAACGTCACCAGCACGACGCGAGGCGGAGGTTGGGAGCAAGTCAACGACAACCGGCATCCACCGCATGCCACTTCCGCCTACGCTTCCGGATCCGGCGTCGGCGTGGGAATCGACTCCGCGTTCGGAGCGGAACCGTCGGTCGACGGCGAACTCATCGGGGGATCGAGTCGGCTTTCAATGGCGCCCTCGTCCAACATGTCGTCATAGTAAATGCCATGGTCGACCGTCGCCCCTTCCAGCACCATCGAATCGGGCACGGCCGACCCGATCGGAACCGCTGTCGACGGCGAACATTGCGAACAGGACGGGTTGTGATACACCACCGGTGTTCGTCGAAACCAGCTCAACGGACCTGAAGCACTACAACCGGTAAGCAGAAGGACGAAAACGGGAAGCAAGTAACGCACGGATGGATCTCCCAAATTGGCTCAGCATCCGTTCACGACAATGATTCCCGACCTTGGTTTGATCCATTTCGGCAGGATTGCAGACGCGTTTGAAGAGAATTCGAAAAGGTAACGAACAGTCAACGTTTGCCGGTTAAGCCGGTGAGGAATAGGTGGAACGATTGACACGCGCCGGTCGCGCACGCAACGCACGGAAAATAAGTGGGATAGGCTTCCAGCCTGTCGATGCCGAAATGACAGGCTGGAAGCCTATCCCACTTCAAGAGATCCGGCACTTCTATTCCGCTCACGCGTCCCGCTGGAATACATCCCAGCACGTGGCGTCAGCCAGTGGCGCGTGAACTCACCCGTCGACACGTGTCGCTCGCTCACCGGGCTGTCGATTGAATCAGCCGTTTGGCGCGAGCCTACGGGCCCCGGTGCGGATTCTTCGTGCGACAGGCCCGTTTCTTCGCGCGACAGGCCCGTACGCTCGCGCGAAACGGCTGATCCCACGTGTGATCGGATTAAATCAACAGGCCGTAACGCGTCCCGCTGGGATTTTCGCACCTAGCGTCAGCCAGTGGCGTGTGAACTCAACCCTCAATAATCCGCTTCCTGCAAACTGTTCAGTACCGACGTTTGCCACTGGCGTAGTTCGCTGAGCAACCGTTTGGTGACCTCCGGTTCGCTGCCGACGAGATTTTTCTGCTCCGCTCGATCGGCGTGTAAATCGAACAACTCGACGTTTGTGTCGCTGCCTGACTGGCCATCGACGACCAGTTTGTAGCGGTTGTCCAAGATCACCCGCGGCCCCGCGTAATCAGCCTCCTCAATTTCCGGTTGATGAAAATTCTTGAAACTGCGAGTCAGTTTGCCGGCCATTTCTTTCACCAGCGGCGTTGTCCCTTCCTGCAACTCAAGATCGATGTACGGTGTTGGCTTGGGATTCGCCCCGGTGACGCGATTGGCCGGATAGCTCCAAAAACAAATCGGTTTGGGCCGTTGTTTCATCGTCCCCTCGATCACCGGCACGACGCTGATTCCATCGATGGGCCGCTCCGGCACTTGGACCCCCGCCAGTTCACAAAGCGTCGGAAGCATGTCACTGGTGACCGAATTGACGTCGCTGACCCGCCCTTGGCTGATTTGCGCAGGCCACTCGATCAGCCCCGGAACTCGGATCCCGCCCTCATACATCAATGCTTTCTCGCCGCGAAAGGGAGTCGTCGCGCGACCGCTGCTGCGAGGGCTTCCGTTGTCGCCGCAGTACCAGAGCAAGGTGTTGTCGCGTAGTCCGGCGTCGCTGAGATGCTCACGCAGGGTTCCGATCGAACGATCCATGGCGGTGATTTCGGCATAGCGTTCACGCAACACGTCCCGCAACGGACGCGTCGTCGGCCGGCCGGTCTCCATCGAGGTCAATCGAACCGACCGCTTGGACAACGACTCGGGCAGGTCCTCGTAGAGGGCGAGGTCTTTGTCCAGCCCGCTGTACGGCTCATGGGGCGACCCGAACCAGACCACCGCCAGGAACGGTTTTCCGTCTTGGCGGGCACGATCGATAAACTTGATCGTCTCGTCAATCGTGACTTCCGACCCCTCGCCCTCGAATCGCTCCGGCGGTCCACCGTTGCGGGAAAACGGCGGATCCATCTCATAAAAATTGTCGTGTGACAGGTATTCGTCAAATCCCATGGCACGCGGATTGGTCGGAGATTCCTTTTTGACCGGCCCCAGATGCCACTTGCCGAAATGCCCGCATCGATAACCGGCATCGGACAACAATTGCGCGATCGTGATTTCTTGGGGGCGGATCGACCAGCCAGGGGCGAAGGTGCCATAGCGGTTGGGATGCCGCCCCGTCAGCACGCTTCCTCGTGTCGGGGAGCACGACGGATGCCCCGAATAGAAGTGATCCAGTCGCAAACCGCTTTCTGCCATCTGGTCCAGCACGGGGGTGTGCAGATAGGGATGCCCGTTGTATCCCGTTTCACTCCATCCGTGATCGTCCCCCATCAACAGAATGAAACTGGGGCGATCGTCCGCACGGACCAATGAGCCGAACAAGAGGGTGAGTAGAGACGCCGCAAGGCGGGGAAGCAGGAGATTCGGTTTCATATTGGAGATCCGTTGTGGTCGGTCTGTCGATGGTTCCATGGTTCGAGTCCGGAGTCCGTAGGTCACGCTGTGCGTGACGACAGCTGGTAGGTCACGCTGTGCGTGACGACAGTTGGTAGGTCACGCTGTGCGTGACATTTGGCATGCACAGCATACCCTACGAGGCAACGCGTCAATTCACGTAATCTTTCCCAGACCAGCTGTCCAAAACCGATCGCTGCCAGGCTTCGAGTTCCGCTTTCATTTCCGCCACCCGTGTCTGTTCCGATTCGCTCAAATCCGTCTGCTCCATCGGGTCTTCCACCAGGTTGTACAATTCGTACTTGACCTGATCCCCGTTCTGGATGCGGTGCAGCTTCCATGGCCAGGCATTCCAAGCCGCGTGGCCTCGCATGCCGTCTTCGCCGAACGTCGGAAACTCTTCCACGTTCTTCAAAATCCGTTCGGGATGTGGATTGGGCCGACCGGCTTGTTTGGCTTCCAAGAGCGCGCGGATGATGCGGTCACTATAAGTGCTTTGGCCTTGCGTGTGTCCGTGCCAAAAACCCATCGGGGGACGAACCGTTTGTTTGCCGGACAGAACGTCGGCAAGGTCGATGCCATCGAGCTTGGGTTGATGTGCGACGCTGGCCCCGGCGATCGCCACCAGCGTCGGGTACAGATCGGCGGCAAACGCCGGTGTCTCGATCGACTGGGGACGGTACCGCGCCGGCCATTCCAAGATCGCGGGAACACGCAATCCGCCTTCGTAGATGCTGCCTTTCTTGTTTCGCCCACCGGACGATTCAACGATCAAGCCGCCGTTGTCACTGCAATAAAAAAGCAGCGTGTTGTCGGCGATACCCAGATCACGCAATGTTTTCCGCAGTCGTCCAACCTGCTGGTCCAATAGCGTGATCTCGCGAAAATAGCCGGGTTTCTTGGTCGGCTGATCGTTGTAGAGCGTTGCGGCGTTGGGGATCCCTTGCGGCAATTCCTGTTGCGGGTCGTGGGGCGAGGGAAACCAGGTGACCGAAAACATCGGCCGATCGCCGCCGTGATGCTTGGTCAGAAACTCGATCGTCGCATCCATGCTGATCACGCTACCGGGACCCTGAAGATGCTCGTAGTTTCCGTTGCGACTCAGGTAAGGATCATTGTCAAAGAAATTCAATCCGGAGAGCCATTCGTCGAACCCGGCCCCGCCCGGACTGGTTGGGCTGTCCGGTTGAACTGAACCGATGTGCCACTTGCCGAAATGCCCGGTGACGTAGCCGGCATCGCCGAGCGCTTCGGCAAGTGTTGTTTCATCGGGCCGCATGTAGTGGCCGTGATTGGGAACGTTGGTTCGAAATGGATGACGCCCGGTCATCACGCTGGCCCGAGTCGGCGAACAGACCGGTGCGCTGGCGTAGAACCGATTGAAGACGACTCCCGCCTTGGACATCGCATCTAAGTGCGGCGTCTGGACGAACGGATGGCCGGTGAATCCGGTGTCACCATAGCCGTGGTCATCGGCCATCACCAACACGATGTGCGGGCGTTCGGCTGACTGGGCTTGGAGAGACAGACAGCAGACGAGCTGTAAACAAAGTGCTGCGACAAACGTTATGGAAAGCGTTGGTATTCGGGCGTTCATAAGTTGGCGGGCGGGGAGTGGTGTGAAAGGGTCGCGGCGGGATAGTGGGCAAGACGATGGGGCAAGACGATGGGGCAAAACGATGGGGGCAAAACGATGGGGGCAAAACGATGGGGGCAAAACGATGGGGGCAAAACGATGGGGGCAAAACGATGGGGGC
>NZ_NTFY01000132.1 GCF_002289565.1 Rhodopirellula sp. SM50 | reverse complement strand
GCTTGCGCCCTGCCGCTAAAACCTCGTCAAACACAGGAAATAAATCGTTCACGGCGTAGGGCTGAGCCTGGGAACAAGTCTTGAAGCCAGGTGTGATGCACAGCATCACCTACCAGGGACGCATCGATCCCCTACCCCAACCGATCGGTTGCGACGTGGTATTGGGGATCTTCGGACAGATTGACTTCGACCAGATCGCCCGCCTTGTCCAGCAGCCCGCGGCATTCATCACTGAGATGGGTCAGGTGCAACCGCTTACCCGCCGATTCATACTTTTCGGCCAACACGTTGATCGCTTCCAGACCGGATTGGTCATAGACCCGGGTGTAATAGAAATCGATCACGACATCGTCGGGGTCCTTGTGAACATCGAACAGCTCTTTGAATGACGTTGCCGAAGCGAAGAACAGCGGGCCGTGGAGTTGGTAGATCTTGCTGCCGTACTCGTTGATTTGGGTTTCCGCACCGAGGTGGGTGGCGTGCGTCCAGGCGAACACACATGCCGACACGATCACGCCCAAGATCACGGCCGTTGCCAGGTCGTGCATGATGACGGTGTAACCGGCGACCAATACCATGACGGCGAAGTCGGCCCGCGGAACCCGGCGAAGCATCTTCAGCGATGCCCACTCGAACGTTCCGATAACGACCATGAACATCACGCCGACGAGGGCTGCCATCGGGATCTGTTCGATCCACGGGGCGAGAAACAGAATGAACGCCAGCAAGCAGATCGCCGCGGTGATCCCGCTCAATCGGCCGCGCCCACCGGAATTCACGTTGATCAGCGATTGGCCGATCATCGCACAACCGCCCATCCCGCCGAACAATCCACAAACGATATTGGCGGCGCCTTGGCCGACGCACTCACGGTTCCCACGGCCTCGCGTCTCGGTGATCTCGTCGATCAACGTCAACGTCATCAGCGATTCGATCAGTCCGACGCCCGCCAGGGTCAACGAGAACGGCAAGATGATCCACAGCGTTTCCATCGTCATCGGGGGAACGGTGTATTGCAAAAAGAACGGCATCGGCAGTCCACCGCTGATCGATGACTCTTCTTCGCTACCTGTCGGCTCGACTTCGGCAGCGTCGGTCGCAGGATCGCGAACCACCGGGCCGACGACTTCATCGTTCTGGTAGCTGACTTGGCGGAATTCGGCCAACAGCGCATCCGACGCAACATGGGTCGGATCGTTCTGTCGGGCCTCGGTGATCTGGCTGGCCTTGAAATTTGTTTTCAGCATGTCGCCGACCGTGGCGACCGCGTTGGGTGTGATTTCATCGCCCGAAATGACGCCGCTTCGATTGATGGCGACCGACAAAAACGTCACCGACAGAATTGCCACCAACGATGCCGGCAGGGCACGCGTCAGCTTGGGAAGCAGGTAAATGATCAGCATCGTGATCACGACCAACCCCAGCATCACGTACAGCCGGGGGCCGGTCAGATAGACCAAATTTCCGGTCGACAGGTCCAGCGTTTTAAAACTGCCCAACTGAGCCAGCCCGATCACGATTGCCAAGCCGTTGACGAATCCGAGCATGACCGAATGGGGGACCATGCGAATCAGTTTTCCCAGCCGGGCAATGCCGACGGTGATTTGCAAGATGCCGCACAAGATGACGGCGGGAAATAGATATTCCACGCCATGCATCGCGACCAAAGCCACCACGACCACGGCCATCGCGCCGGTGGCTCCGGAGATCATTCCCGGGCGTCCGCCGAATGCGGCCGTGATCAAGCCGATGAAAAATGCCGAATACAAACCGATCAGGGGGGAGACACCAGCAACAAAGGCAAATGCAACAGCCTCGGGGACCAGCGCCAACGCGACAGTCAAACCGGAAAGAAGATCGTCTTTAGCGTTTGCAGTTCCGGCACGGAAGAAATTCAGCATTCAAGCAATCAGGGCAGAGAAAGGGCGATCAAAAAAAGAAACAACCGCGAATCCTACTTTCCATCGCCACGCGGTCAAGAAAGGATGAAGCGCAGCGCGTGTGTCCAAAAAATGACCGAATCATCACATTCGTTGGTGAGGTGAAAATCCGCCACCTACTCGCTACGCTAGGTCGGTGCCCGACGTCGCAAACAACTCCCCCAAGCGACTCGACGCTTCTAAAAAAGTGAAAAAATATTTCGACGCCATCTTCAACCTCATCAAAATGCTCGCTCCCATGCGACCACGACCGCCCCACCCGAACGTGATCGCAGCGCTGCGACGGAGCGGTCGTTTGGTGTTCAATGCATCTCGCGGTTGGCGTTGGGCGGTGTTCACCATCGTGTTCGGCATCACATCGCCGTTCTGCCTGGCCGGCGTTCGCACGACCGACGATACCGCCAACGATCTGGTCCAAGCCTTGACCGCGTCGGGTCGCTTGGACGATGCTGAGTGGGTTTGTCGAAACCAACTCGGTCGGCATCCCGATGGCTTGCTGCTGCACGCCAAATGGTCGGCGCGGTTGGCCCATGTGCTTGCCGAACGGAACGCCGCCTCGATCTTCGACGGGAAGATCGCCGACCTTTCTCAGCGGATTGATCCCGCGATCGATGCGGCGTGTCAGCCGATCGCGGTGCTGCTTTCCAGCTATCCAGAGTCGCCGTCGGCCGTTTTTCTCCATGCCACCCAATTGGCCATTCGGCAACGCATCTTGGGGGCGGCCATTGTCGCCGCGTCGGTCTCGCCCCCCGATCCAACGCTGACGAACGAGTTATTGAGCAAGTTCTCGCGTTTGCAATACGACGTGAACGAATTGCAGGAAACGGCACGCCAAGAGTGGAGCAAGCGAACCGCCGAGTCCCCCCGAGAAACGCAGTCGCCGGTCCGAATTGCCGCCGATCAATACCAGCGATTACTGCAAGAACTGTCGCTTCAACGTGTTTCGATCGCGCTGCTGCAAAGCGAACTGTTCCCCAAAGATTCCGATGATTATCGCACCGCGGCCGCCGATGCAGCGGTGGTGGCGGAGGACGCGATGCTGGCGTTACCCGATGGTTCCCAAGCCAAGCGTGTTGCCAGGGCGTTGCGTGCCGAGTCGCTGTTGCGTAGCGGCGATGTCGCGACCGCCGGCGAAATCATCACCGCCGCGGGGGCTGCCTCACCGGCCGACGGTTCAGCACGGTGGATCGCGTTGCGGGTCCGGTTGGAACTCGCCAGGGGCGACACGTCCTCTGCTCGCGCGATCTGTGATGCCTATTACCAATCCTCAGGTTCAGAAGACGCGGAGCCGGAGAGTCTAGAGGTGGATTTTGCAAAACTGGATCTGTTGTTGGCGGATGCGAAAGACGATGGCCAAGTGGCCCGCTGGATCGATCGCATCGAGCGTCGCGGCGGCGCTTTTGCGCGGCGACGAGCCGAATCGATTGCCATCGCCATGCTACGGTCCACCGCGTCGCCGACCGAGATGGCTGACCGCCGTCGGCTCAGCCCCGCACTGATCGCCGCCCAAGGCGAAGACTGGTTGCGACGCAATGACCCGCAACAGGCGGCGGGATTGTTGCGAGAAGCCGCGCTGGCCGAGCGGGCACCCGAAGCGGCGTTTCAATACGCAGCCAAGAGCGCCGCCGCGGCCGTCGCGGCAAACGATTCGCAGCAGGCGATTGAGGTGTTGCGGCAAACGGCTCGCAAGCATGCGGTCCACGAGCAGGCGAATCAACTGACGATGCAGGCGGCGCTGTTGGCGTCGAAGCCATTTGCCGGAGCCGACGATCCGAAACGCCGCCTGACGTTGCTGGAAGACCTGCTGAAAGAAGTCTCGCAAACCTGGCCGAGCAGCGAAGCGGCGATCAAGGCCAACGAATGGCTGTGCCGGATCTTGGTGCAATCGGGACGCCAGGAACAGGCCGCCCGCGACGCGTTGGAACTGCTGACGCTCGGTCAACGCGTCGATCATTTCGAACCCACCCTGGCGTTGTGGTTTGACTACCTGACGGAGCTTGAACCGGACCAAGCCACCAACGAACTCAACTCGCTCGCAGCCACGCTGGGTGAACTCGCCGCCGAAAACGATGCGTTCGCGGATCCGGTTCATCGAGCGGCAATTCTGTTTTTCGATCGTTCGCAGATGGCATTCGATACAACAACATTAACCGGCGCGGATCCGTCAACGGAATTCTTAAGACGGTTGGAACGATTCCGTGCCAGCGGTGGAGGTAGCCGGGGAACGATTGCGACCGACGGCGTGCACGAAACGATTCTGTTGCGAGCACGTTGGCGACTTCAGCGCGACGCCATGCTCGACGCGGCGACACAACACGCCATCGGATCCGTGCTGCTGGGCTGGCCCGATTCGTCGGAGTGGCAAACGGCAACGGCGCGGTTTTGGAACACTCGGGATGAATCCTCCATCACCGCGATCGTGCGGCTAGCACTCTCCGGCGACCCGAAGCCCCAGTCGTTGCGTCGCGGCATGCGCTTGCTCGCCGGCAGCGATTCCCAAGCCGCCAAGCATGCGGCGATCGAACTGGCCGACCGGCTGGCTGCGACGATGAAGATTGGGGATGACGATTGGTATGAAGCGAAGCTGCAAGCGATCGAGTGGCTGGACCAGGTAGGCGATCAGCAGCAAGCGCGCAAGCGGGCGCAATACGTGCTACTGTTGCACCGCCCCGACGAGGAAGCCACACGCAAGCGATTCGAAGCGTTTGCAACAGACTGAGCACGTTACTCCCCCGCGCTGGTGTGCAGGCTTCAGCCGCCCGATTCGCTGCTCGGGACATCGATTATCAAAGTGGCGGAGTTGATCGTCGAGGAAATCACTAAGGCTTTCGCAGCGCCGGCCCTCTCTGGCGTTTGCTTGCTGCGCAAACGCCGTCTCTCCCAGAGGGAGAGAATCTCAATCAGTTGCCAGATCCTGCAGTAAAAGAATCGACGTCCCCCGCAGCGAGCAGGGGAAACAGGCACACCCTCATTCGCCAAGTTGTTTCCGCAACGCCTTCATTCCCCGATGCAACAGTCCCGCGACGGCGCCGGTGGATTTCCCCAGTTCCGCAGCCACTTCACTCAACTTCATGCCTTCCAGGTAGTGCAGCCGAACGGCATCGGCCTGAGCTTCGGGAAGCTGGGCGATCGCCCGACTGATCTGAATCACGCTTTCGCCGAACGCGACGTTCTGACTGGGCGTCGGAGCGTCGCCGGCGAGGAGTCCTTCCAGACGCATCGACGAGGCGGCGAGTTTTTGCTCCATCGATTGTTCTCGGCGGATGTCGCGTTTGTCGCGGTGCAGGTCTCGATCCAGGTGGCACAGATGGTGCGCCAGGATCTGCCTCAGCCAGGCCAGCAATTCGCCTTCGGTGGACCCGCGAAACCCCTCAAATCCCTGCACGGCCTGCATCATCGCCTGTTGCACCATGTCGGAGGCCCCGATTTTTGCCTGGTAGGCCCGCCGCATCCGGGTCCGGGCAAGCATCCGCAGGTAGGGTTCATATTGGGCGACGATGGCAGGGTCGGAGACGTCAATCGGACGAGAGGACGAGAGGGAGTCAGTCATTGGAAAATCCTTGCGTGGGCGGTGCCGACAGGGGATCTGCAGGGGCGTTGGCCACTCTCGAAAAGCGGGGATGGGCCTGCCCCGGCCGAGAATCGTCGGGCACCGATCAAATCTCGCGCCGACTTGAAAGGCAAATTCGGTTAAAACAACGGTTGCAAAGAAATCTTCGCAAATGCGTTTCCACACGGATGAGTACCCAATGGCGCGAGAAGCAGTCTACCAACAATCCGATCCCGCGGTCCCGGGTGATCTTCCGCCGGGAGATCCGCCGGTCGTCGCGTCGGCCAGTGCCGACGGTCCCGACGATCAGGAGAGAAAGCTGCGGCCGCGTCGGCTGGACGAAATGGTCGGCCAGCGCGATGTGATCGAGCGGCTGAAGATTGCGATCGATGCGGCCACCGGACGGGGCGAACCGCTCGGGCACATCCTGTTTGACGGCCCGCCGGGGTTGGGCAAAACGACGTTCGCGACGGTCATCCCCGCCGAAATGGGCACGACGGTTCAGATGGCCAACGGGGCCGGGCTGAGTGCCCCCAAAGATCTGCTCCCCTACCTGACCAACGTCTCGGAAAAATCGGTGCTGTTCATCGACGAAATCCACCGGGTGCCCAAGGCGGTCGAAGAGTACCTGTACACGGCGATGGAGGATTTTCGGATCGACATCGTGCTCGGCGAAGGGGTCAACGCTCGCACGTTGAACTTTGAACTGCAACCGTTCACCCTGATCGGCGCGACCACACGCGCCGGCATGCTCAGCGCCCCGTTGCGTGACCGATTCCAGATCCGCGAACACCTGGGCTGGTACAGCGACGACCAGCTTTGTGAACTGGTGATTCGAAACGCCAAAAAGCTGGCCGTCGAGATCGATCAGCCGGCCGCCGGAGAAATCGCCCGCCGAAGTCGTCGGACGCCGCGTTTGGCCAACAATCGACTGCACTGGGTTCGCGATTACGCCCAGATCAAAGCGAAAGGGTCCGTCACGATCGGTGTCGCCCGTGATTCGTTGGACATGATCGGGATCGACAAACTGGGGCTGGATAAACAGGATCGTAACTATCTGGAAACCCTGATCCGTGTGTTCGGTGGTGGCCCCAGCGGGCTCGAAGCGATCGCCCACACGATGAACGTCAGCAGCGATACGTTGGAAGACGAAGTCGAACCGTTCCTGTTGCGGAGCGAGTTGATCGTGCGAACGCGGCGCGGACGAATGGCGACCAGCAAGGCATTCGAGCACATGAAGATGCCCCCGCCGACCCTCTAAGTGGCGTAAGCTTCCAGCTTGCGTTCGGCAACACGTGGGATAGGCTTCCAGCCTGTCAATTCAGCCTCGACAGGCTGGAAGCCTATCCCACTCTTTTTACTGCTTGCCAACGATGCTGAAAAAGGAACGTGCCGCGCTGGTGCAGCGGCGACTCGAAGCACTCTATCCCGAAACGCCGATCCCGCTCGATCACAGCGATGCGTTCACGTTGCTTGTTGCCGTCTTGTTGAGCGCGCAATGCACCGACAAGAAAGTCAACGAGGTCACTCCGGAGCTGTTTCGCGTCGCCGGAACGCCGCAGAAAATGGCGGCGTTGGGGCAAGAGAAGATTCTTGAAATCATTCGTCCGCTGGGGTTGTCCAAGCAAAAAGCGAAAAGTCTCGACGGTCTGTCCAAAATCCTGATCGAAAAACATGCCGGCCAGGTTCCGCAAACGTTCGAGGAATTGGAGGCGTTGCCCGGCGTCGGTCACAAGACGGCCAGTGTGGTCATGGCCCAAGCGTTCGGGATTCCGGCATTTCCCGTCGACACGCACATCCACCGCCTCGCCCAGCGCTGGGGACTCTCTAACGGCAAGAATGTGGTGCAAACCGAAACGGATCTGAAGAAATTGTTTCCGCGCGACTCGTGGAACAAGCTGCATCTGCAGATCATTTTCTACGGGAGAGAATTCTGTACCGCGCGGGGCTGTGACGGAACCAGATGCGACCTCTGCCGCGAGCTGTACCCGAATCGAAAAAAGCCGGTCGCGTTGAAAAAGCCGTGACGGCGGGCTGCTCCCCCCAGCGGACTTGATCTGAACTGCCACTCGCCTTACACCTATAAACCTATCAAACAGATCTTTCCTCCGTCGACGCATCCAAACATGTCTTCCCATTGGCCCGCCGTCCAAGCCGTTCTCGACAACGCCGACGTCCCCGAGATTGTGAAGGGATTGTTTCGGCAACATTACGAAAAACTTTGCTCGGGCACGGAAAGCTTCATCCGTGAAGCAGAAATCCAGCCGGTTTCGGATGTGGTCGACGCGGAAGCACTGCCGCCGGCCATGCAAGACGCCGGTCGAGCACGACTCGATTCCGTTGCCGTGTTGAAACTCAACGGCGGACTGGGCACATCGATGGGCCTGGAAGGCCCCAAATCGTTGTTGCCCGTGCGTGGCGAAGATTCATTCCTCAGTTTTATCCTTCGCCAAGCCGAGTTGCTGGCGGTGCCGTTGGTGCTGATGAACAGCTTCTCGACTGCGGAGCAAACCGACGAAGCGATCGCGGCCTTGGGTGATCTGGATGTGGAAGTGATCTCGTTCCTGCAGCACCAGGTTCCCAAGATCGATGTGCAGACGCTCGAACCCGCCGTGTGGCCGGCCGATCCATCGATGCAATGGTGCCCTCCCGGTCACGGAGACATTTACGCGGCATTGGTGACCAGTGGTACGCTTGAACGCTTGCTCCAAGAAGGCAGGCGGTACCTGTTCGTGTCCAACGCGGACAATCTGGGCGCGACCTTGGACCTGAGCATTTTGGGGCACTTCATCGAAAGCGGGAAATCGTTTTTGATGGAGGTCGCCGATCGCACGGCGGCGGACCGCAAAGGCGGTCATTTGGCGCGTCGCGGCGACGGACAACTGTTGCTGCGTGAAAAAGCCCAGTGCCACGGCGACGAAGAAGAACAGTTCCAAGACATCACCAAGCATCGCTACTTCAACACCAACAATCTGTGGATCGATCTCGCGGCGCTGTCGCAATTCCTTGAATCGAACGATGGCGTCGTCTCGCTGCCGACGATCACCAACCGAAAAACGGTCGACCCCAAGGATCCTTCATCGACCGCGGTCTACCAGCTTGAAACCGCGATGGGTGCCGCGATCGAAGTGCTGCCCGATACGGATGCCATTCGCGTTCCCCGGTCGCGATTCGCCCCGGTCAAAACGACCGGTGACCTGATCGCCGTTCGATCCGACGCCTACGAAGTCCGCGAGGATTATTCGGTGGGCTTGATCGAGCAGCGAAAGGGCGTCCCGCCGAACGTCGCCCTGGACGATCGCTACTTCAAAAAGATCAGCGACCTCGATCAACGATTTGAAGACACGCCGTCGCTGCGCGGCTGCGAGACGTTGAATGTCCGCGGAAACTTGAAACTGTCCTCGGGAATCACCATCCAAGGCACCGCAAGTCTGGTCGGCGGAGAAGCACCCGCGACGGTTCCCGCAGGAACGTACGAAGGCGAACAGACGTTCGCCTGATAGCATGCCCGACGCACCACGTGGCGTACGCTTCCAGCTTGCGATCCCCAGTGTCGCCAGGCACAGCCTGGGTTGCGCAGAATGCCCGCGATTTCATGCGTTGTGCCGGTTAAGACTTTGGTCGTTCTTGTTCCGTGGTGGAGCAAGGATCACTCGGCTCGGTTCGCCAAAGGCGATCAACAACATAGCCTGGGGTGAGACCGGATGAGCCCCAGCGAATCCGGG
>NZ_NTFY01000131.1 GCF_002289565.1 Rhodopirellula sp. SM50 | reverse complement strand
GGTACCGGAGATCGTCTGTTCGATCGATCGAGGGAAGCCGATTGCCAGACGGTCCAGGGCTCTCTCGCATGACATCTACCGATAGACGCTGCAGTAGAGCATGCTGTGCATGCCACTCGTCACGCACAGCGTGACCTACTGTCGCTCAACTCGCAAGGCCTTGCAGCGTTGCGATTGCTTGGTTGATGGCCGTGAGGTTGGCTTGGGATTCCGAAGCACGCTTCTCGTCGGCCTGGACCGCTTGAAGCGCCTCCGCGGCTTTACTTTCCAGTGCCGTGACCAGTGCGGTGACCTCGGCAATCTTCTGCTCGAGCGGTTGCTGCATCGCCAAGAATCCCGATGCCGCTTGTTCGCTGTCGGCAACGGCGGCGATCGCGATTTGTTCGGCCTGCGTCTTGGCAACCCAGTCCGCTTTGCCCGACTCGAGTTGCTTCGCTTTTTCCGTCACGGCGGCTTTCAATTCGCTGACCACGGCGACCAGCGTCGTGTCACCGCTTGCCAAACGCAGTGCATCGTCGGCCTTGGTCATGGCATCGTTAAGTTTGGCGGTCACCTGCTCAAGCGTCGTCACGCCGGCCGCGGCGTTGTTCTTGGCCGCCGTCGCATTGGTCGCGGCGACCTTGGCCGCTTCCACCGCGGCGACCGCGGTCGTGTAATCCGCTTGGTGTTTGACAAGTTTCCCTTGGTCTGCAGTCAGATCTGACCGCGCCTGGTCGACGCTGGATTGTGCTACGTCCGCGGCTTCTTGCGATACCGCGAGTTGGGCTTGATGGTCGGCGAGCCGTTGTTCGGTCTCCGCTCGTTGCCGTGTCAGCTGGGTGAACTGGCGATGAAACTCTATTTCGCTGGTCCAACGCGACACCATCTGCTCGGCCGATGCGACCGCGGCGGCGGCCTGATCGTGGGCTTGCTTGGCGACGTTGAATGCGTCTTCGGCAGGCGTCAATTTTGCCACCAGCGTCTGTTCGGTCTGGTTCGCGCCGGTGGCCGCTGCGGCTGTTTCATCGGCCAACCGTCGCGCCGAATCGAGCGTTTTTTGGGCCTGTTGCAACGCGGCGAACTTGGTCGCCGCGATGCCCTTGGCGGACGTCATTTCGCTGGCTTTGGTATCCGCGGTCGTGCGAATCGTTTGGGCGGCGGCGATCAGGTTTGCATCGTTGGGCAACTGTGCCGCAGCCGCAGCGGCCTTCTCGGCTGCCTCTTTCAACATCGGAACGCTGATCGCAAGTGCATCGAGTGCGGATTTTGCGGCGTCGTTTTCGTTTGCCGTTTGGGTCAGTGCCGCTTGTGCGGCGACCAACGCGGTTGCGGCGGCTTCGGATTTCTGTTTTGCGTCCGCGGAGATGTTTTGCGCGGCGGCGAGTTCGGTGCTGATCTGTTGCAGCGTGGACTGGGCGGTTTGATAGGCCTCCGAGACCGGCTTTCCTTCCGTTTGCTTTGCCAGCAACCACTCACTTGCTTGCGACAGCCGAGTTTCCAGCAACGGCGCGTTGGTCACCAACTGACCCAAGCGCGTCCCGTTGGTCGAATCGTGGACGCGGATTTCGCCGCTGAAGTCGCCGGAGATCGCGCGCTGGGTCTCGTCACAGTAAGTGGCCTCCAACGCCAAATCGCCGAACGCTTCAAACGCCAGTTGCTGGGTTCCGTTTTGGTCCCAGGTTTTCGGGGTCCGGTCCCGTCCGCACGAGAACAAGCGGCCATCGCGAGTGAATTCAACGCTCAACGCTCCTCCGCCATGCGCGCCCCAGTTCTTCACGGCCCCGCCGTTTTCCATTTCCCAGAGACGAATCGTCGAGTCTTCACTGCTGGACGCCAGGAGGTTGGAATCGCTCCGCCATGAAACGCTGGTGACTGCTGCGGTGTGACCTTTCAAGGTCAGATACTCGCGGCCCGTCCAGCCTTCCCAAACTTGCAAACCACCGTTGCGATCGCCCGTGGCCAGCAACACGCTATCGGGGCTGAATTCCAACGCGGTGATCCAATCGGTATGTTTGCGAATTTCGTGCAACAGTTGCCCTGTCTCAGTGGCGTAGATGCGGACGACGCGTTGTGGTCCACCGAGCGCGATCAGGGTTTGATCGGAACTGATGTCGGCGGCCAGGACCTCATCCAGTTCGTCGCCGATCTCGATGATTCGTCGGCCGCTGGGGATATCCCAAACGACGACCCGCCCGCTGGCTCCGGCCACGCCGCCGCCGCACAGCAACAGCCCGCCGTTGCGGCTGAACTTGAGGACCCGCGGCGTCCCCTCGGGAAACGGCAGCACGCCGAGCAGTTCGAGTGTTTCGGTGTGGTAGAGCAACACTTGCTTTTGGCTGCTGACGGCCACCAGCGGTGCCCAGGGACTGGTCGCCAGGGCGTCGATCGCGGTTCGGTCGGGCGTAAACAAAACAGGTTGCAAACTTAAGCGTGCCGGCAGGGGCACGGTTGCTGGACGCGCCGTCGACGGTGCCGCCAGAGCCAAGTCGAACTTCTTTTTCTTGGCCGCTTTGGCCGAACTTCCCGCATTCTCGAGGACGCCGCCATCGATCCACTTGCGAAGCGTCTCGATCTTCTCGTCGGCAATCTTTTGTGATTCCGGCGGCATCGAAGGCTCGTCCTGGTGGGTGACCAGGGCATACAAATAGCTGGCCGACGCGTCACCCGGCTCGATCACTTCGCCGGACGCACCGCCTTGCATCAACGCGCTGTAGTTGGTCAGGTCCAGGTCGGCGCTTTTCTTGTCCGGGTTGTGACACGACGCGCATGCTTGTGCAAAGATCGGGCGAACATGGTCGTCAAAGGTGATGACGGGCGGCTTCTTCTCTTCGGCATTCGCGGGGAGCGAAGCCGAGAGAATCACGGAAAGCAGAAACAGTCGTCGTAATTTGATCATTGCGGTCATCTTAGTGGTTGAACACAAACTCACGAGAATTCAAAAGCGCCCAGAAGATGTCTTCCAGGGTCACTTTGACGTCCGGCGAAGTGGCAATCGCTTCGCCCAGCTTTTGTTTTTCGCTGTCGGTGGGTTTGCGTGTCAGGCAGCGGACGTAAAGCTCGTCAACGATCTCTGCCGGTTGCTTGCCTTCGGCCAATCGCCGCTCGACAAGTTTTCCTTCGCCGATTTTGCCGCCGACGGTTTCCCCGTTGAGCAGGTGCAGGGCTTGTGAAAGATTCGGTTCGATCTGGACTTCGCAGGAACAGACACTGGCGCGGGTTGCCCGGCCGAACGATGTCAGGAAATAGGTGCTGGTGTTGCCGTTGGAAATCTGAACGGCCCGGGCGCCCAAGGGAAGTCCGGCGAATTTGTTCTTGGTGTCGGTCGCCTGCGTGATCGAATCGAGCAGGATTTCGGAACGAATCCGGCGCAGCGAAGCGTGAGAGAAATTGCGATCATCACGCTTGTTCGTTTCGTTGGTCGCGGTGCTCAACTGATAGGTTCGCGACGTGCAAATGTCGCGCACCAACCGCTTGAAGTCATAGTTGTACTCGATGAATGATTCCGACAGCGCGGCCATCAATTCGGCGTTGACCGGCGGATTGCTGACCCGCACATCGTCGACTTCGTTGATGATCCCTTTGCCGAAGAAATGATTCCAAACGATGTTGGCGAGGTTCGGCGCGAAGTACGGGTTGTTCTTGGACGCTAGCCAATCGGCCATCACCGCTCGCCGATCTTTGCCGGCGACATCCGGCGCGTCGGAGCCGAGGAATTTGGGCGCCATGACACGGCCATCGACGGGATGCTTCACCTCACCACCGCCGCTGTTGAAGACGATGGTTTCGCGTGGATCTTCGGCCTGCTTGCGGCCGATTTGCGAAAAGAACGCCGCAAAGCTGTAGTAGTCATCCATCGTCCAACGGTCGAAGGGATGATTGTGGCACTGGGCACACTGAATGCGCATCCCCATGAACACTTGAGCGACGTTTTCGGAAACCTTCAGCGGATCGGTTTCCATCTGGTAATAGTTGGTCGCTGCGTTTTCGAACGTGCCGCCGCTGGCACTCAGTAATTCTTGCACCATCTTGTCGATCGGGACTTCGGCGGCCAGTTTCTCTTGCAGCCAGTTGTAATACCGCAGCATCGGCTTGTAGGCGATCTGCTGCGTGGTACGAATCATCAGCAGTTCGGCCCATTTCATCACCCACAGCTCGACGAACTCTTTGCGGTCCAGCAGTTCATCGACCAACTTGTCGCGTTTCTTCGGATCGTCGTCGGCCACAAATCGCTCGTATTCTTCGATCGTGGGAAGCATGCCGACGATATCCAGTGTCGCCCGACGCAAGTATTCATCGTCGCTGCAGATGTCCGAGGGATTGATCCGCAGCTTGCGTAGTTTCGCGTGAATGTGCGTGTCGACGTAATTGAAATCTTTGGCATCGTTCCACTGGAACTGCAGTGCCTTGGGCAGCACGATGACGTGAGATCCGACCGTATGGGTGTCGAAGCGGGCCATGATGAATGCCTCGCCCCGATTGGCGGCGGTGACCATGCCGTCGGCGGAGATCGGCGCCGAGTTGTCGTTGTTGGATAGAAAGGACGCGAGTGACGTGACGTCGCGATCGGTTCCATCGGCGTAGTGGGCGCGGACGCTGACACGCTGCGTCGTGCCTTCACCATCCAACACTGCGGTTTCCGGAAACACTTCCACTTTCGTCACCCGGGGAACTTCGCCGGGATCATTTACCGCACCGGCCTGATGCCACCGCAACAAGGTTTGGGCATATTCGCTTTCCATTGCGAATCGTTTGCCGCCGGTGTGGGGAACGGATCCGACCGATTTTTGGATCAACAAGCTTTCTTCGGGAAGCGACAGATTGATTCGCCGGCCGGGAAACTGCCGCGTCAAGCGAAAATGATCGCCGTCGGGATCGTAACCGAACAGCGAGAGCATGAAGCCGTCTTTTCCCCGCGCTGCGCCGTGACAACTGCCCGTGTTGCAGCCAGCTCGCATAAAGATTGGCATCACATCCAGTTTGAAACTGACCGGCGGTAGCGAGCCCGAGTCCTTGACGACGACCGGCAGAACCGCCTGGTGACTCGCAAACTCAACCTTCAATTCGGTGGAACCATCGGTTTTCGGATAGATCACGTTGGACTCCAGCCGCGCCAGCGCGGCGTCGCCGAGCGAGAAGGTTGTCTGGTCGGTCACGTCCTCCGTGATGCCGTCGGCAAACACGGACTGGACGATCACAGATTGATGATCTCGCGCGGTCGTCAGATCGATGTTGGGCGGGTAGACGCGTATCGAGACCGGCACACGCGTCTCGGTCAAACTCGCGGGCTCGGCCGCCGGCGCTGCGGTGACGACGGCGATCAACGCGGCCGAGGCGAGGAAGTGTTGTGGTTTCATGACAATGGTTTGCGACTGCATCCGAAAGGGGCTGGAGGATGAGTGGTGGTGATTGGCGGTGACGACGCTAGGGCTGTTCGGATCGTGATTCTTGGCGTTGCTGAGCGGCCAGTCGCAGTTTTTCCAATCGTGATAGCGGTTTGGTTGGCGGCGGCTCGGGAGCCTTGGCCGGTTCAGGCGGTGTCTGGACGGTTGCCTCCGGCGTCGGTGCCGGCGTGGGGACAGGTTGGGTGACCGGCGGCGGAAGCGGAACGTCGATTTGCAGTTCAACGTTCCCCGCGCGACTGACAATCGCATCGCCGTTGTGCGGAATGGTCACTTGGCAAAACAGCGTGTGTTTTCCGACGGGGCTATCGCCTTCGGTCGTGACCTTGAATGTCAACTCGGTCGTGTCTTTGGAAAATGACAGGGGTTCGATCCCGACCTTGGGCGGCATGCCGACCAACTCCGCCTTCGCCTCTCCCTCAAATGCCGTGGCGTGATTCAGCTTGCACAGCAGCAACGTTTCTTTGCCCTGTTCGCACGCCGCCCGCTGCAGCTCGAAACGAACGTAGGCGTCTGCGATCTCCAGTGGCGTCAATTGCGATGACGCCCACATCCCTTGCGACGTCGCCAGGGCAAACACCTTCCAGTTTTTGATCTCGGCCGCCCCGTTGGCGTTGATCGGATACAGGACTTCCGTTTGCCCCTTGGGCAGGTTGACGCTCGGTCCGGCCCCGACTCCTGGTGGGCGGTAGGGCAATTGGACTTGGATGTCTTCGTCCCAGCCTTCCTTTTTGTGAGCGATGATCTTCAAGTTCATCGATCCGTCTCGAACCAGCGGCACTTGGGGCACCTCGATCTCGATCCGGAACGGCACTTCATCGACAACCGCCACGGCAAGTTTGTCGACGTCTTTCCAGCGGTAGAGGGATTGATTGGGTTCGCCGATCAGGTAGTCGGCACGATTGACGAACCCGCCGCGAATGGTCTGGTTCGGGTCGGCGTGTCGGGCGAGAAAGTCGATCAAGGCGCCGCTCAGTTGTGCGTCGGCGGCGGCTTCAAAGACAACGGGCATTGTGTTTTGGTTTGCCGGCATCGGATCACAATGCATCGTCAGTCCTGCGGGCAACTGTTCGGCCAGCAACACCAGGTCGCCGCCAAAATTCATCCGATTGGCGGTGATCAAGGTGCCGAAACGGTTCCCTTTGGGCACAAAGACCTGTTGGCGATACTGTCCATAGCGTTCGTTGCGGGGAATACCGAGCGTGAGTGCCGGCTGAACGGCTTGAAACTCGATCCGGTAGACCAAATCGGGACCGCCGCGGCCCAGGTGATCATTGATCCGAATCACGTATTCCGCGTCTTCGGGAACGGAGAACCGCAGGTAGGCATCGGGACCACGCGAATCATCATTGCCGGCGAGGTGTCGTCCGTCGGCGAAGTAAAGATTCAGCACGGGGTCCAGCCCGGAGCGTATGCGTCGCGCGAAACACTCCACTTCGTAAACCTGCCCTTTTTTGGCGGTGAATTTGAAGCAATCAACGTCGCCGGCGGTTTCGATAATGCCGTTGAACGCGAGCGGCAGTTCGACCGCTGTCCCCTGGCTGATTTCGTCGTTCGGTTCCTGTTCGAACGCATTTGCATGCTCAAACAACCGGAACGGGTTGGGCGTCGGTGAAACGCCGCCTTCGTCTTCGGCAAAGACCCCGAAATCGGTGACCGGATTGGCGGGCAGTTGAACCTTATTGGTCAGTTCACCCGCAGGCATTCCCAGGAAACGCACGTCGATTTCATCGCCCATCTTTCCCCCAGCGGGAAACGGCACCTTGGGTCGCGGGAAGGTGCCGACGTGTAGACGGTAGTTGTTGCCGGCTGCATACGCGCTTTCACGCACTTCGATAAAATAGGTTCCATCGGCGGGAGCGATGATGGAGGCAAAGCCGTCTTGCAACGCCAGTGCGGTGTCGTCGTTGGTCGCAAGCTCGAATCGTTTTTCGTCCAGGATCGCGACGTACGGATCGAACATCGCGGTGCTCAATCGCATCGCGACGATTTCGACCGAGATCCGCTGACCCTGTTTGGCATCCACCGAAAAGTAATCGACGTCCTCGTTGGTGATGCTCCCATTGACGACATGCCCCAGCGCGATCGATTGCGGCGTGTTGAAGTCACTGTTGGGTTCCACTTCGTCGACCACCGGCAAATCCTCGATGTACAAGGTGCGGTAGTCCGAAATGCCCGTGGCCGTTCGCACCTGCGCGACGTGTTCGCCCAAGCGACAGTTCGGTGCGACGCGGACTTTGACTTTGGCGCTATTGCCTTCGCCCTTGACTTCCAACACCTCCAGGCCGTTGTCGTAGAAGAAGACGCCTTGGATGTCAGCCAGGCTGGACCCGTTGAACGTCAATTCATGTTCCGCCCCACGTTGGATCCCCCGCGGGGTGACGCTGGTCAGTCGCGGCGACGCGGCTGGGCAGACGCCACACAACGAGACGCCGCTGAAGATCGCCAGCGCGACGAGAATTCGGCACAAAATGGACATGCACAGTTTCCGGTGAAGTAATCAGTGGGAGAGGCTTCCGGCCTGTCAGTTCTTGCGACTCGTTCCCAGGCTCTGCCTGGGAACGCGATGGCTGTCCGGCTCAGCCGGCATACTTTCTGAAGTCCGCAGGCGGAGCCTCCGGGACCTTGTGTTTCGGGCGGAGCCCTACGCCGTGAACGACTTTTTAGCGGAAGGGCGCGAGCCCTCCGGTGTATTGGCTTTTTAGCGGTAGGGCGCGAGCCCTCCGTTGTGTTGGCTTTTTAGCGGTAGGGCGCGAGCCCTCCGGTGTATTGGCTTTTTAGCGGTAGGGCGCGAGCCCTCCGGTGTATTGGCAAAGAAGCGCAAGCCGGAGGGCTTGCGCCCTGCCGCTAAAACCTCGTCAAACACGGGAAATAAATCGTTCACGGCGTAGGGCGGAGCCTGGGAACAAGGGCTTGGCTGTCACTGGCTAGACGATCAGATCTTTGCGGACGGTGCCGCCGTCGACGATTTCGATCGGGCGATCGCCCGGGGCCATCAACTCCTTGTCGGCGTTGATGCCCATGCAGTGATAAATCGTGGTGGCCCAGTCGGCGACGTCCAACGGGTTTTCGTTCGGTTCGCTGGCCGTCGCATCGGAGGATCCGTAGACGATGCCGGGGCGGATGCCGCCACCGGCCATGACCACGCTAAATACCTTGGGCCAGTGATCACGTCCGGCCGTCGCGTTGATTTTTGGCGTTCGGCCGAACTCGCTCGCCAGAACGACCATCGTTGAATCCAACAGCCCCCGCTGATCCAGGTCGCGGATCAACGCCGCGTAGGCCTGATCGAGCTTGGGAACCTGGCCTTGAATGCCACCGAGGATGTTGTCGTGCATGTCCCAGCCGCCGTAGGTCGTCGTTACAAATCGCACGCCTGATTCGACCAATCGCCGGCACAACAACAACCGCGAACCGGCATCGTTGCGGCCATACCCGTCGCGGACTTTGTCGTCTTCTTTGTTGATGTCAAACGCCTCGCGCGCCTTGTCCGAATTGATCATCGCGTAGGCGCGTTGATAGAACGTGTCCACGGCGTCGAGTGAATCGGATACTTGCTGCTGACGAAAACTCGAGTTCACGACGTCCAACAAATCTCGGCGGGACGTAAATCGATTCCCGTCCACTCCGCCGGGAAGGTTCAGATCTCGTACGCGAAAGTCAGCCGCGGCGGGGTCGGCGCCCAAGCTGAACCCCGCATAAGACGAACTGAGGTACCCGGTGCCGGCGAATTCGTTGGGCTGGTTGGGAACGCAAACGTAGGGCGGTAAATCATGCCTGGGGCCGAATTCGTGTGAGACGACGCTGCCCATGCTGGGGTACGACAACGCGGGACTGGGCCGGTAACCGGTAAACATGTTGTGCGTGCCCCGTTCGTGGGCCGCTTCACCATGAGTCATCGAGCGACAGATCGCGAGTTTGTCGGCGACCGTTGCGGTTTGTTTCCAAAGTTCGTTGACACGCACCCCGGCGACCGTTGTCTCGATCGAGTTCATCGGGCCGCGATATTCAACCGGCGCGTAAGGCTTGGGGTCGAATGATTCTTGGTGAGCCATGCCACCGGGCAGAAAGATAAAGATGACGGATTTCGCCGTCCCCTCTTTGCTTTCGTAGTGTTTTTGCTCGGCGAGTGCTTCGAACCGAAGCATGTCGGCCAACGAGAGGCCCAAACCGCCGAGAAACCCGACGCGCAGCACGCCCCGCCGGGACAGACCGTTACCGTAGCACTTCATAGAGCGAAAACTCCGAGGGGCCTCATTCACGGACGAAGAGATCCGACACTTGCGATGGCGAAGTGCTGAGCGAGGGATTGCCGAAGAAACTGGCGCAAGACGTCGAACATCACAAGACGAACAACGTGGAAAGGTGGGATGGGCCTGGAGGTCCCAGGCCGGACGCCGCATTCTCCTCCCTGTTTACCTAGACGTCAAGCGGCTACCTGGACGCTTTCCGTTTTTCGATCACCGCTTCAAGCCGGGCTTGCTCGGTCGAATGCTCTTCTTGCGGACGGTTGAGCTCTGCGGAATCGTGTTGTCGTAGTCTCTACCAGACTTGTTCCCAGGCTCCGCCTGGGCTGCGCGGAAAGCCCGCAAGTTCATGCGTTGTGCCGGTTAAGACTTTGGTCGTTCTTGTTCCGTGGTGGATCAAGATTCACTCGGTTCGGTTCGCCAAAGGCGATCAACAACATAGCCTGGGGTGAGACCGGATGAGCCCCAGCG
>NZ_NTFY01000130.1 GCF_002289565.1 Rhodopirellula sp. SM50 | reverse complement strand
TCCCTGGGGTGGCGGTCACTCCGCTGCGCTCGTTCCCTGACCCCAGGCTATGTTGTTGATGCCCTTTGGGCAAATGCCGCGGAACGGTTTCTGCCTAAGATTTAGACCGGCCGCAACAATCAATTCTGCGCAGGCCAGGCTCTGCCTGGGCTGCGCAAAATTTCTCCGTTGAAACGTGCATTGATTCGCAGAAATTTGACGGTTTCCATTCCCTTGAGCGCTTCTCGGGATCAGCCGTTTGGCGCCAGCCTACGGGCCCTCCGTTGTTGCCGACGCCCGAACGCTTGCGCGAATCGGCTGATGTCAATCGTGTTTTTGATGCCCAACCTCTTCATGCTCATCGATGGTCCATCGCAGAATCAATTCGGCAGAAACTTAGCGATGGCGCGAGACGGCGGTTTTGTGCAGCCGGAGGCTCTGCCTCCGACGCACCAGAGGCGGAGCCTCAATGAATGTGTGTTCCCAGGCGGAGCCCTACGCCGTGAACGATTTCTTCTCTGTGTTTTACGAGGTGTTAGCGGCAGGGCGCGAGCCCTGCGGCTTGCGCATCTTTGCCGAAACACCGGAGGGCTTGCGCCCTGCCGCTAATAAATTGTTCACGGCGTAGGGCGGAGCCCGGGAACAAGGCCGGCAGGGCCGCGGGTGTCTATACTGACCGCATGAACCACCACGTCGCGCACCCACCCGCCCCACGCAACGCACCCCGCATCAGCCTTGGCAAACGACTGCTCTTTTCATTGGTGCTGTGTTTCGCATTGTTCGGCATCGTTGAAATCGTACTCGCTTGCTTTTGGGTTCCCCCGCCACCGACCGACCCCTTCGTCGGCTTTTCTTCCAGTGTCCCGTTGCTGGTCGAGGAGGAACGATCGGATTCAGGCGGCGACACGGCGGAACCTGGTTTGCGAATCAATCCGGCAAAGCTGGTGTGGTTCAACGATCAATCGTTTCCCGCATCCAAACCGGTGGGGACCTACCGGATCGTCTGTCTAGGCGGATCGACGACCTTCGGCCGCCCCTTTGATGATTCGACTTCGTTTTGTGGTTGGTTGAGAACGTTGTTGCCGGTGGTCGATCCGCAGCGAGACTGGGAAGTGATCAACGCCGGCGGCGTCAGCTATGCCAGCTATCGCGTCGCAGGCGTGATGCAGGAATTCGCTCAGCACGACGTCGACCTGTTCATCTTGTACACCGGCCAGAACGAGTTTTTGGAATGGCGGACGTATGGCAATCTGATCGAATCGTCAGACACACCCGGTGTGCCGGCCGCCCGTGCACTCTCCACGCTTGCTACGAAAACGCGCGTCGGCCAATCGATTCAATCGTTGGTCGGTCGTCTCCGTTCAGCCGGTCGACCGGACCCCAAACAGATTCTTTCCGGCGACGTCGACGAGATTTTGAACCACACGATTGGACCGGCCAGTTACCAGCGGAATCCGTCCTGGTATCGCGGCGTCGAAGAACACTTTCGCATCAACCTGCGGCGGATGGAACGGATTGCCCAGGGGGCCGGAGCGACGTTGGCGGTGGTCGTGCCGGCGTCCAACCTTCGCGACTGTTCGCCCTTTAAAGCCGACTTTGGCGACGGCATCGATGAAGTGACGCGGCAACGATTGACGCAAGATCTGGAAACCGCTCGCGAGCTGCTCGCCGACGACGCGGCGGCGCAGTCGTTGGAAGTGCTGGAGCTTGTTCTGGAAGAAGACCAGGCCAATGCCGATGTCCATTTTTTGCGCGGTCGCGCGCTGCTGGAAGTCGGTCTCGAAGACGACGCAGCGAAAAGCTTTCAACGTGCGATCGACGAAGACATTTGTCCCTTGCGTGCGACGACTCCGATCAAGCGGATCCTACGCGAGTTCCTGGCGGAAAGCTCTGTCATCCGCGTCGACTTCGAATCCCATTTGGCCGCTCTGTCGCAGAGCGAACAGGGGCACGTCTGTTTCGGTGCCGAATCGTTTCTTGATCACGTCCACCCGACCGTGGAGGTGCACGGCGAAATCGCGTTGGCGATCCTTCGCTCGCTTGCCGACCGGGCGATCGTGCCCGCGGCGCCGACCGCTCAGCAAATCGTCGCTGCGACGGGAGTCGTTGAGGGCAACATTGATCTGCGGTCCCAAGCGGTCGCGTTTCGGAATTTAGCAAAACTGACCCATTGGGCGGGGAAATTCGAGGAGGCCCGGAGGAACGCCGACGACGCCCTGCGGCTGCTGCCGTTGGATTTGGAGAGTCGGTACATCTTGGCGGACTGCATGGTCCACGAGGGACAAATCGACGCAGCGATCGAGCAGTACACGGAATTATTCGAGCTCGGAACCTTCGATCGAGCCTGTCGTCCGTTTGGTGAGCTTTTGGCCATGCAAGGCCATACCGATGCGGCGAAGGGGTATTTGATGCAAGCCGTGTTCGTCAGTCAGGGACTGCGGCAAGCATTGGCCTACGAGTCACTGGGCCGCTTGCACGAGTCCCTCGGCGAGAACGAGTTGGCAGCAGAATGCTTTGCAAAGGCGGCTCAACTGCGTCAGTAGGGAGCGAGGTGGGGTCTGTTTCCAGCCTGTCGATTTGGTGAGCCGAGGGCGTCAGCCGTGGGCGTCAGCCGTGGGCCGATTGGAGACGACGTTGCCCTTGCAGGCCCGTAGGCTCGCGCCAAACGGCTGATCACCGTTTGGTATCAGCCGGTTCGCGCCAGCGTCCGGGCGTCACCACCCCCGCGATCGATAGGCCCGTAGGCTGGCGCTAAACGGCTGATCCTCGTTTGGTATCAGCCGGTTCGCGCCAGCGTCCGGGCGTCACCAGCCCCGCGATCGATAGGCCCGTAGGCTCGCGCCAAACGGCTGATCGTCGTTTGATATCAGCCGGTTGGCGCCAGCGTCCGGGCGGCACCACCGGACACTTGGTCAGTGATCAAGGCCCCATTGTGGCCGATTTTTCGACGCTTTTCTCGGTAAATCATTGGCGTTTTGCGGCTCGTCGCACGTCAGCCATTGTGTAGGGGTTGCCGCCACGTCACACTGGACGGGCCGGGACGACTGCACTTGCAAACGGCTCGATCGCAACTTGCGATTTTGAGCAACGTACTCCCGCCAGCTGGGAAAGGCTCGCCCGCGGTAGCCGCCTTTCCCCGCTTAACTGTTTAACCACCGCCAAACGGTTTGGACGACTGCGCCAGCGTGTTCGCTCGGCACAGTGACTCCGAAGCAACTTTTTCGGTTCGCGGATGCGTCCGCAGTCGGGGCGATTCAATCCGATCGCTCACCACCGATCACCCTTTTGTATAGATACAGATAGCCCATGACCGAAGCTTCCATCACCGCGACCCCGTTGCCCGACATCCAATCGACCGGCGACGGACGAAAGGTCGCGATCAATAAAGTCGGCGTGACCAACGTGCGGTACCCCATTTCCTTGCGGACGCCGGGCAAAGGAAAAGGCAACGAGTTCATTCACACCGTCGCGACGATCAACATGTTTGTTTCGCTGCCGCACGATGTGAAGGGAACCCATATGTCGCGGTTCCTAGAGGTGCTCAATGAATACCACGAAGAACTCAGCAGCGACGCGTTGCCGTTGGTGGCCAATCGAATGAAGGAGAAACTGGAGTCCCAGGACGCCTACCTGGAACTCAGCTTTCCTTACTTCGTGGACAAAAAAGCCCCCGTCAGCGGCCAGTCCGGAAAGCTGGACTTTGACGTCGCCTTTGAATTGGCCAGCAACGGAACCGATGACTTCGTGATGACGTTGAAGATCCCGGCGACCAGCCTGTGTCCCTGTTCCAAGGAGATCTCGGACTACGGCGCCCACAACCAACGCTGCGACATGACGGTCAAAGTTCGAATGGCCGAAGGTGTCCACTTGTGGATCGAAGAACTGTTCGGGATCGTCGAACAATGTGCTTCGACACAAGTGTTTAGCGTGTTGAAACGACCCGATGAAAAATGGGTCACCGAACGGGCTTACGAGAACCCCAAGTTCGTCGAAGACATCGTGCGTGACTTGGCCGTTGCACTCAACAATGACGACCGGATCGTCTGGTACCAGTGCAGCAGCGAAAACTACGAATCGATCCACAATCACAATGCGTACGCATTCATCGAATGCGATAAACGCGAAGAGTAATCGTTTCGCGACCCGCCATCGAGCAGTGCCACAGGCTGTCAGCCTCTCGATCGCGGGTCGGTTAGAATGGCCGGCTGCTATCCCCAGCCTCCCGCTCAGCCGACCATGTCCTCCAAACTTATCCTTAGCGAGCGAGCGATCGTCGAGACGGTCGCGGCGCTGCACCAACGCATTTCCGATCGCTTTCCCCGCAGTGGATTGTCCGATCTGTGCACCCAGTTGCTTGACGTTGCCGAAAAGTCAGCCGTCCGAGCGCAGGGGATTGGCGAATCGGTCTGGTGGATTCGCATTTGCGGCTATCTGCTGGCCGTCGTTGTGATGGTACTCGTCGGTTCGATGATTTGGTTCGTCACCCACTCGGTCCGTTTCAAAGATGAAGCGATCGGCTGGACCGATCTGATCGGAACGCTCGACGCGGGCGCAAACACGCTGATCGTCTTGGGCGCGACGCTCTACTTTCTGACAAGTCTGGAAAATCGTATCAAACGTCGTCGCGCAATGGTGGCCGTGCATGAACTGCGATCGATCGCACACGTCGTGGACATGCACCAGTTGACCAAAGATCCCGAACGGATGCTGGAACGTTATCGTCAAACCGACCATTCGCCGGCCGAAGCGATGAGCCCGTTGGAGCTGAACCGCTACCTGGACTACTGCACCGAAATGCTGTCCCTGATCGGCAAGATCGCAGCGCTCTATGTCCAGCGATTCAATGATTCCGCGTCCGTCGCCGCGGTCAGTGAAGTCGAGCAGTTGACGACGGGGCTGTCGCGAAAGATCTGGCAGAAGATCGTGTTGTTGAGCGAAATCACCGAATTCCAGACACGACACATTCGGATGGATCCGCCTGCAACAAGTTCGACGGTGGTCGATCCGAAACCCGATCCGGTCGGCGAATCCGACACGCCCGAAACGCCGCCGGAGGACAGGGGTGAGAAGACTTAGCAACGCACGGAAAATAAGTGGGATAGGCTTCCAGCCTGTCGACGCTGGAATGACAGGCTGGAAGCCTATCCCACTCGCAGGATCCGACACCTATTTTCCGTTCGATCCTTAGGCGACACAGCACTCGCTCCCTGGCTCCGCCCTACGCCGTGGACGGTCAGCTCGGGCTATCGATTTTATAACGGAAGCTTTTGGCAACCCATGTAGATTCTCTCCCTCTGGGAGAGACGGCGTTTGCGCAGCAAGCAAACGCCAGAGAGGGTCCACGCTGCAAAAGTCTTGGCGCCTTGCGCTACGATCAAATCCGCCACCTATCCAATGGACGTCCCCCCGCCCACACACGTTCGACACGCCAGGCGGAGCCTCCAAGACAGTGTGTTCCCAGGCGGAACCCTACGCCGTGAACGATTTATTTCCTGTGTTTGACGAGGTTTTAGCGGCAGGACGCAAGCCCTCCGGTTCCGCTTCTTTGCCAACACACCGGAGGGCTCGCGCCCTACCGCTAAAAAGTCGTTCACGGCGTAGGGCGGAACCTGGGAACAAGTGGGAGGGGGGACCAGGGAAACAAAACGCGTCCGCAAGGTACAACCGCCGCGTTGGCAATTCCCTCGATTCCTCGGCGACGTTGCCAATCCCAGGATTTCGATCACCCGCTGGGGTATAATCGTCAGTCCAGCCCTCCCCGCGCATCCCACCTGATTCTGCCATGCTGCGACTGTTTCGCTTTTGTTTCTCGATCTTCCTCGTGGGTCTGACGATCCAGTGGGCGTCCACCGGCAATGCCCCCGCCGATGAGCCGCTTCAGTTCAACCGCGACATCCGCCCGATCCTGTCGGAAAACTGTTACCACTGTCACGGCCCCGATGCTTCTGCTCGACAAGCCGAGTTGCGGTTGGATACCGAAGAGGGCGCGAAAGAATGGGCCGTCGCTGCAGGGGATGCCGAGTCCAGCGAGTTGGTGGCGAGGATCTTCAGCGACGATCCCGAGACGTTGATGCCCCCGGCGGACAGCGAACGCGCGCTGACGGACGAACAAAAACAATTGATTCGCCGCTGGGTCAACGAAGGCGCCTCCTACCAGGCTCACTGGTCCTTTCAAACGCCGCTCGCCCGCCCCGTGCCGGCGGTCGCCAGCGATCGGGCCGTCAATCCGATCGATCACTTCATTGTCCACCGGCTGCAACAACATTCGCTTCCACTCGCACCGGCCGCCGACAAAGAAACGTTGCTGCGCAGGATCACGTTCGACTTGATCGGGCTGCCGCCGACGATCGCCGAACTCGATGACTTTCTGGCCGACACCTCCGCCGGAGCCATCGAGACAGTGATCGACCGGCTGTTGGCTGATCCTCGCTACGGCGAACGGATGGCCGCCGATTGGCTGGACGTCGCAAGGTACAGCGACACGTACGGTTACCAGGTCGACCGCGATCGCTTCGTCTGGCCCTACCGTGATTGGGTCGTCGATGCGTTCAATCGCAATCTCGGCTATGACCAGTTCCTTCGCCAACAGCTGGCCGGTGATCTGTTGCCCGACGCGTCACGCGATCAGATCCTGGCGACGACGTTCAATCGCCTGCATCCGCAGAAGGTCGAAGGCGGCAGCGTTCCGGAAGAGTTTCGCATCGAGTACGTCGCCGACCGAGCCCAGACCGTCGCAACCGCATTCCTGGGGCTGACGATGGAGTGCTGTCGATGCCACTCGCACAAGTACGATCCGGTCACGCAAACCGAGTACTACCAGCTCTCCGCGTTTTTCGCCAACGTCGACGAAGCCGGCTTGTACTCCTTTTTTACGCCATCGATTCCGACGCCGACACTGCCTCTGCCCACCGACGCCCAGGCGATTCGTTTGTCACAACTGGAACGTGAGATCGATCTCAGTCTGGCGAACTATCGCAAGGCCTGTGGAAAACTCATCGACATCCAGGCCTATCGCGATCTGCTGGGAACAAACGTTGCGCCCGCGGCTGCCCCCGAATCGGCGCCGCCCGGCGAGGCCAATCGTGAGGCTAACAATGAGGCGAACAGTGAGACGAACAGTGATGGCAAGGCTGCCACCGATCCGGTCGATCGGCTGTACGCCACACCGATCGAATCGCTGGACTTTCAATCGCCACCGTCGGCGCCCAACCAATCGGTGCCGGGAATCGCAGGCAACGCCGTTCGCTTGACCGGCGATGACGTCGTCAATCTCAAGACTGGGAATTTTCGTCGCGACCAGCCGTTCTCGGTTTCGTTGTGGATCAAGACGCCCGATGTCAAAGACCGCGCCGTGATTTTTCATCGTTCCCGCGCTTGGACCGACGCCGCCAGCCGCGGTTATCAGTTGTTGATCGAAGACGGACACCTGAGTTGGTCCTTGATCCATTTCTGGCCCGGCAACGCGATTCGCATCCGCACCCCCGATCCCATTCCCGTCAATCAATGGGTTCACGTCGTCGTCACCAACGATGGCTCCAGTTCCGCCGGCGGATTGTCGATCGCGATTGACGGGCAACGCGTTGCGGCTGTCACGGTGCGTGACCATTTGACCAAGCAGATCACCGGAGGCGGTGGCGACAACTTGGCCATCGGGCAACGCTTTCGCGATCGCGGATTCACGTCCGGCGAAGTCGATTCGTTTCACGTGTTCGATTGTGAATTAACTGACTTGGAGATCCAGCGTCTGGCCGAGCCCGACGAAACGCTGACTTGGGTCCACGCGGCATCCCAGGACTGGACGCCAGCGCAACGGCAACTCGTGTCCGACCATCTGCTGCGGCGACACGATACCGAGCTGGCACAACACCGAGAGAAACTCGGGCAATCCAGACGCGCGTATGGTCAGCTACAGGATCAGATTCAAGAGATCATGGTGATGAAAGAGGCACCGGGGATCCGCACCACGTATCGACTGGAACGCGGCGCCTATGACGCGCCGGCCGAAGCGGTCACGCCGGGCACCCCCAAAGCGATTCTGGGTTTGGACGACTCCACGCGAAAGGATCGACTGGGGCTGGCCGATTGGATGCTGCGTCCTGATCACCCGCTGACCAGTCGCGTCGCCGTCAATCGAATCTGGCAGCTCTGTTTCGGTGTCGGTCTGGTTCGAACTCCCGAAGATTTTGGCAGCCAAGGCGAACCGCCCACGCACCCGGAATTGCTGGATTGGTTGGCAATCGATTTCGTCAACAGTGGCTGGGACATCAAACGCATGATCAAACAAATCATGATGTCGGCGACCTACCAGGCAGCCAGCGAGCACCCGGATCCGGCGGTTTGGAATTTGGATCCCGAAAACCGATGGCTGTCCCGCCACAACGCCTACCGGCTTCCCGCCGAGATGTTGCGCGACCAAGCCCTGGCGCTCTCGGGGCAATTGGTTTCCAAACTCGGCGGCCCGCCGGTCAAACCCTATGAAGTCGAAGCGTCATTCAAACCCTCCAAACGCGATTCCGGCGAAGGCCTTTATCGTCGCAGCATCTACACCTATTGGAAACGCACCGGACCGGCGCCGGCGATGATGACTTTGGACGCTGCCAAACGTGATGTCTGTCGCGTTCGGCGTGAACGAACCTCGTCGCCGCTGCAAGCGTTCGTGTTGCTCAACGGTCCCCAGTATGTCGAATCGGCACGCGTCTTGGCCTTTCGTTTGATCACCGAGCAGGGTGACGATGTCGACGCCATGCTGCTGGCTGCCTTTCGGACGTTGACCAGCCGTTACCCGACCGATGCGGAAACCCAGGTCATCAGCGAACTGTACGCCGAACAGCTCGCCTATTTCCGCCAGCATCCCGACCGCGCGAAAGAATACTTGTCGGTCGGAGAGATCAAATTTGACAAACACGACGGCGTCCCGTCATCCGATCAAGCCGCGTTCGCCGCGACTGCCGTCGTGATCGGGACCCTCATGAACTACGACGAAAGTGTGATGAAACGATGAAAGAAAACTCACCCCTCCATCCGAGCCGGACGTCGTTGTTGCGCCGCGAGTTCTTTGCCGCCGGCGGACTGGGGATGGGCAGCCTGGCGATGGCGGCGATGGCCAGTCGCGAGGCGATCGCCGCTCCCGCGACCGATCCGTCGCACCGGGCACTCGGGCTGCACTTGCCGCAACGCGCCAAACGGGTCATCTATCTGTTCCAATCTGGTGCGCCGAGCCAATTGGATCTGCTGGACCACAAACCGCTGCTCAACCAACGGCATGGGACCGAATTGCCGGCCTCGGTGCGTGGCGGGCAACGATTGACCGGGATGAGCGGCAATCAATCCAGTTTGCCGCTGGTCGGTTCGCCGTGGAAATTTTCGCGTCACGGTCAGTCGGGCGCGCAACTGAGTGAACTGATGCCGCACTTGGCTGGCGTCGCGGACGAATTGTGCATCGTGCGGTCGATGCACACCGAAGCGATCAACCACGGCCCCGGCGTCACGTTCGTGCAAACCGGCAGCATGTTCCCCGGGCGTCCCAGCATGGGGGCGTGGTTGGACTATGGGCTGGGACGCGAAAACGACGATCTGCCTTCGTTCGTCGTCATGGTCACCAAGAACAAGGGCGGCCAACCACTGGTGTCGCGGCTCTGGGGCAGCGGCTTTCTGCCCAGTCGCCATCAAGGCGTCCGTTTTCGCAGCGGCAAAGATCCCGTGTTGTACTTGAACAATCCCGAGGGGATCGATCCAGACAGTCGACGCAGTGCCATCGGCGCACTTTCCAGGTTGCACCAAATCAAACTGGACCAAACCCACGATCCGCTGGTCCAAGCCAGGATCTCGCAGTACGAACTCGCCTATCGCATGCAATCCAGTATTCCCGATGCGACCAACTTGAGCGACGAACCGGAAAGCACATTCAAGCTGTACGGCGACGACGCAAAGAACCCCGGCACGTTTGCCGCCAATTGCGTCTTGGCGCGACGACTGGCCGAGCGCGGCGTACGGTTCATTCAACTGTATCACCCGGGCTGGGATCACCACGGCGGAATCCAGAACGGCTTGCCCCGGCAATGTCGCGAAACCGATCAACCCTCTGCGGCGCTGCTGGCCGATTTGAAGCAACGTGGCATGCTGGAAGACACGTTGGTGATTTGGGGCGGTGAATTCGGCCGCACCAACTATTGCCAAGGCAAACTCTCTCCCAACAGCTTTGGACGAGACCACCATCCACGGTGCTTCAGCGTTTGGATGGCCGGCGGAGGAATTCGGCCGGGCATGACCTACGGTGCGACCGACGAGTTCGGATACAACATCGCCGAAAACCCCGTCCATATCCATGACCTACAGGCCACGATCCTGCATCAATTGGGCATCGACCACGAACGATTGACGTTCAAGTACCAGGGCCGAAACTTCCGCCTGACCGACGTCCACGGCAAGGTCCAACACGCACTGATCGATCCGATCCCAACCGTGGGATAGGCTTCCAGCCTGTCAATTCCGCGCCGGCATGCGGGGGACGTCGATTCTTTTACTGCAGGATTTGGCAACCGATTTAGATTCTCTCCCTCTGGGAGAGAGGGCGTTTGCGCAGCAAGCAAACGCTAGAGAGGGCCGGCGTTGCGAAAGGCTTAGCGACTTCTCCCCCACAAATCGACAAGCAAGCTTGTTACAATTTGTGGGGGAGAAGGGAGCCATGAATCTTGCAGTAATAAAATTGACGTCCCAGTGCATGCCGCCTACTGGTCCGTCTAACGCTAAATGTCATCCATGGCTCAAGACTTGTTCCCAGGCTCCGCCTGGGAACACACTGTCTTGGAGGCTCTGCCTCCACCGGAC